>PLSD01000110.1 GCA_003164135.1 Acetobacteraceae bacterium
GAACCAACGACAAGCTGATTAAGAGTCAGCTGCTCTACCAACTGAGCTAAGCACCCGCCGCTCGCACCCTCTAGCAAACCCCACTGGAGAAGGAAAGCCCATCCCGGTGCCTTATATGCGAGTGCGCCTGGCGCAAGCGCATGTCTGCCAGTTTTCTCGTGCAAAATATTCTCGCGCGCCCCTAATAATGCTGTTGCAGCCCCTCCGGTACGGCAAAGCCCCCGCCTCCCCCCGGGGGAACGACAATCGACGTGGGAATTTTATTATCCCCACAGGCATGATTTTGTATGTTTCAGAGTTATTTTAAGTAGATTAAGATCACATGTTTGTGATACGTAAGGTTGTAGGCCGACCATTGGGGGATGTTATGGCAATTCAGATTTTGCGCGCAATCACGCAGCACGTGAATTATGTTCAAATGGTTCGCCGCTGCTTGGTGAAAAAGTCAGAAACAGCCCAGTGTTGTGATCACAGCAGTTGCCAGTTTGGGCAATGGTACGAAAATGATGGCAGCGATCTGATCCAGGGCATGGGCGTACCTGAGGCAACTGCCTTGTGGACGGAAATCGGCCAGCACCACGAGGCTTTTCACCGCACCTCAATCGCCGCCGTGCAAGCCCGCGGCGCGGACACGCAACGCGCCAGGCAAATGGAGACGGCCATGTTGCAGCGTTCCACCTTATTGGTAAATCGATTGCTGGCGCTTGACGGAATCATGAGCCAAAAAACCTGCGCCGCGTAATAGCTTCAATAAAATTATGCTGGCGCTATGATTCGCGTTGCGCGTTCGAAGAAATTCAACATGACTGGCCGTTAGTTATATTTAACTTCTAATTTTCACAAATGCTCGTGCCAGGACGTTGTTGAATGGCAATTTGTGTAGCTTTGCGAGCGTAAAAGGCGGATGATGCCGGGCTCATCCGCCTTACGTATTTACCGCCGTTCGCGCGTCGCGGAAAAGGTGATTTCCGGGAAATTTTCCTTCATGCGGTTAAGCTCCCAGGTGTTGCGCACCAGGTAAACCGGCGCGCCTTCCCGGTCTTCGCTCATCGCGGATTTATTCTGCTCAATGAAGCTTTTCAGGCGGGCCTGGTCCTCGGAGAATATCCAGCGCGCGGTGTCGAACGGCGCCGGCTCGAAGGCCACAGGGACGGCGTATTCTGCCTCGATGCGGCTGGACAGCACGTCCAGCTGCAGGGCGCCGACGACGCCAACGATCCAGTCCGAACCGGTCATGGGCCGGAACACCTGGGTCACGCCCTCCTCGGCGAGGTCTTCCAGCGCTTTGCGCAACTGCTTCGCCTTCATGGGGTCGGCCAACCGCACCCGGCGCAGGATTTCAGGGGCAAAATCCGGGATACCGGTGAAGCGGAGTTTTTCACCCTCGGTCAGCGTGTCGCCCACCCGCAGCGTGCCGTGGTTGGGGATTCCGATGATGTCACCCGGATACGCTTCCTCGGCCAAGGAGCGGTCCTGCGCGAAAAAGAAGATCGGCGCCTGGATGGCCATGGGCTTGAGCGTGCGCGAGTGGATCAGCTTCATGCCGCGCACGAATTTGCCCGAGCAGATGCGGGTGAAGGCGATGCGGTCGCGATGCTGCGGGTCCATGTTGGCCTGCACCTTGAAGACGAAGCCGGTGACCGGGGTTTCGTCGGGCTGTACCACGCGCGTGTCTGCCGCGCGGGGCTGCGGTGCGGGGGCGTTGGCGACCAGGCCTTCCAGCAACTCGCGGACCGAATAATCTTTCAGCGCCGAGCCAAAATACACCGGGGTAAGATGCCCTTCTGAGAACGATTGCAAATCGAACGGCGGGTAGGCGGCGCGGATCAGCTCCACGTCCTCCTTCAACTGCGCCTGCTGGTCCGCCGGAATGTCGAATTTGGCGCCGCGCTCCTCCTGCCCCGGCTTTACGGCCGAGACCAGGCGGTCGTTCGTGAGGTCGAAGCAGCCCCTGAACAACCCGCCGGTGCCGATCGGCCAGACCATCGGCGTGATGTCCAGCGCCAGCGTGTTGGCAATTTCATCCAGCAGCTCGAACGGGTTCTGGCCCTCGCGGTCCACCTTATTGATGAAGGTGGTAATCGGGATATTTCGCAGGCGGCAGACCTCGAACAGCTTTTTGGTCTGTAATTCGATGCCTTTGGCCGCATCGATCACCATCACCGCGCTATCAACGGCGGTAAGCGTCCGATACGTGTCCTCGGAGAAATCCTCATGGCCCGGCGTGTCCAGCAGGTTGAACACCGCGCCGCCGAACTCAAAGGTCATTACGGAGGACGTGACCGAAATACCGCGCTGGCGCTCGATTTTCATCCAGTCCGAGCGGGTTTGCCGGCGGTCCTGGCGCGCCTTGACCATGCCCGCCTCGCGGATGGCACCGCCGAACAGCAGCAGCTTCTCCGTCAGCGTGGTTTTACCGGCATCCGGGTGGGAGATGATCGCAAACGTGCGCCGGGGCGGAATGCCCGTGGCGGTTTCAGCAATGGGTAGGGCTTGGTCCATCGGGAGCCCCTAGCAAGAATCCGCTCCCGATGCCACCGGTAGCGGCGTTACGCGACCACAGTGTTGCTATGCCAAACCTTGGGCGCCACCGCGAAGAACTGGCCGACGTTACCGCGCCAGATCTGGAATTCCGGAGCGCCACGGAATTTTTCCATGTGGTCGGCGACGGTTTCCCATTTTACATGCAGCACAAAATGTTGCGGGTTCTCAATGCTATGGTGCAGTTCCAGACCATGGCAACCTGGCGAACGCAGGAAGGCCTCGCGGCTCGCCTCCACCCCGGCTATGAACTGGACTTCGGTGCCGGGAATGACTTCGATTTCGGCGAACTCGGTGACCATATCCTTAACCTCCAACTGTTTTGTAAACCTGTTCGCCCAGGCCCTGCACGCCGGCCTTCATTTGCTGGCCGGGGCGCAGGAAGATGGGTTCGGGCTTTTTGCCAAGGCCGACACCAGCGGGGGTGCCGGTGGCGATGATGTCACCGGGGTGCAGGGTGATGAACTGGCTGACGTAGCTGACCAGGAATTTGACGCCGTAGATCATGTTGCTGGTGCTGCTGTCCTGCATGCGCACGCCGTCAACCTCAGTCCAGAGTTTGAGGTTCTGCGGGTCGGGCACTTCGTCCTTGGTGACGAGATAGGGGCCGACGGGGCCAAAAGTGTCGCAGCCTTTGCCTTTGTCCCAGGTGCCGGAGCGTTCGGTCTGGTAGGCGCGCTCACTCACGTCGTTCACCGTGCAATAGCCGGCCACGTAGTCGAGCGCGGTTTCCTCGGACACATGGGAGGCTTTGGTGCCGATGACGACGCCAAGTTCCACCTCCCAGTCGGTTTTTTGCGAACCGGGGGGGATGATGATGTCATCGTAGGGGCCGCCGAAGGCCGAGAGCGATTTGAGGAAGAGAATGGGCTCTTTCGGGATTTTTCCCCCGGTCTCGGCGGCGTGGTCGGCGTAGTTGAGGCCGATGCAAACGAAGTTGAGCGGGCGGGGAATCGCCGGGCCGATGCGCCGGTCAGCTTTGAGAATCGCCAGTTTCTCCGGGTCCAGGGCTTCCAGTTGGGTCAGCCATTCCGGGCTGAGCGGCTCCCCAGTGAGGCCGACAAAAGCGTCATCGAGGATGCGAATATGGCCTTCGGCATCGAGAATGCCCCATTTTTCCTGGTGCGGGTCGCCGTAACGGAGAAGCTTCATGTTGGTATTCCTTACAATCGCGGGTTTCGCGCAAAACTCAGAGCTGGGTGGCGTAGATGGGCAATGTCAAACCGGTCAATTCATTCTAACTATAACGCTAACTATAACGCCTTCACAGACGAGAGTTAAATACGATGCCGCTATTTGCCCTCCATGCGATCGACCGGCCCGGCGCACTCCCGCTCCGGTTGGAACATTATGCCGCGCATCGCGCCTTTGTGGAAACCGAGGCCGAGCATGGCATTACCATTGTGTTGTCCGGTCCGCTGCAATCTGACGATGGGGAAACGATGACGGGGTCGCTGTTTATCATCGAAGCGGCTGACCGGGCCGCGGTGGAGGCTTTTGTAAAAGCGGACCCTTTTACCCTGGGGAATGTGTGGGGCGAAGTGACGATTACGCGGTTCCACCGCCGTAAAGGCTAGAGCGCCGCGCTTTGTTGCACTGCAACATACTTCATAAACACCCCTAAATTTTGGACATAAAAAAGGCCGGTCATTTGCGACCGGCCGGTACCTTTTCGGTACAAATTTCGTAGCTCCCTAAACTTGGCGGCTGACACTGCTAATATGTTGTTACATATATTTTCGCGTCACGAAGGTGTATGTGGCGGAAAAATGTCATCCTTGCAACCCCTTTCATGCGGTTTCTTGCTGGAAGAAGCCCCTGCCATGAAGTTTTTTTCATCTTTTATTAGGTAAGAGCCGCTTTCAGGGCGATTACGGCCGCGCGAATTTCTTCAGCGGCCTGGGTGGTGGGGCCTGTTTCGGTTACGCCCAACCCATCGGCGAAAGCATTGGCGTAGCCCGCCCGATTCGCCAGTGCACTATCCAGCAGGAACAGCCCGCGCGCGGCGATCTCCGCCTCCAGACGTTTGCGCAGGCGCGAAGCGGCGGGCGCGCGGTTGAAGATGAGCGCCACTTTGCGCTTTTCCTGCGCGGCCAGCTTTAACGTGCCCTCGGCGGCCCATAGGTCGGGCGGCGCCGGATTTAGCGGTATCAGCACCAGGTCGGCCCCACGGATGGCGCGCCGCGCGTCCGAGTCGATGACCGGGGGCGTGTCGATGAGCACGAAATCATGCGAGGCTTTGAGTTTTTCCACCTCATTGGCCAGGCGCCAGCCGGAAATCGTGGCCAGGGTAAGGGCTTGCGCGGCCTTGGGCGAATTGGCGCGCAGCTTGCCCCAAATGGTCAGGCTGCCTTGCGGGTCTATGTCCAGCACGGCCACGCGGGCGCCATCCGCCAGAGCGACGGCGAGTTGGGCGGCCAGCATGGTCTTGCCCGAGCCGCCTTTCTGCTGTGCAACCGCAATTACTTTACCCATATATAAGTCTCCTTCATGAAGTTGAATTAACCGTAATTTCTTGCGAAAGGCCAAGGGTTTTTATGGATGAGCTGCTGACGCCGGTACAAATGGGGCGCGCCGACGCCCTGGCGGGCAATGGGGCCGCGCTGATGGATGCCGCCGGGCGCGCGGTGGCGCGGGCCATAATGCAGCGATATGCCCCCTGCCCCACACTCGTGCTGGCCGGCCCCGGTAATAATGGGGGCGACGGTTACGTGGCGGCTGAGTATCTGCGGCTGGAGGGATGGCCGGCGACTGTGCGGCGCTGGAATGAAGCCAGTGTGGCGGAAGTGGCGCGGGCCGGGCTGGTGGTGGATGCGATTTTTGGCGCCGGACTGGCGCGGGATGTCTCGCCCGAGGTGGCGGCACTGCTGTGCGCGGCGAAGCGGCTGGTGGCGGTTGATGTGCCCTCCGGCCTGGATGGCGCGACCGGAGCGGTACGCGGATATGCGCCGCAGGCCGAACTCACGGTGACGTTCTTCCGCGCCAAACCAGGGCATTATTTGTACCCTGGGCGCGGGCTGTGCGGCGAGCTTTTGCTCCGCGACATCGGGCTGCCGGAAAGCGTTTTGGATGAAATCAAGCCGCAAACGTGGGTGAACAGCCCGGCGCGGTGGCCGCTGCCGGCGCGGGGCGCAACCGGACATAAATATACCGCCGGGGATGTGACGGTGCTGTGCGGCAACATGCCGGGCGCGGCGCGGCTGGCCTGTGCCGCCGCCCGCCGGACGGGGGCCGGCATGGTGACCCTGGCGGCTGACGTGCCGATGATCTTGCCCGAAGCCGGGTTGATCGTGCGCGCAGAACCGCTGGAGATGCTGTTGCAGGATGCGCGGCGCAAGGTGTGGGTCTGCGGGCCGGGGCTGGGGCCGGTTGCGGGCGAAAAACTGGCGCAGCTGATTGCCGCCGGGCGCACCATCGTCGCGGATGCCGACGCACTGACCGCCTGCGCCGGGGCACCAAAGAAACTGCGCGGCGTGGCGGTGATTACCCCGCATGAGGGCGAGTTCAGCCGCGTGTTCGGCACCCTGGGGCCTGACCGGCTGACCGCCGCGCGGGCTGCCGCGAGAGCTTGCGGCGCGGTGACGGTGCTAAAAGGCGCGGATACCGTTGTTGCCGCGCCCGATGGCCGCGCCGTGATCAACGCCAACGCACCGCCGTACCTCGCCACCGGGGGGACCGGCGATGTGCTGACGGGGATTATTGCGGCACTGCTGGCGCAAGGGATGGAGGCGTTCGAGGCCGCCTGCGCCGCAGTGTGGCTGCATGGAGCATCGGCGCAGGAAGTTGGGCCAGGATTGATCGCGGAGGATTTGCCGGAAAAACTGGGGCCGCTGATGGCGGCATTACGTGCCTAGAGCAATATACGATTAGCTTGAACCGGAAGGTTCAAGCTAATCGCCTGAAATTGATCCCTAAAATATAAAGCTAGAGCATTCATCTAAAAGATGAATGCTCTAAGCCGCGTCTTCCGGTGGCAGGCCGCAGCTTGCCAGCAGTGCGGTCAGTTCGCGGATTACCGGAAACACTTCCTGGTTCCAGTTGCCGTCCTGCGCGTCATGCGCGGCTTGTTCGGCTTCCACGATCCAGCGATCCTCCTTGAAAATCCGCTCGGTGAACATCACCAAAAACGGCCAGCCGACGGTCAACGCCGCGCGGCCGAGTACGCCGGCCGGTTTGTGGATGCTGAGCAGGCCAAAGGTGCGGATGGTTTTCTGCTCCTTGTCCAGCGGCACGTAGGAAATCCACAAATCCATCACCGGATCGCCGCCGCCCGCCGCGACGATGCGCAGGGTCTGGTAGGGATATTCGGTACGGATGGTCATGACGTCTTTATCGTTCACATCAGCCGTGCGCCGGCCACCGAACACCGCGGCTTCACCCAACGGCTGCTTACCGGCAGTGCGGGCAAAAGTGTACTGCACTTCCAACCAGTCCTCGCCCAGTTTGCGGCCGAGGTAGCGCGGGCGGATCTGGCCCATCTGCTTGCGGTGCAAAAACTGGTGGTTCATGTCCATCAGGTTTTCATGCATGAAGGAATAGTGGCACGCGACCTCGCGGCCAAAACGGCGAACTTTGTAGTCCGGGTCGGCGGCGGCAGAGAGGTTCGGAAAGTTATCGGATTTTGCAGCATCGCCTGGAAAGATAAAAATCAGTCCGGCTTCCTCGCGGCACGGATAAGCCTTCACGCCGTTGGGCATCTTGCCTTTGCCGAGGTACGGCACGTCAATGCAGTCACCCGCGGCGTTGTACGTCCAGCCATGATAGCTGCAACGGATCGCGCAGCCCGTAACCACCCCGGCATCAAGCGGCACCTGACGGTGCGCGCAACGATTTTCCAGCGCGAACACAGCACCTTCGTTCGGACGGATCAGCACCACCGGATCTCCGGCAAAGCGCACGGCGAGCGATTTCCCGGCTTTCAATTCGCGCGACCAAGCCACCGGATACCAATGATCGGGATGAATTCTTACCCGCCTGGCATCAATCTGCGAGCGTTGCTCCGGTAATGGAACGCTGGCCGTATCGTCGGTCTCAAAGATGGTCTGATCCATGGCAGAGCTTTCCGGTGAACAGGTGATTTACTGTCATCCTGGCAGGATTGCCTGCAACAAGATATAGGACAAGGACACAGGGCAAAAGTCACAGGTTTTTAACCTGGCTGTAATTTGACGTTTTGTTAGAGGCACTACGCAGCCCCAAGACAGCATTAAAGTTTAGTTACTTTATGTTACTGGACGAACGTACCCCCAGATAACACTGCAACGGTTCCTCACAACAACCGTGGTGGACGGCATGATTTTGCCATTTTCGATCCCGATAACAAGCTTCACGAAAGGAACCTTCTACATGATCCGTTTACGGCCATTACTATTTGCCTCCACCCTGGTGGTTTCGTCGCTAGGGGCCTGCGCCCCCGCGCCGGTGAGTGTACAGGTGCAGGCGCCATTGCCGCCAGCACCACCACAATATTACCACCCGGCGCCGCCACCGCCGCCGTATTACCGCCCGGCACCGCCGCCGCCGCAATATGCGCCGCCGCCGCCACGGCCGCCGCAATATGCTCCGCCGCCGCCACGGCCGCCATATTACCACCCAGCACCGCCGCCGCCGCCGCCGCCAAGCGATGACCGCTGGCACCAAGGTGATCGGTTTCAGGGCACACGTTCTGTCGTTCCCAACTGGCGTGCCTATAACTTGCCGCAACCGGGGCAAGGCTATGTCTGGCTCCGTAATGGCCATCAGTTCCTGCTGGTCGGACCCGATGGCGTGATCGCGCGCACCTGGCGTGGCGACTAGTTCAATATACGATTAGATTGAACCGGAACGTTCAAGCTAATCGTATGGGATTGATCGATAAAATATAAGGTTAGAGCATTCATCTAAAAGCTGAATGCTCTAACCTCTGCTGCGGCGCAGCATCTTTTTGAATGCGCCAGATACGCGCCATGGAAATCCAGTGATTCCCATGGCGGCGGCTTTGCTCTAGACTCGCCACATGAATGAGATGCGGCCGATAGAACCGGAACTTGAAGAGCTGGAAACGCTTGCGGCGGTGGAGCGGAAACTGCTCTGGCTCTCGTCGTGGATGATCCACAACGCCAACCATCTGCGGCCGAATCGCGATGGGCTGAAAGTTGGCGGCCATCAGGCCTCCTGCGCCTCGGTCACTTCCATTATGGCGGCGTTGTTTTTCGACTCCCTACGCCCGCAGGACCGCGTGGCGGTGAAGCCGCATGCCGGGCCGGTGCTGCATGCCATCAACTATCTGTTCGGCCGCCAGAGCGTGGAACAGATGGCCGCGTTGCGCCAGTTCGGCGGCGCCCAGGCGTATCCCTCGCGCACCAAGGATGGCCCGGAGATCGATTTTTCCACCGGCTCGGTGGGTCTCGGCGTGGCGCTGACCAGTTTTACCTCGCTGATGCAGGACTACGTGCGCGCGCATGCCATGGTGGACCCTGCCACGCCGCGCGGCCGGCAGATCGCCATCGCCGGTGACGCCGAGCTGGACGAGGGCAATATCTACGAGGCCCTGCTGGAGGGCTGGAAGCACGATGTCCGCGATGTTTGGTGGATCGTCGACTACAACCGCCAAAGCCTGGATTCGGTAATGCCCGACCGGCTGTTTGGCCGGTTCGAGGGCCTGTTCCGCGACATGGGCTGGAAAGTCGTGATGCTGAAATACGGCAAGCGGCTGGAAGCAGCCTTCGCGCGCCCCGGCGGCAACGCCCTGCGCGGCTGGGTGGATGCCTGCCCGAACTCAACCTATTCGGCGCTGACCTTTCAAGGGGGGGGCGCCTGGCGCGACGCGATCCTCGCGGACCTGGCCAAAAACCGCGGCGTGCGCGGCATTATCGACCCGCTGAGCGATGCCGAGCTTGGCGCGCTGATGACCAACCTCGCCGGGCATGACCTGGGCAGCCTGACGCAGGCATTCCGCGCCGCCGCGCAATCCAGCCAGCCGACGGTGTTCCTCGCCTATACCATTAAAGGCATGGGCCTGCCGTTTGCCGGGCATAAGGACAACCACGCCGGCATGATGACGGTGGAGCAGATGGATGCCTTCCGCGCCGCCATGAACATCCGCCCCGGCCATGAATGGGAGCCGTTCGAGGGTCTGGCCGAACCGCAGGCGGTGCAGAATTTCGTAGGCAGCGTGCCCTATGCCACGCCGCTGACGCCGCACGGCCGCCGCCTGCCCGCTGACACAGTGCCGATCCCCGCCGTGCTGCCGCAGCCGCGCATTACCGGCCGGCGCATGAGCACACAGGCCGGGTTTGGCGAAATCCTCTCCGAGATCGGCCGCGCCCAGGGCGATACGGCGGCAATGTCCCGGCACATCGTTACCATGAGCCCGGATGTGGCGGTTTCCACCAACCTCGGCCCCTGGATCAACCGGCGCGGCGTGTTCGACCGGCATACGCGCGAGGACGTGTTCCGCGACGGGCGCTTGGCCAGCGCGCAACGCTGGGGCACCAATCCGCAGGGGCAGCATATCGAGCTTGGCATCGCCGAGCAGAATCTTTTCCTCTTGCTGGGTGCCGCCGGGCTTTCGCACGACCTCAACGGCGCGCGGCTGCTCCCCGTCGGTACGGTGTACGATCCGTTCGTGAATCGCGGCCATGATGCGCTGTTCTACGCCTGCTACCAGGACGCGCGCTTCCTGCTCATTTCCACCCCCAGCGGCATTACCCTGGCGCCCGAGGGCGGGCAGCACCAGGCGACCAACACCCCGCTGCTCGCAATTGTGCAGGACCGGCTTGCGAGTTTCGAGCCCGCCTATTGCGACGAGCTGGCGATATTGCTGCGCCATGCGTTTGACCACATGCAAAAGCCGGACGGCTCGGCGGTGTGGCTGCGGCTTTCCACCCAGGTGCTCACGCAGCCGGAGCGCACGCTCAACGCCGCGCATGTCATCGCCGGCGCGCATTGGATGGTGCCGCCGGCACCGGGTGCCAGCATCGCCATTGCCACCCAGGGTGCCGTGGCGGGCGAGGCGGAAAAGGCGTTCGCGCAGTTGCGCGAGGATGTGCCGGAAGCCGGATTGCTCGCCATTACCAGCCCGGACCGGCTGTATGCCGGCTGGCGCGAAGCACAACGCCAGCGCCGCCAGGGCATCGCCGCGAGTTCGCACATCGAGGACCTGCTCGCCCCCCTCGCCCCAGGTGCCGCGCTGGTGAGCGTGCTGGACGGCCACCCGGCAGCGCATGCCTGGCTCGGCGGTGTACGCGGCAATCGCATCATGGCGCTGGGGCCGGACCACTTCGGCCAGTCAGGCGATATCCCCGACCTTTACCGCGAATACGAGATCGACGCGGCGGCCATTCTGGATGCCTGCGCGGAAGGCCTGCTCGGCAGTTGAAAACACCTGTGGAGAGTGCGGCCCCGCACCGGCTGGGGTCGCTGGAGCTTGGCCGCTTCATCGCCGCCAGCCTGGTGATGATCTCGCATCTGTTCGGGCTGGATGCAGCACCGGGCCCGCTCGGCGTGCAGTATTTCTTCGTGCTCAGCGGCTTTGTGATGATCACCGCGCACCATCGCGATTTCGGCCAGTCGCGGGGGGTTCTGAAATTCTGGTGGCGGCGGGTGTGCCGGATTTATCCGCTGTACTGGCTCGTGCTGCTGCCCGTAATGTTTTACTATTATCACGGCTTTGCGCCCGCGAGTCTCAGCTGGCAGCTGTTTTCGCTCTCCCCGGGGCCGGCCAGCGAGCTGATTCCGCCAGCATGGTCACTGCGGTATGAGATCGCCTTCTACATCGTGTTTGGTCTCTGCCTGACGCCCTATGTTGGCCGGGTGCTGCTGACGGCCTGGGTACTCAGCGTGCTCTGGCTGCTGGTGCCGGTGCATGTATTCCAGTTTTTTCATGTACACCGCTACAACATCATGTACCTGCATGCGCTGGGCAGCTGGAATCATTTTATTTCGATCTTTGAACTGTACTTCTTCGCCGGATTGCTCGGTGGCTGGCTGTTAATAAAATCCCGCCCCAGCGTGCCGCGCGCCATTGCCGGGCTGCTCATTGGCGGGGCGTTGATGATCTATAAATTGCGCGTCACGCAATGGGGATACGTCTATCCGGGACCGCGCGATCTGGCGGTGTTGTCGTTGGGGTATGCGGGCGTGATGTTTGGCCTGGCGATGCTGGAGCGCTGCGGCATATTCCGCCTGGGCAAATGGGCCGCCTGGGCGGGCGCGGTTTCCTACCCGTTGTATATTTCGCATTCGCCTTTGCTGAACTGCCTGGATGCGATTTTCCCACCGCCGCTACGGACGAATATTCTGGTGGAAGCGGGCTCGCTGATCCTGGTTTATGGCGTGGCGATTGGGCTGGCCTTTGCCGTGGACCGGCCGCTGCAACGCAGGCTACGCAAGGTTTATAAAAACGCCTGAGCGCGGCATAATTTTACGAAACTCGCGGCCGCCGGAGCTGAGAACCAGGGCGCAGAGGGCGGCGGAAAAAATGCGTGACTTCATGGGAAAAACTCCTGTTAAATGGCCGCACAAGCTCCGGTAATGGCAATATGCCCTGGTGCGGGGAATGCGGGCCAATGCCGTTTGGGCATTAATTCCATGCCTGGACGCTGCCCCCTCCCAGGCGCAGTTTGCCCCGGAGACACAACAAGGGGATGTGCCATGGCCACCAAAAAACCGAAACGCCGGGTGATCCACCCCTGGCCGCTGCGGATTACCCATTGGCTGAACGCGCTGGCAATTGTGATGATGATCGGCAGCGGCTGGCAGATTTACGATGCCTCGCCGCTGTTCGGTTTCACCTTTCCGCCGCTCATCACCATCGGCCAGTGGCTGGGCGCCGCCATTGCCTGGCACCTGGCCTTCATGTGGCTGCTGGTGGTCAACGGGCTGATCTATTTCAGCTGGAGCGCCGCCAGCGGGCATTTTACCAAGTTCTTTCCGCTCAGCCCGCGCGCCGTATGGCGCGACTTGGTAGCCGCCCTCACCTTCAAACTTCCACACGAGACCGGCGTGTATAACGCCGTGCAAAAATTGCTGTACCTGGGCGTGCTGTTCGCCGGGATAGTCATTGTCATTTCCGGCCTCGCGATCTGGAAGCCGGTGCAGTTGTGGTTTTTCTGCGACCTATGCGGCGGGTATTTTGCCGCGCGTTATGTGCATTTTTTCGCGATGGCGGCGATCGCCGGGTTCCTCGTGGTGCATCTGCTGCTGGTCGCCATGGTGCCCAAAGTGCTGCCACCCATGATCACCGGCGGGAGGGTCGAGCCATGAGCCGCTTCAACCGCCGCTCCATGTTGTTCCGCGCCATGGCCCTGGGCGCGGTAAGCACCCTGCCCGCCTGCGATTACGAGGACCCGGCGCACCCGGACCTCGCGGACAAATTCCTGCACGCCATGTCCGCCTGGAACGACCGCGTGCAGGAGGCGCTGTTCAACCCGCACACCCTGGCGCCCACTTTCCGCCCGGACCAGATCACCAACCCGCCGCGCTTCAATGCGTTCTACGATATTTCCCAGGCGCCCATGGTGGACCCCGCGACATTCCAGTTGGAACTAGGTGGGCAGATTCAGGACAAATCCCCCTGGACCCTGGCGGCGCTGGGCGCGTTGCCGCAGGCGGCGCAGATCACCCGGCTGACCTGCGTCGAGGGCTGGCGCGTCATCGGGCAATGGGAGGGTGTGCCGCTGGGTGACTTCCTGCGCCGCGTCGGCGCCGATACCACCTGCAAATATGTTTCCTTCAAATGCGCGGACGGGTATTACTCCAGCATCGACATGCCCTCCGCCCTGCACAAGCAAACCATTCTGGCCCTGAAATTTCTCGGCGAACCGCTGACGCCGCCGTTCGGCGCGCCGGTGCGCCTGCGCATCCCAACCAAACTCGGGTTTAAAAACCCGAAATCCATCGTGCAACTGGCTGTCACCAACATCTACCCCGGCGGCTATTGGGAGGACCAGGGTTACAACTGGTTCAGCGGCTCTTGAGGCTTTTGCTGGCGGCTTTGCTGCTGCTCGCTGCCGTGCCAGCGCAGGCGCGGCCGGTGGTGGTGGAGCTATTCACCTCGCAGGCCTGTTCCTCCTGCCCGCCGGCCGATGCGCTGCTCGCCACCTACGCCAAAAATCCAAAATTGCTGCCGCTCAGCTTCAACGTGACCTATTGGAACAGCCCGGCCTGGACGGACAAGGACTCCCTGCAAGCCGCCACCGAGCGGCAGGGCTGGTACGCGGGCCTAGCTGGCAGCCAGAATGTTTACACGCCGCAGGCCGTGGTGGACGGCACGACGCAGTTGGCGGGCTCCGACGCCACCAAACTGGCCGCCGCCATTGCCGCCGCGCAAGCCGCACCGGCGGGGAATGTGCCCGTGAGCGTGCAGGGCGGCCCCATGATAAAGCTTTCCATCGGCACCGGCGCTGGCACCGCCAATGTGCTGCTGCTGGGGTTTGACGCCAAACACGTCACGCGCATCGGCGGCGGGGAGAACGGCGGCGCGCTGCTGACCGAGGTAAACGTGGTGCGCAGCATCACCAGCCTCGGCCCCTGGACCGGCGAGGCAATGGCAATGGCGATGTCCCGCCCCGCGGGGCAGCATATGGCGGTGCTGCTGCAAACTTCCACCGGCGCGATCCTGGGGGTTGGCGTTCAGTAACCCCGGCTTGCCAAGCCGTGCCGGCCGCGCCATGCAAACCGGCATGAAGAACGCCCTGATCGTCGTGCTGCTGGCCACCACGTTGCGCCTGATATTCGCCCGCTATACCGGGCTGGGGATTGACGAGAGCTACATGGTGGCGGCGAGCCACCAGTTCGCCGTCTCGTATTTTGACCACCCGCTGGCCTCCTGGTGGCTGGAACTGGGCAGCCGCTGGCTGTTTGGCAGCGCGAACCCGATTGTGGTGCGGCTCCCGTTCATCGCGCTCTCGGCGGTGTCATCGGGGCTGATTTACGCGCTGACGTCACGTCTATACGAAGCGCGGGCGGCATTCTGGGCAGTGGTGGCCTACAATATTTCCCCGGTGTTTTCGCTGGCGTTCGGCTGCTGGGTGCTGCCCGACGGCCCGCTGGACGCCGCCCTGCTCGCCGCCGCCTACGCGCTGAGCCGCGCCCTTGGCATCGCCGATGGCGAAGCGGAGCCCGAGCACCGCTGGTGGGCGGCGGCGGGGCTGTTCGCCGGGCTGGCGTTGTTGAGCAAGTACAGTGCGGCACTGGTGCTGACGGGGGCGGTGTTTATGCTGCTGACCGATCCCCTGGCACGGCGGCAGTTACGGCGGATTGGCCCCTGGGGAGCGGGCTTGCTCGCGGTGCTGATGTTCACGCCGGTGCTCTGGTGGAATCACGCGCACGGCTGGCAGTCGTTCCATTACCAGAGCGGCCGGGCGCTGGGACTGCGGCTGCATCCGTTCGCGCCGTTGAGCATCTGGGGCGGCGAGGCGCTGTTTGTGCTGCCGTGGCTGTGGCTGCCGATGATTGTGCTTATGGCACGCGCGCTGGCCCGTGGACCGGCGGAGCGGCGGGGCTGGATGCTGAGCAGCCTGGCGGTGTTGCCGGTGATGCTGTTTTCGGTGGTCGGCATCTGGTCCGCCACCCGCATTCTCTACCATTGGGCGACGCCGGGTTATTTACTGCTGTTCCCCATGCTCGGCCATTGGGCGGCGGGGTGGCACCCGCGCTGGCGCAATGCCGTGGCTATATTTTCGGCTGTTTTGCTGGCGGGCGCGGCGATGTTAATTGCCGGCGAGGTGAATTATGGGTTTGTTCCCGCTGCCGCGATAAATTCCCCGCCGGGAAAGTCACCTTTGTTGCAGGCCGTGGATTGGGATTCCGTTGCCGGAGAAATTCCGCCGGGCGTGGACGCGGTCGCCGCACTGCGTTGGTACGATGCGGGAAAAATCGGCTACGCGCTGCGTGATAGCGGCATGACCGTAACGGTATTCGGGCCAGAGCCGCATGAATTTGGCAACGCGGCACCGCCGTCATCGTTGCTTGGCAAAAACATCCTGCTCATCGCCATGCCGGGCAATGTGACCACGATCGGCGCGGCCTATGCACCGTATTTCAAGACGATGCAGCCAGGACCAACGTTAACCGTGATGCAGCACGGCCAACTGCTGCTGGCGATTCCGACGTTTATCGGCACGGATCTGCTGTCGGCGCCAAGGTAGAGGGGGCTTGCGCCCCCTCCGTGCTGGTTAAGCTGCCTTTTGGTCAGGCAGCCTGGGGCAGTTCCACCGGCGCCTTGTTGGCATCCACAACCGCAACGCGGCGCGGCTTTGCCGATTCCGGCACCACGCGCTTGATCGCCACATGCAGAATCCCGTTGGCGATATCAGCACCTTCCACAACCATGTGGTCAGCCAGCACAAAGCGGCGGGTAAACGCGCGCGCCGCGATGCCGCGATGCAGGAACTCACCTTTCGCCGCCTCGGCCACCCGGCCGGCGACGATGAGCGCGTTATCGTTCACCGTAAGTTCGATATCCTCAGCGGAGAACCCCGCCACTGCGAGGGTGAGGCGATAGGATTCCTCGCCGGTTTTCTCGATGTTGTAAGGGGGATAGCTTGCCGCCTCCTGCGGAATCGTGTCGGCCAGGCGGGCCAGACGGTCGAAGCCGATCGCGGTACGGAATAACGGCGTGAAATCGTAAGTCATGAGGAAACCTCCTGAAATTATACCAGCAGCCCTAAAGATT
>PLSD01000047.1 GCA_003164135.1 Acetobacteraceae bacterium
ATTGCTTCGCGTCGTGCGAATGCACGCTTTCGCGTGACGTTCGCAATTGACGGCGATTCATGAGCCATCGGCGGGTTACGCTTACGCTCACCCGCCCTACGCGGCTTGAGTTGATGGGTTAACCCGTTAGCGCCTTGTGAACGGTGGCCAGGGCGGCTTTCCAATTGGAGCCATCCGGGCCACCGGCCTGGGCAAATTCGGCCGAGCCGCCGCCGCCGTTGCCGCCGACAGCAACGGCCGAGGCGCTCACCAAAGTTTTCGCGTTATATTGCGTGGAAAGACTGCTGGAGACCGCAACAACATTGGCAGCTTTGCCGCCCGAGGTGGAAATCAGGGCGACGACGCCATCGCCCAACGTTTTGAGCAGATCGGTGGCGATGGGTTTGAGGTCCTTCGCCGGGATATCGCCGACATGGAGGAGTAGGGTTTTGGTGCCGTTGATGGTCTCGACGCTGCTGGCGGCGGTGCTGAGGACCAGTTTCTTTTGCAGTTCGGCGACCTGGCGTTCCAGGCGTTTTTTCTCGTCCTGGAGCTGGGTGATGCGGGTGGGGAGTTCGGCGGGCTGGGCTTTGAGGGCGGCGGCGGCTTCGGCGAGGAGGCGGGATTCGTCTTCCACGGCGGTGATGGCGGCGGAACCCGCCAGGGCTTCGATGCGGCGGACGCCGGCGGAGACGGCACCTTCGGAGGTGATGCGGAAGAGGCCGATGTCACCTGTGCGGGAGACGTGGGTGCCGCCGCAGAGTTCGACGGACCAGGAGGATTTGTTGTCGTTAGGGTTGCCCATGCCGACGACTCTAACTTCGTCGCCGTATTTTTCGCCGAACAGGGCCATGGCGCCGAGTTTGACGGCTTCGTCGGGGGTCATCAGGCGGGTGGTGACTTCGGCGTTTTCGCGGATGCGGGTGTTGACCTCGCGTTCCACGGTGGCCAGTTCCTCGGCCGTGATGGGGCGGGGTTGGGAGATGTCGAAACGGAGGCGGTCTGGTGCGTTGAGCGAGCCTTTTTGGGTGACGTGGGTGCCGAGCGCGCGGCGCAGGGCCTCGTGCAGGAGGTGGGTGGCGGAGTGGTGGGCGCGGATTTTGCTGCGACGGGCGTGGTCGACGGATGCCAGGATGGGCTGGCCGACGCGGGCGGTGCCGGATTCGACGGTGCCGAGGTGGACGAAGAGTTCGCCGAGCTTCTTTTGGGTGTCGGTGATGCGGATACGCAGGTTATCGGGGCCGGTGAGGATGCCGGTATCGCCGACCTGGCCGCCGCTTTCGGCGTAGAAGGGCGTTTGGTTGAGCAGGATGGCGACGGCTTGATCGGGCAGGGCGTGGTCCGTGGGCTGGCCGTCGACGATGAGGGCGGTGATGCTGGCTTCGGCGGACTCCGTGCTGTAGCCCAAAAATTCGGTGGCGCCGAGCTGTTCTTTCAGCTCGAACCAGACGGTTTCGGTGGCGGCTTCGCCGGAGCCGGCCCAGGCGGCGCGGGCGCGGCGGCGCTGTTCGTCCATTGCGGTGTTGAAGCCGTCGATGTCGACCGTTTTGCCTTGTTCGCGCAGGGCGTCCTGGGTGAGGTCGAGCGGGAAGCCAAAGGTGTCGTAGAGTTTGAAAGCCACCGCGCCGGAAAGCGAGCCGCCGGCCGGGATGGTCTCAGCTTCGTCGTTGAGGAGCGAAATACCGCGATCCAGCATGGCGCGGAAACGGTTTTCTTCCAGTTGCAGGGTCTCGGTGATCAGCGGTTCGGCGGCGGTGAGTTCGGGGTAGGCCTGGCCCATCTGGCGGGTGAGCGCGGGGACGAGGCGGTACATCAGGGGCTCGGTGGCGCCCATGAGGTGGGCGTGGCGCATGGCGCGGCGCATGATGCGGCGCAGGACATAGCCGCGGCCCTCGTTGGAGGGGAGCACGCCGTCGGCCATGAGGAATGAGGTGGAGCGCAGGTGGTCGGCCACCACGCGGTGGCTGGTTTTGAACTTGCCGTCGGGGTCCTGGCCGGTGGCTTCGGCGGAGGCGAGGATGAGGGCGCGCAGGGTGTCGGTGTCGTAATTGTCGTGCTTGCCTTGCAGGATGGCGGCGAAGCGTTCCAGGCCCATGCCGGTGTCTATGGAAGGGCGGGGCAGCGGGGTGCGGGTGCCGGGCGGGCCTTCCTCGTACTGCATGAACACGAGGTTCCAGATTTCGATGAAGCGGTCGCCGTCTTCATCAGGCGAGCCGGGCGGGCCGCCGGGGATTTTGTCGCCGTGGTCGTAGAAAATTTCCGAGCAGGGGCCGCAGGGGCCGGTGTCGCCCATTTTCCAGAAATTGTCGTCGGTGGGGATGCGGATGATTTTGTCTTCGCCGATGCCGGCGATTTTCTTCCACAGGTCTGCGGCTTCGTTGTCGGTGTGGTAGACGGTGATGATGAGTTTGTCTTTCGGCAGGCCAAAATCCTTGGTCAGCAGGGTCCAGGCGTGGAGGATGGCCTGTTCCTTGAAATAGTCGCCGAAGGAGAAGTTACCCAGCATCTCGAAGAAGGTGTGGTGGCGGGCGGTGTAGCCGACGTTGTCGAGGTCGTTGTGCTTGCCGCCGGCGCGGACGCATTTTTGCGATGAGGTGGCGCGGACGTAGCTGCGCTTCTCCTGCCCGGTGAACAGGTTCTTGAACGGGACCATGCCGGCGCTGGTGAAGAGCAGCGTGGGGTCGTTGCGTGGCACCAGCGGGGCGCTGGGCACGACCGTGTGGCCGTTGCGGGCGAAGTAGTTGAGGAAGGTGGCGCGGATGTCGTTGCTGGTAACCATGTTACCGGGATTACAGGTTTGCCCGGTTTTCGCCAAGTCTGGGTGGCGGAAGAGTTATTGGGCGTATTTTTCGACCAGCGGTTGGAGGGCGGCGGCGATGCGGGCCATGCCGGTGGCGTCGGGGTGCAGGGCGGGTTCGGGCGGGGTGAGGCGGGGGTCGACGAAGAGGCTGGCGTCGGTGTGGCCGTTCTTTTGTAGCAAAGGCGTGACGTCGACGAAGGTGACTATGGGGCTGCCGGCGTAGTGGCGGGCCAGGGCGGCGTTGGTGGTGGCGGTTTGGGCGTCTACCCAGGGCGAGCGGATGGAGGGCAGTACGCTGACCAGGATAATATGCGAGCCGGGCAGGCGGTTGTGGGTGTTGGTGACCACAGACTCGATGCCGGGGATGGTCATGCTGGCGTCCCAGTGGACGCGGCCAAAGTTGTTGGCGCCGATGAGGATGATGGTGAGGCGCGGATGCAGCCCGGCGACCTGGCCGTGGTCGAGGCGCCAGATGAGGCTGGAGGTGGTGTCGCCGATGATGCCGAAGTCCAGCGCTTGGTAAGGGGCGTAGTAGTGGTTCCAGACGGGGAGAATATCGTCATAGCCGTGGCCGCCGTGGCGCTGCCAGTAGAAGGTGATGGAGTCACCCAGCCAGACGATTTTGGCGTTGGGGTCTTGCTGGGCCTGGGCGAGGGTTTCGGTGAAGCGGGCCTGCCACCAGGGGAGGTTGGTGCGGCTGATGGGGGCCTCGGCGAGGTTGGTGCTGGCGTGGGCGGCCAGCGGCAGGAGCAGGGCGAGGGTGAGGAGCAGGCGCTTCATGGATTACAGGCCGAACAGCAGGAGCACGAAGCTGCCGGTGCCGAAGATGGCGCAGTACCAGGCGAAGGGCAGCAGCGCCCAGGAGTCGTGGTCGCGGAAATAGCGCATGAGGAAGGCGGTGCTGACATAGGCGACGGCGCCCGCGACGATGGCGGCGAGGAGAGACAGGCCGAAGAGGGCGTGGAGCTCGTGCGCGTGGGCGAGTTTGGGGAGTTCCAGCACGCTGGCGGCGAAAATGATGGGGGTGCCCATGAGGAAGGAGAATTTGGCGGCTTCCTCATGCCCCACGCCACGGCGCAGGCCGCCGACGATAGCGGCTCCCGAGCGGGAAATGCCGGGGAGGAAGGCGAGGCACTGGAACAGGCCGATGACCAGGGCGTCAGTGTTGGTGAGGGTAGCACTTTGGCGCAAGGCGCGGCCGCGCAGGCGCTCGCCCAGGAACAGCAGCCCGGCGTTGGCGACCAGGAAGAGGGCGGCGATCATCGGGCTGGCGAAGAGATGCGCCACCGGCTTTTTGACGATGACGCCGATGATGACGGCGGGCAGGGTGGCGATGACCAGGCGGAGCAATAATTGGCGCTGGGTCTGCACCTCGGTGGTGTAGCCCTGGCCGATGGCGCCGCGCAGGAGGGCGAGCCAGTCGGTGTAAAAATAGACAAGCATGCCTATGGCGGTGCCGAGGTGCAGCATGACGAGGAAGGGCAGGAAGCCGGGGCCTGCCTGGTTTATGCCCCAGTGCAGCAGGGCCGGGACGATGACCGCGTGGCCGAGGCTGCTGACGGGGAAAAGCTCGGTGGCTCCCTGCAAAATGGCGAAAAGCATGGCGTGAAGGAAACTCATGATGACTCCCGGCAGGCTCGGATGCGGCTGACTCCGCAAGCGCTAGATGGTGCATTGCAGAATTTTCCGCGCGCGTTAAGCCGGTCACATGAATATCTTGGTTGCGGCACCGGGGCTGGCGCGGGAATTGACCTGGGCGATTGTGGGGTTGAGCGTCGGCGGGGTGATTTTGCGGCCTTGGGGCGTGCGGGAGGTGATTCCGGCGGTTGCCGGGGCGGTGGCGCTGGTGGTGCTGGGGCTGCTCCCGGTGGGGGCGGCGCTGCGCGGGGTGGGGCAGGGGACGGATGTGTACCTGTTCCTGACTGGCATGATGATTCTGGCGGAGCTGGCGGCGGACCAGGGGTTGTTTGCCTGGGCGGCGGGATGGGTGGCGGTGCTGGCGCGGGGCTCGGCGGGGCGGCTGTTTGGCATGATCTACGGCATGGCCGTGGTGGTGACGGTGTTTCTCTCGAATGATGCGACGGCGGTGGTGTTTACCCCGGCGGTGGCGGCGATGGTGCGGGCGGTGGGGGCGAAGCAGCCGTTGCCGTATCTGCTGATCTGCGCGTTTGTCGCCAATGCGGCGAGTTTTGTGCTGCCGATATCCAATCCGGCGAATTTGGTGGTGTACGGGCCGGCGTTGCCCGCGCTGGTGCCGTGGCTGTGGCAGTTTGGGCCGGCCTCGGTGGTGGCGATTGGGGCGACGTTTTTGCTGTTGCGGTTCACGCAGCGGCGGGCACTGGCGCAGGAGATTGCGGTGGCGGTGGAACGGCCGGAGCTTTCCGTTGGCGGGCGGCATGCGGGGCTGGGAATTGCGGGGACGGCGGTGGTGTTGATGGGGGCCTCGGCGCTGGGGCTGCCGCTGGGGCTGCCGACGTTTGTGTGCGGGCTGGCGACCGCCGTGGTGGTGGTGCTGCCGGGGCGGCTGGCGCCATGGCCGAGGGTCAAAAATATTTCATGGGATGTGCTGCCGTTGGTGGCGGGGCTGTTTGTGATGGTGGCGGCGCTGGACCGGACCGGGCTGGTGGTGGGGTTAAGCGGGTGGTTGCGGCAAGCGGGCGGTGCGGCGGTGTGGGCAAGTGGGCTTGGGCTGGGGGTGTTGGTGAATTTGGTGAACAATCTGCCGGCCGGGTTGCTGGCGGGGCATGCGCTGGCGCTGGCGCAATTTTCTCCGAAAGTGAGCGCGGCGGCGCTGGTGGGGGTGGATCTGGGGCCGAATTTGTCGGTGACCGGCTCGCTGGCGACGATTTTGTGGCTGACGGCGTTAAAGCGCGCGGGGCTGCATGTGACGGCGTGGCAGTTTCTGCGGATTGGGCTGGTGGTGATGCCGCCGGCGCTGCTGGCGGCGGTGGCGGTGGTGTGGTTGTACCCGTAGAGGTTGCTGCTGGGCGCGCGATGCCATAGGCCGTGGGCGGGGGGATTTTAGGGTATGAGTCTGGCGCGCGGCGCGGCACGGGGGGCGGCTTGGAGTTTTGCCACCGTGCTGGCGGAGCGCAGCTTTGGCTTTATCATTCTCGGGTTGCTGTTGCGGGTGATCCCGGCCTCGGTGGTGGGGTTGATTGCCATTGCCTCGGCGATTTCCGACCTGGCGCGCGTGGTGGCCAATAGCGGGGCGGGGGAGCAGGTGCAGGCGAACCCTGGCGACCGCGCGGTGGAGGCGGGGGCGTTCTGGTCGCAGAGCTTGGCCTCGGTGGGGTTTATGGCGCTGCTGTTCGGTATTTCACCCTGGGTGGCGCGGTTGTATGCGCAGCCGGAGCTGAGCCTGGTGCTGCGGGTGATGGCGGTGAATGTGTTTCTCACCTCGTTCCTCATTGTGCCATCGGCGCGGTTGACGACGCAGTTCCGCTTCAGGGCGATCGGGCTGATCTCGCTGGGTAGCAGTGTTTCCGGCGGGCTGGTGGCGTTGCCGTTTGCCTATGCCGGGCATGGGGTGGCGGCGCTGGTGGCGCAACGGGTGGTGGGCGTGGTGTTTTATGCGCTGGTGGCCGCCGGGGTGGCGGGGTGGGTGCCGCCTGCGTTGCCGCGGCTAACCGTGTTGCGCGAGAGTTTTAGGTTTTCCTGGCCGCTGATGCAGGCGGCGTTTGTCGATTACATCTCGCTCACCGGCTATGTGATGCTGGTGGGGTTGCGCATGCCGGTGGCCAGCCTGGGGCGGTTCCGCATTGCGCAACGGCTGGTGGAAGTGTTGCAGGAAATCGCGTTTTTGCCGGGGCGTAAGGTGTTTATGCCGGTATTTGTCGCGGTGCGGCACGACCCGGACCGGCAGTTTGAGACCACGCGGCAGATGCTGGATATGCTCTCGACGGTGATATTTTTTGCGAGCGCCGTGTGCGGGGCGGCGGCGAAACCTATTGTGTTGCTGATGTTCGGTGAGCGCTGGGCGGCGGCGGTGCCGGTGTTTGCCATCCTGACGCTGATGGCGCCGGCGACGGCGTTGTACGGGGTGATTAATCCACTGCTGACGGCGGCCGGGCGGACGCGGCTGGTCTCCCACTACGCCTGGGCGAATGCGGCGGCGATTATGCTGGCGGCGTGGTTTGCGGCACCGTTTGGGCTGACCGCACTGGCGTGGGCGCTGGCGGGGCGGGGCGTGCTGGGGGTGGGATTGTTCGTGGCGGCGCTGCGGCAGGGGTTGGGGCGGCCGGTGGGGGCGATTTTGCGGCTGCTGGTGCTGCCTTGCCTGGGGCTGGTGGCGGCGCGGCTGGCGGCGTTTGCGGTGCTCGCTTTGGTGCCGGGGGTGGGGTTGGTGGGGCAATTCGCGCTGGGTGCCGGTGTGGCGGCGGCGGTGTTTGCGGGGATTGTGCTGGTTGCCGCGCCGGGGCGCATGGTGGAGATGACCGTGCGGCTGAATAAGGCCCTGCTGGGTGCCGGATAAATACCTATTCACTTGCTCCGCCGGGGGCTAGCTGGTTGAATGCGCCATGGCCCTGCATGAGTGAGACAGCCCCCTTTTCCCTGCTGAAACCGCTTCGCCAGCAGGCGGCGGTGGTGCTGACGTCGCCGCATTCCGGGCGGCGCTATGGGGAGGCATTCCTGGCGGCGTCACGGTTGGATGCGACAGCGATTCGCCGCAGTGAGGATAGTTTTGTCGAGGAGTTGTTTGCGGCCGGACCCGGACTCGGGGTGCCGCTGTTGGCGGCGGAGTTTCCGCGCGCCTGGTGCGACGCCAACCGTGAGGCCTGGGAGCTGGACCCGGCGATGTTCGAGGACGCACTGCCGGATTTTGTGGATACCAAAAGCCCACGCGTGCGCGCCGGGCTGGGGACCATTGCCAGGGTGGTGGGCAATGGTGAACCGATTTACGCCGGCAAATTGCGCTTTGCCGAGGCGCAGGCGCGGGTTGAGGCGTGCTGGGAGCCGTTTCATGCGGCGCTGGGCGGGTTGATTGCGGAGACCGTGGCGGCGTTTGGCTCATGCTTGGTTATCGACTGCCACTCCATGCCCAGCCTCGCCGGGCGGCAGGGAG
Organism: Acetobacteraceae bacterium; assembly: GCA_003164135.1. Taxonomy (GTDB): domain Bacteria; phylum Pseudomonadota; class Alphaproteobacteria; order Acetobacterales; family Acetobacteraceae; genus Acidocella. The sequence goes on from PLSD01000047.1 coordinate 7,845, forward strand.
GGCGCGCGGACATTGTGCTTGGTGATTCCTACGGCAATGCCTGCCTGCCGGCATGGACAGGGTTTTTTGAAGCGGCGTTTACCGGCATGGGGTTAAGGGTCCGCCGCAACGACCCGTATGCGGGGGGGTACATCACCCGCCACTACGGCCGGCCGCGTGACGGCGTGCAGGTGGTGCAGGTGGAAGTGGCGCGGGCCTTGTACATGAATGAGCGCAATTTTACCCGTAATGCGCAGTTTGAAGCCACGCAGCGGAGTATGGCGGGCTTTTTGGCCGCCGTGGTGGAGGCAAGCGCGCTATGGGGGATGGAAGGCCCGCCCGCCCGCGCCGCCGCTGCGGAGTAAAAAAAAGGCGGCGCCGAAGCGCCGCCAAGTTTAGGGAGGAAACGTCCAAGAAACAGGAGAGCAAGCTCATCCTGTAAACTCTTGGTAGATGATATTCAGGGATGACGCAAGAAATATTTTGCAGTGCAGCAATTTTTAGGGCGAAGTTTTTTGTAATTCAATAAAAATCAGTGGGTTGGGTGTGTCTTGCATCGCACAAAATTGGTGACGCCGGCGAGAATTGAGGGATGAAGGGCGCGAGAGGCTTTACCTTGCCGCAGCCGCCCCTTATGAGGCAATAACGCGGCGGCATGTTGGTGCCGCGACTTGCGGAGGGGTGGCCGAGAGGCTGAAGGCGGCGGTTTGCTAAACCGTTTAAGGATGTCAAGTCCTTACGTGGGTTCGAATCCCATCCCCTCCGCCAGAATCCTTAATCCATTGATATTGCTGAATTTTCTGGCGGCCGTTTTGGCATTGTACGCAAAATTTTGCATGGACGGCATCTCACCGGGAGCGGCTGTAACTGGATTTCCTGGTTTGCGTGCCACGTGTGTCTAAAACATTGCAATCGCTGGGGGGTTCAGGCTTAACTTGGGTCTGCTCGATAAACGGGCTGCGCAGGTTGCGGCACGGAGACTCGCGGTCTCGGCGCAACGGGCGCTCGGCGAGGCTGAGGACGGGTTGATGACGGCAGGGCACGGAGGGCGTTGGCGCCGGCCTGTTTGCGATGTTGCCTTGCGGCCCTGCCAAGTAAAATCATCATGGTGCAAGCTGAACGACGTCGCCTTTCAACTGGATCTGGACGGCCACGAGGCCGACACGGCACGTTTGCATGGATGTATCCGTGGCTGTGACTCCCGCAAGGTCACTTTGGATATTGATGACGCCGTTGGCGCCGAGGGATTGGGCGCGGCTTCGCAGTGAGATGAGACCGGACTCAATGGCCCTGGAGCACGCGGCGTCGTTGCTATGGAAGACGGCGTTGGCACGCCTGTTGGTTGTGAAGGTGCCGAAGTCGTGGAGGACCGCTGGGTGGGAGTCGCTGCTGAAATACATTGCGACTGGTTTGCCTGTGTTTGGCAGCGCCGTGAAATTTGCGATGGCGGTGGCGGGGGAGAGATTCTGGTAGGAGTCGGCCCTGGCACAGGCTGCGGGGAGGAACGCGAGCATGCCCACCGCCAGGATCATCCGTGATTTATAAATGTTATGAAGCAAACCGTTTGTTGGCATCGCGATTCTCCTGATGATTGGTGACTATAATCGTACCGCAACGACGTTGACCAGTGTTTCCTCGTGATCTTTCGGCGGTGTACGGCCAAACCAGCGTTCGAGGATACCCAGGTCGGCGCGGCTCCACCACAGGTAAGGAAATGATATTGAATCGCGGGCAGCGTCGAACTTTGCGGCTTTGATCATTGCAATATATTCACCGCCGGTTCGTTGTACGTCCATCGGATGCCTGAACAAGAGACGGATAATCCAGGAATAGATATATTTGCGCGTTGATTCCGCGAACAGTAGCAATCCGCCGGGTTTGAGCACACGATGAAACTCGCGCAGTGAAGCGTTTTGGTCCACGAGATGATGAAATGTCTGGTGACAAAAGACGATATCGACAGATGCGTCGTCCAGCGGGAGTTTGGCAGCGCTCGCCTCGTGTACCTCGGCCGTGATGGCGCAAACGTTGGTTCGCCGCGTGGCGGCGGCAACCATGTTCGGGTCGATATCGATACCGATCAGCCGGCTCGGCTGGAAACGATCATGTAAGAGCACGAGCGAATTGCCATAGCCGCAGCCGACGTCGAGAATGACAGGCGCAATGCGCCGCCGTGTTCCGATCAGCCGTTCAAGATCATTCATGGCGCGGGTGAGGACGTGCGTGGACCAGGTGCGGGTTCCAAGAAACCAAACGCCGAAGGATGATTCCTTAACGTAATCGGTTGTCATTGACGTCACTCCATTGACTCGGCGAAAACTCTTGTTTCGGTATCAACGTAAAATCTTTCTGAAAATCAGTGATGTATTCACGCCGCCAAAGGCAAAGTTGTTCGACATGGTGTATTCGCAATCAATGGCGCGGAAGCCGCCGGTGATGTAGTCAAGCTCGGCGCAGAGCGGGTCCGGGCAGGTCAGATTTACGTTCGGGGCGAACTGGCCGCCGTGCATCATCTCAATGGTCAGCCAGGCTTCAATCGCGCCGCAGGCGCCCAGCGTGTGGCCGAAATAGCCCTTGAGAGAATGCAACGGGATACGTGAGCCGAAGACGCGGTGTGTGGCGTGGCTTTCAGCGGCGTCGCCCTGGCGTGTGGCGGTGCCGTGGCCGCTGACAAAGCCAATGGCGCTGGGGGGCAAGGCGGCGTCTTCAAGGGCCAGCAGCAGCGCCTGGGCCATGGTCTCGGGGGCGGGGTCGGTGACGTGAGCGCCGTCTGTGTTGGTGCCGAACCCGGTAATTTCCGCCAGGATGGTGGCGCCGCGTTGCAGGGCGTGTTCGCGCTCCTCAAGGATCAGGGCGGCAGCACCTTCGCCGATCACGAGGCCGTCGCGGTCGCGGTCGAACGGGCGGGGCACGGTTTCCGGCGAGGCGTTGCGGCAACTGGTGGCGAACAGGGTGTCAAAAACAACAGCCATGGTCGGGCAGAGTTCCTCGGCGCCGCCGGCGATCATGATATCGGCTTTGCCGTGCGCGATCGACTCGTAAGCGTAGCCGATGGCCTGTGAGCCGGACGTGCAAGCTGACGAGGTCGGAATAACCCGGCCCTTCAGACCAAAATAGATTGCGATATTGATCGGCGCCGTGTGGCTCATCATCTTGATGTAGCTCATCGCGGAAAGACCCGTGGAGTCACCGTTTTCGAGAAACCGGACAAAGCCGCGCGTGGGCTCGGTGGAACCGTAGGAGGAGCCGAAAGCCACGCCGGTGCGCCCGGAAGTGAGGGCGGGATGCCCGAGGAGCCGCGCCTGGGTGAGGGCTGCCTCGGCGGCATGCACGGCCATGGTGGCGACGCGGCCCATGGAGCGGAGTTTTTTGCGCGGGTAGGCGTGTTCGTGATCAAAATAGGCAACCGGCGCGGCGAGGCGGGTTTTCAGGCCGGAATATTCATCCCAGGCGGTGAGGTAAGTGGTGCCGGTTTTACCTTGGGCCATGGCGGCGCGGATGGCCGGCCACGCGGAGCCCAGGGGCGTCAGTCCGGCCATGCCGGTGACGACGACACGGCGCGTCATACCATGCCGCCGTTCACGGAGATGGTTTGGCGGGTGATGTAGCCGGCTTCCTCGCCCAGCAGAAAGGCGACGATTCCTGCAACTTCCTCGGGTTTTCCAAAGCGCTGCATTGGGATCATTTTAAGTGCCTCGTCGGTGGGGAGGTTCTCTGTCATGGCGGTTTCGATAATGCCGGGCACCACCGTGTTGGCGGTGATGCCGCGCGTGGCAAGCTCCACGGCGAGCGCCTTGGTGGCGCCGATCAGCCCGGCTTTGGAGGCGCTGTAGTTGACCTGGCCGCGGTTGCCGGTGAGGCCCGAGACCGAGGCGATGGAAATAATCCGGCCGCCGTTACGCTGGCGGATCATCGGCATGATGAGCGGGTGCAGGACGTGATGGAAACTGTCGAGATTTGTGGTGAGGACAGTATCCCAATCATCGGCCTCCAGTGAAGGAAAAGCGAAATCACGCGCGATGCCGGCGTTGAGCACCACACCCCAGAAGGGGCCGGATTGGGCGATGTCGGCGGTCAGCGCCGCGCGAGCCGCCTCGCGATCGGCGATGTCGAAGCAGAGGATGCCGGCGGTGCCGCCTTGCGCGCGGATGGTGGCGATTGTGGTTTCCGCCCCGGTACGATTGGTGCCGTAATGAACGGTTACGGGAAATCCGTCGCGGGCGATACGAATGGCCAGGGCCTGGCCGATGCCGCTGCTCGAACCGGTAACGAGGATTCGCCGGGTGCTGTTGTTGGTGTGGTTCATGCTGGTGCGGTCAGGCGGATTGCGGGCGATAGACGTTGAGCGTTGCCTCGGCGCATAGCCTATCATCCACGTGAATCGTGCAATCAAAGGCGGCCATGCCTTCAGCGGTAAAGACGTTTTTTACGCGTATGATCAAGCAATCGCCATCCTTAAAGTAGTCTTGTACGGCGTGGTACCGGCGTGAGCCAAGTAAAAAGCCGACTTCGGGGAGCAGATTGTTGTCGAGTCGTTGCGAACCGTCGCCGGCGGCGATTGTTTGGGCCATGTATTCAAGGCCTGCGTAAGCGGGAACGCCGGACCCCGGAACATAAAAGGCTGCGGCGGGGGTGATGGATACGCTGGCGGTGAAGGTGTCCGCCGAACGGCCGATGATCGCGGTGAGCAGCAGCATGGTGCCGCGGTGCGGCAGGTGGGCTTCGAGGCTGCGCGGCGGGTTGGGCTGGGTCATGGCGTGCGAGCCAGGATGAGGGCGGCGTTGCTACCACCGAACCCGGCGGAAAAACTGGCCATGTAGGGGCTGGAAGCGGCGTGCCCTGGGTGGTCTATGAGCCGTAGCGGGGCGATGCCGGGGTCGGGCTGGTGGTCCCAGAGGTGGGGCGGGATTTCGCGGCGTTGCAGGGCCATGAGGGTGAAAGCGGCCTCCACCGCGCCGGTGGCGCCGAGCATGTGGCCGGTATGGCCTTTGGTGGAGCTCATGGGTGTTCCGGCGCCGAAAATCTGGTGCATGGCGGTGGCTTCGGCGGCGTCGTTGAGGCGGGTGCCGGTGCCATGCAGGTTGAGGTAGCCGATTGCTTCGGCGTCCAGCCCGGCGCTGGCCAGGGCGGCGCGCATGGCGGTGACCGCACCTTTGCCTTCGGGGTCGGGCGCGCTGGCGTGGTGGGCGTCGCCGGATTCTCCCCAGCCGGCGAGGCGCAAGGGGGAGGGCGTGCGGGTGAGCAGGAACAGCGCGCTGCCTTCGCCGAGGCCAATGCCATCACGGTTGCGGCTGAACGGGTTGCTGCCGGTGGGAGAGAGTGAGTTGAGTGCTGCGAACCCGTTGAGCGTGAGGTCGCACAAGGTGTCGGCGCCGCCGGTGAGGACGGCGTCGCAGATGCCGGTGGCGAGCAGGCGGGCGGCGGAGATAATGGCTTTGGTGGACGAGGTGCAGGCCGTGGACACGACCCAGGCCGGGCCTTGCGCGCCGATGGCGGCGGCGGCGAAGGCGGCCGGGTCGCCCAGTTCCCAGCGCCCCAGCGTGAAGGAGGCAGGCCAGTCCCCATGCGCTAGGCGATGCCGTAGCGCTGATTCCGTGGAGGCGATGCCCGACGTGCTGGAGCCGAGGACAACGCCGAGGCGGTGCGCGCCGAATTGGGCTTTGGCCTGCTCGATGGCCGGGTTGAGTGCTTGCAGGCAGTGCAGGATCAGGCGGTTATTGGCGCTGTCCCAAGCGGCAAGGGAATCCGGGAGGGCGGGCAACGGGAAGCCCAGGCGGCCGGCGGGGACGATACGGCCGCCGTCCAGGCTGGCGGTTGCGGTGAGGCCGGGCGGGTTGGGGCTGAAAAGCCGGGCCTCCACGCGCGCGCGGTCCTCGCCGAGCGCGCAGGCGAGGCTCCAATCAGCGATGAAAATGCCGGGCTGGATTGTCACAGCGGTTGGCCCGAAATGTCGAGATGATAACCGTAGGAGAGGTTGGTCAGGCTGGCTGCCCCCTGCCAGGTGCCGGGGTGTTGCCGGAACAGCGTGATCACGGTGACGCCGCCGGTGCTGATAACGCGTGTACCGCCGGTGCTCTCGGTGCAGGTGCCGCCGCGCAGGCTGGCGGCCAGAATTGGCGCGGGCGCGTAAATGGTCATAAGGTCAGCCAGGAGATGCGGCGACAGCCCTTTGTCCGCGACGTTGGAAGCCAGGGTCGTCTCGATGTCACCGGGGCGCCAGATGATGCTCGCCAGACGCGGCCCGGAGGGGAGGGTGATGATGATGGTGAGTTGGCTGGCATCGCTCTCGATGATGGCCTGCAGGGTTTGGTCGCGGGTTTTCGAGCGGGCACGGACCAGCTGCACCACTTGCAGGCCGGGGCCGAAAGGCTGCGCCGCGGGTAGGACGAGCTGCACGCCGTTGGCGATGGGAATGGCGGCGCCGGGGGTGATGGTGCCGGGCGTAGCATGGGGGGCGGCGGCGCAGCTGGTAAGCAGGGATACGGCAAACGCGCAGGCCGGAACGCTTAGCCGCATACCGTATCCACCATGCGCAGATAGGTGCCTGGCTGACTTGCGAAAGGATTGCTCTCATCCCAGGCGTAGCCGGCCAGGATCGAGGTGATCATGGTTTTGACCTTGCCTGTCTCGGCCGGCTGGTTAAAAATTATGCGCGGCAGCATGCCCCCGTACCAGGCGTCGACATAGGAGCGGAACGCATCGATGCCGACCAGCAGAGGCTGGCAGAATTGCGTTTGCCAATCCACATCGGCGCCGCGCAACTGGCGGTCGAGGATGCCGGCGGCGAGGTTGGCGGATTTGAGGGCGATGGTGAGGCCGGAGGAAAAGACGGGGTCCAGAAATTCGCCGGCATTGCCGAGCAAGGCGTAGCCCGGGCCGGCGAGGCTGCTGACCTTGCAGGCATAGCCTTTGATCTCACCGATATCGCGCAGCTGCGGGGCATCCTTCACCAGCTCGCCCATAAGGCCCGAGGCGGCGATGAGTGCGGCAAAACGGGAGCTGCGATCCGGGCCATAGGGCTCCATCTGCTGTGGTTCACCGACCACGCCGATGGAGCTGATGCCGTCGGCCAGCGGGATCAGCCAGTACCAGATCTGCGGATGATCCGGGTTGATGCTGATAAGGATTTTATTGCGGTCGAAAGCATCCGGGGCGATGGAGTCTTTGATATGCGTGAACATGGCCATGCGCGGCGGCGTGGGCACCGGCGTTTCAAGCTCAAGCAGCCGGGCGAGGGTGCGGCCGAAGCCGCTGGCATCGAGCACGAAGCGGGCCGTGATTTCGCGCTCGGCACCGGCTTCGTCGCGGATTGTCAGGCGCGGGGCGTGTGCGTCGGGTACCATGCGGGTGACGGTATGGCCGAAATGGATCACCGCTCCCTTGCGCATGGCCCCCTCGGCTAGAATCTGGTCGAAACAATCGCGGCGGACCTGGTAGGTGGTGCCCCAGCCGGGCGCGGATTTTTCGCGAAAGTCGAAGGCTTCCTCCTGCTCGCCGCAGCGGAATACGGCGCCGTTTTTGTGCTGGAAGCCGGCTTCCACCACATCGCGCAGGAGCCCGGCCTGTTCGAGCCACTCCATGGCCTGCGGGAGCAGGCTCTCGCCGATTGAGAAACGCGGGAAATGGTCTCGTTCGAACAGCTCGACCTTCCAGCCTTGCTGGACGAGCAGGCTGGCGGCGACCGTGCCGGCGGGGCCGGCACCGATAATGGCGACATCAATCATTTTTAGAGTGTACCAGTGAGGAGAGGATAAGCGATAGGGCTATGCCAAGGGCAACGGTGACGCCAAAGCTCCTGACCGGGAAAACGGAACTTAACGCCAGCAGGCCAATGGAAATGCAGGTCATGCTGGCGGCGAGCAATATCCCGACCCGGGTCCAATCGCCGCGTTTGCCGGGGTGTTCCCATTGGAAGATCGCGTAGTCGACCCCCGCGCCGGCAACCACGAAAGCGCCCATGACCGAGAAGAAGGAGAAAGGCAGGCCGAGCAGCGGCGGTAGCGCCAGCGCGGTGACCAGACCGAGCGTGGTGGGGAGCATGATGATGAGGGCGCGGGCGCGGCGGTAGACGGCCAGCAGGATGACCGAGGTGGAAAGCACCGCGCCGATCAGGCCGTAGGTGGCGAGGACCCGGTAATGGGCGATGAGCGCGGAGTAGCGCGCGGCGGGGTCCACCACCTGCCAGTTTGGGCCGCCGGTTGGGATTTGCGCGGCAATCGAGTCCGGCAGGGGGATGATGGACCAATATGTGGCGCCGGTTTGCCCGCGCAGCCAGGTGAGCGGGGCGGGCAGGGCGCTGCCGGGTGTTACGGATGCGTAGGCATTGCTGGCGGACAGGTTGAGCTGGGCGAGCAGGGGGGCGAGTTGCGGGGTGAGCAAAGCGGTGTGGATGAGTGCTGCGTCGCGCGCGGTGGTGGCGGTGGCGGGGGCAAAGGCGCTGGCCGCCAGCAGGTTGGTGGCGGCGGGGCCGAGGTTTTGGCGCAGGGCTTGCTCGTTGCGGGCCTCGTCGTCGGCGCTGGAACCACGCACCAGAATGAACCGGCTGGTGGGGGCAAAGCCGGTGAGCTGGCTGATGTGATCCGCCTCGGCCGTGATGCTGGGCGAGGGGGCCTGGAACAGGCGGACATCGTCGCGCGCGTGGCCCAGGCACAAGGCGGTGGCCAGCACGAGGATTGCCGCCCCGGCGAGGACCGGGGGCGACATGAGCCGCGATTTCGGGGCGCTGGCGAGCAGGGCGATGGCGGCGCGTTCGACCGCGCAAGCGGCAGGGCCGGCGGGGGCGGGTTTGCCCTCCAGGAACGGCAGCAGCCACATGGCGCCGAGCCACGCGGCGAGCAGGCCGCTGCCGCCCAGCACGGCGATTTGGCGAAACGCCGGAACTGGGAACAACAGCAGCACGGCGAAAGCGCCAACCGAGGTGGACATACCCAGCGTGAGCGGGCGGAAAATATGTTTCCGGCGCGCGGCGGCGGGGGTGTTTGGGGCGCCAATGCCGGTGACGAGAAAATAGGTGGTGTAGTCAACCACCATGCCGATCAGCGCGGCGCCGAACAGCAGCGCCATGATGTGGATTGTGCCAAAGCAGAGCAGCGTGACGGCGGTTCCGGCGGCGAGGCCGCAGATGACCATGGTGATGGCGATAAGGGCCGGACGCAGTGAGCGGAACATCACGAAGTAGATAAGCAGCAAGGCGATTGTGGTGATTGTGCCGATGTAGGAAATATTCTGCCGCGCCTGGTCCGCGCCGTAGGCCGCATTGAAGACCGCGCCGGCGCGGCTCAGGCGGAGACCTGGGGACGCGAACGCGGTCTGCCACGCGATGACGGCTTTGCCGATGCGGTTTTGGGTGTTGAGCTCAAAAGGCGAGGCGGTGAGGTGCCCCGTGACCAGGGTGACATCGCCGGAGGGCGTTGCGGGCAATGCCGGTAGAACCAGGCATTGCAGAAGCCGGTTGGTCAGTAACAGCGGATCGGTGGCGAGCAGCTGGGAGTTGGGCGCCGCCAAGCCACCGTACCATTGGCGCAGCGCATCTGCCTCCAGCGCATGGCCATTGCCTGCTGCCAGCGCAACGCGGTCTGCCGGGCAGAGCAGCGCCGCGCGGCGGGCGAACAGGAAACGCCACATCTCCTGGCCGTCATCTGCCGAGGCGCGGAACAGGCCGGTGGTGGCGAGGTTGGCGGTGAGCGCGTCCGCCGCGGTTTGGCGCGCTTGCGGGGTGCCGCCCTCAATGGCGAAAACCAGCTGGGTGGAGGCGGCGTTGCCGGCGCGGCGCATGGCATCGTTGACCACTGGATCGCGCGCGTCGGCGGGGAGGAGCGAGAGGATGTTGGTGTCGACCGGGTTGCCGGTGATGAAGCGCTGCCCAACGTAGAGGCAGCAGGCCAGATAGAAGAGCGCGATGAGGATAGCGGCGAGGCGCGGCGTGGTCATGGCGGCGCGGGCGTGAATGCGATGAGTTCGGTATCGCCGTTGGGCTGGGTGAGTTGGAATGAGGTCACGCCGGTGCAGCCCTCGACCGTAATGTTGCCGAGGAAGCCCGCGAGTTTGGCATCCAGGGGATGTAGCGTGACGCGCCAGTTCTGGTTGGCGTTCGTCTGGGTGATGATGATCTGGAACATGGTTCTGAGGTCGTTCCAGCGGCCTTGCATGAGGCTGGCGACAATGCCGGTGATTTGCGCATCCATGCCGTTGTTGCCGGTGGCAACCTGTTGCGCCGGGCCGTCGTCAATTGATTGCGTCATGCCGGTGGCGGTGATGAAGGTGTCGATATTAAATGGCGTGGTGGTGTGCCACTCGACCTGGCCAGGCGTGACGACCAGTTGGCCGGTGGAGCGTAGCGGCGTGGGCAGGCCGGTGAGGCTGCGTGTTTCGGTGAAATTCTGCCGGATGGCGCTGCCCGTAAGGCTGGTGGGCGGCGGGCAGGCCGTCGCTGCCAGCGGGAGCGATGCCACAGCCGCGAACAGGAGGTGCCGGGGCTTCACGGCAGGTAGGGGCCGAGTTTTTCGCGCAGGGCGGCGGGCGTTTCCCACTGCAACTGGCCGGTCGCGGAGTCGATGGCGACCTGTACGGTGTGGCCGCTGGTGAGTTTGCGGCCGGTGGTGGCGTCGCGGATGACGTAGAGGGTTTTCAGCCGGTGTTCCCATTCCACGATACTGGCGGTGACGTCGGCCGCCTGGGCGAGGGCCAGCGGATGAAAGTAGCGGACGTGCATGTCGATGATCGGCCAGGAAAAACCTGAGGCGCGCATTTCCTTGTAGCCATAGCCGATAAGGTCCATCACCGCGCAGCGGGCGAGCTCGAAATAGCGGGCGTAGTTGCCATGCCAGACGATGTCCATCGGATCGAGATCATAGAATTGCGGCGTAATGCGCGCGCTGGCGGAGACGATGCCTTTCATGGTGTTTCCCGCCAATGCAGTTGCGGCGTTCCGGCCTCGATGGCGGTGCGCAAATGGTGGAGAATTTCGTCGAGCGGCCGGTCTTCGTTGAGGAACGGCAGGGTCTCATGATGTGTAATGAACGCGGCGAGGCCGGGCGTGAGGTCGGCCGGCTTGAGTTCGCCCGCGCGCAGGCGAAGGCGCCACGCCTGCACGCAGGCCAGAGTGAGGCCGGCGGCGACTTGTTCTGTGAGGGTGAGCACACGCAGGGCGTCGCGTGCGGCGATTGTGCCCATGGAGACTTTGTCCTGGTTGTGGCACTCGGTCGAACGGGAAAAAACGCTGGCGGGCATTGTGAGTTTCAGCGCTTCCGCGGTCCAGGCGGAAAGCGCGATCTGCACCGCCTTGAGCCCGTGGTTGATGGCACTGCGCGGACCGGTGGCGCCGGACAGGTTGGCGGGCAGGCCGTTGTTGAATTTGGTATCGACCAGCAGCGCCATCTGGCGGTCCATCAGATCCGCGATGTTGGCGATGAGGATTTTCATGCCGTCCATCGCGAAGGCGATGTGTCCGCCGTAGAAATTGCCGCCGTGCAGGATGTCGCCGGTTTGCGGGTCGATTAGCGGGTTGTCGTTCGCGCTGTTGATTTCGGTTTCGATCTGGGTTCGCCACAACGGCAGAACATCTTCCAGCACGCCGATGACGTGCGGGGCGCAGCGCAGGGAGTAGCGATCTTGCAGGCGCGAGGGGGCGTGCGAGACCTGGAAGGCTTGGAGGTCGGTGGCGATGCGGGTGGCGCAAGCGGCCTGGCCGGGGTGCGGTTTGGCCTGGAACAGGCGTGCGTCGAAATGCGCGGGGTTTCCCAGCAGGCCGAGGCAGGCGAGGGAGGTCAGGCGCGATGAGACCTGGGTAAGGTAGCGGGCACGGGTGAAGGCGAGGACGGCAAGGCCGGTCATCACCGCGGTGCCGTTCATCACCGCGAGCGCTTCCTTTGGCCGCAGGGCAATCGGCTGCACGCCCAGCGTCGCGAAAGCCTCCGACGCCATAACGGTTTTCTCGCGGAACAGTACTTTGCGTTCGCCCGCCAGCGCGCCGGCGATGTAGCTGAGCGGGGTGAGGTCGCCGCTGGCGCCGACGGAGCCTTCGGAGGGGATCAGTGGCAGGATGTCTTCGCGCAGCATCAGAGCCAGGCGTTCGAGCAGGTCCATGCTGACGCCGGACCAGCCTTGGCAGAGTGAGGCGAGGCGGACCGCGATGACGGCCCTGGTTTGTTCCGGGGTTAGAAACTCGCCCATGCCGCAGCCGTGAAAGCGCGTGAGGTGCAGGGGTAGTTCCGCGACGAGATCAAGCGGCACGGCGGTGACGCAGGAATCGCCGTAGCCGGTGGTTACGCCGTAGATGAAGCCGTCGCGCTGCAAAGTTTCAGCGATGGTGTCAGCGGAATGCTCGATGCGGGTGCGGAAATCCGGGGCTTGGCTGAGCATGGTCCGGACGCGGCGCTGCGCGATGGCGGCGATGTCGTCGATGCTGAGTGGTGTGCCAGTGAAGGTGATTGTGGGGATCAATTCAGGTCTTTCCTGTGGGGCGCCGTGGCCCAGAAATCGTAAAAATTATACCATTGCAGCGGGTCGGTCCGCAGCCGGGTTTCGAGCAGGCGGGCGAAGCGGGCGGCAAGTTCGCGCACGGCCTCCGGGCGTTGCCGGCGTGGCAGCTCGATCCGGTCCGCGAATTTTTCGAAGAAAATGCGGTGGCCGTTTTTGATGCGAAGACAAAACAAGGTGTAGACGGGGCAATGCAGCAGGCTGGCCAGAATATAGGGGCCTTGGGGAAAAATGGCGCTATGGCCAAGGAAGTTGGCCTCCACGGTGCGGCCGTGGCTGGCGACGGGAATGCGGTCAGCGGAGATGACCACCCAGTCACCGTTGGCGATACAGTCCTGCAGGGTCGAGGCGGTGTCGATGCCAAGCTCGGTGACCTCGATGACGCGGATGCGCGCGGCGGCTGAGGCGATGCCGAGAATGCGGCTGAAGCGCGCGGCGTGGGCGCTGTGCATGAGCACCACGATGTTGCGGTGCCCGTGCAGGCTTGCCAGGGCGCGGATGAGTTCAGGGTTGCCTAAATGCGCGGTGAAGAGGACCGCGCCGGCGGGGTCGGCAAGTGCCGCGCGCAACACGGGGTCGGCCTCGCCAGTTATTGAACTGTTTGGAATATCACCGGCCCATGCTGCGAATTTATCAAGGCCGGAGACTGCGAAACTGTAGAAATGCTGGTAGCTTGTGCGCAACGTGGGCGGGCGGGCAAGCAGGCCGGCGGCGTATGCGCGGCGCAGGTAGTTTTGTGAGGCCGCGCGCGCCTTGCCGCCGGTGAGGAAGAAGAATGCGACGATGACATGCAGGAACGCCAGACAAAACCGCCGCCCGCAAAGACGGTACAGCAGGACGACGCTGCGCAGTCCGAGGTAGCTGCCGCGCTCGCGGATGCCGGCCCAATGCGTGGCCGGTGGAGTGAGGGCGCTCATCGGGCGCGCAGCCGTTGCGGCAAATGCCGCAGCATGCCGAAGAACAGCCGGGCGTGCATCAGGGAGATATCGGCATTGTCGCGCCAGAGCCGGAAGTTGGAGTGGTTGCCAGCGGGATAGGTGACCGCGACGGGGGTGGTGATGACCGGCGTACCGGCCCATTTCAGCCGGACCAGAATTTCCGTGTCAAAGCCCATGGCTTTGGCAAAACGCCCTTGTTGCAAAATCGCGCAGGTTGCGGCGAGCGGGTAAAGGCGGAAGCCGCACATGCTGTCGATGATTTTGGGTGAGAGCGTATTGATCGCCACCCAGATATGCGTGACCCAGCGGCCGATTTTGCGGGCGCGCGGGACGGAGGAATCGTAAGCCGGGACGCCGCAGATGAGCGCGTTGGGGTGTGCGCTGCCAAGCATGAGCAGCGTGGTGATTTGCGCCAGATCATGCTGGCCGTCCGCGTCAACCTGCAAGGCGTGGCTATAGCCTTGTGCCACGGCATGGGTGAGGCCGGTGGCGATGGCGGCCCCCTTGCCATGGTTGCGCGCGTGGCGGCACAGGGAAACATCGGCGTGGCCCGAGCAGATTTCCGCGATCCGCGCGGCCTCCGCCGGGCCGGAGCCATCATCGACGACAATGACCGCAAGCCCCTCGGCCCGCAGGCGCCCGATAATGTGGCCGAGCACGCGGACATGGTTAAAGGTGGGGACGACGGCGCACGGCCGGAAATTGGCGGTGCTCATGCCTTGAACGTACCGGAAGCGGCGATGTCTTCGCCCTGAAAGTATTGAAAATCCATGTCGCCCGCCGGGCGTAACGTGAGGCGAAGCGAGATGCGCTGGTTGGGTGTGAGGACGCGGCGGAATTTAATGCGCGACATTTCGCGGCCGGTGTAATGTTTTTGCCAGGCCAGCCGTGCGCAAGCCGCCGCAATATGCAGCTGCGCGACACCCGGCAGCAGAGGCTGGCCGGGGAAATGCCCGTCGAACCAGCGCAGGTTCTCAGGTAGTTCAAGCTCGAACATGGCTTCGCCGGGGGTGATGCTCTGGCCGAGGATGACGGGCAGGTCGCGGGTTTTGGGGGCAAAGAGCGCCAGCAGGTCCGGCTGGGTGCGCTTGCCCTCGGCGTTTACTGGGAGTGCGCTGACGAAGCGCCAGCGTTTGGGGCGCTCGGCGGCTTCCAGCCGGGGGGCCAGAGCGGCGCGCAGATAATTGCCGGTGCGGAAGGCGGTTTGTGCTGCCAGGGCGCGTTGGCCGTGTTCGCTGAGCACCACCGCGGCGGCGAGCGTTCCATCAAGCGAGAGTGCGGCGGCGTCGTGGATTTCAGGCAGGCCGCGTAGTGCGTCTTCAACCCGTTGCAGGGAAATCCGCTTGCCTTCGATTTTCACGATGCGGTCGTCGCGCGCGCCGAGATGGAAGCGCCCGTCCGGGAGTTGCGTGGCGAGGTCGCCGGTGGCGATAAATTCCGGGCTTCCGGTGAACGGGGAACGCAGTTCCAGCCGCTCGCCGGTGCGGAGTTCCACGCCCGGCAGCGGGGTCCACGCGGAAGTTGTTGCAGTTTGGTAACGCCAGGCGATGCCGCCGGTCTCGGTGCTGCCAAGAATTTCCAGCGGGCGGCGGTTGAAGATGCGGGCGCAGGCGTCGGCTGCCTGCAAGGGGAGCGGGGCGCCGGACGAGGTGATCTGCGCCGGGCTGGGGGCGGTGGATAATGCGGGGGGCAGGCGGGTGAGGTGCGCCGGGCTGGAGACGAGCAGACTGTCCGGGGTCAGCAGCGGCAGGATGGTTTCCCAATGGTCGAGCCGGGGGGCATGGATTGTGCCGTCGGTGGCCAGCGGGAAGAGGATGCGGAACAGCATGCCGTAGATGTGCTGGTGCGAGACGGTGCCGAGCACGGTGCTGCCGTGCAGGTGGCCGAGTTGGCGATGCATGGCGATTTCGGCGGTAAGCTGGGGCACGGTTTTGCGGCAGGGTTTGGGCTGGCCAGAGGAGCCGGAGGTGAAAAAATTGAGGCATGCCGTTGCTGGCAGCCTGGCGGCCAGCGGGTTGGCGGCGGGTGGCAAGCCGGGGAGATGCAGGCAGGCTGTGCCAAGCCCGGCAATGTCGGTCAGCACCGTGGCATTGTAGGGCAGGATTTCCTGGATATAGCCGGGGGCGGCGTGGCCGGGCAGCAGCGTTTCACGCCCGGCGGCGAGCGCGCCGAGCAGGCCGGCCAGGAAATATCCGGCATCCTCGCAATACAGCAGGACCGGACCGGCGGGCGCGGCGGCGAGCCATGTACTCACGGCCGCGCCATGGCATGAAAGTGCCGCTGCGGTGACAAAACCCGCCTCGCGCTGGATGAGCCGGTGCGCCGGCGCCAGGCTGGCCAGCCAAGTGGCGGGGTCTTCTGGTTGAGTCATGGCGCGGCGTGGCGGTAGCGTACGCGCTGGCGCACCAGCCACTCCCCGGCGAACAGCAGCCCGGCCAGGACGTAACAGATGGCGCCGTTATAAAGCGCCCATTGCGCCTGCGTGCCGGCCAGCGCGGTCCATAGCGCGATGCCGGCGTTGAGCATGAAAAACCCAAGCCAGACCTGTGTTACCGTGCGCGTGTAGGAAATGGCGCGCGGGTCCAGGCCGGGCTCCAGCACGCGGGCGAAGCGCTCGATCATGCTGGGCGGGTTCCACAGCGTGGCGGCGAAGGTCACGAACATCATCGCGTTCATGAAAACCGGATACAGCCGAGTAGCCTGGGTGGGGCTCCACAGGCTGGCGAGCAGCTCAAGTGCTGCCACCGCGAGCAGGCCCTGAGTGATGGAACGCGGGGTCACCCGCGCGCCGGGCAGCAATGCGCGCGCGGCGAGCAGGCCGATGAGCAGTAGAATGACAGGCCAGGGACCGAGAAACCGCGTGCCCAGCCCGGCACAGAGCGGGAACAGCATGGTTGTCAGGACCAGGCTCAGGGCGCGCGGGTCAATCCGTTGGCGCAAATAAACCATGGACCTTGTCAACCACATCGGCAACGGAACGCACGGACTGGAATTGCGCGGCGGAGATTTTTTTGCCGGTGAACTCCTGGAGCTTCAGGACCAGGTCGACCGCGTCGATGCTGTCGAGGTCGAGATCCTGGTAAAGCAGCGCTTCGGGGGTGATTTTATCAGCGGGAACCTCGAACATCTCGATCAGGGTGTCGCGTAGCTTCTGGTAGATTTCATCGCGCGTCATGCCGCGGCTCCGTTCTGGCGGGCAACGTAGGCGGCCAGGGTACGCACTGAGAAAAACGTATTGGCCAAGTCTTTATCCTGACTTTTTATTTTGACACCAAATTTTTTCTGCAGGGCGATACCGATTTCAAGGGCGTCGATCGAATCCAGGCCCAGCCCGCCGCCGGCCTCGGCGGAGTCGAACAGCGGCTCAGCGGGATTGATATCCGCTGGCGACACGTCTTCCATGTTCAGCGTCTCGATGATGAGACGGCTAATTTCCTGTTCGAGGTCCTGCATCGGCGCGTCACTCATTCCTTAGTCTTTCGTTGATCTGATCATTGAGGTAGCAGGTCAACCTGCGGGAGGCGATTGCCGGGCTGGCATCATTGGCAAAAAATGGCTTCGCGTCGATTTTTTCGTGGCCGGTTACCGTCATGCGGGGCCGTTGCGGGGGAACATCGTACCATTTTTGTCCCTTGCGCAGGAAACTGGGACGGCAATTGATTGTAACGAGGCGAATCGGCGCCCCCAGGCGAATCGCGATATTGGCGACACCTCGTTGAAACTTTGGCGCCGTGCCGAGTACCGTGCGCGTGCCTTCAGGGAATATGATGAGATTATCGCCTCTGGCCAGCGATGCCGCACAGGCGGCCATGATCTGGCCGGGGTCGCTGTCGTTGCGGATGTAACTGGTGGCGATGACCACCGAGCGCATGAACGGATTACGCCAGACACCGGCCTTGACGATGCATTGGGCGCGTTCGGTCAGTGAGATCAGCAGCACGATATCCAGCAGGCTGGGGTGATTGGCGACCACGATGCAGCCTCGGTCGGTTTTAAGGCAGTCCGTATCCCGGGCCTTAAAGCTGATAATGCCCAGTGCAACCAGGAGCTGGCGGTGCAGCCGGAATGAGTGGTGCACGAGCCTGCGGGCTAAATCCGTGCGCTTTTCCTCATCGCGCACGAACACACGCAGCAGCGGAAACGCGGTGACCGCAAGGAGCAATCCACCCAGGCCAAAAATAGTAAAAGTGACGGCGGTGCAGAACAGGCGCCAAGCATGGTCCACCCTCTGCGTCATGCAGGCAGTTCCAATGTCCAGTTCAGGCCGTTTGAATGCCAGGGCGGGGGGCGGGGCAGCGCCCTCCAGCGTCGCCACAAGGCGCCTGGCCAGGAGGTCTGAGCGGATATTTTGCGCGGGCGGCATGCCTTGGGCGGGGCGGAAAAGCATTGCCGGATGTGCCGGCGGCGCGGCACAGAGCTTGAGCGCGAGGGCGGTGCCTGCCAGCCCGGCTTCCACAAAGGGGCGCAGTTCCGCATCCGGCGGCTGTTCCGTGTAGATCAGCACGACCTTCATGCCGGGATTGGTGCGCAGGCGCAGCCAGGCTTCGAGCAAGCCCGCGCAAAGGCTGTCAGGTCCGGCCGCGATGGCGGTGTGGCCGGCGCGGCTGCCGCGCAGAATGTCCAATACGCCAGCGGGCGCGTTGTGGACCGACATTGAAAACCCCGCCGGCGAGGGCGGGATTGCCGCCATAATGTCATTGAGAAGGGTGTGGGCAAGGGTGAGATCGCCGTAACGGGAGGATAACACGACATCCGTGTCGTCGTTCCCCAGCACGCCAAGTCCGCAGCAAATCACCGTGCGGGCAAATCCCCCCAGGCGGCGGCGGGTGGCCGCGGGGATGCTGCTTTCCGCTGCGCAGGCACCCAGCCGCCGGGCGTCCCGCCAAGTTTCGCCTGCCGCCGAGTCCGGCGCGAGAATGGCTGCCCATGCCTCGCAATACAGCGGTGGGAACATGGCGGAATTAATGGTGGACAGTTTGTATGCCGGTAGGCTCGGCCAAGCTCATCCGCAACGGGCCTTCTTTTATTCTGCCGACTAATAAAATATTTGAAATCAACAGGTTAATCCTAGTTTTCGCTTACATATCGCGGTTATACAGCTATTCCCCTTACATCAAAACCCTTCCGTAACCACAGTCCACTTCTGACAAAATTTGCGGCCGCCTCAGCTCCCGCTTTGCACGGCGATAGCGTTTCGCCTCTCGATGCAGTGATTTTACAGTGTGGCGCCGCGAGCCGCCGGAATAAGGTGCGGTAACGGAAAATCTGGCTCCGGAACTGGCGCGGCAGGCACATCGACGACCGCCTCCATGGCTGCCCGCAAGGTTACGCAGTGTAGCCCGGCCCCTCGCACGCTGGCCAGCAGGAGAGGCAGTATTTCAAGGATCACCGGCACACCATTACGAGTCAGCGCGGCATTGCCGTCATGGAGCACGAGAATATCACCGGCTCGCAGATTATGCAGTAAAAGCTTCAAAACCTTTTCCGGGTCGCGATTAATGGTGTCGTAGCCGCGCCGTGTCCAGCTTACGAGGCGGAGGTTGAGACGTATCAGCACGGTATCCAGGAACAGGTTTCGCAGCCCGGCCGGGGCACGGAAAAAATGTGGTTTATGTCCCGTGATATTTGTTAAAGTGCTCTGCGCCCAAGCAATTTCTCTGTGTAGGGACCGGGGGCCGGAGAGCGAGAAATTGTAGCGGTGATGTTGAGTGTGATTTTCTATGGAATGGCCGCGCCGCATTATCTCGCGGCATAAATCGGGATGTCCCTGTGCCGCCGTGCCAACGCAAAAAAAACTGGCCTTGGCGGCAAAATGGTCGAGCAGATCGAGCACCTGTGGTGTCACGAGCGGATCTGGCCCATCATCAATGGTCAGAGCAATCTCCCCGCGCGCGGCTGCGGCATCCGGCAGACGGGACAGATTGGCGCCAAGTGTCCTACTGCGGGGCAACAGGCCGCATCCGACGAGCAATAGATGGTCGGCGATTACAACGCCAAGCGCCCAAGGCCAAAGCCAAACCTGCCAAAATACGGCCGCGCAGGCCCCGATATGCAGAACGGCACTGAAGGTAATGAGGGGGTTAGTGCGTATTTGAACTTTCTGAATCAAGGGTGCCTTTGATCGCATTAAAACGTTGGGCTGGACGAGACAGAGCCAACCTCTAATAGCGGTAGGTTCTTTGTCAAACCAACTCGTGTGGCGCCTTAATTCTGCAGGTGTACGGTCAGCGTCCCGTTGTCTTTGGCCCCAATCAATGAGTTTCTTGCCGGGGTTTTGGAACAACCACGCGCAGCAAACTGCTCGTCTTTGCCCATTCATCGGGCGTGTTGACGTTCCAAAATGGGTCCGGCTCGGCCGGCTCGAATAGAGCCGCTTTGAACGACATAAGGTCGAGCCAGGCGCGGACCCGCCGTACGCCGCCCTCGAGATCACGCCGCAGGACCGCCGCCAGATTGCTGGGCCACAGACCAACCGTTGGGTGCAGGTCGCTGCCATGGGCGGCGATGGCGATGTGCCCGCCGGCACCTGCCATGACCAGCCGGGCCACAAGGTCGTGGGGCAGGAACGGGGTGTCGGCGGGAACCGTGAGGACAGACGGCGCGCCGATCTCCTGTGCCCAGAGCATGGCCGTATGGATGCCCGCCAGCGGCCCCAGGCGCCCCGGCAGGGCGTCGGCCCGCACTTCCAGGCCGGTGGCGGCAAAGAGTTGCGGGTCGCTGTTACTGTTAAGGAGGATGGCGCTGGTTTGCGGCCGCAGCGCGGCCACGACATGGGCGAGGATTGTGGTGTCACCGAGTGGTAGCAGGCATTTGTCGCCGCCGCCCATGCGCTGGGAGCGGCCGCCGGCAAGGATGACGGCGGGGACATGGCCGCTCATACTAGGAACGCACCGCCGCCAATGACAGGATAAACGCCGCCACCACGTCCGGGTGGTTGAGGGGCAGCAGCTTGGGTGCCCCGGCCGCGATGGCGGCATCGCTCGCGACCGCGACAATGCTGGGATCTTCAGGGAAAAAAGCCGGTTTGCCGAGGCTCGGACGATAGACCTCGATCTTCGGGATCTGTTCCAGCCGGAAGCCTTCGGCCAGTAGAATGTCCACCTGGGTCATCCGCCGCGCGAGCGCGTGGAGGGAGGTGCCACCGTCATCATCGCCGCGCTGTTCATGCAGCAAAGCCCAGCGGTCGTCGGTGACCAGCATCACCTCCTCGGCGCCAGCCTCGCGATGGCGGAAGCTGTCCTTGCCTGGCTGGTCGAGGTCGAAGCCATGATGCGCGTGTTTGATGGTTGAGACGCGCAAGCCCTGTTGGCGAAGCAGCGGCAGAAGCCGCGTGATGAGTGTGGTTTTGCCGCTCCCGCTGTTCCCGACGAGGCCGACAAGCTTCATTTGGCGTTCCAGCCCGGTACGAGGAGGCGATACATTGTGATATCCGTGACGTGTGGCGAATCGTGGTAAAATGACGTTGCCCCGCTTGGTTAGCAATAGGCCGGGCAATTTCAGCGGTGGCGATAAACATGCGGGCGCGTTTTTTATAAAGGGAAGAGGCGGTCATCTTAAATAAGCTCGAATATCTGCTTGCTCTGGCTCGGGAGAAGAATTTTGGCCGGGCGGCGGAGGCGTGCGGTGTGACGCAGCCGAGTTTCTCGGCGGCAATCCGTGCCCTGGAAGAGAAAATGGGCTTGCCGCTGGTCATACGCAGTTCGCGATTCCCGGGCTTCACGCCGGAGGGTGAGCGGGTTCTGGAGTGGGCACGGCGCATCAGCGGCGACGTTCATGCCATGCGCGACGACGTAAACAGCCTGCGGCGCGGCTTGACCGGACTGCTGCGGATTGCCGCGATTCCCACCGCATTGGCGGCTGTTTCGGAACTCACCACACCGTACCGGGCGCACCACCCGCTGGTACGGTTTTCGGTGCTTTCATGCACCTCGGCGGAGGTATTGCAGCGGTTGCATAACCAGGAGATCGAAGCGGGAATCACGTACCTCGATAACGAGCCGATCGGCAAAGTGCGCGCCATTCCACTGTATGAGGAGCGGTATATGCTGCTGACCTCGGCGGACGCGCCCCTGGGCGACCGGGACCGTGTTACCTGGACGCAGATTGGCCAAATCCCGCTATGCCTGCTGACCCCTGACATGCAGAACCGGCGCATTATCAACCGCCTGCTCAACAATGCCGGACAGGTGGTGCAGCCGACACTGGAATCCAACTCCATCGTGGTGCTGGTCTCGCACGTGCAAACGGGGCGCTGGGCCTGTGTGATGCCGGAAAAGCTGGCGGAAATTTTTGGTCTAACCACCACGCTCCGGGCGATCCCGATTGTCGAGCCGGAGGTGGTGCTCAAGGTTGGCCTGGTAATCCTTGACCGGGATCCGCAATCCCCGCTGACCGAAGCGCTGATCACCGAGGCGAACCGGCTGCGGTTGCCTTTATAGGATATTCCTATCGTACGACGGAATTTTGATATTGTTATTTGGGGTAATCAGCGCCAGAAATGGCCTGGGAAAACCTTAGGAGGATTGCGTTTACCATGACGCACGTCTGGGATTCGGACAAAGCCGAAGATATTATCGCTGCACATGAGGGCCTTGAAGGCCCGATGCTGCCAATTTTGCATGGCATGCAGGAGGCTTTCGGCTACATCCCGGAAGCGGTCGTGCGGCTGATCGCGGCGCGGTTGAATCTCTCCCGGGCGGAGGTTTATGGCGTCGTTTCCTTCTATCACGACTTCCGCCGGGAACCGGCTGGACGGCACGTATTGAAACTTTGCCGGGCGGAAGCCTGCCAGTCGGTGGGCAGTGAAGCCAATGCGGCGACCTTGTTGCGCCGCCTGGGCTTGGGCTGGGGTGGAACGACACCTGATGGAAGATTGACCGTGGAGGCCGTGTATTGCCTGGGCCTGTGTGCCTGCGGGCCGAGCGCGTTGCTGGATGGTGAACCGCATGGCCGGCTGGACGCGGCGGCACTCGAAGCCCTTGCGGCGGAGGCTGTGTGATGCGGGTTTTTATCCCCTGTGATGCGGCGGCTTTGGCGGTTGGCGCCGATAAAGTCGCGTTGGCGATTGCGAAAGAGGCGCTGGCACGGGGCGTCGATCTTAAAATTATCCGAACCGGCTCGCGGGGCATGTTCTGGCTGGAACCTTTGGTGGAAGTTGAAACGCCGGAAGGCCGTGTTGGCTACGGGCCAGTTTCCATTGGCGACGTGCCGGGGCTTTTTGATGCCGGATTTCTGGAAGGCCGCACGCACAAATTATCTGTGGGATTGGTGGAGAAAATTCCGTTTTTTGCCAGGCAGAACCGGCTGACGTTTGCGCGTTGCGGCGTGATTGATCCGCTGGATTTGGACGCATTCCGCGCCCATGGCGGGTACGTTGGGTTAGCGCGCGCGCTCTCACTGGGTGCGGCGCAAACCGTTGCCGAGGTGAAAGCCTCGGGCCTGCGCGGGCGCGGCGGGGCGGGCTTTCCCACGGGTATCAAATGGGAAACGGTGCGCACCGCCGCGGCTGACCAAAAATATATCTTATGTAACGCCGATGAAGGTGATTCCGGGACCTTTGCCGACCGGATGCTGATGGAGGGCGATCCGTTTACCCTCATTGAAGGCATGACGATTGCCGCCGTCGCGGTTGGCGCTACGCGTGGGTATATCTATGTCCGCTCGGAATATCCGCACGCCATCCGCACGATGAACGCCGCCATCGGCATCGCACGCCGAGAAGGCCTGCTTGGCCCGTCGCTGATGGGGTCAACGCAGCATTTTGACCTGGAAGTGCGTGTAGGCGCCGGCGCTTATGTGTGCGGCGAGGAAACGGCGCTGCTGGAGAGCCTAGAGGGCAAGCGCGGTCAGGTCCGCGCCAAGCCGCCCATTCCGGCACTGGTGGGGCTGTTCGGTAAGCCGACGGTGGTGAATAATCTGATCTCTTTCGCGACAATCCCGTTCATCCTGGAAAAAGGTGCCGCGGCCTATGCGGATTACGGCATGGGCCGTTCACGCGGCACCATGCCGGTGCAACTTGCAGGCAATATCAAGCATGGCGGGCTGTTCGAGGTTGCGTTCGGCATCACGCTGGGTGAGCTGGTCAACGAGATCGGCGGCGGCAGCGCCAGTGGCCGGCCGGTACGCGCCGTGCAGGCGGGTGGGCCACTGGGGGCATATTTCCCGCCGCATTTGTTCGATACCCCCTATGACTACGAAGCCTTCGCCGCGCGCGACGGACTGATCGGCCATGGTGGGCTGGTGGTGTTCGATGACAGCGTGGACATGGCGAAAATGGCCCGCTTTGCGATGGCATTCTGCGCCCATGAATCCTGCGGCAAATGCACGCCATGCCGCATCGGTTCCATGCGCGGGGCAGAAGTGATCGACAAGATCATCGCCGAAAGCGAGGTGGAAAAAAACATTGCCCTGGTCAAAGACCTTTGCGAGACCATGAAGTTTGGCTCGCTCTGCGCTCTTGGCGGGTTCACCCCTTATCCGGTGCTGAGTGCACTGGAACATTTCCCTGAGGATTTCGCGCCTGCCGGTATGCCGGTGGCGGCCGAATAGGAGCTGAGCCATGGGCCTGATTTACGAAGGTGACTACGGCACAAAGCCGAGTGCCGCGACCCGGCTGGTGAGTGTGAACATCGACGGGCAGAGTATTGCGGTTCCCGAGGGTACTTCAGTAATGCGCGCGGCGATGGAACTGGGTACGCAAATACCCAAACTCTGCGCCACCGATATGCTGGATAGTTTCGGTTCCTGCCGGCTGTGCCTGGTGGAAATTGAAGGCCGGGCTGGTACGCCGGCGTCATGCACAACCCCTGTGGCAGAGGGCATGGTGGTGCACACGCAAAACGCCAAGCTGGCCAAACTGCGGCGTGGCGTGATGGAGCTTTATATCTCCGACCATCCGCTGGATTGCCTGACTTGTTCCGCCAACGGCGATTGCGAACTGCAGGACATGGCCGGTGCAGTGGGCCTGCGCGAGGTACGCTATGGCTACGATGGCGAAAACCACCTTGACGCGACGAAAGATAATTCAAACCCCTACTTCCAGTTTGATCCTGCAAAATGCATTGTTTGTTCGCGCTGTGTGCGGGCCTGCGAAGAAGTGCAGGGTACCTTTGCGCTAACGATTGAGGGTTCGGGCTTTGGCTCCAAAGTCTCGCCCGGCATGGGGGAAGACTTCTTCGATTCCGAATGTGTTTCCTGCGGTGCGTGCGTACAAGCCTGCCCCACCGCGACACTGATGGAAAAATCTGTGATCGAAATCGGCCAGCCCGAACACTCAGTCGTTACCACTTGCGCCTATTGCGGTGTTGGCTGCGCCTTCAAGGCAGAGATGCGCGGTGAGGACGTGGTGCGCATGGTGCCTTACAAGGATGGTAAGGCGAATCATGGCCACTCCTGCGTGAAGGGACGTTTTGCCTGGGGTTATGCCACGCATAAGGATCGCATCACCAAACCGATGATCCGTGCTAAAATTACCGACCCGTGGCGCGAAGTGAACTGGGAAGAGGCGATCGCCTACACGGCCTCCGAGTTCAAGCGGATTCAGGCGGAATATGGTACGGATGCGGTCGGGGGTATTACCTCGTCGCGTTGCACGAACGAAGAGACCTTCCTTGTGCAAAAACTTGTCCGTGCCGGATTTGGCAACAACAATGTGGATACTTGTGCACGCGTCTGTCACTCGCCCACCGGCTACGGGCTGAAGAGCACCTTTGGTACTTCCGCTGGTACGCAGGATTTTGATAGTGTTGATCAGGCCGACGTTATCCTCGTCATCGGCGCCAACCCGACTGATGGACACCCCGTGTTTGCGTCCCGGATGAAAAAACGCCTGCGGGAAGGTGCCAAGCTTATCGTGGTGGACCCGCGCCGGATCGACCTGGTTCGCACGCCGCATATCCAGGCGCAATTCCATCTGCCGCTGCGGCCGGGTACAAATGTTGCGGTGATCAACGCACTGGCGCATGTGATTGTTACCGAAGGATTGGTGGATGAGGCCTTTGTACGCGAGCGCTGCGACATGGCTGATTTTTCCGAGTGGGCCGCGTTTATCGCAGGTGAGTCCAACAGCCCGGAGGCCGTTGCTGCGCTTTCCGGCGTTCCCGCTGAACTGATCCGCAAGGCAGCACGGCTTTACGCAACCGGTGGCAATGGGGCAATTTATTACGGGTTGGGCGTTACCGAGCATAGCCAGGGTTCGACCACCGTTATCGCGATTGCCAACCTTGCCATGGCCACGGGTAATATCGGCCGGCCCGGCGTCGGCGTTAACCCGCTGCGCGGCCAGAACAATGTGCAGGGCAGTTGCGATATGGGCAGCTTTCCACATGAGTTTTCCGGCTACCGCCATGTGTCTGACAATGCCACGCGGCAGATGTTCGAGGGCGTTTGGAATGTGCCGTTGAGCGGCGAGCCAGGATTGCGGATTCCGAACATGCTGGATGCCGCGGTATCGGGCACATTCAAGGGATTGTATATTCAGGGTGAGGATATCGCGCAGTCAGACCCGGATACGAAGCACATTACGGCCGGGCTGGCGGCGATGGAATGCGTGGTCGTGCAGGATTTGTTCTTGAATGAGACGGCAAATTTCGCGCATGTGTTCCTGCCTGGCTCGACCTTTTTGGAAAAAGACGGCACGTTCACGAATGCCGAGCGGCGTATCCAGCGCGTGCGCAAAGTCATGGCGCCCAAAAACGGCTATGCCGATTGGGAAGTCACGCAACTTCTGGCCAACGCCATGGGTATGAGCATGCGCTACATGCATCCTTCTGAAATTATGGAGGAGATCGCGCAACTTACGCCCACGTTTGCGGGCGTGTCTTACGGAGCGCTGGACCGCATGGGTTCGATCCAGTGGCCTTGCAGCGAGCAGGCCCCGAACGGCACACCGATGATGCACGTTGATCATTTTGCGCGCGGAAAGGGTAAATTTATTATCACGGATTATGTGGCGACGGATGAGCGTACCGGGCCGCGCTTCCCGCTATTGCTCACCACCGGGCGCATTCTGTCGCAGTATAACGTCGGCGCGCAGACGCGGCGTACGGAGAATACAGCGTGGCATGAAGAGGATCTTCTGGAAATCCATCCACATGACGCGGAGAATCGCGGCATTAAAAACGGCGATTGGGTGAAGGTTGCGAGCCGGGCGGGAGAGACAACATTGCGGACAAAGGTTACTGACAGAATGGCGTTGGGCGTGGTTTATACCACGTTCCATCACCCCGAGACGCAGGCTAATGTCATCACCACCGATTACTCGGATTGGGCCACGAATTGCCCGGAGTACAAGGTAACCGCTGTACAGGTATCGCCTTCGAATGGCCCGACGGAATGGCAGGTGAAATATCAAAAGTTAAGTGACAAAGCCCGGCGCATCGAAGCTACGGGAGCGGCTGAATGAGGCCAGCACCGGCCGCTTCCGTCCGCGTTGATACTGGCGCCTGGCGTGGTGGCCAGCACAAAAGCATATCCAGGGCATTGCCTGAAGAAGTAGCCGTTGCTTTGACCTACGATCACGCGACATTCGCGGTGATGATGGCGAGCCCAACTGATCTGGAAGACTTCGCAATCGGATTTTCGCTATCCGAAGGCATCATTAATGGTGCTGACGATATAGTGGAGCTACGAACCGTTATAGTTGATGACGGCATTGAATGCCGGATGTTGCTGGCGCCTGAGAAGCGGGATTTACTGGAAGCGCGGCGCCGGCACATCGCCGGGCCGGTGGGTTGCGGATTATGTGGCCTGGATAGTTTGGCGGAAGTCAGCCGGGCTTTGCCAAAAATACAAGCCGCCACCACCATTCCCGCGGAGGCGATTGCAGATGCGGTGAGCCGCATGTCGCGCCTGCAAACGTTGAACAATGAGACGCGGGGTGTTCATGCCGCGGCGTTCTTTAATCCTGCGCGTAATGATCTCACCTTGAGAGAAGATATCGGGCGCCATAATGCTCTGGACAAACTCATTGGTGCCGTAACGCGGCGCGGTGATACGCCCGGCGCGGGTGTAATCATTCTTACCAGCCGGGTGTCCCTCGACCTCATTCAGAAGACTGCGGTGTTCGGTGCGGGAATACTGGTGGCGATTTCCGTGCCGACCGCCCGTGCCGTCCGTGAAGCAGAGCAAGCCGGCATCACGCTCATTGCCGTGGCGCGCGATGATGGGTTTGAGATATTTACACATCCCGGCCGCGTGATTATGGGAGCACAGAGCGATGTCGCCTGAGAAACTTGTTTATATGGCAAACCAGATTGGCAAGTTCTTCGCGCATAAAGACGAAGAGGCAGCAGTTGCCGGGATTGCGGAGCATCTGCAAAGCTTCTGGGAGAAGCGTATGCTCGCGGAGATTTATGCGTATCTCGACGCGGGTGGGGCGGGACTTGATGAACGGCCGAAGAGGGCGTTGGAGCGCCTTCGAGAAGCCGTGAAATGAATCAGGCACCAAGGTTTGGCCAGCCGAAAGAGCTCATTCTGTTGTTCTGCTAAGTATCGGAGCCAATTGAGTATGGAAGGGTGCTTTGGATATTTGTCCCACCCAGCCGCAATGGCCAATTTACGGCCGCCATTCAATCCACTATCCGGGGGCTGGTTGGAACGCGCCCCTGGACTAGAAAATAACTTTCTCTCTGCGTATACTTTATTCCTGTTACGCATATTTTATCTTGCGGCAGACAGAGCGCTCACTTAGGGTGTGGTGCGCTGCCCTTTGGTGGCGTTTGTGCAAACAGGTCGTGCAGGGGGTTGGATGACGGGTCCGTCGGGAATTATTGCGGCGGGATCTCATGGTCTTATTTCTACCCAGTCACGGGCGCTGGCAGATGAAACCGAACGCTATGTGTTGCGCGGCGGTGGTACACTGGTGTTGGCGCTGGCGGCGGGTGAGGCCCTGGAGTTGCGCCAGAAAGATGGCGGGCAAAGCGTTGAATTGATCGCTTTTTCTACAAATGGGCAAGATGCCCTGGGCGCGCTGGGGCTTGCGGCCGCGGTGGAACCGGATGGAATTCATCAGGCGTTGTCCAGGCAAAGTGAGGACGCGCAGCGCGTGCATGCTGGGCTGGCGCGGCGGGGGTTGGTGATGGGCGGTGCCCGTGCCGCGCAGATTTTTGGCGAGGATGCGCCAGCAGAAAGCCGGGAGCAGTTTACCGCCGCGCAGGCGGTAACGATTGTACTGGGCGCGCCGGCCCGTGAAATGCTGGTGTGGGAACAGACGCCGCCCTCGGACATCGCGGTATTCGTGCGCCGCAACCAACTTCGCCAGCCGGGGCTCTTCCGGCTGCCCGAGCCGCTCGCGGAACCACGGCTCGATCTGACCATCGATATCGCCAGCGCCATTTCCTTCGAGGTTCATGAAGGCGAGTATATTCAGATCCTTGATGTTGCGGGACGGCAATGTTCTGATTTTCTCGGCTTCCGCCGCCGCGCGCTCGACCGTGGCCTATTGCGCGGGCTGGATGCGACGACGACGCGGACCATGACGGGGCAGGCTTACCCGAAGCCGGGGCTGTATTCCAAGTTTTTTGATGAGGACCGCACCGCCATGGTGGAGGTGGTGCAGGATACCGTCGGGCGGCACGATACGTTCAACTTGGCGTGCACACCGCGCTATTACGAGGACATGGGCTATTTCGGCCATGCCAATTGTTCTGAAAATCTCAACGAGGCGCTGAGTCCTTACGGAATTGCTTCGCAGCGAGGCTGGCCTGCGATCAATTTTTTCTTCAACACAAATGTTGATGCGCATAACGCGATCTGGTTCGATGAACCCTGGTCCCGCCCTGGCGATTACGTGCTATTGCGGGCGCTGGACGAGCTGGTTTGCGGTGCCTCCGCCTGCCCTTGCGACATTGATGCCGCCAATGGCTGGATGCTTACGCCTATTCAAGTCCGCGTGTATGCCGCGGACGCTTTCTTCAAACGCTCGATCGGGTATCGCATGACTCCAGAGTCTCCACCGCAAATGACGCGGGAAACCGGCTTCCATCCGCGTACGTCGGCACTCACGCGCGGGTTTACCGAGTACCGGAATTTCTGGCTACCCGCTTCCTACGCTGCGCATGGCGCGATGGCGGAGTATTGGGCGTGCCGGGAAAAGGCCGCGATCATGGACCTGAGCGCCTTGCGGAAGATGGAAATTATCGGGCCGGATGCAGAAGTTTTTCTACAGACGATGATGCCGCGCGATATTCGCAAGCTGGCACCTGGCCAGGTGGTTTATACGCCGATCTGTTATGAGCATGGCGGCATGGTGGATGACGGCACGTTGTTCCGTTTGGGCCGGGATAATTTCCGCTGGATTGGCGGTGACGATGCGAGCCTGCTTTGGCTGCGCGAAAACGCCGCGAAATCTGGCCTGCAGGTGTATCTGCGCGCCGCGACTGAGCAGATCCATAACGTGGCGCTGCAGGGGCCGGCTTCACGGGATATTCTGCTCGAAATTATCTGGACTGCGCCAGGACAGACGAGCATTGCCGAGCTGGGGTGGTTCCGCTTTACCATCGGGCGTGTTGGTGGGTACGACGGGATTCCGGTGATGATCAGCCGGACGGGCTACACCGGTGAGTTGGGCTACGAGATTTTTTGCCACCCGGACCATGCGCCCGGCGTATGGGACGCGATAACCGCCGCCGGGGCGCCGCATGGGCTGACGCCGCTGGGCTTGGATGCGCTGGATATGTTGCGTATTGAGTGCGGGCTGATATTCGGCGGCTATGAGTTCGACAGCACGACCGATCCGTTTGAGGCAGGAATTGGATTTTCCGTCCCCGTGCGCAAGGAGGACGATTATGTTGGCAAAGACGCGCTGGTAAATCGGCGGGCGCATCCGGTACGCACATTGGTAGGGCTGGTGGTGGAGGGCAACGAGGCACCCGCGCATGGCGACCCTGTGTTCATCGGCCGTGCCGAGGTTGGGCGCATTACCAGCGCCACGCGCTCACCGTGCTTGAAGCAAACCATTGCGTTAGCGCGGGTGGATATTCGGGCGGCCGTATTGGAAACCGCGTTGGAGATCGGCCGGCTTGATGGGCAGCAAAAGCGCCTGGTAGCCAAGGTTTGCCGGTTTCCGTTTTATGATCCGGAGAAAACGCGCGTGCGCGGCTGAGACGGATCAGGAGACTGAGTTGTCGCGCGTGATGGAGATTCCTGCACCGCGAGGTCAGGATTGATCCGAGCCTGCTGGCTGCTAAGCTTTTCGTGGTCGAACACGCCGATACGGGCCATGAGCACAAGGCCGTGCACAAGAACCTGACGCGCCGGCAAAGCAGTAGCGAATATAGCCTGAAGTTTCGGCGGCCCCAGAGCCGGCTGTATCATGTCTTCGTTTCACTACGAATCCGGTACACCGTTCATACGGCCGTTGCGGATTGGAAAACACGAAAGATCGTTGGCGTTTGTAAGAAATCGATCGGTACGAAATAATTATTCCCTATACAACGTTTTAATGCACCAAGCGGAGATTTTAGGGAAATACATTCCTATCATTTAAATATCTTGCGTCGCAGTAATTTTCCACATAATATTTTCTCGTTGCTGCAGGGGCGCCCGATTGAGCAACCGGTTCCAATCGGGAGGGTATCAACACGGTAAGTGTAACGAAAACGTGGAGTATTTTTTGGGCCTGTGATGGAACTTGAAGTACTGCTGAACCCCTTATCTCCAGTTAAAGACGCGAAGGGACTATAATGACACTGCGAATTGCGATTATTGGCGCCGGGCCGAGCGGGTTGGCCCAACTCCGGGCATTTGAATCGGCACGCGGCAAAGGGGACGATGTCCCCGAGATTGTCTGTTTTGAAAAGCAGGAAGATTGGGGTGGCATTTGGAACTATACGTGGCGCACGGGGCTTGATGAATACGGCGAGCCGATTCATGGCTCAATGTACCGCTACCTGTGGTCGAATGGCCCGAAGGAAGCGTTGGAGTTTGCCGACTATTCCTTTGAGGAGCATTTTGGCTTCCCAATTTCCTCCTACCCGCCACGTGCCGTTTTGCGCGACTACATTGTCGGGCGCGTAAAAAAAGGCGATATTAGAAAGTACATCCGCTTCCGCTCGCCGGTTCGCGATGTTGTTTATTTCGATGATACGGGCAAGTTTACCGTTACGATCCGTGATCTTGTTAATGACTGCCATTACTCGGAAGTCTTCGACTACGTGGTTGTGGCATCCGGGCATTTCTCGACGCCTAATGTTCCATATTTCCAGGGATTAGAAAAATTTCCAGGCCGCGTGCTGCATGCACATGATTTCCGCGATGCCGCCGAGTTTGCCGGCAAGCGGGTTCTGTGCGTCGGCAGCAGCTATTCGGCTGAAGACATCGGCACGCAGTGTTACAAATATGGCGCCGCCAAAATAACCTTCAGTTATCGTACCAAGCCAATGGGCTTTGCCTTCCCCGACGCCTTCGAGGAAGTTCCTCTCCTGCTAAAGGTTGAAGGTAATACCGCGTATTTTAAGGACGGTACGTCAATGGACGTGGATGCGATTATCCTCTGCACGGGGTATCAACACTATTTCCCCTTCCTTCCGGATGATTTGCGCCTGAAGACCAATAACCGTTTGTGGCCGCTGGGCCTTTACAAGGGCGTGATGTGGGAGAAAAACCCGAAGCTGATTTATCTCGGGATGCAGGATCAGTATTATACGTTCAATATGTTCGACGTGCAGGCCTGGTACGCTCGCGACGTCATCATGGGACGTATTACGCTGCCTTCGCTCGCGCAAATGCAGGCAGATTCCGCCGTGTGGCGCGAGAAAGAAGAGGCTTCTACCGGCGCATCCTACGATATCGACTTTCAGACCGCCTACGTCCGCGACCTGATTGATCGTACGGATTACCCGGACTTCAAGCCGGAAGTTGTTGCGGAGCAATTCAAGGAATGGAAACACCACAAGGAGGAAGACGTGCTGACATATCGCCAACATAGCTTTCCCTCAACCATCACCGGCACCATGGCGCCGCCCCACCATACGCCATGGATGGAAGCGCTGGACGACAGCCTGGAGGCGTTTCTCGCTAATAAGTAAGCGTTGCCAGGGACATTGGCATCCGCCGCTTAATTGCTTCTGCAATTTGGCGGCGGATACTGTGACTGGGACTTATGCGAGAGTTGCAAATAAAAAGCAGAATTGCCCGAAGGCAAGTCTGCTTTTTATTTGTGTCATACGCTTGTCTATTTGCATGAGCCCGCGAGTATCCTCATATATTACCCCAAGAAACTACCAAAGTTGTCCATTAACTCAGAGGCTGGTCTGCTCCGATGCCGTGCCAGAGGAGGTTGGCGCACCGTCGTCGAAGCTGCCTAGGTAATCGATAATCGTTTGACGGTAGCCAGACATGCCTTTGTATGTGGCAATATCGGGGTGCAGGTCACGGATCAAGCGGTGCATCCGCCGGCTCCATTTTTTTACCCGCGTCAGTTCTTCCAGCCTGATAAGATAGCCGCGAATTCCGAATAGGATGGCGTTTGAACGGGGCAAGCGCGTCAATGTTTGCAATTCCACGCGCAGGCAGAGTCGCTCGCCGACATTTTCCGGTGTGATCGCGGCTTTTTCGGGGCCCCAGATCGGGTAGTTCTCGGGCGACGTGTCGAGGCGCGGGTTGGCCGTGAGGGTCCAGTTCAGACGCCGTACCGGTTTGCCGTATTGTAGCCGCAACAGATAGGCCAATGCGCGTTCGAACACGCCGGACTGATGCGCCAGTGGGACCGGGGCATGCCATTCCATGAAAGACATACCGGCATCAAAATTAAGTGACCAGTCCGCCTGGGCGGTGACCATGCCGCCCTCGACAAAGAGATTGTTGTCCCGTTGGTCCTGCAAGGTGAAATCTCCTTGGACCTGCCGTGTGATGAATTCGAATGGCGGGTAAGGCAGTGTTGTTGCGTCGCCGAAGGTGAATTTCTGGTCGATGCCCAGCGGGTGGTTGACCCAGTGCCAGACGGCGCCATCTTTCGTCAGAACAAATTGCTCCGGGTAGTCCTTCGCCAGACTCTCCATGAGCAGTTCCAGCGTGTCCCACTCGGCATCTATGAGATGGGGCATGACAATGCAGCGCATCGGATCATCCGCCAGGGTGATCGCCCTGTCCGCGCACTCGCCAATGTAGTGTTCGTCCAGGTCGAAGGCAGCGTCGTAAGCCACGCTGGGGCCACCGGGTACATGGGGCTCGATGTTGACGGAGTACATGTAACTGTCTTCAGGAAATGGGAACGGGAACCGCAGGATCGCGGCATCGGAATTGCGGACGCTATAATCCCCACGGTAGGTCT
This sequence comes from Acetobacteraceae bacterium, assembly GCA_003164135.1. GTDB lineage: Bacteria > Pseudomonadota > Alphaproteobacteria > Acetobacterales > Acetobacteraceae > Acidocella. The sequence continues at coordinate 41,508 of PLSD01000047.1, forward strand.
CGGCGGGTTTCAGGATGAGGTTCATGGTTTAAATATCCAGTACCAGCTCGGGGGTTTTAGCGCGCGAGACGCAGGGCATGATCGCGCTGTTGCACGCCCGCTGGGTGTCACTCAGATAGTGGTCGCGGTGGTCTGGAACGCCGTCCAACAGAGCCGTTTCGCAAACGCCGCAGGCACCGCCGCGGCAAAGGCTAGGTGGGGTGAGACCAGCGGTTTCGATCGCTTCCAAGAGGCTCTCATCCGCACCCACACTTATAGTTATATTTGAACGCCGCAGGTGCGCGATGAAGGGAGTGCCGCCGGTGGCCCCGCCAAAACTTTCCTTATGAACTTTCGCACCTGGCCAGCCGAGGTTTTGCGCCGTTTGCAGCACGACATCCATGAATGATGCAGGACCGCAAACGGAGAGATGGGTGCCGAGTGTCTGGTGTGCGAGCAGGTACTCCAGGTCCAGCGCATTGCGGTTGGTGTGCATGAAAACATTGGGCGCGGTGGGGAGCAGGCCGGCGAACGCCCCTGCGTCTTCGAGCTTTCCGCAATGGTGCAGCTCAAATGGTTTCCGCAGCACTTGCAGGTAGGCCAGCATCGGGGTGATGCCGATGCCCGCTGAGAGCAGCAGGTGTTTGTATGCCAGTAGGGGAATAGGAAAGAGGTTCTGCGGCGTCTCGGCTTCCAGCATATCGCCGATGGCGGCGTGGTCGTGCAGCCAAGCGGAACCACCACGAGAGTGCTCGACGCGGCGGACGATAATTTTGTATTCGTGATGATCTTCCGGCGATGATACCAGGGAGTAGGCGTTTTTCCACATGCGCTCCGGGCCCGGTATGCGGAGCATGATATGCGCACCGGCACCGGCGGTTGGCAGGGGCGCGCCTTCGGCATCCGCCAATAGGAATTCGCGGATAGTGGGGGAAAGGGGAACGACGCCCGTAATTTTGAGCTTCATGAGGAGAGTAACTCCGGCAGCGGGATATTACCTGGTGTCTCGGCATCAACCTTCACGCCCATGAAGGCGGCCAGGCGGCGCGAGAAATGGTCGCGCACTTGCAACGAAGAACCACAGCCAGGGCAGACGGCGATGGTTTCCTTCACGTCGTCGATCATGGTTTTGCAGTGGCAGCAATACACGCGCCGGCACGGCGGGCCGGACTGTGCCAGGAACATCTCCGCCGCGGTGAGACCGGCACCGGTGCCGATGTTATAGGCGTCCCAGATGAACGGTTCCGAACCTACGGCGTAAAACCGCAGGCCGATGCTGGCGCGGGAGAGATAGTGCGAGAGAAACGCAAACATCTCCGGTACGGCGCGAAACGTTCGGCACCGCTCTGCCGCCGGCGCCGGAACGCCGGGCGCGATGGTTTTTACCGTCCATAGGCTGATGTTGGCCAGCGCAAGATCGAGCGCCTCGGGAGGTTGTGGCTGGTCCGTGATGACGAGATGCGCGCGGCCAGTTACGTCGAGCGCAAACGGTCTGTATACAGGCCGGCTCTTGATCATCAACCCACCACCGTACGCTTTTTCTTCTGCGGATCGTCGAATGGCAGACTATGCGCAATGGCGGCAATGCTACCCGATTCATGTTCGACGGTGAGATTCGTGCCCTGTACCGCGCACCAAACGTCCATGCGCGCAATGGCCATGGATTTGCCGGTGAGAGTGGAGACCATGGGGCAGGTGATGACGCCAACGGCTTTGCCGTCCGCGTAGAGCTTGTCGCCGGGGTTGGCGGCCAGCGCACTCTCCAGCAGCACGCCGAAGATTTTGAAACGCTCTTTGCCTTTCAGGCGGTAATGTTCCTCCGCACCGCGGAAGCCCGTTTTTTTAGGGCTAACCGTAAAGTCAAGGCCGAGTTCCCACAGCGTATCGCCGGGCGCTTCATCGGCAAACGGATACATCTCGGAATTATCGTAGGGGAAGAATAGCAGGTAGCTCTCGGTCCGCAGCAGGTCCAGCGCGGTGAAGGCGCAAGGGATGATGCCCATTTCAGCGCCTTCTTCCAGGATTGTATCCCAGATCACCCCCGCATCCTCGGATTTGCAGAACAATTCGTAACCACGTTCGCCGGTGTAACCCGTACGTGAAATCATCACCGGCTTACCGAAGAGTGTGGTGAAGGTATGGTGGAAGTACTTGAGATCGCGAATGCCGGGGACGTGCTTGGCGAGAAAGTCCACCGCGAGAGGGCCTTGCAGGGATAGGTCAAGCAGGTCGTCATCGAACAACATGCTGACGTTACGGCCTACGACGGCGGAACTCAGTGCTGCGTGCCCGGTGCCGCTACCATGCACGACAAACCAGGAATTGGGACCCGTGCGGTAGAGAACGCCATCGTCAATGAATTTTCCGGCCGCGTTCAAAAAACACGCATAGGCGGAACGGCCGGGGGTAATTTTGCTAACGTCGCGGGTGGTAATATAATCCAGCACCGCCGAGGCATGCGGCCCGTGCAGGTGAACTTTTTTCAGCCCCGAAACGTCCATGAGCCCGGCCTTGGTACGAATGGCGACATGGTGGCTTTGCAGATCAGTGTCGTAGGTCCAGGCTGTCGGCATGCCGTTCCAGTCTTCGAGCTTGGAACCAAGCGCGCGGTGTCGATCGGCGAGAACTGGAAAGCGCCAGGAACGGGTCATACAAATTCTTCCTTAGGTTTGGTTCTGATAGATGCTACTGGCGTAATGGAAATATTGCGGTGCCCGGCGACGATGGGAGCAAGGGCACGAATCTTCTCTGCCACGGTATGGCGAAAGATGTCTGAAACTGCTTTGCCGCCGATGCTGTCTGCCAAAATTCCCGACCTTAGACTTTCTTCGCAGTTAAGTAAGATAATTAAAAAGAACGCATTTTGTCAAATGAAAATCCGTTCAAACCGTGAACACGACAGATTTTTTATTGTTGAGGATGACACGGTCCTCAAGGTGATATCGGACGGCGCGAGCAAGTACGCGGCGTTCGATGTCGCGGCCTTTGCGCACCAGATCATCGGGCGTGTCGGCGTGGGAGATGCGCTCCACGTCTTGTTCAATGATCGGGCCTTCGTCGAGGTCCGTGGTGACATAATGCGCGGTAGCGCCGATAAGTTTGACACCGCGGCTGTGCGCCTGATGATAGGGCTTCGCGCCCTTGAAGCCTGGAAGAAATGAGTGGTGAATGTTGATGCATTTACCAGAGAGTTTCGAGGACAGTGCATCCGAGAGGACTTGCATGTAACGGGCCAGCACCACGAGTTCAGATTGTGTTTCCTGCACCAGCGCCCATATCTGCGCCTCCTGCTCCATCTTGGTGTCTTTAGTGATGGGCAAGTGGTGGAACGGAATGCCGGCGAGGTCGATGCCGGCAAAATGCTCCGGGCCGTGGTTGGAGACGATGGCCGTTGGCGTGAGTGCCAGTTCGCCGATACGCCAGCGATACAGCAGATCGACGAGGCAATGGTCGAATTTGGAGACCAGCAGTAGCACGCGGCGCGGTGTGCCGTGGTCGTTGATGGCGTAGGTGAGGCTAAAGCGTGCGGCGATGGTGGCAAAGTTTTCGCGCAAACCTTCGATGCCGCCAGGGTGCGTCAGATCGAAGGCGATGCGCGCAAAGAACTTGCTCGTTTCCATATCGTCAAACTGTTGCGCCTCGCGGATGTCGCCACCTTGCTCGAAGAGATAGGTGGTGACGGCGGCAACAATCCCAGGACGATTAACGCAGGAAAGGGTCAATACGTAACGTGGCTTCGACATTTTTCTGAAATCCTGGAGGCAATGACGGGAAGTTCTCTTCTATAGCCTTAAATAAAAGCAAAGCCAGGAAAGTTCCCGGCTTTGCTGCGAACTAATTTGTTGCGCGTTGTTAGCCGGAGAAATACCAGTTGGAGAGCAAGACGACTGCCATGCCGCCGGCCAGGGTGAGATACGGCAATATACCTGCGCGCTTGGTGGAAACATCGCCAGAACCACCAACATGGAGATCTTCCAGCATGTTATCGGGGAACTTGCCACCATCCTGAATGAAATGGCGGAAGCAGAACACTGGAATAATTAGAGACGCAAAAATCAAACCAGCCCAAAGTGCGTCGGGATTCCAGGTTTTTGCGCCAGCACCCATGAAGACCGCGTTAACGAATGCAAAGATGCTGCCAAGAGCCAGCAACCAGGTCGGTGCGCGGTAGGGACGAGCCGTCTTTCCAGAATCCATCCGGTGAATCCAGCCGGAGTTTAGGTTCAGGAAGTTGAAGATAATATAGCCACAGTTAGAAACTGCGAGGATGAAGAAGAAGCTTGTCGCATCCGTCGAGGCGACCGCCAGAACGAGCAGGTTGGCGCAAAGATCTGTCCACATGGCCCGCGTCGGCGCACCGTGCGCATTTACGTGGGTCAGGTACTTAGGCAGCCAGCCGTCGACCGAGCCCTGATACAGGGTGCGCGAAGAGCCCGCCATCGCCGTCATGATTGAGAGGATCAACGCAAGTATCATCAGCATCACCATGATGGAATGGACCAGCGCACCGCCACCAACCATATCCGCCATCGCCGAAGCCACCCCAGTGCCGGCAGCAATCGAGGGGTCCATCATACCCGTTAGTCCAAGCGCACCTTGAAAGGTAAAGGGCACAAGAATGAACAGCAGCAAGCAAAGCAGACCAGAATAGAATATTGCCTTGAACGTGTCTGTCCCAGGATTTTTGAATTCACTAGTATAGCAAACGGCCGTTTCAAAACCATAGGTAGACCAGGCGGCAATGAACATGGCGCCCAGCACCAGGGTCCAGCCGGAGAGATTCCACGACCCTAAACCAGGAGAACCAGCGCTTGCGAGGGGGGCCAGAGGCCAATAACTGGTGTTATAATGCACGGCGCCATTTAAAAGTGGAACCACGCCGACAATAAGCATCGGAATTATAACCAAAAGCCCAATGTATTTTTGCACATTGGCGGTGCCGAGAATGCCACGATGCTGAATCGCAAATGTAACCAGCATGATGATTGCGCCGATAAAGAATGTTGCATTTAACGAGAACCCAACCGCCCCAAGCTTACCGCTAAACAATGTCCAGGTTTGCAGCATGGGTGTGAGCGCCGTTATAGCCGCGGCAACCTGGGCAGATTGGCCGCCAGCAATGCCTGCACCATGTTGGGCGATCCATTGCAGGACCACGGGCGAATTCGCGGACGGGATGGGAGCAAAGGCGTTCAGGATATATCCGGCCGCAATGGTGCAGCCCAGCGAGAGTACAGGCGACCAGGCAAACCAATTGCACCAAACTGACAACGGCGCGATAAACTTGCTGTAACGGATCCAGGCAGCCGCGCCATAGATGGAAGCGCCACCGGATTTATTTGGAAACAGGCCGGCGATCTCAGCGTAGGTAAAGGACTGGATGAACCCCATGAGCATGGAGGCCGTCCAGATTAAAAAGGCGAGATTTCCGACCATTCCGGAAATGCCACCAATTGAAAACAGCACCAATGCGGGGACGCCGCTTGCGACCCAGAACGCGCCCTTCCAATCGATGGAGCGCCGTAAGGTGCCGGCCTCCCGGATGCCTACGCCGGTGTCTACCGTTATTTCGCTCATCACTACCCCCAAAAGCTCTTAAAATTTGGTACGCGGCTTTGAACGCGCCTTCCGGCCTCGACAAACACCCTTGGTCCGGGATGCAAACGCTATGCCAACAGATTTTTAATGAAAAAGTTAGGTTTTGTGCCGATTTGATAGGCGAGATAATTCTTAATGGTTAAAAAAGATGCTTCATATGAAGGTATTTTGCGCTTTGATGCTAATGTGTGATGACGGTCGGGCAAGGATACCTGACCAAAGTTTTGCGGTTAGTATTTTTCTGGAGCGTTGGATGACCAAGAACGCTGGAAGCGTGGCCCGCCATTGGCGCTGAAGAAAAGGGGCTGACACATGTGAACTGGCCTGCATCAACACGACGCATTTGGTTAGATTCTGCGGGGCACTATACTTTAAAGTGACGCTGCCGGGAGAAGGTAAGTAATATTGTAGGGTTAATTCGGGCGGCGGCGCCCCTTTATCTTCAGCAGGCCGGTGTCTCGCGATGAATTGGCGGGAACGGTAACGCCAACGGAGCCGAGGATTTTAGCGCCGGCGCCAATGACGTCACCCCTGCGTGCGTTCAGGTACCTTTCACCGGTGCGGCCGCCCGTGACTGAAGGCGTTGGCCAGGGCATCGGCCTGATCGACTGCAGCAAGTCCGCCCAGCTGGTCGTGCAGGAGTTACGGGAAGATTTTGCCGACGCCATCGAGCACATGATGGCCCTCGTTGAATATGTGGCGTTCTGTGATACCAGGTACGGAGGCGAGGTATATTCCACGTGCGAGGCTAAAAAAAATATCGAAAATTGAGGCTGCACTTATAAAAATGTAAGATTGTTCTTAACCAGAGTATATTGCAGCCACAGCGAGGAGGCCAGATTGTGAGCCGTGAAAACGAAGAACTGATAACACGCTATTACAAGCATCTCTATTCGCCTAATTACCAAGTGGCGATGTCCACCTATCTTGCCGATGATTATATCGAGCATCAATATACCGCTGGGTTCTCCAAGGCAGGCTTGACGGATTATATTCGCGGCCGGCTTGAACAAAATCCATTGCACAAGATCGTGATTCACAAAATGCTCCGTGACGCGGATTACGTTTTTCTCCTGGTTGAAGAAAAACTGGAACATAATGTTGATGTCGCGCGCGCTGAGTTGTTTCGGATCGAGGGGGACAAGATTGCGGAACATTGGGGTTCGCATGTTATCGACGAAAAAAATCGCAAGAATCCAAACGGCACGTTCGATGGTCCGCAGCCCGACCGCAGTGTGGATTATGCGCGCAATAGCGTTGCCAGATTTGAAGCGCTTGATCTTAAGGGATTCGATGAACAGGAGATCGAAGGCTTCTACGAGAGCCGGACGCCTGACTATAAGCAGCACAGCCCGAAGGGGGCCGACGGTCTCGAGGGGTTGGTGGATATCCTGAAAAAGATGAAGGCGGCCGGCATGAGAATGACCATGAAACCCAAGCGGGTATTGGTCGACGGAGATTTTATCATGTGCCACCGGCTTTATGATTCAAGCCCGCCGCATCCGCTGGTCAACAGAATCAACACGTTCGACCTGTTCAGGTTCAACAAGGACGGGAAGGCGGTTGAGCATTGGGACGTGATGGAGGATGTCCCTACCGAGGAAATGCTGGCTAAAATATTTTAACACCTTGGGCGCTTCCCGCCGCCCAGGTTCCGTTGACGAAGCCTCGGCTAAGGTGCTTGGTACGGTGGCCTGGCACCCGGCAAAGCAGCCTTTGCGGGCGGTAAATGCTTGGGTACGGGATGTTTTAAAGGAGATGAACTCGCATAAAGGGTACCGGCGGTGTTAATCGCTCTACTCGATCATCATCTTGAATAAAATCAATTTCCTTAATGCTGCGAAGCTCGCTAGAAGGGCTTCCGTTAACGCCAATTTCCAGGAGCAAAACATGTCACTGATTAATACTGCCGTTAAACCTTTCGCGGCCCAGGCTTTCAAGAGCGGCGCGTTCGTCCCCGTGACGGACGCCGATCTCAAGGGCAAGTGGTCCGTGGTGTTCTTCTACCCGGCCGACTTCACCTTCGTCTGCCCGACCGAGCTGGAAGACCTCGCGAACAACTACGCCGAGTTCAAGAAGCTGGGCGTTGAGATCTACTCGGTTTCCACCGATACGCATTTCGCGCACAAGGCTTGGCACGACACCTCCGAAGCCGTGAAAAAGATCGACTACTTCATGGTTGGCGACCCGACCCATGCGATCTGCCGCAATTTCGAAGTGCTGATCGAGGGCGTGGGCCTGGCCGATCGCGGCACCTTCGTGGTTGACCCGAACGGCGTGATCCAGATCGTCGAAGTGAATGCCGGTGGCATTGGCCGTGACGCCAGCGAACTGCTGCGCAAGGTGAAGGCCGCGCAGTATGTTGCCTCGCACCCCGGTGAAGTCTGCCCGGCGCATTGGCATGAAGGCGATAAGACCCTCTCACCGTCGCTCGACCTGGTCGGCAAGATCTAAGCATTGACGAAATCTCCACCGCCGTTGCGCGGCGGTGGAGACATTTTACAAGCCTAAAATAACGAGCCTCCCCCACCCCGCCAGATACGCTGGCCCCGCGGGTAGAGGCACAGATTTCCCATTGGAGCGGTTTTATGTTGGACAACAGCCTTAAGGGCCAGTTGAAGGCCTATCTCGAACGCGTCACCCTGCCGATTGAGCTGGTGGCGACGCTTGATGACACGCCGAAATCCCAGGAGCTGCTTGGTCTGCTGCAGGATATCGTCGCGCAAACGGACAAGATCACCCTGAAGCTCGACGGGCATGACGCGCGCGTCCCCTCGTTCGCGATCAGCCGCATCGGCACCAATGTGAGCGTGCGCTTTGCCGGGCTGCCGATGGGGCATGAATTCACCTCGCTGGTGCTGGCTTTGCTGCAGGTCGGCGGGCATCCACCAAAGGTCTCGCCCGAGGTGATGGAACAGATCAAGGCGCTGCCCGGTGACTATCATTTCGAGACGTATTTCTCGCAATCCTGCCAGCTCTGCCCGGATGTGGTGCAGGCGCTGAACCTGCTGAGCGTGATCAACCCGCGCGTCACCCATGTGGCGATCGACGGCGCGTTGTTCCAGGCCGAGGTGGAGGCGCGCAAGGTGATGGCGGTGCCGACGGTACTGCTGAACGGCGCGGAATTCAGCCAGGGGCGCGTGAGCCTGGAGGAAATTCTTGCCAAGCTGGACAGCGGCGCGGCCGAGCGGGAAACCGCGGCGATTGCGGCGAAGGAAGCCTTTGACGTGCTGATCGTCGGCGGCGGGCCGGCTGGCGCTGCGGCGGCGGTTTACGCCGCGCGTAAGGGCATCCGCACCGGCGTGCTGGCCGAGCGGTTCGGCGGCCAGGTGCTCGACACCATGGCGATCGAGAATTTCATCTCCGTGCAACATACCGAAGGTCCAAAATTCGCGGCGGCGTTGGAACAGCATGTGCGCGGCTACGGCGTGGACATCATCAACCTGCAGCGCGCCACGGGCATCGTGCCGGCCAGCGAGCCGGGCGGGTTGATCGAGGTGCAACTGGCCAGTGGTGCTGCGCTGAAGACGCGGGCGCTGGTCCTTTCGCCGGGCGCGCGCTGGCGGCAGATGAACGTGCCGGGCGAGGATGAGTACCGCAACAAGGGCGTTGCCTATTGCCCGCATTGCGATGGCCCGTTGTTCAAAGGCAAGCGCGTCGCGGTGATCGGCGGCGGCAATTCCGGCGTGGAGGCGGCGATCGACCTCGCGGGGATTGTGGCGCACGTCACCTTGATCGAGTTCGACCCCCAGTTGCGCGCCGATGCGGTGTTGCAGCGCAAGCTGGCGAGCCTGCACAATGCCACGGTTATCACCTCCGCGCTGAGCACCGAGGTGCATGGCGACGGCAGCAAGGTGATTGGCCTGAGCTACAAGGACCGCGTGAGTGAGGCGATGCACCGGCTCGATCTGGATGGCATTTTCGTGCAGATCGGCCTGGTGCCCAACACCGAATGGCTGAAGGGGAGTGTGAAACTTTCGCCGCGCGGGGAAATCGAGCTCGATACCCGTGGCGAGACCTCTGTGCCGGGCGTGTTCGCCGCCGGGGATGCCACCACGGTGCCGTACAAGCAGATCATCATCGCGGCGGGCGAGGGGGCGAAGGCGGCGTTGTCGGCGTTCGATTACCTGATCCGCCTGGCGCCGGTGGCCTGAAAGGTGAGCCGTCTGGGTTGTAGCCTGTGGGCGGCAACCCAGATGGTGAAGCCGCAATGTGATCGAGAAAACCGATGGTTTACCTGCCCACGCCGCAACAGCTGCGCTACCTCGTGACTTTGGCCGAAACCGGGCATTTCAGCCGCGCGGCGGCGTCCTGCGCGGTGTCGCAATCCACGCTCTCGGCGGGAATTCTGGCGCTGGAGCGCCAGTTGGATGCGGCGATCCTCGACCGCAGCGCCGCTAAACATGCGGTATTCACGCCGCTGGGGCTGGAACTGGTGGCCAAGGCCCGGACGGCGCTGAACGCACTGGCGACCCTGGCCGAAGCAGCGGATGCCGCGCGCGCGCCGATGACCGGGCCGCTCCGCTTGGGGATCATCCCCACCATTGGCCCGTTTCTGCTTCCCCGCCTGATGCCGGCGCTGCGCGAGGCTTACCCGGCGCTCAAATTATTTTTGCGTGAGGACCAGACCGAGCGGCTGCTGGACCAATTGGAGGCAGGGCACCTCGACGCGCTCATTCTGGCCGAGCCTTGTGCCTGCGGCGGTGCCGAGACCCTGGCGGTGCTGCGCGATGAGTTTCTCGTTGCCCTGCCGAAGGGACATCCGCTTGCCGCGCGTGAAAGCGTGGCCATAGCAGCCTTGGCCGCCGAGCCGTTTTTGCTGTTGGAGGAAGGGCATTGCCTGCGCGACCAGGTGTTGAGCACTTGCGGTTCGGGCGTGGGCCGGACCTCGGAATTTGCCGCGACCTCGCTGCATACGCTCATTCAAATGGTCGCTGGCGGCCTGGGTTTAACGCTGGTGCCGCGCCTCGCGGTGCTGGCCGGCATTACCCAAGGCGCGGACGTAGACCTGCGCCGGTTGGAAGGTGCGGGCGGCTGGCGCAGCATCGCGCTGGCCTGGCGCCCGAACAGCCCGCATGCGGCGGAGTACCGCGCGCTGGCACCGTTAATTGTCTCCGCCGGTAGTGGAGCGATTTCAAACTTGATGTTGTAGAGGCCGCCGAACGCAGGGCGGATACGCGGCACATCAGGCCGCCGCCCCTTGAGTTGCCGGGCATCTACGGCCACAAGCCCTGCATGGCTCCTCCTCTGCTGCTGCTCACCGACATCCGTGTCTCCCTTGGTTCCGTGCCCCTGCTGGATGGCGCGGGGATTGGCGTGGGGGCTGGCGAGCGTATCTGCCTGGTCGGGCGCAATGGCTCGGGCAAGTCGACGCTGCTCAAAATCGCCTCGGGTGAAATCCAGTTCGATGGCGGCACCCGCTTCCTGCAACCCGGCACCACCATGCGCTATCTGCCGCAGGAGCCCGACCTCTCCCACTTTGCCAACACCATGGAATACGTGGAAGACGGCCTCGGCCCCAACGACGACCATTACCGCGCCCGCTACCTGCTGGAGCAGCTTGGCCTCACCGGCCTGGAAAAACCAAAAAACCTCTCCGGTGGCGAGGCCCGCCGCGCCGCGCTGGCCCGCACCCTGGCCCCCAACCCGGACCTGCTTCTGCTGGACGAGCCGACCAACCATCTCGACCTCCCGGCCATCGAATGGCTGGAATCCGAGCTGAAAAGCCTCTCCGCCGGCATTGTGCTGATCAGCCATGACCGCCGCCTGCTGGAAAAACTCTCGCGCAGCATCGTCTGGCTGGACCGTGGCCAGACCCGCCGCCTGGACCGTAGCTTCGCGCATTTCGAGGCCTGGCGTGACGAAGTGCTGGAGCAGGAAGAACGCGATTTCCACAAACTCGGCCGCCAGATTGCGCGCGAGGAAGATTGGCTGCGTTACGGTGTCACCGCGCGGCGCAAACGCAACGTCAAGCGCGTGGCCGGGCTGGCAGCGCTGCGCCAGGCCAAGCGCGAACACAACAAACAGGGCGAAGCCGTCAAAATGGGCGCCGCCGATGCCGCGACCTCCGGCAAGCTGGTGGTGGTGACCGACAAAATCAACAAATCCTATGACGGCCGGCCGATTGTCAAAGACCTCACCCTGCGCGTGCTGCGCGGCGACCGGCTGGGCATCGTCGGCCCCAATGGTGCTGGAAAATCCACGCTGCTGAAGCTGTTTCTCGGGCAGGAACAGCCGGATTCGGGTGAAATTAAACTAGGCACTAACCTCAACGTCATCACCCTGGACCAGCAGCGCGCCGCGCTCGACCCGGCGGTGACACTCGCCAGCACGCTCACCGGCGGCAAAACGGATATGGTGCAGGTCGGCGACCAGAGCCGCCACGTGATCGGCTACATGAAGGACTTCCTCTTCAAGCCCGAGCAGGCGCGCACTCCCGTCGGCACACTCTCAGGCGGCGAGCGCGGCCGGCTGCTGCTGGCCGCGGCACTTGCCAAGCCCTCCAACCTGCTCATCCTCGACGAACCCACCAACGACCTCGACCTCGAAACATTGGATTTGTTGCAGGAAATGCTTGGCGAATATCCCGGCACCATCCTGCTCGTCAGCCATGACCGTGACTTTTTGGACCGTGTCGCCACCTCCACGCTGGTGGCCGAAGGCGACGGCAAATGGGTGGAATATGCCGGCGGCTACTCCGACATGCTGCTCCAGCGCGGCGAGGCGCTTGCGGTTGAGCCGGTGAAACAGAAAACCACCGCACGCACGGCGGCGCTGGCGCCAACAGCGGCACTGGTGGCAGGCAAACTGACCTTCAAGCTGCAACATGAATTAAAAACACTGACGGCGGAGATCGAAAAACTCCACGCCGCCGTGAAGAAGAACGAAGCAACCCTCGCCGAACCGGGGCTGTACAACAAGGACATAAAGAAATTCAAAGCCGCCTCCAACGCCCTCACCGAGGCGCAGGAGCGCCTAGCGGTCGCGGAAGAGCGCTGGCTGGAACTGGAAGTTTTACGCGAGGCTTCGTGACGGCTTAAGGCGCCACCGTGCCGCCGCAAGCCAGCGTCCGCGCCGCCGCAGCGGGGGAAGGGTATTTCCGTAAATACTCTTGGTGAATCCGCTGCAATTCGGGGTCGTTGCGCACGCGGGCGGCGTATTCGGCGTACCGCGACTCAAGCCGCGCGCGTAATTCCCGGTAGCCGGGCTTCGCTTCCAAACGTGCCAGTTCACGCTTCATGCTGGCCAGCACGGGTTCTGGCTCAAGCGATAAATTCCCGGTCATGGGCTGCCCCGTCCACCCGAAAAACTGATCGTAGTTGCGGATTCCGTCGGGGCCGAGGTGGTCGCCGCGCCGCATCTTCACCAAGAACTCCTCGAAAGATTTTCCCCAATAATGGTCGATCCAGCCACCGGCATCGGTTTTGTGCGCCTTGCCCCATATCGCCGCCAGATCAACCGGCGCGAAAGCGGTGTCGCGAATGGTGCAGCCCGGCTCAAGATGTGGAAAATGCACATCCTGCAATGAGATAATATGGCGCAGGCGCGTCACCGTCTTGAACAGACAATGCGGCGTGGCATGCGGATAATTTTCCGCCAGCAGGCCCGGCTTGCGCTCAAAGCCGCGATCATAGAGCCGCCACCGCCAGGGGAATAATATGGCATGCGTCTCCGCCGGGGCGGCGGCCAGCATGGTGGGCAGGCGATAGTCAAACTGCGCGCCGGGGATGAGAAATTCATCCGCGTCCACCACCAACACCCATTCATACAGCCGCAGTTCCGGCAGCAACAGCAAAGCATGCGCGTAATTGCGGTGCTGAATGTTCACGCCCGGCGCGGCGGATGAAAATATCGGCACCACCGGCGTGCAGGTCGCGGCCCAGCGTAGCAGTTCGTCCGTGCCGTCGGTATTGTCGTTGGTATACACAAAGATTTTCTCGGCGCCGATGGCCAGGTAATGCGCAATCCATTCGGCCAGATGCGGCGCCTCGTTACGCGCCACGCATAGTACCGCCAGTTTGTGGCGCGGCTTTATCGCGCGCAGTGCCGCCATCGTGTCGCGCCGCGCCTGGCTCCATTCCGCAACCGGGGTATCAACGGCTAGTTCATCGAACTCCGGCCCCACGGGCGCCGGCAGGCGGAATATGTCATCGGCCCAGTCAGGCGAGGCAATACGGCGCCTCGTTGCGTTCAGGGGCGCCTCGATCATGCCGGGCTACTTGTCGTGATACGGGTTCTCCGTACCGCGCAGCATAATGCGGATCGGCACGCCCGGCATGTCAAACGCCTCACGCAACGAGTTCACCAGGTAGCGCATATAGGTATCGGGCACCATTTCGGCGCGTGTACCAAACAGCGCAAAGGTCGGCGGGCGGGCTTTCACCTGGGTGATGTAGCGCAGCTTCAAGCGGCGGCCTTCCACCATCGGCGGCGGAAAGCGCTCCAGCGCATGTTCGAACCAGCGGTTCAGCGCGCTGGTTGGCACGCGCAGGTTCCATTTCTCATAGGTCTCGCGGATGGCGGGGAAAAGTTTAGCCACACCCTCGCCGGTCTCGGCCGAAACGGGAACCAGCGTGATCCCCTTCATCTGGCTGAGCGAGATGGAAATACGGTCGATGGCGGCCTGTTTTGCCTTCACGCGGTCTTCCACCGCATCCCATTTGGTTAACGCGATAATGCACGCGCGGCCTTCACGCTCGATCAGCCGGGCAATGTGCAAATCCTGCTCCTGCACGCCCTGCACGGCATCCACCGCCAGCACCACCATTTCCGCGCGCTTCAGCGCTTCGATGGAGGAGGAGGTGGACATGCGCTCCAAACCTTCATCCACTTTCGCGCGCTTGCGTAAGCCCGCGGTGTCCACCAGCCGGTACAATTTGCCATCCGGCCCGGTCAGGTCCACCGCCACGGAGTCGCGCGTCAGCCCCGGCTCCGGCCCGGTAATCATGCGCTGCTCGCCCAGCAGATGGTTCAGCAGCGTGGATTTTCCGGCGTTCGGCCGGCCGACGATGGCGAAGTGCAGCGGCAGGTTTTCCGGGTCCACCTCGCCCTCTTCCGGCGGCTGCGGCAGCAAATCCGCGATGTCACGCATCAGATCATACACGCCCTCGTTATGCTCGGCGGAAATCCCCACCGGCTCTCCCAGGCCCAGCTCATAGGCTTCCATGGTGGCGGCGGCCCCGCCGCGCCCCTCGGCCTTGTTGGCCACTACCAGCACTTTTTTACCAGTGCGGCGCAGCCAGGAGGCAAAATGCTTATCCTCGGGCAGCAGCCCGGCGCGCGCGTCGAACACGAACAGCACCAAATCCGCCTCATTCACCGCGTGGCTGGTGGAGGCGCGCATGCGCCCCGGCAGCGTATCGGGTGCGGCTTCCTCCAGCCCGGCGGTGTCCACCAGCAGCACTTTCGTGCCGGCCAGCGTGGCTTCGGCTTCCTTGCGGTCGCGCGTTACGCCAGGCGTGTCGGCGACAAGCGCGAGGCGCGACCCCACCAGCCGGTTAAACAGGGTGGATTTACCGACATTCGGCCGCCCAGTGATGACAACGCGGGGTATCACAATCGTATCAGGCGTAGGCTGTGAGTTTAGCGTCGCGCGTAAGCTGCAGCAGCAGCCCGCCCGCCGCGATAGGCGGCATATCCGCGGGGCCTTCCAGCTTGGCGATCGACTTGACCGCACCCGCTACCGGATCGACCAGCGCGAGGTCGCCGTAATTACTGGTCAGCAGCAGCGTGCCGTTAACCAGCGTCGGCCCATACCAGAGCACCGCAGCTTTCTTTTTCTTCGGCTTGTGGAAGGCAGGCAGCTGTACCGCCCAGCTGACCAGTCCGTCGTCGGCATGGATAGCGGTGAGCATCTGCGAATTATCCAGCAAAAAGGCGAACCCGCCCGCCAGGCAGAAGGGCTGCACGCCTTTGGCGCTATGCGTCCACACCGTGGCGCCGGAATGCAGGTCGACCGCCATGGCGGTGTTGCCCAGGCCCAGGGCATAGACCACGCCATCGGCGATCACCGGAGCGGCGACGATGTCAGAGAAGTCAAGCGAACTGGCCTGACCAGACGGGGAGGCGAGGCTCTGCTCCCACAGCGGGGAGCCGGAATTGGCATCAAGCGCTGCCAGCAGGCCGGTGGAGAAACCGGCGACAATAATGCCGTCAGCGTAGGCCGGGGCGCCGGAAACGGCGACCGCGGCGTTGTTGTTGGCCAGCACCTTGCCGGTAAAGCGCCAGCCCGGCGTGCCGGAACCGGCATCGAAGGTCAGCAGCAGGTCGTTCTGCGTTATCAGGGCGACCAGCCCGCCGGCGATCATCGGCGCGCTGCGGGTGGGGAAGTCCAGCGTCTGGCGCCAGAGGATTTTGCCCGTACCGGCGTCCAAAGCGAGCAACTCGCCGTAGCCCGTGGTGGCGTAAATTTTACCCTGGTCGTAGCCAATGCCGCCGCCGATGTTCGGCTCCGAGGCGTGCTTCGGCCGCGTGGTGGTGTGCCAAACCTTGGCGCCGTCCGTGGCGGAGAAGGCGGAAACCGCGGCCGTCGCATCCATGGTGAAGACCTGGCCATTGGCCAGCAGCGGGCTGGCCAGCAGCGGCTGGCGGAAGGTGCCCGCTTGCCCGGCGGAAGCCATCCAATGCTTGGACAGACCCGTTGGCCCGGCAACGTTGCCCACCGCATGCGCGGTATTGCCCAGCGACTGTGGCCAGTCGGCCAGCGCGGTGGCGGGCGGTACGCTCACCGGTGGCGGGTTGGCAGCCACATTCAGCGCCCCGGTATCCGGCAGCACGGGTATCTGCACACCGGCGATCGTCGCCTTCGGCTTGGTGCAGGAGGCGGCCAGCAGGCCGAGCGAGAGGGTAAGGGCCGTACGACGTCGCATCATGTTTTTTATCATCCGTTCAACTTTGCGAGCAACCCGCCGGCGCGGTTACGCACACCATCCGGGGAGCCGGGATCGGTGGCCACCTGCGAGAGCAGGGCCTTTGCCAGATCGTTTTTGCCTTCATGCATATACAGCAGCGCCTGGGTTTCGCGCGCCATTCCGTGGTAGGCGTTGGTATCGGCGGTCAGCGGTTGCAGCCGCGCCAGCACATCGGCGTCCGGCGCATTGCCCAGCGCGTGTTGCGCCCATAGCAGGTTCGCGAGGTCGCGCAGCAGCGGGTCGGCACCGGTATTGGTGGCAATATTGTTCCAAAGCCCTTGCGCCTGCACGGTCTGCCCGGCGCCAGCGTATAGCCCGGCGGCGCGGAAATCGGCCAAAGTCTGGTAGCCCACCGGCGCGGTGGCCGCGAAATCAGTGAGGGATTTGGCCGCGGCCAGGGCCTGATCGCTGGTCAGCGGGGCGTTAGCGGCATCGAGCGGCTGGGTCAGGGCCAGATAGGCGTTGGCCGCTTTTTCGCTCTGCTGCTGCTGCTGCCAGGTCCAGAATTGCTGGCCGCCGACGGAAGCCAGCACCAGCAGCATCGCCACCAACAGCAATCCGCCATAGCGTTTGGCAAGCACCATCGCACGCTCGTTGCGCAGATCCTCGGAAACCTCGTCAAAAATATCAACCACGCGACGCGACCTTACAGTTCAACCCGGACCGTCTTAGCCGGGCAGCGCCTGCTATACAACGAACCGCCGCAACCGCGCCATGGTGCGGTCATGGCCGATAAGCGGCAGCAGCCCCGCCATTTCCGGCCCCTGGTCCTCGCCGGTGAGCACCAGGCGCAACGGATGGTACAGCGCCCGCCCGGTTGCCCCGGTCGCGGCGGTGACCGCCGTGGTCCAGGTTTTCCAGGAGTCCGGGCCAAGTGGGGCAGGGGGTAGCGTTGCCAAGGCGGCTTGCAACACTTCGCCGTCGCCTTTGATATCACGGGGCACAAAATCGCCATGCACCACTTCCCACCAGCGCCGCGCCTCGGTCAGCATGTCCAAATTACCGCGAATAGCCAGCCAGAAGTCTTCCCCGGCACCTTCCGGCAGGCGGGCCTTCACGGCCTCAAACTCCAGCGCGTGTAAAAACTTGCGGTTCAGGGTCAGCAACTGCTTGGCATCAAACCGCGGTGGCGAGCGGCCAAAATCCGCCAGGTTGAACGCCGCGATCAACTCGCTCACCGGCAACGGCGCCGCATCCTTGTTCGTCCCCAGCCGCGCCAGATACGCCGTAATCGCCGCCGGCTCCACGCCGTCCGCCCGCAGGCTGCGCAGTGAAATACTGCCGATCCGCTTGGAAAGCTTCTCGCCCTCACCACCCGAAATCAGCGGCAGATGCGCAAAGCGGGGCAGTGGCGCACGGCTCACGGCGTGGAACAAATCAATCTGCACGGCGGTGTTGGAGACATGGTCCTCGCCCCGGATGATATGGGTAATCCCCATATCCGCGTCGTCCACCACCGAGGTAAACGTATACAGCGGCGTGCCGTCGGCGCGGATCAGCACGGGGTCCGAGACGGTGCCGAGCTTAATGTTCCGGCTCCCCAGCACCAGATCGTTCCAGGCGGCGTTGCCGTCGGAGAGCTTGAACCGCCAGTACGGGCGCTTGCCGTTGGCCTCCGCCGTGGCGCGCTGCTCCGCCGTCATGGCCAGCGCGGCGCGGTCATACACCGGCGGCAGCTTGCGCTTCACCAGCGCGGCGCGCTTGGCCGCCAGCTCGTCCTCATTCTCAAAACACGGATACAGCCGCCCGGCGGCCTTCAACTGTTCGGCGACCTGCTCATACCGTGCGGTGCGCTCGGACTGTTTCGCCGTCTCGTCCCAGGTAATGCCGAGCCAGTGCAGGTCGTCGATAATGCCCTGCTCATACTCCGGCCGGCCGCGCTCGGTATCGGTATCGTCCAACCGGAGGAGAAACTTCCCCCCCTCATGCCGGGCGAACAGGAAATTCACCAAAGCGGCGCGGGCGTTGCCGACATGCAGATACCCCGTGGGGCTGGGCGCGAAGCGAACTTTTGTCATCAGCGCGGGTTAAACCATTCTGCGCCCGGCGTGAAGTTGCCAGGAGCTTCGCCCCTGGACCCCAGCAGGGGATGCCATCCCCTGCCCCCCTGGCCGGGCCTGATGCCCGGACCCCATTAACTTTCAACCAGACCTTATTCACGCTGTCACGCCCCGCGATTCACTCCGTCATGCCCCGCGAAAGCGGGGCATCCACGCCTTGCTTTTTTGACGGAGACTATATCAACCGGCCGTGAAATAGATGTTTCTCATTTGTTCCGATTATGCTACCGGCTAAAAATCAACCTGAAGAGGTGCTTGTGCGGTCAAAAACAACCGTGGAGGCGGTAGCTGAAAAAGCCTTCACCCCCGCCAACCAGATCAATTGCAGCGGCTATGTGAAGGATGTCGCGCACCAACTCGGCGTATATATGCCACTTGGGGCTAATGCCAACGATCTCGTAAAATACATGAAAACCGACGGCTTCTGGACGAAGCTGGGCAACAACGATGTGGAGGCCAGCAAGATGGCGGGACAGCATTATCTGGTCGTTGCTGGCTGGGTAAATCAGAATGGTCATGGGCATGTTGTGGTCATCATGCCGGGGCGTGATGGAAAATTTGCACGTGCCTCTTGGGGATCATTGGGTAATGCCGGCAACGCAGGTGAAAATAAGGGGATCAACTGGGCTTTTGATCCACACGAGCGTTCCGAAGTTCAATATTTTGCGATACCCGTATCTGCTCTGGTAACATCACAATGACATATAATCAGCGCATTTTTAGGCTTCTTCTGTCTGGGTTTTTTGCGTTGCTGGCCTCACCCAGCCCGGTTCTGGCCTCTCCCTGCGTCCTCTCCCCCGCCGCCACCTGGTACAACACCATTTATGCGGGTCCATATAAACTCCAATTTGACGATCACGATCCATCGGGACCGCATCCCTATAGATGGGTTGCCGATGCCGGTATGCGGATCGTACATCCAGATGGCACAATCTGCCTGGCGTCCAATGATGTTTCGATTGTCGCTTTGCCGATTTACATTGCCGCGGGTCATTATCTGTACATCTACACTTATAGCGGCTCCGAGGCCGTGTTGTTTGTGGTCGATGCGCGCAGCTGCGCCACAATCTGGCAGAGCCCCACTCTATACGGCATGGGCTTCGGCCGCACGAAAACGGGCTTCTACCTGCCTAGCGTCGGCTGGATGACCATCGGCAAAAACTGCCTGCCCGAAAAAATCACCGGCAAGCCGGTCCTGCCTTTGCAAGCCCCACCCCCGCAACACCCCCTCACTCCTTCTTATACGGACTCTCCCCCGTCATCACCGCCATCGCCTCTTCCATCCCCCGCCGCTCTTGCTCCAAAAACTCCCCCACCGCATCCCGCAACCCCGCATGTCTTATATAATGTGCCGAATAAATCGGCCGGGGCAGATACCCGCGCTGGATTTTGTGTTCCCCCTGCGCCCCGGCCTCCACGCGCTTCATGCCATGCGCAATCGCGTAATCAATCGCGTGATAATAGCACAGCTCGAAATGCAGAAACGGCACATCCTCCGTGCTGCCCCAGTTGCGCCCATACAGCACATCCGCGCTGCGCAAATTCAGCGCCCCCGCAATCGGCCGCCCATCCCGCTCGGCGACCATCAACACCACCTGCTCGCCCAGCCGCTCACCTAATAGAGTGAAAAATTCCGGCGTCAGATACGCCCCGCCCCATTTGCGATCCACCGTCGAAGTATAAAACTTGTAAAACGCCCGCCACACCTCCGGCGTCAGCTCCGCCCCACTCAAGGCGCGGAATACCAGCCCCTCTTGCGCCTCGCGCCGCTCCCGCTTTATCGCCTTGCGCTTGCGCGAGGCCAGCGCGCCGAGGAAATCATCGAAACTCTGGTAGCCGTTATTCTCCCAATGATATTGCGTGCCCAGCCGTTGCAGCCAGCCCGCATCCCCCAGCGCCGCGTACTCCGCGCCGGTGCAAAACGTCGCATGCACGCCCGAGCAATCCAGCTCCACCGCCAACTGCTCCAACGCCGCCGCCATCGCCGCGAAGGGCACCCCGGCGCGGCATAGCAAACGCGGCCCTGGCACGGGGGAAAACGGCACGGCCACCTGCAATTTCGGATAATAATTGCCGCCCGCCCGCTCCAGCGCATTCGCCCAGGCATGGTCAAACACATATTCGCCGTAAGAGTTGGTTTTCGCGTAACATGGCGCCACCGCCACCACCGCGCCGGCTTCATCGCATAACGCCGCATACCGCGCATGCCAGCCCGTGCGCGGCCCAATCGAGCCGCTATCCTCCAGCGCCGAGAGAAACGCATAAGACACAAATGGATTATCGGTCATCGCGCAGTTATCCCACGCGGCTTGCCCGATCTCCCCAATCCGGGGATAAACCCGCAACATCAAATGAGGTGTACCATCAGCCATGCCGCACCATATGCGACCGGCGGGGCATTTCGCTAGTATGAACAGGAGTTCCCATGGCCGACGGACAGATTTCACCGCGCAAGGCAATTAACCTGGCCGATTACACGCCGCCGGTGTTTCTGGTGGATGAGGTCGCGCTGGATTTCACCCTCGACCCCGCCGCGACCATCGTCCGCGCCGCGTTGCAAATCCGCCGCCAGGCGCCGGGACCGCTGGTGCTGGACGGGCGGCATCTGGAACTGCGCTCCATCAAACTCAACGGCGAGCTGCTGGGCGACAACCGCTACGCGCTCACCGAAACCTCGCTCACCCTGCATGACGTGCCGGATGTTTTCACCCTGGAGACGGAGGTGAAAATCAGCCCGGAGACCAACACCGAGCTTTCCGGCCTGTACATGTCCGGCACCGGCTTCTTCACGCAATGCGAGCCCGAGGGCTTCCGCAAAATCACTTATTTCCCGGACCGCCCGGATGTGATGGCGCGCTACAAAGTGACCCTGCGCGCGGATGGCAAAAAATATCCCGTGCTGCTCTCCAATGGCAACAAGATCGCCGAAGGGGAAACCGGCGCGCAAATCTGGACCACGTGGCAAGACCCGCACCCCAAACCCTCTTATCTCTTTGCACTGGTGGCGGCTGATCTAGTCGCGGTGAAAGATAGCTTCACCACCGCGTCGGGCCGCAAGGTCGATCTCGGCATCTGGGTTGCCGCCGGCGATGAGACGCGCTGTGGCCACGCCATGTATTCGCTGAAAAATTCCATGAAATGGGATGAGGACACTTTCGGCCTGGAATACGACCTCGACATTTTCAACATCGCCGCGGTGAGCGACTTCAACGCCGGCGCCATGGAGAACAAAGGTCTTAATATTTTCAACACCGCCTACGTGCTGGCCAGCGCCGCGACCGCGACGGATGCGGATTTCCAAGGGGTGGAGCGCGTCATCGCGCATGAATACTTCCACAACTGGACCGGCGACCGCGTCACCTGCCGCGACTGGTTCCAGCTCTCTTTAAAAGAGGGCCTCACCGTTTTCCGCGACCAGGAATACATGGCCGACCAGTTTTCCGCCGCGGTGAAGCGCATTTCCGACGTACGCGGTCTGCGCGCCACGCAGTTCCGCGACGACGCCGGCCCGCTCGCCCACCCCGTCCGCCCGGCGAGCTACCTGGAGATTAATAATTTCTACACCACGACGATCTATGAGAAAGGCGCAGAAGTGGTGCGTATGTACCGCACACTCATCGGCCGGGAAGCCTTTCGCAAGGGCATGGACATCTACATTGCCGAAAATGACAACTCCGCCGCCACGGTGGAGGATTTCTGGTCCGCGATGCAGGCGGCAACGGAGATCGACCTCAAACAGATCATGCGCTGGTACGAGCAAGCCGGCACGCCGGAGATTTCATTCGATGAATCCTACGACGCAGCCGCGCGCACCTATACTCTTACGCTGCGCCAGCTTAACCGCCCCACGCCAGGCCAGCCGGAGAAGCAGCCGTTTTTAATTCCGGTGGCCATGGGGCTGCTCGATGCCAAGGGCAATGACATCCACACCGAAACGCTCATCTTCTCGCAGCCCGAGCAGATTTTTACCTTTCATAATATAAGTGAAGAACCCACGCCCTCGCTGTTCCGCAATTTCTCCGCACCCATAAAGTTGAAAGGCCAGTCCCGCCAGCGCCTGGCCTTCCTCGCGGCGAAGGACACTGATTTGTTCAACCGCTGGGATGCCTTGCAGCAATACGCCACGCTCGTGCTGCTCGATGCCGTCAAGGCGCATCAGGACGGCAAGCTGTTTACGCTGGACGTAGGGTTGCTTGAGGCGATCACCGCCACGCTGCGCGACGCCGCGCGCGACCCCGCCTTTGCCGCCGAGGCATTGCTGCTTCCGGCGGAAACATTGCTCGCCGATGCAATGACAATCGTCGACCCCGACGCCATCCGCTTTGTGCGCGAGGCGACACGCCGGGCGCTGGGCGAGGCACTGCGCGTGGAGTTTTTCGCCGCCTATGCGCAGTTTGCCGCGGCGGCGCCGTCAGATGTGTCGGGCCCCGCCATCGCCAGCCGCGCGCTGAAAAACGCCGCACTTGGTTATCTCACCGCCGCCGGCGACACCACATTGGCCGGCGCGCAATTCCTCTCCGGTGAAAACATGACCGACACGCTGGCCGCCCTGGCCAATGTGGCGGAGACGGCCGATGCCCGCCGCGACGAAGCATTCGCCAGCTTCTACGAGCAGTGGAAAAGCAACGCGCTGGTGCTGGACAAATGGTTCTCCGTGCAGGCCCGCGCCGGTGCGCCGGACACACTCGCGCGCGTGCAGGCACTCACCGAGCACCCAGATTTCGACCTGCGCAACCCCAACCGCGTGCGTTCGCTCATCGGCGCCTTCTCCGCCAATCCGGCGAAATTCCATGAGGCATCAGGTGTTGGCTACCAGCTTCTCGCCGACACCATTCTCGCCCTCGACGAGAAAAACCCGCAGATCGCCGCGCGGTTGACCACCGGCATGGGAAGCTGGCGGCGCTACGACCTCGCGCGCCAGAGCCTGATGAAGGGGCAACTGGAACGCATCCTTGCAAAGGACAAGCTCAGCCCCAACACTTATGAGATGGCCTCGAAGGCCCTCGCATAAGGATGCCGCAGCATGATCGAGCTTTTCTACTGGACCACGCCGAACGGGCATAAGATCACGATTTTCCTGGAGGAGTCGGGAGCCCCGTACAAAATCATCCCGGTCAACATCGCCAAGGGTGAGCAGTTTACGGAGGATTTCCTGAAAATCGCGCCGAACAACCGCATCCCGGCAATCGTTGACACCGCCCCGGTGGATGGCGGCGCGCCGCTCAGTATTTTCGAATCCGGCGCCATTCTGGAATATCTGGCCGAGAAGGAAGGCAAGTTCCTGCCCGCAGCACCGCGCGCAAAATACGAGGTGCTGCAATGGCTGTATTGGCAAATGGCGGGGCTGGGGCCGATGGCGGGGCAGAACCATCACTTCGTCACCTACGCGCCGGAAAAAATCCCCTACGCGATGGAACGCTATATAAAAGAGACCAATCGTCTCTACGGCGTGCTGAACAAGCGCCTCGCCGACCGTGAATTCATCGCGGGTGATTACTCCATCGCCGACATGGCCTGCTATCCGTGGATCGTCCCGTACGAACGCCAGCAGCAAAACCTCAACGACTTTCCGCACCTGAAACGCTGGTTCGAAACCATCGCCGCCCGCCCGGCGGTGGTGCGCGCCTACGAGCTGGCCGGTGTATTCAACACCGAGCCAACGGTCACGCCGGAATCCCGCGCCATCCTTTTCGGGCAGACGGCGCAATGAAACGTATCCTCTACGATCTGGCGGCGGCGGATGAAGCCTTGCGCTTCAGCCCGTATTGCTGGCGGATAAAACTCGCCCTGGCCCATAAAAACCTGAGCTACGAAACAGTGCCCTGGCGCTTTACCGAAAAAGACGTGATCGCGTTCTCCGGCCAGGGCAAGGTTCCGGTGCTGGTGGATGGCGAAACAACAATCTCCGGTAGCCAGGAGGTCGCCGATTACCTGGAGCGGCAATATCCCAACGAGGCCTCGCTGTTTGGCGAACCGCCGGCACGCGCGTTGACCATGTTTATCAGGGCCTGGACCGAGGACATGCTACACCCCGCCATCGCGCGGATTATTCTGCCGGACATTTATGCCCAGCTGCACCCCAAGGACAAAGCCTATTTCCGTGCCTCGCGCGAGAAAGCCTGGGGCATGGCCATCGAGGATTTTCACGCCGGGCGGGAAGGGCATGTTAAGGCGCTACAAGCCGTGTTGGCACCGGTGCGCCGCACGCTGGCGGGGCAAAGCTTCATCGCCGGTGATGCCCCCTCCTATGCGGATCACATCGTCTTTGGGGCGCTGCAATGGGGCCGGTTGATGTCCGCCGCGCCGCTGTTTGCGGCCGATGATCTGTTGCTGGCCTGGATGGACGCGGTGCTCGCGGTGTACGGGATCTAGATCAATATACGATAAGATTGAACCGGAAGGTTCAAGCTAATCGTATGAAATTGATCGATAAAATATAGAGTTAGAGCATTCATCTAAAAGATGAATGCTCTAACGTAAATACATAACGCGCAACACCACGAACCAGTTCTCGAGGTTGCCGCTCAATTCCCCGGAAGCATTGACCTGCAGGTGCTCCATCGTCACCGCGTCATCCACATTGCCGCCGACAATGCTCAACTGCCCCGGTCCGCTCGCCACGACGATGCTGCAATGCGCTGGAAAACCCTGCGTGGTTGGCAGGTTCTGGAAGCTGAGCTGGCTGGCCCCGTCGCGCGGGAAGCAGACCAGATCGCCCAGGCGCGGCGGGTAGCTCGCAGGATCTTGCGCGATCAGCATCGGATTTTGCACCTCGCCCCGCGCGGCACGGGCGGCGTAGTTAATATAAGTAGCGTGATCCGGCGCGTAGGGAAATTGCGCGCCCGCCCCGGCCATGCGCATGACATAAGAGATAAACGCGGCGGACCACGCGTAGGTGCCATCGTCCGCCGCGGGAAATATGTTGCCCTGCGCATCATGCTTGCCGGTGTAGGCGGCCTCGGGCTCGGCGGCGTTCATGCTTTCCCACCAATACTCGCCCACGCGCTCCCATAGGCCGGGCTGACGCTCCGCCATGTTGGGTTCCGTCTTCACGTAGTCAGCGCCATCGGAATCGTCCACACGCCCGCCCCAGAGCCGCCATTCGTCCATTGCCACCGCCACCGCATCGGTACGCGAGAACGGCGCATAGGGCACTTGCGCGAAGCGCGGCGCGTGGGCATCCGGCGCCACGCAGCCGCTTAACACCAGCAGCAGTGCGAGGGTTTTACGCAAGGTCCTGGAACATTTCGCGCAACGCGAATTCATTCGCATCGCACAAGCCTCGCTCGGTAATCAGCCCGGAAACCAGGCGTGCCGGTGTCACATCGAACGCCGGGTTCGCCGCCGGGCTGTCTTTCGGCACAATTCTGATTGTCGCGATCGAACCATCCAGCGCGCGCCCGGTCATGGTGGTTACCTCGGAGGCCGCGCGTTCCTCGATGGGAATATCGGCAAGCCCGTCGCTGATCGTCCAGTCGATGGTCGAAGACGGCAGGGCGACCCAGAACGGCACGCCGTTGTCGCGCGCGGCCAGCGCCTTTAAATATGTGCCGATCTTGTTGGCGACATCGCCTGAGCGCGTCACGCGGTCGGTGCCGACGATCACCAGGTCGACATCGCCGCGCTGCATCATGTGCCCGCCGGCGTTGTCGGCAATCACAGTATGGTTAACGCCATGTTTCCCAAGTTCCCAGGCGGTGAGCGACGCACCCTGGTTGCGCGGCCGCGTTTCCTCGACCCATACATGCACGTCGATGCCCGCGTCATGCGCCATGTAGATCGGCGCCAGCGCGGTGCCCCAGTCCACGGTCGCAATCCATCCCGCGTTGCAATGCGTGAGCACATTCACGCGCCGCCCGCCTGCCGCGCGCGCGGCGATCAACGGCAGGCCGTGTTTGCCGATGGCCTGATTGGTGGCGACATCCTCATCGCAGATCGCCGCGGCTTGCGCATAAGCCGCCACCGCGCGCGCGGAGGGGCTGAGCGGTTGCAGCGCCTGCTGCATGCGTGCCAGCGCCCAGCGCAGGTTGATCGCGGTGGGCCGCGTGGCACCCAGTACGGAGATCGCCTGGGCAAGGTTTGCATCCGACGCATCGGCGCGCATGGCCAGCGCCACGCCGTAAGCGGCGGAAGCGCCGATCAGCGGCGCGCCGCGCACCAGCATGGCTTTAATCGCATGCGCCACGGCCTCCATCGTGGTCAGCCGCACGAGGTCGATCGACCACGGCAGTTTGGTCTGGTCGATAATGCGGACCGACCAGCGGTCAGTTTCATCCACCCAGATTGAGCGGAAAGGGGTGCCGTCAATTTTCATCGTATTCGGATCCTAAAGCTTTTGGTGCAGTGCGCAGACCAGGGTGAATAAGCGCCGCGCGGTGGGAAAATCAATCACCACCTTGCCGGCGAGCCGTTCGAGCATCAGCTCGGCGCCTTCGTTGTGGAGGCCGCGCCTGCCCATATCGATCGCCTGGATTTTCGCTTCGCGGCCTTCGGCAATGGCGCCGGCGTAGCTGTCCAGCAACATCTGATAATCTTTGATCAGCATTTTGAACGGGCCCATGGCGAGCACAACGGCGACCACGGGATGATCGTCCGCATCGCGGATGTCGAACACCAGGCGGCCTTCCTGGATGGAAAGATGCAGGATGCTTTGCAGGCCGGGATGTGCGGCGGGATGGAATTCATTCTCCGCCTGCAAGTCGGCGACGGCTTGTTCACGGTCGGCTTCCTGCAATGCGGAAATGCGGTGCAGCGAAGCGCCTTCCAGAACAACCCGCGTCAAATGTCCCGTCGCTTCAGCCATTGGGAACCTCTCGCTTCAGGCCCAGTTTCAGCAGCACGCCGATGACCGCGCCTTTTGCCATGCGCAGGGCGGCCATGCAGATCAGCGCCAGCATGAGCAGCAGGAAGCCCGCCATCAAAAGGCCTGGATGATAGTCGCCTTTATAAAAAAATATGACAAAGAGTGCCAGGACATGCAGCACGACGAGCATGGCGATGTAGGGCGGGGCGTCGTCGGATGGCATGTCGCCGAGCGGCGCGCCGCAGTGCAGGCAGAGCTTATGCACCTTGAGATAACCATCGAAGATAGGCGCTGCGCCGCAATGCGGGCAGCGGCCGATGATGCCGCGCCCGATGGTGATAGGCCACTCCGGCATCACCCATTCGGGTTTGGTTTGCGTCCCGGCGGGCGGCCAGCTCTCAAAATCCGGGTGGTAGTCTGGCTGTTTTTCCATGCGCCGCATTAGTCACCGCATTGCGCTCAAGTTCAAGCGGCTTGGCGCGCATGGCGGCCTTATCGCGCCGTATGCGTGGTTTTCAGGCAACGGTTGCAGGAGCGCCCCGGGAAAAAGGTTGGGAATAAATTTCCAGAAATTTATGCGGCCGGCGGTTTCTGGCCGATGTTCCGGCAAGGTTCAGGTACGGCTCAAGCGAGGGATTTTTGTTTTTGTTAGGCAATGTGTTTAGCGTTGACGTACGCACGAAACATGCGAACGATTCATTTCGTAGCGATCTTTTTGCATGATCCACAAAAAAAATGCTCAA
>PLSD01000097.1:0-167 GCA_003164135.1 Acetobacteraceae bacterium
GACGGGAGGCAGCACCGGTTTGGACCTTGTGATCCAGCGCGCCAGGTTCCAGGGCCGGCGCGTAAAGCCGTTGGACGGGGACCGTCGGAGCAGGACGCTTTCGACGTTGTATCCGTCGGCAGATGAGTTCGGCGACCCCATCGAGGACGGTGCCAGTTTTCCAGTGT
>PLSD01000097.1:309-53632 GCA_003164135.1 Acetobacteraceae bacterium
TATGATGACGCGCGAATTCGATGCTTTAACTGACGCTGGCGTGCGCACGAGTTTCCTGCGCCGGCTTTCCTGCATGAGCGTTCTGCGTGAACGCGGGGTCGGCTTCTACGAGGCAGCGGCGGGAAGGACAGACAAGGCGGGTCTGAAATCAAGCCCAACACTGGCGTTCATGGTAAAAACGTGGCTTGCGGCGTTCGAGAGGGACCTTGACGAGGGCAAAGTCGCGGATTGGCTTCCATGAGTTCCGCGATCGAGCAGCTCCGGGGGGCTGTCGATCGTTTGCGCCAAGCCGGCCGCGCCGAGGGGATCGAGGTTGATGGTCCCCTCGGCCAATGGCTAGAGGCGCAGACCCAAGCCTTGCTTGGCCTGGGGGATATTCTGCGAGGCCAGGACGATCGTGTGGGCGAGGTATTGGGCCGCATTGAGTCTTCGGCCGGGCTGGAGCTGCGCAATCTCCAGGAGGCGATCGAGGGTGCCAACCATGTCGTGAGGCAAGGCGATTTTGCCTTGCGGCAGGCCCGTCAGATGCAGGCGGGTGTGGTGGTTGAGCGCGAGCACATGGTCCAGAAGATGGTGGACGAGACGCTGCCGATGTTCGCGCAGAAGCTGAACGGGGCTTTGGTGATCCGCGAGGAGGCATGGAACGCCAAGGTGCGCGATCGGCGGTATGCGATTGCGGCGGCGATTTCCGTGGCGCTGATGCTGGTCGGCTATTGCCTAAGCTGGTGGCAGGATAGCGGCCAGGTGGCGGCGTTCAATCGCTGCCTGGCGCATCCGGTGCAATTTGAGGGTCAGTTATATTGCCCGGCCGCCGGCTTGTTGAGCGCGCCGACGGTGGCGGGCGGTCAAGGTGGAAGCTGATAATTCTGGAGCATGAGATGAAACAGGTCGTGGCGTTGTTGCGGCGGGTTCCGCCGTTCGTATTCTTTATATTGAGTACGCTCCTGTTTTTGGTGGGCGCGATGAGTTTCAATCATGCGGGCGGCAAGACGATGGCGGAGGTCGGCGTTTTGGGCGCGGTTGGGGCGGTGGCGGCGATTGTCGCTTTCCGGGCGTGACGGCCATGCCTGGGATGAATTTCATCATTCTCCTGGTACTCATTGCCGTCGTCGCGCTCTTTGCGGCGGCCTTCGGCAAGCGCGGCAAGGCGGGCTATTCGTTCACCGGCTGCCCTCTGATGAGCGAAAGCGAAATCCGCTTCTACCGCGTGCTCCAGATGGCCGTGCCGAATGAATTGGTTTTCCCGCAGGTGGGTATGGCGGCGCTGGTGCGGCCACGTTACGCGGGCGCGGATTCCAGGTTTGTGCCGGCGTTCCGCACGATATCGCAGAGGCGGATCGACTTTGTGGTGTGCAACCGGGATAGCATGGAGGTGCGTTGTTTGGTGGAGTTGGACGATAGCAGCCATGACGCGCGGCGCGACCAGGCAAGGGACACGATAACCGCGCAGGCGGGCTATCGGACAGTACGCGTGCGGGCGGGGCGTCGGTACGACATTGATGGTCTACGCCGCCGGGTTTTGGACATTTCGGGAGGGCAGGACCGGCTATCGGGCTGATCGCCCGGAACGCGCCGGAGGCTTTGGTGGTGTTGGGGGGCGGCCCCTAATCGGCAGAGATCCGTTTTCGGGGCTCTGTGAAGTGCAGCGGAACAGCACCCGACGTGGCCGATTTAGGCAAGGCGACGCCCTTATCCTCGGGTTTGAAAAATGACGAGCGTCATGCGCGAGGAATTACCGGACGCATCTGTAGAGCAGACCACGGCGACATTTTGGCATCTGTTCGTGGGGGAGTAAAAGATCAGCTATCAATCTGATGGATACCGGGATGAGCGAAAATGCCGATCAGGGCTTAAGCACGGCTGAAGCTGCAAAGCTGTTGCAGCAGTTCGGCGCCAATGCCGTAGCCGACACCTCGGAGAGCTGGCTGCACGCCCTGGCGGCGAAGCTTTGGGCGCCATTGCCCTGGATGCTGGAAGCCACAATTCTGCTGGAGTTGTTTCTCGGCCACGGGCCACAGGCCTTGATCATTTCAGTGCTGCTGATCTTCAACGCCGTGCTGGGCATGACCCAGGAGGCCCGCGCCCAGGATGCGGTCGCCGCGCTGAGGCAGACCCTTGCCGTCATGGCCTCGGTCCAACGCGATGGCCAGTGGTCGCGCATCGATGCCGCCGGGCTGGTCCCCGGCGATCTGGTGAAACTCGCATTCGGCGCGGTGGTGCCCGCTGACGTCAAACTCGCCGCCGGCAGCGTGCTGGCTGACCAATCGATGTTGACCGGGGAATCCCTGCCGGTTGAGCGCAAGCCGGGCGATTTGGCCTATGCCGGCGCGATGATCCGCCAGGGCGAGGCAACCGGCATTGTCGTGGCGACCGGCGCGCGCACCTATTTCGGCAAAACCGCCTCGCTGGTGCAGGAGGCGCACGGCGTCAGCGGCGAGCAACGCGCGGTACTGGCGGTGGTGCGCGATCTGGCCCTGGTCAACGGCGCCGTGGTGCTGGCGATGCTCGCCTATGCCCATGCGATCGGCCGGACATTCGATGAGACCGTGCCCCTGCTGCTAACCGCGCTGCTGGCCTCGATCCCGGTCGCGCTGCCTTCGACTTTTACGCTTGCCGCCGCCCTGTCGGCCCGGCGGCTGGTGCGCGGCGCCGTGCTGCCGACCAGGCTCGCCGCCATCAACGAGGCGGCGACAATGAGCCTGCTTTGCACCGACAAAACCGGCACGCTGACGCAGAATGCGCTGTCGATCCAAGGCATCGCGGGTTTTGGCGGCGCCGACGAGAATGCCGTGCTGGCCGCCGCCGCCGCAGCATCGTCGGAGGGTGGTGATCCGGTCGATCAGGTGATTATTGACGCCGCGCGGGCACGGGGCGTGGCCGTGCCCGCCGCCGCGAGTTTTGAGCCTTTTGATCCGGCCCGCAAATACGCCGAAGCACGGCTTGCCGATGGTGCTCTACTCCGCAAGGGTGCGCTCGGGGCGCTGGTCTCAGGCGCTCTGCCCGCTGACCAGGAGACAGCCCGCCAACATCTCACCGCGGCAGGCTGCCGTGTGCTCGCCGTCACCCGCACCACGGGCGACACCACTGTGCTGCTCGGATTGCTTGGCCTTGCCGATCCGCCCCGCGAGGACGCGGCAAACCTGATCACCGCTTTGCATGATCTGGGCGTGCGCGTGGTCATGGTCACGGGCGATGCGCCGGAGACCGCCGCGGTGATTGCCAAAGCCGTCGGTATCACTGGCGATGTCTGTGATTCGGCGGCGTTGAAAAAACTGGATGCGCCAGGCGATTACGGCGTGTTCGCCGGGGTGTTTCCAGAGCAAAAATTCCATCTCGTAAAACTGTTCCAGCGCGACGGCCATGTCGTCGGCATGTGTGGCGATGGCACAAATGACGCTCCGGCGCTGCGTCAGGCGCAAATGGGAATTGCCGTCGCGACGGCGACCGACGTCGCCAAGGCGGCGGCGGGGCTGGTGCTGACCTCGCCGGGGCTGGCCGGCATCCTGGATGCGATCCGCGAGGGGCGCGCGGCCTTCCAGCGCATCCGCACCTACACACTCTCGATGGTGGTCCGCAAAATCGCCTTTGTGCTCTATCTCGCGCTCGGCCTGGTCATCACCGGGCATGCGGTTTTAACCCCACTGCTGATGGTTCTGCTGCTAATCGTTAATGACTTCCTGACCATGGCGATTACCACGGATCGCGCCTTGCCCTCCTCCCATCCACGGCATTGGCGGATCGGCCGGATCATCGGCGAGGGTGGAATTTACGGGTTGGCAACGCTCGGTTACGCCACGTTGATGCTGCAAGCCGGACGTGACATCTGGCATTTGCCCCTGGCGCAGCTCCGCACGCTTTCGTTTCTGACCCTCATGCTGGCAATCCAGGCGAGCGTCTATGTCATCCGTGAGGAGCGCTGGGTCTGGTCGTCCGCGCCGAGCCTTTGGCTGGCGGGCGCGACAGCCGCGATGGTTGCCTTCAGCCTTTTGGTTGCCGGTTTTGGCGTGCTGATGGCACCGCTTGGTTGGAGCATTCTGGGCGCGATCATCGGCAGCGCTTTGCTTTTCACTCTGCTGCTTGATCTTTTGAAACATATCGTTGCCCAGGTTGAGCGCCATATCTAATAGGCACACTCCGACCCAACTTAGCCACTAAGCGACCTGCGCGGCGACCCCAGAAGCGGTCGTTCAGCGCCGGACGGTTCCAGCAGGCTTGTGCCTATCCCTGCCGTCGCTTGGTCAGTCAAGCATTCCGGGAAGCCGAAGCTCGTGATGAGTGCCGCAAAGCAAGGGCACGTGCGGGGTGCTGTCATGGGCCGGTTCTTTACGGCGGAAAGCTGCGGCAGCTTGGATGGAGGATGAATTTCCGAAACTTACCATTAAAGTGATCAAAATTCAGATACAATGATGGTTTTGCAGTTCGACCAGTGATAGGATCATTCAGAGAGATAGCCTCAAAGTGATGGGTTTTCAGTTTCGATGAATGAAATTCTGGAACAGGACGAGATAACGGCTGCGCCAGAGGTGCCATTACATCTGCCAATGCGGGTGATGTCCGTGATGGGACAAATGGTACCGGATGGGGCTCGCCCTATTGGATATACAGCCTTGGCAGCCGCCTACGGATTGGATGTACCCGCTCCAGATATCCTGTTCGCGATCAGCGATCGTCATACTCTGCGCACCGAGGGGCGTTGGTCAATTCTCACGCCGCGCTATCAACTACCGGACACACTTGTTTCCCACCTTGCTTTTGCGTTGCGTCATGAAGCCGTGGATCTGGGCCTGCTGGCCGCTTTGTTCCGTCGCCCAGAAGCTGCGGTCGCTATCAGGTCGTGGGTGCGTCGACAGCCGACGGGCCGACACCCCCGTCGTGCTTGGTTCTTTTACGAATGGCTGACGGGAGAGCATCTAGATCTGCCATCTGCGCCGAAGGTCTCTGCGGCCGATGCCCTTGACCCTGAACGTCAATTTGTCATCTCCGGGCAGGTCGTGCCACGTTACCGTGTGCGAGATAATCTGCCTGGCACGAGGCTGTTTTGTCCGTTGGTTCGCCTGTCCCCTGACCTGATCGCAACTTTGGCGAGCGATCTCGCTGAGGAAGCGCGGGTTATTGTCCGACGCACCGCGCCTGATCTGATGGCCCGTGCGGCGGCATTTCTGCTGCTGAAGGACAGCAAAGCATCCTACATCATAGAAGGTGAGCGCCCCCCGCAAGACCGCATCCAACGCTGGGGGCAGGCTCTCGGCGAGGCAGGTCAAACCGCCCTCAACGAAGAGGTGCTGTTGCGTCTACAACGCTTGGTGATCGGCCGTGACACACGCTTTCTACACTTGGGGTGGCGAACCCAAGGCGGCTTTGTAGGCACGCGCGACCGTGAGACCAATGCGCCGCTGCCCGACCATGTGAGTGCCAAGCCCAATGACCTCGCCGCGCTGATTCAGGGCTTGCTGGCCTTTGCCGAAAGAAGCGAGGTTGGCGGTCTCGACCCTATCGTATCGGCGGCTTGCCTCGCTTTTGGCTTTGTTTTCGTCCATCCGTTTGAGGACGGAAACGGCCGTGTGCATCGCTGGTTGTTACACCACGTTCTCGCGCGGCGCGGGTTCAACCCGGTGGGCGTCAACTTCCCGGTTTCTGCGGTCTTTCTCGAACGGATCGATGCATACCGTGCCACGCTGGAGCATTTTTCCCGCCCCCGCCTGCTGCTGACGCAATGGGAGACCACGCCGGAACTCAACGTGCATGTTCTAAATGACACGCGCGATCTGTTCCGGTTTTTCGATGCCACGAACGAGGCGGAGTTCCTGAGCGCCTGCGTCCTTGAAACCGTGCGTAACACCCTGCCGCGCGAGGTCGAATATCTCCGCGACTACGATATGGCGAAGCGACGCATCCAGGCATTTCTGGAGATGCCCGAGCCACAATTTGATTTGATGCTAGGCTTCCTCCGCCAGAACGGGGGATGTTTCTCAAAGCGCGCCCGCGAGAAGGAGTTCACCGCACTAACTAATGAAGAGGTGTCGGCCATTGAGGGCATCTACGCCGATCTTCTTCTCCGTCACGGCTAAGTCTGTGTCGGTAAATAAATGCATCCAGAGCCACCACCTACCGGCACCGGCGAATCACTGCATTCGGGATTGGCGCCACTATTCTCCGATGACTGGCTAGGGTCGACTTGGGAATGGCCGCTTTTCTGGGGTGCCCGCCAGGAAGCGGTCAGGCCGGTATCACCGACCCGGCCTTTAGCCGAATGTCCGGTATTCAAAATTCTGATCGAGAAGCAGACCGTCGCAAAGCCACCCAGGGCAGAATTGCAAGCGGACCCACCACCGCACCGACAGTAGACCGGGGGCAGTCATCGCAGGCGGCACAGTGGCGCGACGGAAATCCAATGCGCCCTTGAAAATCTGCGGACCCAGCCGGCGGCTCTTAAACCTGGGCGTCTTCCTGATCAGGGAAGGTAATGTCTTCGTAGATATCCGTCACCGGGATCTCGATGCCGATTTCGGGCATGCGGAGGACGTCTTCAGCGGTCAAAACGGTGGTGCGCCAGATCTCATCAGCCTCACCACGCTCAAACACGGTGAGCCCTACGCTGGTGGATTCGAGGATGACGTAGCGGCGGATGCTGGACACGGCCGCGTATTCCCGCACCTTGACGATCCGGTCGATGCGGCCGGAGGTGGGGCTGAGAACCTCGAAGACCACCACGACCCCTGGAACCTTGTGAGCTCCGCCGTCGAATTTGGTGCAAGTTACCAGCGCATCAGGGTAGCGGACAGCGTCATTGACGGTTTCGACGCCAGCGTCGGGACCAAGTGGTACGCACGTTCCGCCTCTCAGCCTTGTCTTCAGGCCGGTGAAAAGATTGCCAAAAATCCGGTTGTGGTTGAGGGTTCCGCCCGTCATGGCCACGGGCTGAAAGCCGTCGAATTCGTAGCGGATCTCCTGGCTTTGTGCCCAAGAAAAGAATTCGTCTTGGGTCCAGGACTTGCGGAGCGCGATGTTCATGGGTTGTTACTTAGCACGATTTGGCGTGAGTTTCTCCATTTTTTGACAGGTTGTTCACCGGTTCACTGGCATGAGAGGTTGCTGTGCCGGTCTGCGATCGGGGCGGAGCCGCAGGCTCTGCGCCAGAGCGGGCCTGCGCAGCTGACCCGAGCGTGCCCCTCTGTGGTGGCGCTGGCACCCGACAGAAAAAAGGGGCGAGGTCTTCGTGACCCCGCCCCTGCTGCTTTCAACGGGCGTCGAAGGCGTCGACTTCCGCTTTGGCTGCCTGACGCGTCACGCCCTGGGCGGCGGGTTGGGCCGGCTGGTAAGGTTTCCAGTCGGAGCCGGTCACGGCGGCGAAGGCGTCGACCGCCCCCTGGGCTGCGGCGAGGAGCCCGTAGGCTTGCATCCCGGCCTTCGCGGCGAATTCGCGGGCGCGCTGGGCTTTGCTTTCGAGACCGTAGATCGGCTCCCGGTCTTCGTCGCGATCGTCATTCCCGAGCTTGCTGGTGAGGTTTTTCGCGTCCGAGACCTTGGCGCTGTAGAACTCCCCGGCGGCGCAGGCGGAGCCGACGAAAGAGCCGACGATGCGCTGCAGGTGGATTTCGATGGCCCGTTCATCGATGGGGGCGAGGATCTTGGCGTGGGTGCCGATCATCTCCTCGGTGGTTTCACGGATTTCGTTGTAATCGACGGCGTCCAGCGCGAAAGTCCGTTCCAGATTGGCGGCGAGGTTTGCGTTCGGGCAGAGGAGCATGGCGCGTTCCAGCGTGTAGGCGGGTTTGGCCTGGGTGCGCGGCGCGGCTTTGGAAGCGGGGACGTTCGAAGTTTTGGTGTTGGGTTTCTGAGCCATGATAAAAATGAACCTTCTCAATAATCCGAAGCTGTCGGCCCCATGCCGGCATCGTCTTCGGTGCGGTCGAAAAAAGACGCGGGCCGAGCGGCATCCTCCCTGGCGTGTGTGCTCGGCCGAAGCGAAGCCGGGTTGAGCGGAGCGCGGCCCTTCTTCTGGGCTGCGATCCGGGCAACTTGGCTTTGCGATGGCGTGGAACGGCAGGCGGACGGCGGAGCCGACCGGCTACCGGTCCACAGCGAGCAGACGCGCCACCGCAGGCGATTTGCGTAAGCCAAATCGGGGATGGAGGCCGGGCGGAACGGGGCTTAGACCGCGCGAACCGAAGACGATCCCGGCGTGGAACAGGCTGCTGCATTATTGCGACCGGGTTCATTTCTCATGGCGCAGAATCCGAAACAGGCTGAATGACCCTTCGACTCCTCCGCGCTCACCGCCATAAAACACAACTTGCACGCGGTGACGTGCCAGCATTGCCCGAACGCCTCTCGCTACATGGCAACAACGATGAGCTGGAGCCGAAAGATTATCGATCCGGGAAAGCTCGGAATGATCGCCAGCCACGCAATCGCGCCCGTCCCGAGAAGGGTCAGCGTAACACCTGCCGGTCTACCGGCGGTTAGTCGGATTCCGCCTTGCCGGGATTTCTGAGGCAACAAGGTTGAAGGATAAAACCTACCGGATAGGCAATGATGATGCGCCGCAACCGGGAGAATAGAAAGGCTCGATGCTTGAACCCGGCATTCCGCACTGGACGCGCGAGGTGGGTGCAGATCCATCGTCTCCAGCGCAACAGGTGCGGTGAGATTCGTTGCGGCATCCGGCGAGTGGAAATACGAAAATCCGCTCGGCCGCATCGAGGTGCGACTGAAGCACCCAGGCCAAAAGGGAAAGCCGGAGCAGCCGCAACGCAGCCAGGGGCGAGGTCTTCAGACCCCACCCTAGGATTGGGAGGTGACAGGCGGGCGGCCGGATAAAGAAGCGACGTGAGAGCGCCACGAGAAACAAAATTTTCTATTTTCAACAGGGTATCGCTTGATGATTGGTCTTCGATTCTTCTATGCTTGACGCATCAACAGGAGGTCTTGCGATGCTTATTGAAGGTGTTTGGCACGAAAATCTAGTCCGCTTCCCCGTCGAGAAGCGTGCGCGTGCGAGTTATGAGATGATGTGTGACCTGGCGCCGGATTGGCGGATGATTTCGTACCTGATCGACGCGTTGGAGATCGAGGATTTTGATCCGAATCTACGGGACGCGGCGGATCGGGACATGGCGCAAAATCTCGCGGCGATGGTCGTGCCGGAGGGCAATGCGACCCGCCGGAACTTCTTCACGGCGTTGCGTGAGGAAGTGCTGGCGCCGGCGATTGCGGCTTGCATCGAGGCGAAGCGGTTGGCGGATGATGCGTATCGGGCGAGCCGTATGGCGATAGATACACAGCAAAAGGAGGAGTTGAACGCGTTTGCGCTTGGCCGCCGTGCCAACCATCATCTAAATGTCTCGGCCCGAGCAGCGTTGGAGGCAAACCGGCTTTGCGAGATTGCTCGTGGCCAATGCCGGGCTTTGACCTTGGTGGAGATGCACGAGCCATGGGTGCCGTTTGACGCGCGGGAGGCGGGGGCCTGGCTTGTCGAGGCGGCGAAGCCCGCCAAGGCGGTGGGAGGGGCTGAAACCCGCCCAGACGCGGCATGGGGCACCAGGACCGTCCAGGCCGCGCCGACGCGCCGGGCGCCCGAATCATTAGCGTCAGTGGCGACCCGTGGGCGGCTTGGCTGCCGATGAAGCCGGGGCCATTCTTAGTCAGAACACGCCGATCCCGCCCGCATTTCCGAAAAAATGCGGGAGCCTTTGAATAAGAGAGTTCAGGCTATGGCGATGGCCCGGATTGCCGAGGCGTCGGTGAGGAGTCATCGCTTGTACCTGGTTTAGCTGCTGAAGATCGCCCGAGGCCGGGATTGCGTGCCAGCAACGTCGCCGTCTGTGTGGGCTGTTTGGCACCATCCCGGACAAAAGGGGCGAGGAAAGTATCCAGGCGGCCTGCTCCTGGCCCTTCGAGCTCCATGGTCAGGGCAGCGATGTATGGTTCTTTCTCAACCTTCTCCCATTCAATATGCATCCCGGCCCGTCTGGAGAGATCGCTGTGAACGACCATCAGAACGCGCCCATTGCCTTCGAGGAAGGGATGGCCGAAGGCCAATAACCCGATCACTTCTCCGGGTTTTTGGCGCATGGTGGCGATCTGTTGTCCGAGAATCAGGCCGTGTTCGACGGCTCGCTGGCAATCGAGCGGGTGAGCGAAAAGGTCGTAACGTCCTGCCTTGCCAACGGCCTGATCGGGAAGAATCGCGGCGCGATCCTGCCCGGCCCAGGGATAATAATCCGTGAACAGGCGGCGATGAGTATCGAGCACGTCGCGGTAGTTGAGAGACGGGCGCGCGGCAAGTGCGGCAAGCGCGTCGCCGAGATGGCGCCGGAAAGTATCATGCTCTTTGAGTTTGACGACTTCCGGCAGCTTGTCCGCAAAGCGGTTGCGCAAATATCCTTTTGTATCAAAATCCCCAAAAGGATCGAAAGTCATCCAATCGTCTGGCGCAGATGAGCGTTGTAGAGCGCGATGTTCTCGTCATTCGAGATCACGCCTGCACGGTAGATGGCAAGGAGCAGATCCGCGGTTTCGTCAGGCTGAACCTCGGCATCCGAGAGGCGAGAGGCCGCCGCCGCGAACCGGTCGAGATCAGATTCAACGAAGTTGACACCATGTCGACCTGCGAGGTCACGAATGAATGCCGCGACGTTGACGCCAGTGTCGATGGCAGTTGTAATGTCGTGGCGCAGCGTCGACGCTGCCAATATTTTTTGAGTGACACTCATGGAAAGGTCCTTTTCGAGTGAGAAAGAGGTGAAATCACGGGCGCTGATCTTGGCTTCCGAGCGGGTAACCAGGTCGTTCATGACTGATCTCCAGGACTTGGGATCAGCAATAGCAGATTTCGCGGCTCAGGGCCATTTTTTCATGCCGGTTCCACGGCATCATCGGCCTGTCCGGGCTCAGCATCTTTGATGATGGTTAACCATGCCAGGACGTCGGCGACCGCAATCCAGTCTTTTCGAGAGCCATCGGGCTCAAAACCTCGGAACTTTTCGCCGTGCAGATGCACCCGAAACGCTGGGTGGCCTGACCTTTTGCCGCTATCGTCGCATGAGCCGCGCCGGCCTCGCCCTGCAAGCGCGCGATGTGGTTCATGGCAATGCTCCTGCGGTGGGTGTTGCGCATGCCTCATGAATGAGGCGTCGCAGCGCCGCCACCGTCAGGAGTTTAGTCGAGGCGAGAGCCTCGGTGGCATTCGGCCAAACCTTGCTGCGGGAACCTTGCACCACGACGATCTATTGCAATTGCCCGCCGGTGACCGCGCCTTTGCGGTCGATGACCAGCTTTGCGTAGGCGAAGGGAGAAGCCCGCTCGCCGGAAATCCGATCGAGCCGTAAGCGGCCATCCGTGGTTTGAAGGATGGCGCATTTAGTGGATGTGGCCATGGCTCCCTCCAACGACAGAAGTGACGCCACACTCGAAGACTACGGCTTGCGCAAGGGCTTCCGGGAGGGTGAGGCCCACTGTAATTGCGAAGTCGCCCCCGTCCAAAAACCCATGGGAGAGCGACCAGTCTGGAAACGAGGGTGCGCCGAACGGCTCCTGATCGCCATAGGTAATCGAGACGGTCGAGCCATCGGCAAGGCGTTTTTCCCACCAGAAGGCGATGTCGATACCCTCTGGGATGGCGAGCTTGAAGCCGTGAGATTCCAGGAGGGAGCGGGACTCGTCAAAGAATGACCTGAGCGCATCGTCGGTCATGCGGTCCTCCTGATTTGAGTGCCCGAGTGGATTTGGCTAAGCGCAAAAGCACGCCCGAGCCGCAGACCGATGCTGCCAGTTTCGCCGGCAAGGTCATCGGGGACCAGTCCGGTAAAAAGCACAGATTGGTTGACAGGAAGTTTTTCAACCTCCCACAAATTAAATTCAGTGACCTTGTGCGTCAGCAAGGTGAGGTGGAATTCCGCGGTGGCTCTCCCTCCCCCGTGGTATTCGCCGCGCCCCTGGAGGGCGGCGCGCATTTCCTCAATTTCTTCCGGTTCGAACGAATTGACCCGCAAAAAGCCAATCCAGGTGATGGCGGAAGCGCCATCGATGATGATGATTGTGTCGTCATTAATCGGCACGTGACGTGGGATTTTCATATTGCCTGCTCCCTGCATTCGGGCTCGGGGAACAAAGCGGCAAGCGTGACGCCGGCGGCTTCGATCTTGCCAATGCCGTCGCCGCTGATGGCGTAGGTGCGGCCGATTTCGGGATGGGGTCCGATCCAGTGATGCGCGAAGCGCTGGGCGTCCGCGAGCGAGGTGAAGCTCTGTTCCTTCGTGCAACCATCGACTGAGCTGTAGCGAAGGCGAATGTTGGATTTTTCGGTCATGGCGATGCTCCATAAGAAAACAGTCCGGACGCTGATTGCGGTCCGGACCGGGTTGACGGAAATGGCGTGAAGGGCAAATCACGTTAGGTGAGGATTTGCCCGTCGATGCGGGCGCGGGCAGCGTAGGCGCCGATGGTTTCATTGGCGACGAAGTTGGCGTCGCGTTCGGCACGTAGGCCGCCTGGCCCGCGAATACTCTCGATCTCGGAGATGCGGACGCTGCCGATTTCCGGCTCGCCAAAGCCGAGATCGCAAAGTCCGCTTGCGATGTCCTCATCTTCTGGATCAAGGTCGGTGAGCAGCCAGGTGCAGGCGCCCCATGGCGTGAAGAGTTTAACCACGGGCTTCGGTTCGTAATCCGGGTCGCTCTGGTAGTGGCGGCCATTGGCGAGCATTGTCTCGCGCTGTTCTGAAGTTAGTAACTGCACAGGAACCTCCTGGTTGGTTTTGGATGGGGCAAGTCCCGCGTATGCGGGGCTTGCCATCAAAACCGGCATGGATGCCGGGTACGCGATTAAGGGCAGTAGCTGGTTCGCTTTCGGAATAAGCGGCGCAGGGCGCGCCGCTTTCCTCGATGCCATTCGGTCAGTGTAAAGCGGAGGGAATCAGCACCAATGACGAACCACGCACGAAAATCCAGGAGCCCTGGCGTATGGATCGCCACGGAATCGGGGCAACTGCAGCGAGTACAACGGGCATCTCTACCCCAATAAAATTCGCCGTCTTCCTTCAGCTTGGCTTGATAATATATCGGCTCGTGGCCAATGATTTTGCATATGAGGTATTTCAAGCGACGCATCATATTCTCCTTTCGCGAGAAGTCATCTTCTGGAAATGCAGGTGCCCGGCGCGCGATATGCGGGCCGGGCGCTTAGAAGCATTTTCATTACGAAAACGGCGCACCTAAAACGGGATTTCGTCGTCCAGACCGGAGCCACCGGCAGGGGGTGCTTCGGTGGATGCGCGGGTTGAACGCTGGCCGTTGGGCTCGCCCAGCATGATGATTTTTCCGTTATAGGCCTGCAGCACGACTTCCGTGGTATAGCGCTCGCCGCCTGCATTGTCGGTCCACTTACGGGTCTGCAAGGCGCCCTCAAGAAACACTTTCATGCCCTTCTTGAGATATTTTTCAGCGACGCCGGCGAGGCCGTCACTGAAGATCACGACGCGATGCCATTCTGTCTTCTCGCGTTTTTCGCCCGAGTTGGTATCAGTCCAGGAATCGGTTGTTGCGACCGAGAAGGTCGCGATTTTGTCCCCAGACCGGGCGTTGCGGATTTCAGGGTCTCCACCGAGGTTTCCGATCAACTGCACGCGGTTCAATGATCCAGCCATTTTCATAATCCTTTTCATATCATCACTCGCGAGGCGAATGGCCGATGCCACTCGCGTCATCTCGTGTGCGGTCAAAAGGAACTGGGGACGGGTGCCGGTCTGGCCTGGAAGGTTGCGCGCGAGCGGGGGCGCGTCCGCGCGGATTATTGCGCGGACGGCCCTGCGAAGTAAGCGGCCTGCAACCGCGAAGCGGCGTGCGAAGCGCGGGCTAGACAGGCACCCGGCACAGGTTCAGACCGCTTGAAACACGAGGTATGCGAGCGGCCGGCATTTAGGCTCCGGCGTCCCGGCAGGGGCGCTTTTAGTCTTGACATCGTTAATTTTTTTGGTTCTTGCCGCTCCAATATGCGTCGGCTATCCGGTTCCGCGCGCGTGAGAATCAACCTGTTGCTCGACTGGTGCGGTATGTCCCATCCACGCTTCAGGCCGAATGCATCTAACCCAGTCCGCGAAACTTGGGATAAACCCAAGATCTTCTTTGACGTGCTGTTCTCCGAGCAACCGGACTGGTACGATACGGCCGGTAGAGGTTGTAATCGTTACTCCAAAAAACCTTTCGGCCATGAATATGCCCTCGGCGTGATGTCTCAATGCCCGATGCCGGAAATCAGCGGTTATCATTTTGCTCTCATCGAACCATTGATGAATGGCAATGAAGTCGTCCGCCGTTCCACCCCATTTCTTCACGGAAGACAGGGCGTGGTGATATGGATGCGCCATTCTCACCTCCTCAAAATTCGTGAGTGTAGTTGTCAGACGACGTGTAGCGCTCGTTGAAATCGAGCGTGATCGTTCGCTCGGCGACATCGAAGGTAAAATCACCATAGGCACCGTCGTTGTTTTCCCAACCGTCGTGGGTTTGACGTAAGAAGGCGTAGGCCATGTGTTCGATGGCCTCTTCGATCGCGTGGGTTTGACGTTCGATCTCCACGCTGCCCCAGATCGGATCGGTAATTTCGATCCTCTCGTTCGGCAGTGCGACGATCTCATTACCAGCCTTCGCCTCAATGTTCTCAATTTGCCCACTGTCGCCATACCCGTCAAAGTGGACAAAAACATGGGTAATGCCGGCGACGGCAAGGGCATTGAACAGGGAGGTCTTGTTCGCCGGAAGTGATTCATTTGCGCGGCGCGTGTGTTCGCGGTCCTTTTCGAACCAAGCTGCCAAATCCGGCGCTGGGGCAGACATCGGTCTTTCGTCCGGTGTGTTGGGTGGATTCTCGCCCATGATGGTCTCCTTGAATGCGAAAACCCGGCACCGTGCCGGGTTTTGAGTGAATTGGCCGCAAACCCATCCGGCACGCGCCGGATGGGTTCAAAGGGTGAGGTTAAGCGGCGTCCTCCAAGTCTGGCGCATCCGGATCGCCATGCGGCTCGCCATCCTCCACGCCGTCGTCATCGAAGCCTACCTGGCGACGATTACCGGCCACCGTGTGGGAGGCGATCTCGTCGGGCGAGAGACCGAACTGAGCGCCGGGATAGACGTAATCACCGTCCTTGAAATGCGCGACGACAGCCGCGCGGGTAAGCTTGCCGATGGGTTTCGGCAGGATGCCCTGCGCGGATGCGACCGCCTCGATCTCGGCTTTGGACAGGCAGGAGAGGAATTCCTCGCTGGCCATCCCGCCGAGATGGCGATCGGCGTTGACGGCGGCGCCGGCGATGCGGGCGACCAGCCCGCTATTGCCGCCGTAATTGGTGGTGCGGAGTCCGAGCGCGATCTGCAGGGCGTCGCGCGCGGCTTTACGCAGCGTGTCAGGATCGGCGGTGAGGATGCCGTTTTCCGTAATCCGGCCGGCGAGGATTTCCCGCCCGTGGAAGCGCAGTTCCTCATTCGCAATGCCGGTGCGAACCTCGACATTCTTGCCGGCGAAGGCAAGCACGAGCAGGCCGATCAAGGTCAGATCGTCGATCTCGTCCTCGGCGAAGGCTTTGTGCAGGGCGTCGGTCTGCAAATCGCCGATCCTCTTCAGCCCGTCCTGCGTAACGGGCGGCCGGGTCTTGGGCAGGGTGACGACTTCCTCGGCCTGCGGCGCGCTGCCCGTCTTGCCTTTTCCCTTGCCGGCTTTGGCGGTTTTGTCCGCCGGCATGGAATAGGCAATGGTGGTGATTTTGCCTGTGCGCTCATCGACGTAGTGACCGATGGTGTCGGATTTCCTGGAGCTGCTCCAGTTACGAACAGCTTTCGATGGCAACTTGGGCTGGCCATCGGTGCCGACGGTTAGGATGACGCCTTTTTTTGGCAGATGGTGTTCCATCCATTCGTGCTGAGCGCCGAGAAAATCCTCGACCTGGGTGGTGTAGCGGCTGTCCTGGTCGGCCTGCTCGAAGAGATCCTCATTCCAGACGATGCCATGGGCT
Organism: Acetobacteraceae bacterium; assembly: GCA_003164135.1. Lineage (GTDB taxonomy): Bacteria > Pseudomonadota > Alphaproteobacteria > Acetobacterales > Acetobacteraceae > Acidocella. The sequence continues at coordinate 16,316 of PLSD01000097.1, forward strand.
TTGGCCGTGGCCTCGTCGAAATCGGCCTCACGCGCATACATGCGCCGCTTATCGAGGGAACGCGCGTAGCTGTTCCAAGCAACGCGTTCATTTTTCTTTGGCTTGAAGCTTTTCCAGGCTTCGGCCTGGTCTTCACGCGGCGCCGAGGCGATGATGCGAAGTTCCCGCTCGTTGGGCTCATCGCCCCTGGCCATCTGTTCGAGAACCGCGTTGTGGATGCTCCCGCATAGGCGGAGCCGTTTGACGGTGCGACCGGGCAGGTTGAGCGCGGTGGCGACCGCATCCTCCGTCCAGCCAGCGCCAACCAGCGCTTCCATGGCGCGCCAGGTATCGACGGTGTTGAGCCCCTGCCGAACAAGGTTTTCGGCCAGCGACGCCATGATATCCGCCTTATCGTCGGATTGTACGACAAGGACGTAGATTTCGGGAAACTCCGCACGGATACACGCCTTCACGCGGCGATGCCCGGCGGAGATGTAGAGGATGCCATCGCGCTCCTTAATGACGGGCGGCTGAACCGGGCCGCCGGTGGCGCGGATGCTGGCGAGCAGCTGATCGTCATAAGCGGGGTGAACCTGTGTTCTGCGTGTATTATTGGGATCTTCCAACAGCACGCGGGGATCGACTTTTCTCAATTCCATCTTCGTTTTCCTTCAGTCATTTCGATCGCAGGAAAATTCCCGCGATCTTCGGGCGATGTGCATGGGGTGAGGACGGGCACCATTGCCGGCGAGCGGCCCTGCCTTGCCGCCCGCTCTCGCGGGGCGCGAGGCAGGGTTGCGCAGGCGGCGATGGAGCGGAGCGGTGCCCGGCCGCACCTCATGCCAGCGTCAACGCGGTTCATGACGGTGGGGCGAGGTGTGGGTTGCCGGGGCGTTACCGTGTGACAGCGAGCTTCAGGAAAACAGATCGATTTGGGTCATGTCAGGAGATGCAGCTACCGGAAGCTGACTGAGCGGCGGTACATTTTCCGGCTCGTAAATTTCCTTCAACCGTGCGAGTTGTGCCAGGTCTTTCTTTTTGCGATCTTCAACAAGAAGTTTTTGCTTCCACGCAATGACGCCGCAGTTTTTGACCCGCTTTCCGATAATCGTCTCAACATCGCTATAGGTAAAAGCGGGATCGCCCCAGCATGGATAATGCGCGATGTTCTGTAAAAAATCGATCTGGTCCGCCGTGGTCTCAAACCACGTCTCCCAGAATCCGTGCTCATTATAGTGAGCAATATTCGAAAAAATCATGGACAGCCGGCGATAAAAAACCTTCGTCCACAAGGTTTTTGGAAAGTCCTCCGCGATGAACCGCAAAAGATGGTTGCCAAATTTCGTTTTGTCTACCGATGAGTCGAATTTCGTCGCTGTAAAGTCGACCGCTTCCAGTTTTGGAAACTGTAGTGCCGTGGCAATTGCCCGTGGGAGCATGGGATGGGCCTCCGGTAAGGGTTGGGGGATTATTCTGGGGATTCGCCGTCGGCGTTTTCGCCGCTAGTCTCATCAAACTCATCGCAATCGCCTGCACGGCCGATCGGGCCGAAGATATCGGCGAACTCGTCTTCTTCCGGGGCCTGGTCTTCCTTGGTGTCAGCGAGCGCGATATCGACCTCTCGCAGCTCGGCCATCTTGGCATCGAGCTCGCCCTGCAGATCGAAGGGTGCACCGAGGCGCGGTTCATAATCCACGACGCGGCGGGTGCCTTCTGTCACCCGCATTTCGGCTTCCTCAAGCTCCGCATCAAACCGCCCGAAGTAAGATTCCAGGCGCGCGATGATCCCAAGCGGAGTCGGATTTTCCGGAATTTCAAGCAAGTCGCGCTTGTTGCGCCGCTGTATGACGAATTCGGACCCTTCGATCAGGAGCTTGCGATCGCGGTGGAGTTTCATCGCGAACTTGAACCCAGCAAATTCACCGGCGATCTTGCTTGTATCGTCCCAGCCAGCCTCCATGATCGCGGTCAAAATCGCCGCACCCGCCGCCTTGCGCTCGGTGAATCGGCGACCGGAGAGGGTCAGCGTGAACAGATCCCCGCGGGTTTCCACCCGTTGCGCGATATCGGCGGTGATGTCGGCGACGCGCTGGTGATTGTGCTCGATGGACGCCTTGGCACCCTGAATGGTGCGGCGAACCGCCATCTGATTGTCGATATGCGCATCCTGCAGCCGGATAAGGCGAGCGATCTCGGCCTCCACCCCCGCTTTCTGCATCAGCCGCTGGTCGCCGGAGGCGATGGCCTTAGCCATCGCGAACTGATTGCTCTGGCTGCCAGCGTCTTCGAGGCGGCGGATGCTGCGATCGCCGCTGAGTGCGGCCTCGATGAAGCGCTGCTTGCGCTGGTTCTGCCCCCACATCGGCGCATCCATCGAGGTCAGGGTGGCGTAGCAGTAGACCTCGATTTCCTCATTCTGATTGCCCTGGCGGATGATCCGCCCCTCGCGTTGCTCGATGTCGGAGGGAAGCCATGGCACATCAAGATGGTGCAGCGCCTTCAGCCGTTTCTGCGCGTTGACGCCGGTTCCCATGGTTTGCGACGATCCGATCAGGAAGCGGACCTGGCCGGCATTGAAGGCCGTGAACAGACGCTGCTTCTCGGAGGGTTTTTTGTAGTCCTGCATAAAGGCGATCTCGCTGGCGGGAACGCCTTTTTCGACGAGTTGCTGCTTGATCCAGCGATAGGCCGAGAAGCCGCGTCTGGCCTCGACGGCGAGCGTGCCGAGATCGGAGAAAATCATTTGGCCGGCGCCTGTGGTCTCGTAAGGTACGCCGGGCGCGATCTCATAGACGTTGTTGGAATTCTCCTGGTAGATGCGGAACGCGTTTTCTATCATCAGGTTGAGCTTGCTATCCGGGTCATTGGGAAGCGAGGGGGCAACAAAGCGCAGATCGATTGCGGCGTGGCGGCCATCGCCGATGACGCTGAGCAGAATGTCGTCGCCTTTTTCTGGCTTGCCCTTGCGCCCCTGGATCGCCTTGATCCGGGCCGCCAGATGTTTTTGGTAGGCTTTGAACATCTTGGTCGGTTGTGCCGTGATCACCTGGCGCTTGCCGGTGGCGACGTTGGGCAGCTTGACGTATTGGCGCAAATCGGCGGGCAGCACCACATCGGCGAAGCTGCGGAATATATCGATCAGCTCCGGCACATTGACGAATTCCGAGAAGCGCGTAACCGGCTTGTAGGTGCCGGAGGGTTGCAACTCCAGCTCGGTACGGGCATCGCCAAAATTGCTCGCCCAGCCGTCGAAATGCTGCAGGCCCATGCGCTCCAGGATTTCCTGGGCAAAGAAGCGTTGCAGGGTGAAGAGCTCGCCCATGGTGTTGGTGATCGGCGTACCGCTCGCCATCACCAGCGCACGGCCGCTATTGATCGTCTCGATGAAGCGGGTTTTAACAAACAAATCCCAGGCGCGCTGCGAGCCGTTCGGATCGACGCCCTTCAGCGTGGTCTGGTTGGTCGGGAAGGCGAGCTTGCGGAATTCCTGCGCCTCATCGACGATGATCTGGTCGATCCCGATTTCGCTGATCGTCAGGAAGTCATCGGTGCGCTCGCCGAGGCTCTCAAGCTTTGCCTCGAACCCCTCCTTCATCCGCTCGATCCGTTTGCGGCTGATGCGGTCGTCGCTGTCGATGTCGTCGAGCATCGCCTCGAAGGCAGCGAGCTGGTCCTGGATCATGGCGCGCTCGAAGGTAGCCGGGATCGGGATGAAGCGGAACGCCGCGTGGGTGATGATGATGCAATCCCAGTCGCCGGTGGCGGCGCGCGCCAGGAAACGCTTGCGCTTGGCCCTGGCGAAATTCACGTCATCGGCGACCAGGATTTTCGCGTTGGGGTAGAGAAGCAGGAACTCGCGGCTGGCTTGTGCAAGGCAATGGCCTGGCACGACCATCATGGTTTTGTTCACCAGGCCAAGGCGCTTCTGCTCGATAACCGCCGCGGCCATGGAGAAGGTTTTCCCGGAGCCGACCGCATGCGCCATGTACGTGCCGCCCGCGGTGATGATCCGCCAGATAACGCGCTTCTGGTGCGGGTAGAAATTGATCACGGTGCTGGCGCCGGGCAGCGTCAGATGCGAGCCATCGAAATGGCGCGGCACCATGTTGTTCATGGTGGCGTTGTAGATGTTGGAAAGCTCTTCGGCCCGCTCCGCCTCGGTCCAGACCCAGTTCTGAAAAGCGGTTTTGATCTTAAAAAGCTTTTCCTTGGCGGCCTCGGTTTCCTCCGGGTTCAGCTTGCGTCTCTCTTGCCCGTCCTCGTACCAGACGTCCCAGATTTGCGGGATCGAGGCGTTGAGCGCGTCGTCCACGAGATGACCGGCATGACGGCGCGCCGTGCCCCATTCGGTGGCGGAGCTGGCCTCCTGCTCGAAAGCTTGTCTGTCGACCATCCAGGAGCCAAGCCCGGCGATATGCCGCACCGCGGTTTCGACGCCGAGGATTTCCTTGCAGAACAGCGCGATGACCTTCGGTGGAATCCAGGGTGCGCCGAGGCGTGCGGTGATTTCGGACGGCTTCAGATCGACTGGCTGCGCCGCCTGCAGGGCTTCCACATTGGCGGCAAAACGCGGTTCCAGCACCGCCACCGCTTGCGCGACGGCGAGCTTGGTACGCACCGGCCCGGAGAGATAGGCATCGGCCGTCTCCCAGGCGCGATTTTCGGGGTTTAGGAACACCGCGCCGGCAAGCGCGGCCTCGGCCTCCTGCACCGAGATGCCGAGGGATTCAGCGATACAGTCGATATCGACGCGGCCGATGTCATGCAGGCAGACAGAAAGCGCATCGGCCGCGGTGACGATCACCGGGGCTTGCGGCGGATGGATCACCCGCTGGGTGAAGATCGCGCCGTGCCGGGCTTTGCCCGTCTCCTGGTCATACTCCTCGATCGAGGCAACGAGCCAGACATCCGGGTCATCGGCGAAGGGCGCGATGTTGGGCCGGCGCACCATCTCCCTGGTCTGGCCGGTGTCTTCATCCACAATTGCGGTGATCTCGGTCTTGTTGATCGGCCCGAAGCTGCGCACGAAGCGCGTATGAGCACGGCGCAGCGCCAGCTGGTGCTCGGCCCACGGCCGGTTGGTCTCCTGGGCGCGCAGAATCGCCCGGATTGCGTCGCGGATCGGGATCATCGCATCGATGATCTGGGCCGATTTGACGGAGATGCCCTCCCCTTTGCCGCGCTTGACCGCGATTTCCGTGGCGATGCCATCGACGACCTGATGCAGCCGGTTGCCGATCACCAGGTAGCTGCCTTCGCGCACCGTGGCGCCATCGGCGACCCCGCCGGTGTAGATTTTGCGGGCTTTCTCACCCGGCTTGCGTAGGGTCTCGGCGCGCGGCTGGTGGACGCCAGCGGGAAGCGCCCGCAGGGCGGTCTGCAGGGCGGCTTCCAGATCGGGGTTAGGTTCACCCTTGCAGGTATAAACCATGCCGTAGGGGCTGGTGGTGCGGCCGTGGGTGCCCAGCACCATCTCGGGGTGATCGAGGAAGTAGGTGTTCACCTCGAAACCCTGCGACTCCTCTGATGGCGCGACGGCCTCGGCTGTATCCAGCCAGGCCATGGCGTTGCCCGTTTGGCCAACCCCGCGCCGCTGGAAGAACAGCACATCCACCACCACGTCGGTTCCGGCATCCTGGCGCATCGCCCGCTCGGGCAGGCGGACGGCGCCGAGCAGATCCGCCATCTCCGCGATCAGGCGGCGAGCGGTGGAATCGGTCTTATCCATCGTCCAGCGGCTGACGACAAAGGCGGCGATGCCGCCTGGGCGCAGCGCGCGGATGGATTTGGCGATAAAATAGTCGTGCAGTGAGAGCGCCACCGCGGGCTTCACCTCGGCGAAGCGCTGTGTACGGTCCGAGAACGGCGGATTGCCGATGGTGAGGTCATAATCGCCGCTCAACTTGGCGCGCGTAAAATCCTCAAAGCGGATATCGCTTTCCGGATAGAGCTGGGCGGCGATCTTCGCCGTGATCGGGTCGGCCTCGATCCCAGTGAAGTAGCTGGCCTGGGCGATCTGCTCAGGGCTGGCGGCGATGAACAGACCGGTGCCGCAGCCGGGCTCCAGCACCGATCCGCCGGCGAAGCCAAGCCGCAGGACGGCCACCCACATGGCGCGCACGATGTATTCCGGCGTAAAGTGGGCGTATTGCGTCGCCCGCATCAGCCCGGCGCGTTCCTCGGCCGAGACCAGCGCCTCCAGCTCCGTGGCGATGTCGGCCCAGCCGGATTTGAGCTCCTCCGCCCCGCGGCGGAACACATTCTGCGCCAGATCGGTGCTGCTGAAGGCGCAGAATTTTATGAGCAGGGCCTGCTCTTCGGGCGTGGCTCCCCTGCCCTCCTCCTCGATAAGCTGCAAAAGCTTGATCGCAGTCAGGTTATCCTGGGCGCGGTGTTTCCAGCCCGCCGCAAGACCGCGCGTACCGTTGAGCCGGAAATTGCGCGCATCCACCTTCGGTCTATCCTCGGCCACGGCGGAGGACGCAGCGCGCCTCGCGGGATCGTCATAGAGATGTGCGTTCTCGTCGGGCTCGTTCGGATCTTCCTTCATAGGAATCCGGATCAGGCCAATCGGTATCATCGCATCGGACGACAGCATTGTGCTGCCGAACAAATCGTTGGCAAAAAGGTCGAAATTGTCTTTCGGGGGCATGGGCATTTCTGTGTCCTTCAAATGCAAAACGCCGCCCTCATTGGGGCGGCGCTTGTCCTGGGTTGATGGAAGTTTGTCGGTTACTGGCGGTAGTTTTCGCCCGAGCCCTGTTCGAGCAGGGCAAAGAGATCGGGATGATCCTGGGCGAAGCAAGCGCGCCGATAGGGCAAACCGCGGACCGTCTCGGCGATCATGACTTTCAGCGCATGAAGATCGTTGATGACGACGACGTAGCCATTGCGGACGCGCCAGCCGCCATTGTCGTACTCGCCATCCAAATCTGGATGCAGGGGCGGCCGGAAGGAGCCGGCAACCTGGTCCACGATTCCGCGCAACCACCAGGCGTGGAGCTGGTACTTGTCGGTGATGTGGCCATGCTGGCGCAGGTAGCGCTCGCGCCGCCGGTAGGAGGGGTTATGCGACCGGTTCATCGTGAACCTCCGGCATGTTGTAGATTTCAGCGCCGGCGGCGCGGTACGACGCGACCCATTCGGCCAGAGCAACATAGGAAAAGGCCCGCGACAGGCAGAAGCGCGGCGCAGTGCCGACGGCGGCCATCGGGCCGCAGATGGCCAAATCGGCAACGAGATCGAACGGAACGCAACGGGAATCGATGACCCGCAACCCTGCCTCGATGCAAAGCTGCTTCATCTTATCGATGTCGTAGCAGCCGAGTGTGCTGCCCTCGGCAAAAAACAAGGTGTAGCCGCCACGGCCGATCGAGAGATGGCCGCCTTCGACCTTCGTGGCTTTTTTAATGTATTCCGTTAGATCGAACATTTGGCACTCCTTTCTGTGGGATGATCCGAGTTCCATATTTTTCGAATCTCCCTCCCCCGCGTCCGCGCCGGATGCTGGCTGGCCAGGGCGCGCTGCCTGCAGCGCGGGATCGCAGCCACGCGCAGGCCGCCAACGGCGGGCGAGCATGGCGAGACCCCACCCCTTGCCAGACAAGGCCGGGGTGGTACGCCCTTTTCTTTTCTCTATTTCCGTTCTCGTTCCGTGCGATGGAGCGCCGGAAAATCAGCCGCCATCGCCCGCCGTGACCAGGCCGAACGAACGTATTTTCGGGGCGCGATCGGTTGATGGCGGCGGGCACGGGGCCGGTTCTGACGATGCCGCCGAGTGCAGAAGTTTGAGCGAGAAGATCGCCAAACGCCTTCTATCTTCGGCGATTTCGTCGTCACTGGGCCGCCAGGGCGCCCGGCAAAAGGGATCGACTCTGCCGCGCTCTATCTGCAGCAGGAAATCACTGAGATAGCTCGGATCGCCAGGATAGGGCGCATCGTTCCAGAGCCTGCGGATGGCATGGCGCGTGATGAGTGAATAAGCCGCTAATTGGCGCCGAGCTTTCCGCCAACTTTCCGCGCGAAGATCGCGCTTTTCTTGCTGCCATTTTGGCCAGGATCGGTGCCGTTCCTCGATCACCGCTTCGATCGAAGGCTGCTCCGCCGCAATCAGATCCGCCAGCAACGGCAGTTTGTCGCGTTGCCGTCTTTGGGATAGCGCGACGGCGGAGCGTGTGCGGGAGCTTTCCAGGTAGGCTTCGACGCGTGGCCAGCGCTTAAAGCGCATCACGCCGCCTCGCTCAGCGTGGCTTCATCGCCCGTACCATTATCATCGGTGGCCTCTTCGTCTGGACCGGTGAGCGACGCGGCATAGTCCGGGTGAAACCCCAGGAGATAATCCGCGATGCGCTGCGCATCGGCGGCGGCCCGGAATATTGCCCGCGAGTCGTTCTTCAGAGCGCTCAGCCAGTTGGCGAGGTATGCAGCCGTATTGGAAATGTCGGGATCGATACCCAGGGTGCTGCATATAAAACTCGCTGAAATCTCAACGAGCAGTTCCTCGGCCGCATATTTAGCCGATCCGAACCGGCCTTTCTCGCTTAAGCCGAGACGGCGTTCATCTGCCGCCCAGTGGGATAGCTCGTGGCAACAGGTCTGGGCAAAGGCCTCGGGACTCTCGAAAGATTCTCGCGGCGGCATTTGCACATGATTTGTGGCTGGTGAAAAGAAGGCCTGGCCTCCGCCATATCGGATATCCACACCGCTATTTTCGATGATGGTGTTGATGGCGCCGGGCGTCTGCCAGGGTACGCTGCCCAATTCAGGTGGATGATAGTCCGGTACGCCGTCCATCTGTGACGCGTGAAACACGGTGGAGAACCGCAGAAGCTGAAAATACGGGATGGTTCCGTCCTCTCGCGTCTCGGCACCTTTCTGGATGCGCTTGTAAAAGACGATGACTCGGCCCCGCTCTCCGGCGCGTACCTGCCAGCCGCGCGCTTGCGCCTGGCGATAGGAGCACCAGCGCGGATCATTTCCAAAGCGCACGGCTTGGGCCAGACCCAGCAAAAGTTGATTGATCCCACGATAGAAACGGCCCGTGGTGCAGTTCATCGGGACGCCGCAGGCACCTTGGTTCCAGGTGCGGCGCCAAGGGATGATCCCCTGTTCAAGCGCCGCGACGATTTGATCCGTCACCTCTTGATAATGATCACGTTGGGGTTTTGATGTATATTTTTTATGGGCCATTTGAATTCTCCTTTCCCGAACCCCACCCCGCGGCCGGGGCGAACAGGCAAAGGCCCACGCGAACGCCTATCCGTTCGCCGTGGGGGACCGGAGCCACGCGCAGCCTTCAGGCGAGCATGGCGAGGACCCGCCCTTTGCCTGGGCGGCCCGCGCTGCGGTAAGAAGACTTCTTTTCTTTGTGTTATTTTGCTTGGATAATCCCAATCATTCACCTCCTTTGGTTCACATAAGATGTTTAGAGTTCTTTGATTCCAGCCTCGTCCAACAACTCGGCGATGATGTCATGCGTACTCTTGCCCGCGATTTTATCGGCGGTGATGACTGTCGCCATGCCGCCGAATCCGTCAAAACGCATCTTGGTGCACATGAACGAGGTAATCACCAAAATATATTGCAAGGTTGACGAGCGGCGAATGATATTCTGAAACAAAAACTCGAACGACATTTCGCTGAGATCGAGTTCGATTTCTTCTGCAAGCGCGGGAGCGCCTTTTGCTTGTTCAACCAACTGCGCAAGCGGTGAGTTTTCGTCGTAGTGAGCATTCGCAAGCGCCGCCTCGAACTCCTGTCGGTTGACAGAGATTACTGATTCAGCACCGGCCCAGTGATGAAAATAAAGATTGTCGCCTTCTTCGTCGTATTCAAAGATGTTACTGATGAGCAATCGTTCCAGTGCATTCATATCTGCGACCGGAATGACTGGATCAACGACGGTTGGTGAGTGATAATCTGCCATGGAAAAATATCCTTTTTTCTGTCTGAGGCGGATGAACAGGTGTCTGCATTCATTCAGGCGGCTGTTTGCCGTTCTTCCTGCAACCACGCTGGCGGTGTCGCGCGATGAAATCGCACAGTTTGCCAATAAAGCCTGGCCTTTTGGCGCACATGGTCACGATGGTAACGCCAGCCGATCTTGGATTGCCGTCGAGTAAGCGCCCCCGTTTCAGCCCATTTGATGATTGTACCCGCGGTGACGCCAGCCTCGAACGCTGCATCGCTGAGCCTCAGCCATTCGGCCGACAGATTTTGGGCATCATCATTTGGCCCGACGAATTGCCGCAGCCGGGCCATCATTGGTTCAGAAAGGTAAATCCGGGAGTGGTCCCATTTTGTTTGCAAAACCCGGATAGTGCCGTCCGCTTGCCGGGCCTCGATCCAGGAAACCGGCTTGCCAAGTAGCTCGGCCGCCTGTTCGAACGTGTAACCTGGCTGAGATTGCCGCCGCTTGATGACCGCCTGCACGGTCACCAGGGGAATGGCGCCGCTTTTGCGCCAATTGACGCCATCAAGCAGTTCGAGGAGCCGCGCCACGGTAACGCCGACCCGGCGGGCAGCCTCCTGCTCTGAAAATCCGATCGATTGGCGCAACCGAGAGCACTGGTCCTTCGCGACATACAGAATGCCGCGCTGTGCGCCCGCTGTGCCGATCCTGGTCTTGAGCTTTTTCGCAGCAATGAATTGCTTCAGCTGCCTGGTGCTGAACAAATAGAGCTTCGCCGCGGTGGGAAGCGAGATCCAGGACGCCTCCCGCGCCCCGACCGGACATTTTCGAGCGATCCAGCGTGTCGCGTCGGTTTTCGTGATATATTTTGCCCGGCCATGCTTGGTGGCATCCAGCATGCCAGTTGCAATGGCACGCTGGACACGGGCGCGGTCGCACCCGGCCTTTCGGGCAACCTCGTCGAGCGTAAGCCCCGGGCTCCATGGCATGGTAAGATGGCGCTTTGCGCCATGGGCAAGCGGCGGGTAGCGCTTGGCGTAATCCTCGAACTGGTTGGGAGCGTCGCCCTTACCCCAGATCTCGGCGCAGGTTTTGCAGCCCGACGGATGCTGCCTGCTCTGCCAGAGTTTAAAGGTGATCCGGAGGTTGTCTTCAAGCGGCTTGCCGTGCCACGGCATCGGCCGGCCGGCATGGCGGTCGGCAATCAGCCGTTCAGCCACCACAGGATCGATGAACCAGGTGCCAAACTGTGTGGATGGGCCTTTCGTACCGTAGGGATTGCACCGCACCGCGGAGGGCACGTAGCCCAGGCGCGCGAATTCCGAGAGCTTGTCACTGCGAATGGAAAGTGGCTCCTTCAGGCTGCGTAGTGGAATGAATCCCTCGGGCGGGAAAATCCGCTTGGCCTTCCATGCTGCCCAGTCAGCATGGGGAATAACCCAGCGCCTGCCGACCCGCATCCCTTTCAGATCACCCTTGGCGATTGCCTGGTTGATGATCGTCAGCGATCCGATCTCTTTGCCGGCTTCCGATGTGGTGATGCCGCCGACGACGTCCTTGGTCTGCAGGCCGATCCTGTTCGTGGTGAGTTGCACGGCCATTGGCTTACGGAGCGCCTCGGGGTCTCCGGTAATCCGGCGCAGCCGCTCGGTCAGTATTTGCGCGATTTCAAGCGTCCCGAAACTGCCGACGAGGCTCGCCAATAAGGCAAGTTCCGGGGCCTGCCATTCATAGCCGCGGCGGTCCCGATATTTTTTCGGGGCAGGCCATTCTTCCTCCAATGGCTCCCTGCCGTTCCAGAGCGCGAAGAGTTCGGCGAAGCCATTGGCCGCGGCCAATGGCTTGCAGAGTCCTACAGCCCGAAACTTGAGCACTTCCTCGATCGACTCGCCCGTGACGAAGGCTAAATCCGACGCCGTCGCACGCCATCCGTGCTCGACGACAAACTGCTTCCAGGCCGGGACGCCCTTTGCCGGTGCTGCGTCTTTCATTGCCGCGCCTCCAGCTCGTCCTGCAGCGCGGAAATGCCAGTTACCATTTGCTGCGAGGTGAGGCCCGCGACCGCACCCAGCAGACTGACCACGGAATCGGTCAGCGCTTCGAGGCGCTCGGCCGGGATCTCGCTCATGGCGCGCGTCCATTGGTTGAAAGTGGATGGCAGCGCCCGGTGGATGATTTTCGCCTTCGGCGCGACGGCCTTTAAAGCCTTTGCCATCGGCATCCGGATTTTCTCGACCCCTCCCCTGCTGAAGCAGAAGAATTCCCCAGTCGATAGAGCGTTCAAATCGGAATAGCCGATCTGGGAGCCTTTGAACTGCGGCGCCAGGGCCGACCAGGCGGTGGGGTCTTCCTGGCAACCGATCAGGGTCAGGTTCTTGTTGGCAAAGAGCAGGCGTTGCAGCGTGCCGGTGTAGCGCAACGCGGTGATGAACAGATCCAGCGCGCGTTTCCGGCCGCGGCCGGCGAACTGGTTGATGATATCCGCGGCCTCCCCGGCATCGCCGGTCTTGGCTCGGCTGCTGGTGCTGAAAAGCTGCCCCTCATCGATGACCACGAAGACGGGCTTTCGGTACTCCTCGGCGGCCTCCAGGATGCCACGCCCATACGGGACGAACTCGCCAGCGTCTTTGGCGCTGACCACGACGATCGGCGTATCACGCGCTTCCAGGCTTGCCCTCAATGCTTCCGGGTCGGGCACAGCTGCGCCGTACAGGGCCTCCAGCTCGCTCTCGGGATCAATCAGGACGCTGACCCAACCTTGAGCGGCGAGCTGCTCGGCCATCAGCAGCCCGGCATTGGTTTTGCCGTTGCCGCGGGGGCCGACAGCGATGGCGAGCAGGCCCGTCGATGCGTATTGCGCGAGCTCGATCGGTTGGCCGCCGAGCTTGAGCTGGGCGGTGAGCATTTCGTCCCGGCGTATGACATTGCGTTTCATGGTTCGTCCTCCTCGCGGCTGAGGAGTACGTCCTTCAACCGGATAACTTGGTTGGCGGTCAGCAGAAAAACCACCGCGAAATCCGCGATGATCTGGTCGTTGATGAGTTCTAAAATTCCGGTATTCCGCGCATGTGCGAGCAATTTGCGGAGCGCGGCCCAGCCATTGCCATTGCTGGCGGTTGGACCGGCGACTTTCGTGATCTCGGTGTGCAACTGCTCCGCCGTGTAGGGCTTGGCATTCGGTCCGAGATCGTTCTTGAGACGCTCGTTTAGGATACCGAGCAGCTGCTGGATCGGGATGTAACCGTGCGTTTTGCGGATCAGGGATTTTTCCGCCTCAGTGAAGCTGCGCGCCGCGGCAGTGCTTGACGCCGCCTTGAGCTGGCGGGCTTCCGGCCTGGATTTGCATGATCCACAGGCACCAAGAGTCCGGTCGGCGTCAAGATCGCTACCGATATTGCAGCCGCAAAGCAGGCAATTAAAGTGACGGGCGGACGGCCGTGCCGGGGAAGGCAAGTGGCCCGCAATTCCCAGGCGCCGGCGAAGTGCAGGGGTTGTTGGCGCATCGGGGTCGTCATGGGCTAAAACAATGTTCGATTTTGTCATGGGCACATACTCCTTCGCCCGGCAAACCGGGTGATGTTGAAATGTTGATGGTGGAAATCGCGAAGTGCTGCGCTACGCGGTCTGGTCGAGAATTTTGTAGGCCCGCTGCTTCACATTGCGGATCGCGTAGGTGTCTCCAGTCTCGGGCGATCGGAAGATAACACGCCGGTTTTCAGGGCGAACAACCTGCAGGGTTTTGTGTGTTGTGCTGTCGGTCATGTAGATCGCATGCTCGAACTCTACGAGTTGGCCCGGCTTCAGGTCAGGTTTTTTGGCGTTCTCCGCTTTGCGGGCGGCGAATTTCCGGCATTTCTCACGCCATTCACTCGCATTTTTGGATTCTGCCGGCGTGAGAAGATCCAGGATTTCTACGGGGCACTCCACCTCGCAAGGCCCCATCTCATCTGACATGTCTTTGTATCCAAAGATGAAACCATCTCTGGCACGCCGGTTGTAATTTACAAGGCAAATCGCGGCCCAGACGTGGCGCGAGCCGTCATTTGCGACGTGCTCAACGGCGGCATAATAAACGCGCATTCGTACCAGAGCGGACCGCAAAACATCGTTGCGTCCGCTTGGCTGTTCAAAGGATAATTGCGCATCGAGATATTGCTTGGGTCCGGCATGGCCGTCCAGGCTTTGCATATAGGTCCAACCCATTCTTTTGCTCCGCTTGTTGAGGAAATTTCTGAATGGAACTTCATTTTATTTCCATTCTCCCCTCTCTCGGCCGTGGCGGCGCATCCGGGGGCAAGGGCGCGCGATTTCGCGCGGGAGCGTAGCGACGCACCCTTGCGGCCGGTCCGGCGACCACGGCAAAAAATTTCATTATCTTTATATTTTTATTGAAATTTCTTGAGTAAATCACAATCGGCTAGCGTTTGGTCTCCCAACTGGCTTGATGCCGGAGCGCTGCCGGATGATGGCTTCTTCCGTTGTTTGTAAAGCCGGCCATCGATGCGGTGGGTACCCGCCCCGGAGAAGACCAGCACGGGACCATCGGTATTGGCTGCCTGCAACTGGCTGGCGTTAGCCCCTCTGAAGAATTTTCCTTCGCATCGTTAAGGATATGGCGCCTCCATTTCGCCGGCTGGTCCTCGGCCGTTCCGGCCCGCTGAGAGTTTGGTCAGCTCCTGCAGGAATAGTTCGGCGGCGAGCTGCGCCGGCCAGGGCTGCCAGGCCCGCATCCCGACCGGCGTTGTCAGGGGATCGCGTGAGAGTGGAGGCGTTTCGATTTCAAGGGTGTGGCGGATATCGTGCGCGCTCCAGCCCACGACATTCAGTGCTTCGCTCGCCGCAGCCAGCCGGTCAGCCTGTTTATGCTGTGCATGTTCATCGGCTGACCAGGCGGGCAGCTGATAGCGTGTGACGATGGCAGCCTGTAGCCGTGCGACAAGACTGGCATAGCCGTCACCGAGATACGGTTTGACCGGGGTAATGCAGTCGAAGGAGAGAAACCCCTCATCCGCATCATGCAGACGCTCCCGCAACGCCTGACCCCTCGTAAGCTTCGCGCCAGGCTGCGCTTGTCGAATCGCCAAAACCGTAAGGCTATGCTGCGCGACGGAGAGCGGTAAATCCCAGGCCGAATGGCCACCCCAGCGATAGGTCCGGGACAAGCCAACGGCGAGGTCGGCGTCATTCCAGGCATCTGGGTCAGGATCGAGCAGATTCAGTTGCCGGCCAGAAGGGCTGAGGCGCACCCATGCGCGTACTGTTTTCATTGGTCACCTCCCCTGCCCGCTTGGACTTGCAGAAACTTGTTCCAGTCCTTGGCGCCGCCCGGCGGTATGAATCGCTCCCAAGGCACGTTCGCCGCCTCGATCATCGCAATGAGCCGCTTGGCATGACGCTCGCCGGGCGGATCATTATCCGTGCCGACGGCGGCAACTGCGCCGGCCCGGCTTGAAAGGTCGTTCAGCAGCTGGGTCAGCGCTATCACGGTGGCAGGCCCGATTCCGCCGGCGGTTGCCACGTAGAGCGTGTCACTCCGGAGTTGTTCAAATGCCGCCATACTGAGAGCGTCAATCGGCGCTTCAAAGATTGCAAGCCTTGGCATTGGACCTTGACTACCGGGCAACCGGAAAAGGGTCTTGGTTCCATCGCCTGAGAAGCCGCGATAATTCGGGCCGCGCATCTCAATGCCCGTCAGGCTGCCGCCCTGGTTGCGATGCGCGAACCAAGCGCTGGCATAAGGGCCCTCGCGGACCGCGTCGGCGGCATCGGCCGCCGCCAGGATTTTTTCGGGCAGGCAGCGGGTCTCGTTGAGATAGCGCCAGGTGGGAGAGCCACGGCTCAGACGCCGGCGTGCCGCCCAGCGTTCGGCCGGGGGTTTCGTCACGGTTATTGCGTTGGAGGTCTTCTGCAGCTCCGGATAAGCCGGTGCGATGCCAGCAACGCGGCGCAACTGCTTGCGCACATGACCGAAATTGAGCCCAGGGTCGAGATGTTGAACAAGGTTGAAGATATCCCCTTTCGCATCGCTCTGCGGGTCGAACCAGCCTTTCCCGTCATGGTTGACGATGATGATTTCGCCCGGGCCACGGCGGTATTTCAGAGCCCGCCTGGTGCTTTCTGTCTTGTCGAGGCTCCAGCCTGAAGCTAGGCGCTCCAGTATTGTGCCACAATTCACCGAGCTGCGAAGCTGTTCCAATTCGTCATCTTGCCGGGTCATGGCAGAGTTCTCCAGTTGAAATTCGATGGGTTGGAGATCCGCCGGTTTCGGCTTTTCTCTTTCATCAATTTCTCCAGGCGACCGCTGCGCGGGCGCGGGACAAGGGCGCGTGCTTCGGCACGCGGGAGCGCTCGCGCGACAACCCCTTGTGGCGCGCTCGTCGTAAGCGGTATGGCGTTCTTTTCTTCGCTCTTTCCATTTCAATTTCTTTGCTCACCCGAATGCGAATGGCCGATGATCTTGCGAACGGCGGCGTTTTTACCCGCGGAATCTGCGTCCATTCGCATTTCCCGGTTCCATCCTTCGCCTGCGGCCCGATCAGGCCGGTGCTGCCGATGTGGAGGAGCGACCGTTGCTCAGGGTGTGCCGGAAGGGCGAGTATCTCGCGAGTACGGCGCTTTCGGTGGCCGAAGACGAGGCGATGCAAAAGGCTTTTGACCGATTTGCGATAGCCGATACCCGCACCGCCGGTGCGAAAATCGTCCGCCGCTACACTACCAGCATAGGGAGCCTGGGAACTGGTTTCTCTGTTCAGGTTTGGAGGGGCTGGAGGCGCGGGTACCGCCACTCGTACCGGTTCTCGAAAATTTTACATGGAGCCGCCCGGGCTGGTGCTTGTGGAGGATTGTAACTTTTTTCGGGAGCCGGCCGAGCAGCGGGCGATCACCAAGAACTCAAACACCTCTCCCCGGGCCATTGCGACTGGTGAACCGGTCTGACCTTCTGAGGGATTCCGTGCCTGTAGACACTATCCTATCGTTAATTTCACCATAGCCCACCTACGGGCTAGCTGGGCTGATCAGTTCACCATCTTCCTCGGGTTCTTCGTCGCCTTCGGTCGAATCGGGCTGATTTACCGCCCTAATATTTGATATCGTGGCATTGGCCTGGCTTTTGATCTCCTTAACGACCTGATCCATCCCATAATGCCCACCGGCCGGCATCGACTGAACGGCGGCGGCGGCATCGTCCACCTTCGTCAAGACCTGGTTCGCCAAACTTATTACCCGCTGGACAAGCATGCGCTTGTTGAACCCGCACGCTTCCGCCAGCCTTTCCCAATGCCGCCGGAACAAGTACCTGCCCCGGTTCTTGCCTCCAATATCTTGCGCCATGTTTTTCGTGATATGATCCCAAGCCCGGCCGCACATCAGATCATAGAGTGGTGCTAAACGGGCACCCGCCCCGCTAATCAGGATGGAATAATTTTTCGCGTGGCTATCAACATTCGTAATCAGCACGTTCAGAATCGCCGCGTCCAACAGGGCGAGTTGGTCCTGCGGGGGTAAAAACTGCTTGGCACCATTGAACAGATCCGGCAGTCCGGGCCCGCGCAGGCCCGTTTGGTTATGCTCGTATTTCGAGGACGGCGGCTTGCCGCACGCCTGGCAAAAATCCTCCTGGTGCAACCTCACCCAGCCGTCCGCCTTCATCACCCGGTCATACCGCTCAACCAGCAGATATGTCCGCGCGCCAGCCAGCCCGGTCGTGACATTTGCCACGTTCAGCCCGATCATTTTTGCCAGCGTGAGACATACGGCCTCGTTCTGCACGCTGCCTGACAGCCGCGTATTGTCAGGCTTGAGGATGTGTGTGGAAGGGTTGTTGTTTAGCGGAATAACGATCTCGCCGTCCACCAGCGCCACCGGTAGTTTTTCCTGGGCGCCCGCCAGGCTCATGGATACCCCTTCCGTTCCAACAAGAAACGGACGCCTCGGCAGGTCGTTGATAATCCGCTCCAACTGGTCGCCGACCGGCTTTGAATAGCTTGGCTGCCCGCGTTTCGCTGGTCCGCCGATGCTCAACGCGCCAGCCGTGTCGTGGCCAATCTTTTCAAGGATGCCGAGCACATCACCTGGGGAGACGCCGGCGCTTTGCCCGATCGTGGTCAGCGCAGGCCCTTCGGGGAGCAGGTTGGCGAGCCAAGGCGTGAACAAGGCCGGCGGCATGCCACCGGCACTTAACGGTGCTAGAACGGAAATCGGAAACGCCGAGGCACGCGCTAGCCATTCCTCTGCATAGTTGAACGACAAGGGCCCGGCCTTATCTGCCAGGATTTCACCAACGATCAGCGTTTCGTAGAAAACCGGTACAGTCATCATGCGAAGTCCGGCACACCCAAATCGGTCTTGTCTGGCGCGGCTATCATCTCGATCCCCATCGTCTTGCCGACCCTCAAAGCCATGCCAAGCTGGCAAGTCGGCTTGCCAGCCTCAAGGTCGATGATAAACCGAATTCCAGTGCCGGATAGCAAGGCGAGTTCAGCCTGGGTCAACCTCGCCTTGCGCCGGTTGCTCCGCACCATCTCGCCAAAAGCCTTTGCTAGATTTTTGTCGTCCATGTTTTGTCGATCAATATTCCTGAGCGGGAATATAGCCCGGCATTTGGCTTAATATCCACAAAAATATGCGCGAACGGGAATATGTTTCAGTGTTTGGCCAAATATTCAGTTAGATATTCCCGATCGTGCATATTTCACTGAGTGTTCGGCCTATTGGCCTGGCCAGGCGCACGATCTCAGTCCGGCTTGATGACCGCCAATGCTTCAGCTTGTCATCGACGCCAACATCCTTATCGGCGTGTTTCTTTCAGAAGCATTGCTCCCGGCACATCTCATGGTCCTCTGGCGCGAAGGGCGGTTTGATCTTCTCAACTCGCCTGGCCGGCTCGACGAACTGATGCGCGTGACGCGCTACCTAAAAATTCGCAAACAGCTGGTACCGGCGCTGGCTGGGTGCCTTATCAACGAACGCCGCGATATTGCTGTTACCGCTAGCCGCCGGCACGATCGCTCATTTGCGCACAGGCCAATTTGCGCCCGCTGATTGACACCCATCCTGGAGGTGGCAACAAGATGAGCCACGTCACAACGCCGAGTCCCAATGCCGCCCCATTCCGCCGATTTGCCCCAGTCCGGCCAAAATCTTGCGGCCAGTCCCGAGGAGTGGCGCGGATTGCTCGAAAATGTCTTTGCCGGCGCAAAGAGCAAGGACGGTTATCTGGCGCTGGCGGAGACCGCCGAGCGCGCCTGTCCGGGAGATCCGCATATTCTGTGCTTGGCCGCGACGGCGGCACTGCTGGATGGCCGGGCCGACAAGGCGCAAACCTACCTCAAGCGTTATGCCAAGCGCTATGTGCCGGGGAGCACCTGTCACCTGTTGGCGGCACTGGCGCTGGGGCAACAGAACAAACTTGCGGCGGCGCGCGATCTGTTACAGCGGCACGCGCTGGCCGATTGGGTGAATGCTTGGCGCGTCTTTCCAGGAGCCGTGGCGCAGCAATCCTGGTTGATGACCGCGCTCGACGCCATAATGGGCCGCGCAACCGCGGCGCGCGGCCTCAAACCCTCAGCTAGGGCCGCCACGGCGAAGCTTGGCACAAAACCACGCTCTCTCGCGAGGGCGCCCGCATTGTCCGCTCCGACAGTCGCGCCAGCGGCAACGCCGTCGCTATCCGCCCTGGAACAACTCCCGGTGGAAATTCCCCTGGCCATCGAAGCGGATCTGACCACCTTTCTCTCAGCCTGCGCTGGGCCGGGCGAGAGCGAAGGCGCTTGGTTCAATCTGCGCGCGCAACTGGCGCATCTCGGTCTGGCCGAGGGATTCGACGAACTACTCTGCCTACCGCATCTGCAAGGCATCGAGACATTCTGGTATCAGACCGAGACCGTGCGCAAGGTCATGAAGCAGTTCCATGGCCGCGTCCTGCTCGCCGATGAAGTCGGGCTGGGCAAGACTGTCGAAGCCGGTATGGTGCTCAAGGAATATCTGCTGCGCGGCATGGTGGCGCGCGTGCTGATTCTGGTCCCAGCAACACTGGTGGGCCAATGGCGGGAAGAGCTGGAGACCAAATTCGGCATCTCCTGCGTCACCAGCTATGACACGCTACTGCGTGATGACCCGGCAAAATTCTGGGCCGCGCCGCAGATCATCGCCTCGCTGCCCCTCGCCCGGCGGAGTGAACATGCTGCCCGGCTGTTGGCGCAGTCTTTTGATCTGGTGATCGTTGATGAGGCCCACCATCTGCGTGACCGCACCAGCGCCAGCTATAAATTGGTGGATGGGCTGACCAAGCGGTTTCTGCTGCTGCTTTCGGCCACCCCGGTACAGAACAATCTGATCGAGCTGTATAATTTGCTCACATTACTCAAGCCTGGGATTTTTAAGACGCAAAAGGAATTCCGCGCCAGATATATGGTCGCGGGTAAGCCGCGCCAGCCGGCGAATCCGGAACGGCTGCGCGATCTGATGCGTGACGCCATGATCCGCAACACGCGCGCCGTGGTGGCGCTCAAACTGCCCCGCCGGAACGCCTCTACCCGCTACGCCGACGCCGGCGCCAGTGAGGATTTCGCCTATCAGGAGTTGGCTGCCATGGTTCGCGCGCTCGCCGCCGACGGCCACCAGAACCGTCATCGTCTGGCGATGCACCATTTGCTGGGGGCTGCCGGTTCCTCGCCCGCCGCCGCCGCAGCCGCCATCGCCCGCTTTGCCGCGCGCCAGACCGACGCCACGCCATGGCAGCAACTGGGCGCGCGCTGGACGGCGCTGGGCACCGGCGCGAAGGAGACCACGCTACTGGAGTTGCTGGCCCGCAACCCCACCGAAAAAAAGCTGGTATTCATCCATCACCGCGAGACCATGTCCAGCCTGGCGGACCTACTAACCAAAAACGGTATTTCTTTTACCCGGTTCGAGGGCGGCATGAGCGGTCCCGCCAAAGATGCCGCGATCGCTGATTTCCGGGAGCGGGTTGGCGTGCTGTTATGCACCGAGTCCGGCGGCGAGGGGCGCAATATCCAGTTCTGCAACACCTTGATCAATTTTGACATCCCGTGGAACCCCATGGCCATTGAACAGCGGATCGGCCGGATCGACCGCATCGGCCAGACCAGGGAGGTTTTCGTCTTCAACCTGGTGACGCGCGGCACCGCGGATGAACAGGTGCTGCGCCTGCTCGACGAGAAAATAAATATGTTCGAGCTTGTGGTTGGCGAGGCAGGGGCCATTCTGGGCGAGTTGGAGGAAGAGCGCGGGTTTGCCGAGCTGGTCCTGGACGCTTGGCTGGAAACGACCGAGGCAGGACGGACAGCGGCATTCAATGATATCGGCCGCCGGCTCGATCAGGCGTTGCATCAGTACAGCGACGCCAAGGCGCTCGACGACGCGTTGTTCGGTGAAGATTTTGAAACCGCGTAGGGGTTAGAAAATGGCCGCGTTGCGCGATTTTGTCGCGGAATTAATGGAACGCCGGGGCGCCGCTGTCGAGCCAATCGAACCTGATGGCCTCGCCGTGATCGCGCCGCCAGAGTTGCGCGCCATAATGAACTGGCCGGAACTGGCGCGGCTTGGTTTTGGGCGCGAGATGCCGGACACTAGCCAGTACATTGGCATGGAGGGCGGCTGGCTGGACCGTTTCGTCACGGTGTTGGGTGACGATGGAAGATATGCCGAACGCCAGGTCTCCTTGCCACCACCGTATTTCACTGGCGATCCTGAACGTCTGCTCAGCCAGGCACTCGATCTGCCGAATGCGATCTGGCGTTTGCAGGCGCAGCGCACGGCCTGGACGCGGTGCCTGATTTTATGTTTCCACAGCACCGCCTTATCCGATGAAAAGCGCGAGGCCCTGCTCTGGATGGGGTTCAATACCGGTACGGGCGCCGCACTTGGGGCTATGCTAGCGCGTTTGCGTAACGCACTCGCCGACAATGCGGTTTGGCTGGCGCCCGAGCGGGAGGTGCGCGCGGCCGCGGGAGAGGGTTGGAACGCCGCCACGATGCAAGCCAGGGTGCAGCCGGCACTGGACGCAGCAGTGCGGGCCGAACTGGCGGATTTTTTCCGGGCCATGCAGCGCCGTCTGACGCGCGACCACGACCGGCTGCACGCTTATCACGATGATCTACGCCGGGAGTCGCTAAAGCGCCTTGCGGGACTGGCTGGCATCCCGGGCAGCAAGGCCGAAGCCGATGCAAAACGGGAGACCCTGCGGGTTGAAGCCATCGAGCGCGAGTATCGCGCCAAGGTCGATGATCTGCGACATAATTACGCACTGCGCGTCACCGTCGAGGGCGTGCAAGTCCTGGAATTATTTGTACCCGTGCAGCGGCTGGAGGTGCTGATCCGCCGCCGCAAGGGCGAGCGATTGATACAGCTCGACTGGCACCCGCTGACCCGCATGGCAGAGCCACCGCCCTGCGACTGGGGGCTGGGGCTTGGTATCACCCGCCTCGTCTGTGACGAGCAATTACATCTCACCGAGCCCGCCGGCCAAGCCCCTTGCCCGCGCTGCGGCAAGAGTTTTTGCCGCGCCTGCCACAAGACGGCCTGCCCGAAATGCGGCCACGCCGTTGCCATTCCATGAAGAAAGCGCCGGCGTCAAAACTGAACGTCATCGCGATCGAGAGAGGCGAGCCGGCCTGAGTCGTCTCGATTGATAGCCGTGACCGCGCCGCCTGTTCTGCCTGCGCTACGCAATCTAATTCCCAGCGCAGCTCCTATCGACGTCCGGTGCCGCTGGGGCGATATCGGCTGGTTTCCGAGAGCTGGCGGTGGGTAAGGGCATCCATGGCTTCGGCTTCGTTGCAGCCTGCGCCCGATAGGGACCCGCGCTGGCCGTCGAGAATTTGGTCTTCCGTCGAAATACGGGCATGTCCGGCTCCAGCTTACGCAGGGCGCGGCGCACTGCAGCGGGCGGATGAAGTAATATTAGCGCTATGATAACCCCACACTAAAAAATGCATTTATGTAGCACGAGGTTGACAATGTTAAGATGGGCGAGCGGCTGAGGCTTGGCTATACGAGCCCCCTCGCCTTCTCCCTCGACCGCGCCAAAGCATCTTCTTGCCCGCCACGTTCGGCCCAACGACGGCCGTAATCTCCGATAAGGTGGGTACCGCGATCGGATTGGTTCCGCAACAGCGGAAGCCAGACAGGGCGACAGATTCGATACGCACAGGCTTCCTTCCTTCAGGCCGCAGTGGGGAGCGGGTCGGTGCCCTCCTCAACAATGCCCGGAGCGCTCCAGACAGGCCAGCGCGGCATTGACAGTCGGGGCAGATAGCCCCGTCTTATGGACGAGCTGGTTGGCGGTCGGGTAAAGAACCCTCAAGGACGTAACCATCAAACGCTTCTGCTATGAAAATCGCGACGGTCTGTGCAGACATCGCGCCGACTTCGTCACCGCCTATAACTTCGCCCGAAGGCTCAAATCCCTCAAGGACCTCACACCTTATGAATATATCCGCAAAATTTGGGCAAACGAGCCAAAACGATTCATCGTCAATCCAATCAACCAAATGCTGGGACCAAACACCGAGCCGGAGATTGGGGGCAGGTTTAGACATGTGCCCAATCCGGCATCACGCCGTTATTTAAGCAATGCCTGATTGGCTTAAATAGGAAATAAGCTAAGGTAAGCGCTCTTAAATACGAGACGAAGTTAATGGCGATGAAAAAACAATATCGTAGCGCGGTCATGGCTTCGATTCATGAAACGGCGAAAGGCCTACACAATGCCAGCGCGATGGATAAGCAGACCATGCGCAAGTTTGACGCCGCCTGTTTGACGCCCGTGCACCCGCTTTCCGCCGAAGTATCACTCCGGATATGTTCAAATGCCGCCAGGCTGAGCGCGTCGATCGGGGCCTCAAAAATCGCAAGCCTTGGCATGGGCGGGCGGAAATCGTCTGCCGCGACCAGCACCGGGAACCGGGGGCCCTCTCCGCCGGGCCATTCCGACTGGAGACACAGCTTACCGATGGCGCGGGCGCTGGTTTGATTTGCGCGGTCTACCGCAGCTATTCGTGCCGCGGCGAGGGTCTCGCCACCATGTTGCCTCAGCGGCAGATGCGGGCCGGCCTAAACAATGTGATCAGCAGCTCGGAATGGCCAAAGCTGGGCACTCAATTCAAGATGTTGCGTGCCGTCGCCGCCTGACTCGCACTCAATGCCAATCTGCCGCTACCACGATATCTATGTACCTACGCCCCTGCCCTACCCGAATTTATGGAGAAAATCGCGGCGGCTCAGGTGAGCCTATTAAAATAAAAGTCGGCAAGACCCCTTCGATTCAAGGCTTCGCCAATCCTGAAGACCTCCGTCTAAAACTGAATTCTGTCGAACCAAGCTAGGCCAAAATCAATGGCCTTGTAAACTGACGACAACGCCAGTTTTGGGGCACTATAGCTTCTACATCCTCTCGCTCGATGCGCCACAAATGATAGTACCCATGTCGGCGACTCAAGTGTGTAGTGGGGACTGTACGTCAAAATTCTTGGGCAACGACCTATGCCGCGCCTATCCGACTCGGGCGCCCCAAGGATTGGCCTTTACCAGCAGATTTCAGCCAAAAGCCCATGTTGCCTGGAAAGTTATCCACAGGCCCGTATTGGCCTTAACTAGCGTACCGGCAACTTGTTCACAGGCTGCCAAAAATATCCCCTGGCCTCTTCCAGCGCAATCCTTGGCCTTTGCCAGCACGCGACTCGCGCGACTCGCGGCTTTTTATTGGCCTTTACCCCCACATACTAATAAAAGAATCTAATAATCTTCAATTAGCTTGTACTGGTAAAGGCCAAGTTGCACCGAATCATCGCTCCGTGTTTGTTGACAAAAGAGGCATTGAGAAAAAAGCGATGAGCAACATTCACCAACAGATCTTCGACCTCGGGATTGAACAAGTCCGCAGGCAGGCAGCGTCCTCTCTCGAACGGCAGATGGTCGAAACAGCCTACGCTGTGATGAGCGATGAAGATCAGGGGTTCGGCGCCATACATGCTGGCTTTGCTATGTCCTCGTTGCCGCACAAAGAGACCAAAGAGTTGAAGTGGAGCCGGATTGGCGGTGGCGGCACAATAAAGCTGCGCGTCGAGTCCGGTTATGATCAGAATGACGAGCCTGTAGGTATCCCGTATGGGGCAACGGCTCGGATGATCCTTCTCTACCTACAATCTCGAGCAGTGGCCGAGCGGACGCGCGAAATCGAGATCGGCAAAAGCATGTATGCTTGGCTGAACCGCATGGGCATTCCCCTGGGCGGGAAGACCTATGCGCGCGTGCGCGAGCAATCGAGGCGATTGAGCTTCTGCAATCTCATGTTTTTCCATGTCGGCTCAGGTGACGAAGAGTTCAAAAAGGGCTCTTTTGTCCGGGATGCCATTATCGCCCGGGCTCCTACCCCTGGTTCGCTCACGCAGGGCTCTCTCTGGCGCGATACCGTGGTGCTCGATGAGGTCTTTTACCAGACACTGATCGAGCACCCACTACCGGTCCGCGAAGCAGCCATTGGGTCTCTGTCAGGGCGCAGTGTGGCAATCGACGTGTATGTCTGGCTTTCCTACCGGCTGCACCAGCTGAAGAAGCCCACACCGGTATCCTGGCTCGCACTTATGGATCAGTTCGGCCACAATTACAGCGGCGCCGCCGGCCTCCGGAACTTCAAGACCGAGTTCAAGGCGCCACTCCAGCTCGCTCTGGCAGCCTATGAAGGTGCTAAGGTCGAAGTGAACAGTGCCGGCGTGATCCTCTACCCCTCGCCGCCCGCTGTGCCCTTGAAGTCCACCATATCGACTGCAGCAAAACGCCTAATCACGGTAGAGTAGTCATAAATTCAATGTGTTGGGCCGAAATGTTGTTGGCCTTTACCAGAAAAGAAGAATGGCATGGGAGAAAGGGGGCCAATGCCCCCTTTCTGATGCAACACCTTGATTTTGCTTGGTTTGATAGATTTAGACTATTGGCCTTTACCAGCAGATATGCCCTGCCCGAGCAGAGGTTTTAAGACGGACGAGACCAGCTATTGGCCTCTACCAGCAGAAAATGCACCCGCAGGAAGACCAATGTCCGCCGATTTTTACTTAAAATCCAAATATTTCTACACGCGACTCCCAACGAGTCGTCAGATCGGCCAGTTATGCGGGTTCAACCCGGCATAACTGGTAAAGGCCAATACTCATGGAAGAGCAAAACAGGCATTTCCAACAACGCTGGTAGAGACCAAGTCCGACTATGTCACCGTACTGGTAAAGGCCAATACCCGGACCCAGCAAAATTTCGGCCAACAGTGGCTCTCGAATTTGGTTTAAGCACCGAGGCTTGTTGCAAAATTATAGAAACGCGCCCTGCACGGTGGGTTTCCTATTTTGGACTATGTCATGTCTTGACCCCGAAGCTGTTGCACACATCCCTGATCCTCGCGATGCAGTCCTCGACGGCGTCTTTTGGGAGGTTTGCCTCATCGAAAACAATCCGGATCAGGCCCGGCTTCTTGTCGAACTTGAAGCTCCAGGACGGTCCGCTCTTAGATGCGTTTTCCGTTTGAGAAACCGGTGTGGCTGAAAGGTAGCGCAGAACGAGATTAAACCGCTCGTCACTGCCGGCGTTGCTCTCCTTACACAGCGCAAGAACACTCTCGCGCTCCGCCACCCAGTCAAGTTTCTCAAGAAATTTTGTCAGTTCGAGCCATTTGCGCCGCCCCGTAGTTTGCGCCGGCCCGATTGCCTCCACGAGTTCGGCCGGTATCGTCGTGCCAACTGTTATCAGCCGAGACAATTCGGTCTTGTCTATCCCAAGGGCCGAGCAGATCGTCTCCCGTTGGAATTTCTTGTCTTCGAGACGAGCCGCAAAAACCGCGCGCTCAATGTATGATAGGTCAAGACGGCTTTGATTCTCCTGACCCTGTGCAACGACCAGCTCGTCGTCAGTCAAATTTTTAATGAGCGCTTTGACAGGCAGCCCGAGGCTCTTCAACGCGCGATAGCGGCGATGTCCGAAGGCGATCTGGTACCGCCCCTCAAGCTTCGGATGCGGCCGCAATAGAATTGGCGTACGCTGCCCGTGTTCCTTGATGGAGGCGGTGAAAATTTCCATGTCTCCGCCGTCTCCGATCCGGTCGGTAATAAATGACGGATCGATGAGTTCGGTAGGAACTTCTACGACGAGGTCGCCGGTCGCAAGTTTTTCTTGCGCTTCGCGCAAATTCGTCGCCATCGCCTCAAATGATTCACTCATGGCGCCCACCACACCAACGCCCCTGTTGGACAGTTTTCGCTGCGGGAGAACCATTGTGCTTTCGACGGGGTCGGTAGGTGTAATCAGATGATCAAGGAGATGCTTGCGAGCCATGTCAGTTGCTCCATGCCTTTTCGATCAAGTCTTCAATTTCCGCATTCACCTGGTTGAGCGATTCGAGGGCACGGTCGTAAGTTGAACGCGTAAACTGGTCCCGAGAGACTTCGTACAAGGTCTGCTTGGTGATGGACGCGTCCGAAATGGCCGTACTTTTCAGCATGGCATTTGTAAGCACTCGCTCCCCGAAGAGGGACCTCATGAAGGCAACCATTTGCGTTTGCGGTCCGTCGGTTGGTTCGTGCCTCGTGACAAGGTATCGCATCCAGTCATACTGCATGTTACCCCCCGCCTTCGCTACGACGGCCAGCAGATCAGACGTCATAAGCAAGAATTGGCACATCGACATGATGTCCAACATCTGGGGATGAACAGTGATCAGCAGTGCAGTTGCCGCACATAGCGCTGACAAGGTTAGAAACCCGAGTTGCGGTGGGCAATCGATAACCACGATGTCGTAATCGGCTTCAACTTCAGCGAGGGCCTGAGAGACGCGCGTAAAAAACATTGTGGAGCCGGATTTTTTTTCCGACAGCGCGACCGGACTTTCGTGCTCGAATTCCATAAGCTCGATATTGCCCGGTATGAGGTCCAAGCCCGGGAAATAGGTCTTCTTGATGATGTCTCTTGTCGAGCGCCGCCCTTCGCCGAATTTTATCGCGCCGTAGAGCGTCTCGTCTGGCCCGATATCGAATTCAGGCTGGTAGCCGTGGAGTGCCGTGAGACTGGCCTGCGGATCAAGGTCGACAGCAAGCACACGGTATCCCCGCAGTGCCAGATACTGGGCAAGGTGGCCGGCGGTCGTTGTTTTTGCTGAGCCGCCTTTGAAATTTGCCACACAAATGATCTGCAGATGTTGATCGGGCCGCCTCTGTGGAAGATAACGCCGATCGCCCTTGCCCGCTTCATCGAGAAACTTCCGTAGCGCGCGTATATCTGCGAAGGAGTAGGATCGTCGGCCATGCACCGTCGTTTCCGGCTTGGGCCCCTTCCCTTCTATTGAGAGCTGCCGAAGGTAGCTGTCTGCCACCCCGATTATCTTTGCAGCTTCTGTCGATGAGAAACGCCGCAATGTCTTTTCGGCTTTCGGCGGAAAGAGCTTGAGCCGGTGCTCTTGTAGTTTTTGCGATAGTCCCGTCGCGTCAGCGGCGATAAGATCGTGCAACGTCGCAGTTCCGAATCGCTCTTCGGCAACCTTCGTGTCCACGGAACTTTTGTGTGGTGACGGCATATCGTGACTTCCAGAGGAATTTCCGTTTCTATGCCCCAATTCTACTTTCCGACGCAAGAGATTAATGCAGCGAGCGCTGTTATAGTATTGTTATTATAACGGAACAATAGTCTTAAAATCCAACGTACCTTCTGGGGGTTACAAGAAAACTCTCTATAATCTAATGGAAACAGCCAACTCGATGGTTTACCGTGGCCGGTTCGGCGAAGCGTTACCCGTTAGATCGCCGTGAGAGTTTTGTTGAATGAGGAAAATCTCTTCTCGGCAGGTATCGCTGCCCCTCCACCGCTAGGGCCCCAGCTCTGGTTCAATTGCTGTACAGATAGAGAGACAGGCGTGTTGACCGCGGTCAACAATTCTCGCTGGATTTTGACACATGTAAGATTGAATTTGATGCAAATTCCCGCGATTTAGAAGTGTATTATCTTATGCGCACTAAACCGTAGCTCCTCGGGCGGCCGTCGGTGTCGATCACTATCGTGCTTATTTATTCGACAAGCATGCGGAGCGTGAAGCTGGTACGCTTTGCGGAGGATTCTATATTTATCCAGGGTAGCGCGGACCCGCCTCTACGCATTTCGTCAATGACGATCGGTCTGTCTGGTTCCTCTATGATCGCGTATCCGGGGGCCTTAACTCAGAAATCAATGGTGACTTACCTCTTCCTGAGTAACCTGAGATCATAGCAAACGGGTCCATCTGTGAATAACTCCCTTTAGCGAAACTGATGCAAGCACAGCTCTCGAACCCTTCAAAACGTGCGAAGATTTAATCCCCCACGGGATGTTCTAATAGGTCTCGCCTCGCTCTCCCAAAGTTGACCGCGGTCAACTTTGGCTAAGGCGCTTGGCATTAGCTAAGCTCGTAGAGATATACATAGGAGCTTTCGTTCAGGACGGACGAGTCCGCGAGGGCTTCATTTAGCGCCATCCGGGTCCCTGGATAGAAATTTTTAGAAGGTCTGGGGCCGGTGGGCTAAATGCGCCCCCTGCCCTCCCCCACTTCTCCGTGACTTCGTGGACCTCGAGGTTCGGCGCCGCGTGCATGGCAGATTGGTGCCACGTCACGAACGTCCGGCCGCTTGTTCAGTGTGTCTTTCGAATAACACCGAAGATGCTACCGACCAATGAGATTGTTTGGTGAACACTTGACCGCCGGCTCGCCATTCACGCCGCAATCCACATGCCCACTTCGCGGCTACGAATGAGCGATCCAACGCTCCGGACATCCCAGTAGAAAAGTTGACCGCGGTCAACTTTCAGTATGCGGTCAAAGCCTATTATTGAAAATCAGCCGTGAGAACTGCCTAATGTGGGCAGTTCTCACGTTAACAAGTAAACACTGGCACTCCGCATGGACGTTTCCTCCCTAAATTTAGCGGCGCTTTGGCGTTTTTTTTTGCCAAGACTTAGCGTCGCGGGGGGCAGGGGAGGGGCTGTGGTGCGCTTAGATCCTATCCGGCACTTAAGCCAGCTTTACGCACGGCTTAGGAATGGCAAGGATAGCCGCAAGAGTGAAGCATTATCATGTCCTATGGACTTTTTGCCGCAACCTCAGCATGCCCGAAATTACTGCTTGCCACCTGAGCCAGGAAGAATTACCTTATTAGGTAATATAGCGTGGGCAACGAAGCGATGGACATTACCAAAGACATTCAACCGATGACCACCTTCCGCAACCATTCGGCGGAAATCATGCAGCATCTCAAGGAAACCAAACGTCCGGTTATCCTGACGGTAAACGGAAAAGCTGCTGCGGTTGTGCAGGACGCCGAAGCCTATCAGCATTTACTTGACCTTGTGGCGGAAGCTAGCGCCGCCGAGGGGATCCGGCAGGGGCTTGAGGATATCAGAAACGGCCACAGCCGCCCGGCGGGTGAGGCGTTTGACGAGATACGAGCAGAGTATGGCATATCGCGTTGAGCTGACGGCACGGGCGGGGCGAGATCTCAGGCGTATCTATAAGGAGATAAACGCGGAAGATTCCGGGCAGGCGCTTGCTTGGTTTAATGGCATGGAGGCCGTCATTTTAAGCCTCGATGAACACCCGGGGAGAGGTGCCATGATACCGGAGGATCGTGATCTCCGGCAGGTGCTATATGGCGAAAGGCCTCATATCTACCGAATTATCTACGCGATTGATGAGCTTGGTCAGATTGTCAGGGTGCTCCATATTCGCCATGGCGCCCGCCAATCGTTTGTTCCTGTCGGTGCTCAATAGGCGCTTATTTCGGTGGTTAACACCTCCTCAAGCATGATCGTGAGCGTCTCAGTGTAGAGTCCGCGTAGGGCGAGGGCGAGCAGGGCGGCCCAGCGGGGCAGGGCGGCGCGGCCGCGGCACCAGTTGTTGACCTGCCGGGCGGTGACGCCGGCGAGCCGGGCAAAAGCGGCCTGTCTGACGTCGGCTGCGGCCAGGAGGGCGACGAATTCGCTGTGTTGGAGCGTCCGCATAGGCTTGTATATAGAATTGAGTTCCATTTTAAAAGTATCGCCTTACTTCAGAAACTGCACTGCCTCACCTGGAAAATCAATCGCTTAGCCCTTTGCGAGGGCTCGGGCATAGTGCGTCAGCAAGTGCACTCTGTACGCGATTGACGCCTAAAAACGGCACTATGGATTCGTGAGTCTGGGGAGGGCAGGGGGCCATAACATCTCCTCTGCGTTCGTCACCAGCGTTTCTGCGGCGTGTTGGTGGAGCACAACGGGGCCAAGCAGCGTCGCCCAGAGCGGGACCCGGGCGCGATCCCGGCACCAGTTGTTAACCTGCCGCGGGCTGACGCCGGCCAGGTGGCGAAAGCGGCCTAGCTGATACCTGCGCTGCTCAAGAGCACGGCAAATTGGGCGCCTGAGGCCTGAAACATGGCTCTTCATATAGAACTCAGTTCCATAAAGGAAGCGATTTTTCCCCAACCTTGGAAATCCTGGCACGCAATAAGTATGTATTATCACGTGCTATGGACTTTTGCCCAATTTGGCTGGAATCGTGCGAGGGCTATCCTGAGCCTCCCGCTCGCCTTAGCGCCTTCGATGGGATATAATGCTTTGATGACCGGTCACAGGCGAACCCGTTCCGAACTGCTAGAGGTGCTGCGCGCGCACGAGGCGGAGCTGCGGGCGGATGGCGTCGAGACGATGACCTTGTTTGGCTCAATGGCGCGCGACGATGCGACCGCTGGCTCGGACGTGGATTTGGCGGTGCGTCCCGGAAAGGGATTTTCTGCCGGCGGCTTTGATCATTTTGGTCGCTTGGAGGCGCTGCGCGGTCGTTTGCGCGCTTTGCTTGGCTGCGAGGTCGATCTGGTCGAGGAGACGGCTCTGCGGCCGCGGCTCAGGCAAGTGATCGAACGGGAAGGTTTGCGTGCCTTCTAGCCGGCCAGATATCCGCTTTCTGGACATCCTGGATAATATCAGGCTGATTCAGAGCTATGTTGAAGGCATGGATCGCGTTGCGTTTGACGCGGATAGCCGCACCCGCGACGCGGTTGAACGCTGTCTCGAGCGCCTCAGCGAGGCGGCGACCAAGCTTGGTCAGCAGGCTGAGCAACTGGCGCCGGGCATGCCATGGCGGGCGGTCAGGGCTTTTGGCAACGTCCTGCGTCATGCCTACGATCAGGTTGATCCCGCACGGATCTGGGAAATCGTGACCAGCGATTTGCCATTGATGGCGGATGCGGCTGAAGCGGCGCTGCTGCGGCTCGACAAGGGTCAAATTTCACCAAAATAGGTAGTTTCAGCAAACGGTGAAGCGGCCTGGCTGACGTCTGCTGAGGCCGGGATGGCGAGGAATTCGCCGTGCTAGGGCGTCTGTAGGGGGCTCCATATAGAACTGACTTCTAGCGTAAGACATCTCTGAGCGTTTCCGATTCTGTGAGCGGGTCCATCTACTTGTGATAAGTGCCATTATCGGTAGTTCGTAAATTATTCGGCTTGGAATTTTTACGAACTCCGCGTAGATTCGAAAAATGGATGCCGAAACCGAAATTGCGGAAGCTGGGATCGCCGGTGACATCCTGCCGCCGGATGCCAAAACTGTTGAGGTTTTTGCGCAAAGCGGGGCCACCGTTGCCACCGCGGCCGGTGAAGCCGCCTTGAAAACGGCTGATCGCTACGGATTGGTCGCGCGGCAAATCACGCCCCAAGGCGAGGCAGCGCTCAAAACCTCTGACGACTACGCCCAAAAGGCCGCGTCGCCGGCGACGTTGCGGGCCTATCGCTCGGATTGGCAGCACTATAAATCATGGTGTGAGGAATGCGGTTTTGAGCCAACCCCCAGTTCGCCCAAGACGGTCGGGGCATATCTCGCCAGCCTGGCAACAACGAAAGCGCCAACGACAATCAGGCGGCGGCTGGCGGCGATCGCCAAAATGCACAAGTTTAATAACTGGCCCTGGAATTCGAGCGATCTTTATATTCAGGATCGTCTGAAAGGCGTGCTCCGCGAGCACGGCCGGCCGGTCAAAAAGGCCGCGGCGATCACCGAGCCGATTTTAAGAAAACTGCTGGAGACCTGCGATTTTTCCGCCAGGGGGGCGCGGGATCGCGCTCTCATCCTGATCGGGTTCACCGGCGCCTTGCGGCGCTCCGAACTGGTTGCTTTGACCGTCAAGGATGTGACGGTTGATGCGAAAGGCATGCGGATCCGCATCATGCGGAGCAAAACCGACAAAGCGGGGGAGGGGGCAGAGATCGGCATTCCCCGGGGCAAGCATGCGCAAACATGCGCCGTGGCGGCCTATGAGCGCTGGCGGCTGGTCGCCGACCGAAAGACCGGTCCGGTTTTCTTTCGGATCAATTCAGCGAACAGCGTCCGGCCGCCGAAAGATAAAAAGGGCCGCCAGCCTCCACCCGTCGCGGCGCAAAAACCCAAAAAGCAGGGTTTTGATACGCAGCCGCTGAGCGCGCAGGCGGTCAGCGACATCCTGGTTAAGCGTGCGGCGATGGCTGGCGTCGTGATCGAGGAGCAGAAACGTTTCAGCGCGCATTCGCTGCGCGTCGGTTTTATCACCGCGGCTTACGAAAAAGGCGTTCGGGACGAAGACATCATGAAGCATAGCCGGCATAAGGATTTGCGCACGATGCGGGGTTATGTTGAGCGCGCCGGCCTGGTGGATCAAAGCCCGGTTGGGGCGTTGGACCTGTGAGCGAAATCCGGTCCCCCTGGGATCATCTTCCGCCGCCGGTGGTCCGTGAGCGTCGCGAGAAACCAGTTCACGATCCCGATGCACCCAAAGCAGAGCTTGGCCGTAAGCGCAAATCGGCTGCGAAATATAGGCCGGAAGCGGGTGATGATTGGTTGTTTCATCATCTTATAATCGTCGGGCCGTCCGAGGATATTGCATTGTTCCAGGAAGAGGCGAGGGGGCCCGGCATCATCCCCTGGCGGCTTGATTATGCGGCGATCGAGGAAGACATTTTTAATCTGACGGTATCGCAGCCGCCTTCGGTGCGGGGGGTCTCGGTCGAATATTGCCGGGATCAGGCAAGGCAATTCGTGGAGCGGGTGCAGGCGCGGGAAGCACGGGCCGCGGCGCTCGCGGGATGCGGCCAAAACTGTCCATTTGACCTGCAAATGTTGCTGCCGATCCCGTTTGATATTCTTGAAATGGGCATGCGGCATCCGGGAGCCATTGCCTGGCTGGCGCGGCATTGGGGAACGGAGCATCGGCTGTTGCAAGTTGAGACCTCGGTTGAGGCGAGGCCTGGCCGCCGGATCCCCGCTGATCACCGATTTTTGGGGTATCGTTTTTTTACCGTCGATCACGCTCCCACAGCAGCGGTTGAGGCCATCGCTCAGTCGCGTCCCCGCCTGTCATTCACTTTGAGGTCAAGACCAACCCCTTGGGAAAAGGGATGGCTGACCTAATCGATCAGGATTTTGAAGAGGATATTGTGGCGAGGCCAATTCAAGTGCCGGAATTGGCTCTGGATGGCTTCGCGGGGCCCTTGGATTTGCTGCTGAGCCTATCGCGCGCCCACCGGATAGACCTTGCCGTCTTGTCAATCGGCGACATCATGGATCAGCTGGCTTTGGCGCTGCAGGAGGCGCCGCCCGCCATGCCCCTATCCCAGAAGGCCGACTGGGTGGTGATGGCCTCTTGGGTGTTGCTGTTGCGGTCGAACCTGCTTTTGCCGGCCGATGAGCCCGTGCAGATCCAGGCTGAGGCCGATGCGGCTGTTCTCCGGGATCGCCTGCTGGCGTTGCAGCACATGAAGGCGCTGGCGGGATGGCTGGAGCGGCGGGAGATGCTGGGACGGGATGTGTTTGCCCGCGGGGACCCCGAGTGGTCCGGTGAGCTGGTGCAGCATCATCGGCAGATTGACCGGATGGCATTTGTCTGGGCGTGCATGGAGTTGTTCGATGAGCGAGATTATACCCTGACGGAAGGTTCAATGTACCGGCCGGCCTATCTCGATATGTTCGACATACCGGGGGCGAGGGATCGCATTGTCCGGTACTTCTCGGGATCCCATAACCAGGGAGATCTTTTTGAGTTGCTTCCCGAGGCCGTGAAGGCGGCACCTTCGAAGGCGTTGTCGGTGCTGCGCCGCCGGTCAGCGTGGACCAGCACCTTCGTTGCGATGTTGGAGTTGGCAAAACAAGGCGTTGTGGAATTGGAGCAGCACGAGTTTCTGGGGCCGATTATGGTTCAGCTCGCCGCAACGAAGTGACGATTTTGGCGGCGCGCGGGCGGTTGCTTATCGCGCTGATGCGGATACGCGCGATGCCACGTAGAGTCCCCCGCGTCCAAAAACCACGACCCCCGGCAAGTGGCAGGCGCCATGATGACCGGCTCAATGCCCGGCATCGGAGCCCTCTCCGGGCAATTCCGGCAGCACAATGTCCCGGTTCTCAGCCGGCGCTGCATCGGCGGCGGCGGCGAGTAAGGCAATTAATATAATCGCACCTCGCCCCGAATGCCGGCGGACCCAGAACCAGACGTAACGACTTCTCAACAATCTCGTGATGTCGCGAGACATAATGTCCACGGGTTGAACCTGCGGCTCGAACCTGTCGTGCTGCGAGCCCAATATTGAATAGACCGCGGCCCTGGTCGGCCACAGGCACGATATCGGTGCAATTGGCTGATCTGTACTTCGACATTCTATGTCCTTCTGCCGCGTAGCCAACCCGAAGCAATCGAATGACAGGTTTACGTCATGCTGATCCGGCAAGGTCATCCGGTGAGGCCACGCTGACACCGAACGGCACAAAATGCTTCGCGTTAAGAGTCACGACGATGAGATCGTTCGCCTCGGCGATGCCTGCGACGGTGGCGTCGGCCATCCCCGGATCATGTCCCGAGGAGATCGCCTTGGCCTCCAACTGCCCCGCGAGCGCGGCGGCGGATGCATCTGTCCCAAGTATTTTGTCGTCATAGATGGCGACGAGACCGGAGAGCCAAAGTCTGAGGCCCGCTGCTTTTGCCGCCGACCCCTTATGCTCGAGCAGCGCAATTCCCTTTTCGATCTCGTGGATCGTGACGACGGAGAGAAAAATTCTGCCCTCGCCATCCATGCGCTCCAGCCAGTCGAGGAATCGCGTCGAGGCCCCTGCCCTGGATGGCGAAAGCATCGAGATAACATTGGTGTCGAGCAAAAACCCGCTCAGAGCTCGACACTCCGCGACGGAGACCGGTTACGTTCGAACTCACCACCTGGAAACGTCCTGAGGTAGGCGGCCAGTCCAGAGCGCCGCCGCGCCATCGCCTTGCGTGCGATCTCGGCTGCTTCGAGCGAAACCAGTGCCGCAACAGGCTTGCCGTGGCGCGTGATTGTCACGAACTCACCCTTGATTGCTTTGTCGACAAGGCTGGAGAAACTCGCCTTGGCGTCCTTCAAATTGATACTCAGCATCGGGATGCTCCGTTAAAAAGTAGTCACTTATGACTACAATATACCTTCCCGGGCGAGAGTTCAACCTCAATCCCTCGCGCGCTTAATCACGCCGATGTTTCTGCCCCGTTGCTCGGCCATTCCGGCAGAACGATATCGCGATCGTGAGCCCGGGCGAAATCGACGGCATCGGCAAGCGCGCTGATCACTTGACTGACCTCGCAATGCAGATGTCGATAAATCCAATACCAAATGTAACGGCTCCTCAGAAGCGTTGGCAGCCCGCCAGATTGCGCGAGCCGGTTAAACTCGTCATGCGCCGTGCCGCGCATCATAAATACGGAAACGGCCGCATCAAGATGGCTTGTGGATGACGGCAGGTTACCATGCGGCGTTGTCGTTTCGATAAATCGGCTCAATGCGAAGCGATCTTGGGGCTGGTATATCGCCTCCCGCTTGATCCGTTCGCTTTTGGGAGCCTCATTTTTCTCCGCGCCGATTCTGCGCTTGGCGTACCCGGCGACGGCGCGCGCCGCCGTTCCGTTTCACGAGCTGCAGCAATACCGCGGCGATCAGCGCGCAAGATCGCGAGCGGCAAGGCGAGCAGCCGGACCGACGGCGTGGCGAAGAACTCCTGGATCAACGCTGCGTTGGGTCGGTTGAGATGCCATGTCAGCGTATCGGCAGCGATCGGGGAGTGGAAAAACTCTGGTCGCCGCAGGGTGCACATCGCATATCCGTCTGCCGTGCTGGACGGTCGACTGAAGGTGTCGGCAGAACTCGCGTGCGCACCCTAACCGACCAGAGTTTTTCCACTCCCCTTGATGCATTCTTTGAGGTCAAAAATGCAATTTCTAGTGCAAATCGACACAAATGGTCCTGCTCTCCAACGCGATGGCGCCGAGCATATTGCCTCTGCGCCAGTAATTATCGGCGGGGTTGTCGCCCGTGGCAATCTTCGCCACGGCGCAGTGGAGTTTTGGTCCGGTCTTGCCAAGGAGCACCAACACACGGACTGA
>PLSD01000119.1 GCA_003164135.1 Acetobacteraceae bacterium
GTCGTTTTTTTTAGTGATCTTTTTCTTTTTCAGCGCAACCCAGATCGAGTTGATCCGTACACCGAAATGGGCTGCCCGCTCTCGCAACAATGCGTCCGTAAAGTCTCTAACATGAGCAGCAAGTGCTGCCTTATCCAACTTGCGCCGACGTTCTTTGGCAGGTTTCGGGCGCAAATCTGAGGCGCCAAGCCAGCGGTATAAGGTCACTCGGCTGATTTGAAACAATCGCGCAGCTTGCGTCGGGCTGCCGCCCCCACGCACATAGCCGACAACACGCTCACGTAAATCAACACTGTAGCTCATCATTCACCCCCACAAGGTGGCAAATATTAACACGTAATATTGTTAATGTGAATCACTATAGCGACTTATAAAAAGCTACAGTGCCACGAATTGTTCCTGAAAGTCCCCCGGACCAGCGCCCGCGACGCGGAATTTCTTGTCCCGCGCGGTAGCTCCGGCTTCCTGGGTGATAGCGGCGGGTTTTATGCGCAGCCAATCGGCCAACGCCTGAAGAATGGCCTCGTTGGCCCGGCCATCCTCGGGCGGCGCGGCAACGGAGATTTTTAAGCGCGATTCGGGCCAGCCGGGGCTGGAGGCGGCGGCGATCACCGGACCGATTTTAACGCGTTTCGCTCCGGGGTGGGCCTTAATGGCCAGGACCAACCCGATTTCGGTTTCAACCCAGAAGCTCATTGCCGTCTACTGGGCCAGCTACTCGCCCGCGACAAAGCGCTCCAGCCAGTGGATCGTATAATCCCCATCGATGAACTCCGGCGCCTGTAAAATTTTCTCATGCAGGGGAATCGTGGTCTTGATGCCGGTGATGACGAACTCGCGCAGCGCCCGGCGCATGCGGGCAATCGCCTCGTTACGGGTCTTACCGTAGGTGATCAGCTTGGCGATCAGGCTGTCGTAATGCGGCGGCACGCGGTAGCCGGCGTAAAGGGCCGAATCGACGCGCACACCCAGCCCGCCGGGCGGGTGGAACATCACGACGGTGCCGGGTGAAGGGGCAAAAGTCTCCGGGTCTTCGGCGGTGATGCGGCATTCGATGGCGTGGCCCGTGAGGTGAATGTCTTCCTGGCCGTAGCCCAGCGGCTCACCGGCGGCGATGCGGATCTGCTCATGCACTAAATCGATGCCGGAGATCATTTCCGAGACCGGATGTTCCACCTGCAGGCGGGTGTTCATCTCGATGAAAGAAAACTGCTCGTCCTGGTACAAGAACTCAAGCGTACCGGCGTTGCGGTAGCCGATTTTTTTCAGCGCGTTGGTCACCGTGACGCCCAGCTCGTCGCGCTGCGCCCGGGTGATCGCCGGGCTTCCGGCTTCTTCCAGCACCTTCTGGTGGCGGCGCTGTAGCGAACAATCGCGCTCGCCCACATGCACCACGGCGCCATAATTATCGGCCAGGACCTGCAGCTCGATGTGGCGCGGCTTGTCCAGATATTTTTCCATGTACACGGCGTTGTTGCCAAAAGCGGCACCGGCTTCAGCGCGGGCTTCATGGAAAGCAGCCGCCAGTTCGTCGTTGCTGTAGGCCACCTTCATACCACGGCCACCGCCGCCGGCGGCCGCCTTGATCAGCACGGGAAATTTGATCTTGTTGGCGATTTCATGCGCCTCTTCGAGCGTCGCGATCTCGCCAGGGGAACCGGGGACCAGCGGTACGCCAAGTTCCAACATGGTGGTTTTGGCGGTGATTTTGTCGCCCATCATGCGGATATGCGCCGCCGTGGGGCCAATGAAGACGAGGTTATGCGCCTCGACCATCTCCGCAAAAGCGGCATTCTCCGAAAGGAAGCCATAGCCGGGGTGGATCGCCTCGGCGCCGGTGATCAGCGCCGCGGAAATAATCGCCGGCATGTTGAGGTAGGAGTCCCGGGCCAGCGGCGGCCCAATGCACACGCTCTCGTCGGCGAGGCGGACATGCATCGCGTCGGTATCGGCGGTGGAATGCACGGCCACGGTGGCGATACCGAGTTCCCGGCAGGCCCGCTGGATGCGCAGCGCGATTTCGCCGCGATTGGCGATCAGGATTTTTTTGAACATTGGTTATTCTATAATCAGCAGGGGCTCGTCGTATTCGACCGGGGCGCCAGGTGCTACGAAAATCTGCTTGATGGTGCCTCCGCGCGGCGCCTTGATCTGGTTGAACGTCTTCATCGCCTCGATCAGCAGCAGGGTCGCCCCGGCCTCGACCGTCTGGCCAACGCTCACATAAGGCGCGGCGCCGGGCTCGGCGGAGAGATAGGCGACGCCGACCATCGGGCTCTTAACAATGCCGGGGTGCTTCGCCGGGTCCACCTTGTGCTCGGCGGCGGGTTCCGGCGTGTGCGCTGGGGCCGCGTGAACCGGGGCATACGCCGGAGCGGCAACCACCTGGGTGTGCACCTGGGCCACGGTACGCACCAAGCGGACTTTACGGTCGCCCTCGGCCAGCTCGATTTCCGAAAGGCCGGTGTCGCTGAGCAGTTCTGCCAGGTCGCGCAGATTTTTGGGATCGAAGGAAAGGCTCATTGGTCTTCTTCCAGAATGTCCGAGAGGGCGATGAGTGCCAGCCTATAGCCTGCAAAACCAAGGCCGCAAATGACCCCGTCGGCAGCGCGCGATACATATGATTGATGACGGAAGCTCTCACGCTTGTGAATGTTGGAAAGATGCACCTCGATCACCGGGATGTCGAGCGCGAGAATCGCGTCCATCAGCGCGATGGAGGTGTGGGAGTAGCCCGCCGGGTTAATGATAAGGCCGGCGGCGTGGGCGCGCGCCTCATGCACCCAGGTGATCAGTTCACCCTCGATATTGCTCTGACGGATGTCCACGGCAATGCCCAGGCCCTCGGCGGTTTCCGCGCACAGGGTTTCCAGGTCGTCCAGCGTGCCGGTGCCGTAGACTTCCGGCTCGCGGGTGCCCAGCAGATTAAGGTTCGGACCGTTTAGTACGAAGATTAAAGGTGTCGTCATTTTAACCCCGCTAGCACACCCAAATCGTAGCCGCCAAATTTCTATTCGGGACCGGCCTTGCGAGGGGGGGCGGGGCAGCCGATAATGTGGGCATGAGCAATGTACTTGAACGGTTGAATGTAACCGTGAACGGCGAAGCCATGGCGCTGGCGCCGGACACAACCGTGGCTGGGCTGATCGCCCAACTGGGGCTGGATACGCGTAAAGTCGCGGTCGAGCGCAATCTTGAGATCGTGCCGCGCTCGACCTACGCGAGTGTATCCTTGGGCGAGGGCGACGCGTTGGAAATCGTTCATTTCATTGGCGGAGGTTAGGTTGGACGCGATTGTGCAGACAGACGATTGCTGGCAGGTCGCGGGCCGCAAATTCGCCTCCCGGCTGGTTGTCGGCACCGGAAAATACAAGGATCTGCCCACCACGGCGGCAGCCATCGAAGCCTCCGGCGCGGAAATGGTCACGGTCGCGGTGCGGCGGGTGAACCTTTCCGACCGCAGCGCTCCAATGCTGCAGGATTACGTGAGCCCGCAGCGTTACACTTATTTACCCAACACCGCCGGTTGCTTCACCGCCGATGAGGCGGTGCGGACCCTGCGCCTGGCGCGGGAAGCCGGCGGCTGGAATCTGGTGAAGCTGGAAGTGCTGGGACCAGCCCCGACGCTCTACCCGGACATGCCAGCCACCTTCGAGGCCGCCAAGGCCCTGATTAAGGACGGTTTCGAGGTCATGGTGTATTGTTCGGATGACCCGATCGCCGCGAAACGGCTAGAAGAAATGGGCTGCGTCGCCATCATGCCGCTGGGTGCGCCGATCGGCTCCGGGCTGGGTGTGCAGAACCCGCTGATGATCCAGATGATTATTGAACAGGCGAAAGTGCCCGTGCTGGTGGATGCCGGAGTCGGCACCGCCTATGACGCCACCTTTGCCATGGAACTGGGCTGTGACGCGGTGCTGGTGAACTCGGCGATTGCGATGGCCGATGACCCGGTGCTGATGGCGCGCGCGATGAAGGCGGGCGTGGAAGCCGGCCGATTCGCCTTCCGCGCCGGGCGGATTCCGCGCCGGGGCAGTGCGAGCGCCTCCAGCCCGATGACCGGGCTGATCCGTTAAATAAAACCGCAGCCGACTAGCTGGCTGCGGTTTTCAGTTTGCAGCCCATGAGTATCTGACCCCGGTATGGCACCCAGGTCTGCGTCTGTCCGAAAAGTGGCAGGCCGAGATAACCATGCAAATGCAAATTCTGGTTGGCATCGAGCGAGAGGCGGGCCTGATAAACGTAGCCATCCCGCGGGTCGAGCACCGTGCCCTCCCAATCGGTCGTACCGCTGCTGTTCGTAACCGGAGCTACTTGCACGATAATCTCACCGCATTGCGGGTGGCCGCGCCAATCCACAGGCATGGAATCACCGGGATGAGCGAGGGCGATCCCGACAATCTGACCGCAAAGGCCGGCGCCGCAGGGGGCAACCTGGATCACGGCGGAATGATCGGCGGTCAGCCAGGTTCCGGTAGGTGAGGAGGGTAGTGCGGCAACAGCCGGCGCAAAGGTACCGCCGCACATTAGTCCGGCCAGAAGCCATAAGCGTAGCAAAAGAAAGTCTCCCAGACAGATCCGCGCATTTGTTCTTAAGATCTGATGCAAGTCACGTATCAAAGTTTTTCCGTTCCGGCCTAGTGAATACTCACGCCGTGTTGAAGAATCTGCGGGGCTGTTGCAAAAAAAGCGCATATCGCCGGGATTACCCCTCCAACTCCAGGCAAAGCGTCAGCGCGTCGCTGCCATCCGGGTAATAGGCTTTGCGCCGCCCGGTCTGGGCAAAGCCCAGGGCGGCATATAGCGCGCGGGCGGCGGTATTCTGTTGGGCCACTTCCAGGTGGATCTTCCGAATACCCCGCCGGGCCGCATCGCCGATCGCCTGCAGCATCAGGCCGCGGCCAATACCCTGGCGGGGCGCGGTAACGCCGATGGTTATAATTTCCCCTTCGTCCAGCACCGTACGCAGGAGCAAAAAGCCACCGCGCGACTCGATGAAGCAAACCATGCCGAGCTGGCCGAGTAGTGTGGCAAAAGCCGGCTCGTCCCAAGGTTCATCAGGAAACGCCACCGCGTGCATCTGCGCCAGCGCCGCGGCATAGGCGGGACCTGCCTCGATCATACCCAGGCTCAAACCGGTGGCGGGCGCAGGCCGGCGGCCGGGAGCTTTGCTTCCGGCGGGTCGACATAAACCGGCTGTGCGGGCTGCGCCGGCAATCCCGCTGCCTGACGTGCCAGGGCGGCATGGGCAACCCACACCGGGTCCAACCGCCGTGCGTTGGTGAGCAGCACGCCCCCCCCACTGGCAGCCAGAATGGCGGCGACCTCAATGGCGGCGTCACCCGCCAGCGCCACCGGGATTCTTGTGCGTGGAATGTCCGCATCGGCGAAGGCCTCGGCGATGCCGTCACGGATCAGGAAAATCCGGTTCTTGCGCGCGCGAATCGCCACCCAGAGCGGCCGGTGCAACGTTGGGAACGCAGCCGCGTAAGCCTCCGCGACAGTAACACTAAGCAGCGGCAAGCCAGCCGCCGCGGCAAAGCCCTGAGCCATGGAAATGGCGGTACGCAGGCCGGTAAAACTCCCTGGACCGATGGTAACCGCTACCTGGGTGATCTCCCGCCCCGCTACTGCCTCGGCAAGCAGCGGCGGCAGCGTCTCAATCAACCCCGGGCGGCCGGGGGCAAACAGCTTGACCGCAACCGTGCCGTCATCGGCCAGCACTGCTATCCCGACACGCTCGCCGGACGCATCGATTGCGAGCATGCTCAAGCGAGAATCGCGGCCTCTTCAAAGTCGAGCTTCGGCAGGCGCGGAAATGGGTGTTCCCCCGGCTTGGCGCGGCCGAGATTAATGAGGAAATTCGCCTTCCAGCTATTCTGGTTAAAGAACGCCCGATTCACGAGGGTTTTATCAAACCCCGACATCGCCCCGGAATCGATCCCCATCGCGCGCGCGGCCAGCATCAGATACGCGCCTTGCAGGGTGGAGTTGCGGAAAGCGGTCTCTTCCGCGAGGTCCGGGTTGCCGGAAAACCAGCCCTTGGCGTCCGCCGGCGGGTAGAGCTTGGGCAGCTGGGTGTAGAACAGCGGATCCTGCGCCACGATCACCGTCACCGGCGCAGCCATGGTCTTCTCCAGGTTTCCGGCGCTCAGCGCGGGCTTCAGCTTTTCCTTACCCTCCGGCGTACGGATAAACACGAAGCGCGCTGGGGACGAATTAGCCGACGTCGGGCCCATTTTGACCAGATCGTAGAGCGCCTTCAACTCGTCATCGGTGATCGGCTCGTCGGTAAATTCCCACTTGGTGCGCGCGGTGCGGAACAGGATATCGAGCGCGCTATCGTCCAATGCCATTACGTCTTCCCTCTCTTCAGGCCGCCTGTGTAACAGACAACACCTCGGGAATGTAGTGCTTCAGCATGTTCTCGATGCCGTGCTTGAGCGTGGCGGTTGAGGACGGACAGCCGGCGCAGGAACCCTGCATCTTGAGGCTCACCACGCCGTCACGGAAGCCGCGAAAAATAATATCGCCACCATCACCGGCCACCGCCGGGCGGACCCGGGTGTCCAGCAACTCTTTGATCTGCGCCACAACTTCCGCATCCGCTGGATCAACATCTTCGGCCAGCAGCTCCGCGTGCGCGCTCACAATCGGGCGGTTGTTGAGCAGGTGCTCCATCAGCAGCCCCAGCACTTGAGGCTTCAGCGCCGGCCATTCGGCGTCGGCGGTTTTGGTGACGGTGACAAAATCCCCCCCCAGGAACACGCGCGCCACGCCGGGCAGGCCAAACAGCGCATCCGCCAGCGGCGAAAGCAAAGCGGCATCTGCATCGGCAAAATCGGCGGTGCGATCACCGAGAATCTCCCGTCCAGGCAGGAATTTCAACGTCGCGGGGTTGGGTGTGCCTTCGGTTTCAATAAACATGTCTTTTGCTCACGATCCAGTGTGGATATCCAATGTGGACCAGCGCGGTCCGGTTGCTGCCTAGATCGGACCTTTTACACGTAATGACAAGGGGGGCGGCGGCAGGAGCCTGCCACGAAAAACCAAAATGGTTATGCGGCTGTTAATACCAGTTGCTTACGAAGAGCTATGCTCCATCAACGCGTGCTGGGCTCAGCCGAGGCTCTGCAAAAAATTATCGACATCATCCCGAGCCCAGTATTCGTAAAGGATACGGCGCATCGCTGGGTGCTGATGAACGGCGCAATGGAGGAAATCCTCGGCCATCCACGCGAGGCGCTGCTCGGCAAATCCGACTATGATGTCTTCCCCCCCGACGAAGCAGCCGTGTTCTGGGCCACCGACGATCGGGTGTTTTCCAACTGCGAAACGGTGGAAAACGAGGAACGGCTCACCAACGCCCAAGGGTTGGTACGCCAGGTCGTCACCCGC
This sequence comes from Acetobacteraceae bacterium, assembly GCA_003164135.1. GTDB lineage: Bacteria > Pseudomonadota > Alphaproteobacteria > Acetobacterales > Acetobacteraceae > Acidocella. The sequence goes on from PLSD01000119.1 coordinate 7,399, forward strand.
AAAACCCTGCTACGGCTGGGGCCGGGGCGCGGCACGCTGTTCCTCGTCGGCATCATCCAGGACGTGACAATCTACCGCGAGGCAGCGGCGCAGAGCCATTTCCTCTCCCGCCACGACATGTTGACCGGCCTGCCCAACCGCACCTTGTTTCAGGAACGCCTGCGCGAGGCCGTGGGCCACGGCAACCGGGAGTTGGATAACGTCGCGGTGCTTCTCATCGACCTTGATGGTTTTAAAGCCGTGAATGACGCCTACGGCCATGAAGCAGGCGATGAACTGCTGCGTGTGGTGGCGGCACGTCTGGCCGAGGCGGTGCGTACCTCCGACACGGTGGCGCGGCTGGGCGGTGACGAATTTGGAATATTGTTGCGCGGCGGGCTGAGCCTGCAAACCGCGGCGGAGCGGATCGCCGCGGATATCTGCGAGGTGGTGGCGGTGCCAGTGCAGCTTCGCCAATCGCAGACCATGGTGTCGGCCTCGGTCGGGATCACACATTTCTCCAAGCCCGATACCGGGCCGGAGGAACTACTGCGCCAGGCAGATATCGCCATGTACAGCGTCAAACGCACCGGCCGGCACGGGCATAGGGCCTACGAACCGGGGCTGGAAATCATCGCAAACCGGCAACTGCATGCCGATCTGCGCCATGCGCTGGAACGGCATCAGTTACACGTGGTCTACCAGCCCCAATGGAACCCACCGGATGGCAAGTTGACCGGCTACGAGGCACTGTTACGCTGGGAACACCCGCATTACGGCCCTGTCGGCCCGGCTGTTTTCATTCCCATTGCCGAGCAAAGCGGGCTGATCGGCACATTAGGCAACTTTGCCCTACGCGCTGCCTGCACCACCGCGATGCAGTGGCCTGCCAGTGTCCGCATCACGGTAAATGTCTCGCCCCTGCAACTGGTCGAAGATAAACTGCGCGACGAGGTCTGCGCGGTGCTGAAAGCAACCGGCTTGGCCGCTGAACGGCTTGAGTTGGAGATTACCGAGAGCACACCCGCCATCGATAGCGCAGGCGCTTTAAAAACCCTGCACCAGCTTAAAGCGCTTGGCGTACGCATTGCCCTGGACGACTTCGGAACCGGCACCGCTTCATTGGATATGATGCACCGCTTCAGCTTCGACCGCATGAAAATCGACGGCCGGTTCGTAGCGAATTTACCCCAAGATCTCCGCGGTCACGCCATCATCGGCTCTCTCATCAGCTTGGCTCACAGCCTCGGCGCCAAAGTCACTGCGGAGGGCGTGGAGCGCATGGAACAAGCGTTCTGCCTGATGGAACTGGGCTGCGATGAAATGCAGGGGTATCTATTCGGGCATCCCAATGCGCGGAAAACTGTCCTCTGATACCTTAAATACCAGACCACAAATCAGTTTGGCCGGCTAATACCCGTCATAGGCCTCGATCGGCCGCACCAACTCATCGAAACCGCGGGCAAGTCTCAGCCATGCGTCAAAAATGGCGGGCGCTTGTTGGAGCCAACATGGTCCGGCACCGCATCCCAAAGATCGAAATCCTCTGGTCTCGCTGACATCCGCCGGGCTTCCCGCGCGCCCTGTTCGGGAAACTGCTCCATGCCCAGCGTATACTCCCACACAAAGAAGTCCGGGTCATACACATAGAAATGAATGCTGCCCGATGTCGGGTGACGGCCAATACCAAAATGCGGCGTGACACCAAGTTTCACCGCCCGGTTCATCAAGCGGCCGATATCATCAATTGCGTTCACCATGAAAGCAAAGTGATGGAACCCGGTTTTCCCGCCCAGTGCGCCATAACTGTGATGATTAGGATTCGGGAACGCCCGCAGCAACGCCCCTGGCCATCCTTCGAGATAGTCAGAAATCAGGAACCCCATGTTTTTCGCGAGGTACTCGGTGTGCGTATGAGGATCTGGCACTGCGAGCCCGAAGTGTTTGCCACCTTGGAAACCCGTGAGCCGGTTTTTTAACGGCGACGATATATACGTCATCTTCGAATAATACTCGTGCTCGGTATGCACCACAGGTTCCACCACACGGAAAGCCTTCTCCAGGCTTAACCCATGCGCCTCGGCATCCGGCACCCATTTTGGCTTCAGACCCAACTTCTCGTAGTGGACAAACGCCCGCTCAAGATCGTCATCCGTTTCCAACTCCCACGATGCACGCACAAATACTGGCGTCGCCGCCGGGATCAGAAGCACGTCGTGGTGGTTGGGACCGCTTCGAAAAAAGCGACCACCTTCCTTGGTTTCTTCGACAAAATCCAGCCCGATAACGTCGATCAGGAATTTTGTAGTCCGGTCAATGTCAGAGACTTGGAGTACCAGATACCCAAGTCGCCGGTAACGAAAATCTGCCGCCATTGTTTCCGCCTGTTTTTTATAGCTTAAAGAATCCGTTTAGAGAATAATCGTCAGCCGGCCCTGGTCGTTGAGCGTATCCAGATCCAATGCGCAGCGCTTCTGGCGAATGCGGAAACTCTCCCCTGCCCGCTCCAGAACATAGTGAGCTTCACCCATGTAAATGGACGTACGCCCTTCCTTGGTACGGTAGGTCGCAAAATTAGACTTTGCTTTTACCACATCACCATCTTCAGTAGCTCTCACATTGCTGACGAGATGCCGCGTCTTGGAATGCGGATACTCGCAATGCGCCGTTTTCTTCATCAACCGGTCCGTCCGCAGACCAATTTCTTCCCGATCATCTGAGATGATAAAGATCGATGTCGCTGGATCATCGATCAGCGGGTGATCGGAACTCATCGAGGCAACCTCGTATTTTCCATCCGCCGTATAAAGCTCCGCCCATTCGGGGAGCTTCCAGTTGTCAAGCAACTCGGCCTCATCGAATAGGAAGCTTTCAACATCATTCCGCAGTTCGTTTTTGTTTGACATGATTGCCTCCCTTATTCCTGCTCAAATGTATCGAGGCCGCGCATCGTCCGGTCCCACTGTGTCCAATAAGCCTGCATCTGGCATTCGTCGTCCGGCGCGCCGGTCTGAAGCCGCAAATCAGGTGCCGTCGTATCCATGCCTTTGGAAAGTTCCGTCCATTCCGTCGGGCTATGCTCGATACCGGTCTGGCACAATTCCAGCATTTCGATGTCGTCAGCGGAGCCGAATCCTGCTGGCCCAAGGAAATTGTTAAAGTTATCAAGCCGGATTTTCAAAATCTCCGCATCTTCACCCTTATGGGCAAAACCCCAGGCACGGACGTGGATCTTGTCCGGCCCCACCGGCTCGATGTTACGAATCGTAAGACCCACGTTGTCGTTGAACACGAGGTTCGGGAAGATGACCAGATTCTTCTGCATCTCAGCAAGATAGGTCGCGCGTTCTTCGCCGTAGCTCTCGACAAGACGCGCCCTATTGGCGTCAATGTGACGTTTTACTTCCGGCCCCCAGCGATCAATCCAATAGGCAACTGGACGACCCGTCGGCACCCACGAGCTCAGCACCGCGTGGCCATTTCCCAGGCAGGTGAGTTTGCCTTTTTCCCTGAATACACTTGCAACATCCGCCACAACTTGCTCCTGTGCCGTGCCGGCAGCGCGGTCCCGCAGATAGTCGAGATAGCTGATATGCGTCGGAATTACATGGTAACCATCGTAGCTGTTCTCCACGAGGAATTTATAGTTAGCACGGATGGAATAGGCATGCTCACCCTTAAGCACGTATAGCCCGTCTTCCCCATCTGCGGCCTGGTCGCAATATGAATCAATCGCTGATTTCGCCTCCGCAAGAAAATCCGACAGTGAAATCGCCTTCGGGTTATAATTCACGAAATAGAAGCCGCGATAATTGTCCAGTTTCGGCGGCGCCGGCAAGTTCAACCGCCCGCCTTCATTCAGGTCATCACGGTACCCCTCGCTGGAAAAAGTTGACACCAGTTTACCGGTGAGATCGAACGTCCAGCCATGATAGGGGCACGTAAAGTTGCGCGTATTCCCCTTCGGTTCGCGGCAAACACTCGCTCCACGGTGCGTACATGCGTTAACAAGCGCACGAATTTCACCGTTACGATCCCGCGTGAAGATAAGATTGCGCCCCGCAACTGTACGACGGACAAAATCACCAGGGTTTACGACTTCTGACTTATGTCCAAGGTAAAGCCAGCATTTATCAAAAATCGCAGCTTTCTCACGCGCAAATACTTCGGGGTTCTTATAGGCAGCCCTATTGATGCGAAAGCGACCCTTGGCACGATCAACATCGACCAGCCGCTCAAAGGCGACGGATTGAAACGTCATGGACTATCTCCTTTTAACTTTTTAAGCACATAAACAAATCTAAAAATCGCCCACCTTAGACAGTGAACCGCGCATTCAGATGCGCAAATCCTCTGAACGAGAGCGTGGGCGACAGAACCGGATCATCTTCCAGAATTTCAATTTTTGAAAACTTCGGTAGGAAGGTCCTGAAGAAAATATCCAACTCTACACGGGCCAGATAATGCCCCACACAGTGATGAATTCCCGGCCCAAACGTCACGACGTCGCCAGAATTAACGCGTTTGAAGTCGAGTTTGCCTGGTTCAGGGAATTTCTCAGGGTCATTATTCGCTGAAAGGACCCAGAGAAAAGCAATATCGCCCTTCTTGATCCGCTTTCCACAGAATTCAAAATCAGCGCCTGCGACACGCGGCTGTACCGTGGACATGCCTATATAACGCAGCAACTCCTGCAGGGCCTGCAGAGGCTCAACCTCACCACTCAAAAGTAGCTTCTGCTGATCCGGGTTTTTAACGAGCGCCGCCAGTCCCATAACAAGCGAATTCACCGTGGTCTCGTGCCCAGCAGTCAGCAAAAGATGGCAAAGACCAAGCACCTCATCTACCGTCAACGCACCGCTCGTATCGTCCGACAAAGTAACCAGCTGCGTGAGAAAATCGTCCTGCGGTGTAGCAAGCCGTTTTGCAATTTCAACACGCAACATGCTGTTCATCTCAGCGATTGCCTGGTCGGTGGCAATCAATGTCTCCGGAGCCGCAAATACGGCCGAAAGACCTGTCGTAATCGCCCGGTTCCACTCACGTACTTTTTCAAGGTGCTCCAATGGCAAACCAAGAAGTGTAAGTATCACGGTTGCGGGAAGAAAATATGCGATATCCCGCGCATAATCGCATTCGTGGAGCCGTACTGCTTTTTCAGTCAACTCAGTCGACAGCGACTGAATTAGCGGCTTCAGCGAGTCAACATATTTTTTGCTCAAGGCCTTCGAGACGACCGTCCGCAGGCGCTTGTGTGTATCGCCATCAACATTAACGATCCAACCTTTTACATAGCGCAAGAGATTCGGGATTTTCTGTTCGCGCTCAGACTCGTCAATCGAACGAAAAGCAAAGCTGGACATACGAACATTGGAAAATCGAATATCCTGGAACGCCGCTGCTACATCATCGTATTTAGTAATCTGCCAGCATTGATTGGCCTCACTCCAGTAAACTGGATCATTTCCCCGCAGAAGCGCAAGAGCCGACAATAATTTCTTGTCAGAAATTGACTCTAAATCGACCATACTAAAATCGAGATCTTCCGGACGAACTTTGACTTGCGACATAAATTACCCTCCACATCCCATAATTTCACTCAGGATGTACTGCACGCGTTGATCTCAAACTAAGTTTAGTTTAGGTTTTTGTCCTTGATCCATGTCAAAGCCCTCTTGGTACAATAGGGAATATCATGAATCATTGGTCAACTATCCTAACATAACCTAAGGATTTTCCATGAAAACTCTGCTACTCTGCCAAGTCAGCGACATTCCTGAAGACGAAGCATTTCAAGCCGTCCTGCCTGGATACGATGCTTTTGCAGTCTACAAGGTTGGCGATGATATCTTTGTCATTCAGGATGCCTGCACCCACGCAGGCGCATCTCTGAGCCTTGAAGGACAGCAAGATGGACATAAAGTAGTATGTGGTTGGCATGAGGCAACGTTCGATCTGCGTACCGGTCAAGCCCTAAGTGGGCCATGTCAGACACCGGTGCGGACCTATACCGCTCACGTTGCGAACGGAAGCATATCGATCGAAGTCTAGCAAGCAATGGACGTACCCTTTCATAGGTGTAGCCCTTACCTTTATTTGTCATAGCTTCTGTCCATTAATGAAGTAATATGTGGGGTGACCGTCTTGTCACCCCACATATTTGTTGTCAGCTTTTTCAAACGCCCGAGTATCTGTCCTATTGCTTTGGGTTTAAACATCGCTCCGTGGTCTGCCCCCCTAGAGTGCGTTGACATTCATTTTATCCACTAGAATGCGCTGACGATGCACAGAATTGACAGGAATGCCCTTGGTGTTTGGTCGTAGCGGGTGGCGATCCGCCTGAAGTGTTTTATCTTGAGGAAGAAGCGTTCGACGAGGTTTCGTTCACAATACAAGGCGAAGTCGCAAGGCACTTGTGGGGATTTTTTTGGGTGGAATGACCGGCACAGCATCCTGGTTCACGATGGCGTCGCGTAGCGCCTTGGAATCATACCCCTTATCGGCCAGGACATGGTCTGCTGGAAGTTCAGCAATCAAGTTTTCGGCTTGGGTTATGTCGTTAACCTGGCCAGGTGTCAGGATAAAACGCAGCGGATTGCCCAAGGCATCGACAACGGCATGGATTTTGGTGCTCATTCCCCCGCGCGAGCGCCCGATCGCACGAGCTTCACACCCCCTTTTTTGCCAGCCGCGTGTTGGTGCGCACGGACTATGGTGGAATCGATCATGACATATTCAAAGTCGGGGTCATCAGCCATTGCCAAGAACAGCCGATCCCAAACCCCATCCTTCGACCAGCGTGAGAAGCGGATGAAAATGCTGTTCCAGTTGCCAAAGAAGGTCGGCAGATCACGCCACGGCGCTCGCGCCCTTGCCATCCAGAGCACCGCTTCCATAAAAAGCCGATTATCTGCACCAGTCCGGCCGGGATCACTGCTTTTCCCCGGCAAATGAGGCTGCATCCGCTCCCACTGATGATCCTTCAAGATCAAACGAACTCCGCCCATTCAAAACTCCCCTGAAAAAGGAGGTTGAATCAGATTTTAAGCCGTGCCGGAATCCTA
>PLSD01000063.1 GCA_003164135.1 Acetobacteraceae bacterium
CAGTCTTGGTGACGAAGGCGTCGCCGTGTGAGGTTTCCAGATCGCAATAGGCCGGAAGTGCTTGTTTCAGCAGCAGGGAGAGACTCGCCAACCCTTTCTCGACGAAAGAAATCATGTTACGCGACCTCCTTCATCGACGCTTCAGTGTTCCCGCGCCAGCTGCTGATGATTTTCCCGTAAGCATTGACGCCGCCGACATAGAAACGGCCCGTAGGAAACGCGCGTAGACCTCCCCAGGGGAGATTTTGAAGGCCGACATGCCGGTCCACCAGAACGGTCAAAGCATCAGCCAGGTCGCTCGCACGGGACGAGCCAAGCCGCTCTGCGATTGTTTCACTCCGCTCCCGCAATATGCGCTGGGCCGTATACAACACCGTCCGCATGCCTTCGGAACTTTTCGGTGTATCATCGCAATAGACGGATTCGCCGAGTTCCTGCAGGTCGATATGAATCTGCCGGACCATCACATTCAAAGCAGCTTGGCTCATCTCGGGAAGCCAGATCAATCGGAGTTCTTCGTCGATCGTGGTGCGATGCAGGGATTGGACCAATCCGCATAGTACGCAGGAAAATGCATTGCCTATCCTCATCGCATGTAAACCGGCGGGCTGACCGCAAAAGCTACATAGATTGCCGGTGTTTGTGTCAAGCACAGCTACATCCGGCGTGAGGTGCGGCGCCGGGTCATTGATACCAAATCTTAGCGTCTCCAATCTCATTGGAAAACCGCGGCTGCCCACGCAGCCAGGATCAGCCCAACGCCGAATACACCAAGGTTTCGCAGCAATCTCTGTGTCGCCTTGCTCTGCAGATGCCGCTCAGACCAGATAAAAATGAAGCCGATCAACGCCGGTGAAATCGCGATCATGAAAAGTTCCAATGGAAACCAGACCGACTGTGACGATTCGGGAGCCTGCGCCGCGCCTGCGTGCCGCGCGTGAGCTGCGGCGGCGAGATAGATTAATGCAAGGGCGCTGAGGCCAACACCGGAGATGAGTGGCCAATCCTTGTGATGGCTCTGCGATTCTCCAGGCGGTCGAGTTTGGTTTGAGATAATATCTGCCACGATGCGTCCCCAAAAAAGAGGGGCCTGTCAGCCTTCGCCGGAGCGACTGCGGACAGGCCCTTGAGCGAATTAACCCCCCCCGGCCCCGAACTGAACCATCTGCGGGGTTGTGTTGATGGTCGAAGCACCGCCGGATGCGGAGATGGACGCTTTGTTGATCCACACGCCAGCCGTGGCGAACAGACCGCAAAGCACGAGGCCCGCGATACCCCGGCCGACGTAACCGGTTTCCCGGTTCTGCGGCTGCCGGGACTGCCACAGCGCCCAGACGCCGAAGCCAAAGCACAATGCGGCGGCCAGATAGCAGCCCGTGCCGAAGAGCAAGCTGCCGGCATTCAAGCCTTCGCTGCTCATCGTGTTGACTTGCGCGCCAAGGCCACCGGCCGGCGACGTCGCCTGCGCCATCGCGTGACCGGCCTGACCCAGCAGCGCGGTTGCCCCAAAGGGTACGGCAAGTGCGGCCCTTTCCAGAAAGGTCACGGGACGGCACGCAACGATTGCGTCCCCTTGACCTGCGGAGCGGCGCTTGAAGACAGCGCTCCGCTTTGTGATGTGTTGAATCTTCACTCGAAGTCTCCTGTGTGATGCGAGGGAACATCCCCTCGCAATTGACGCTGCCGTGCCAAAATGCGAATGGCCGTAAAAGTTTTTGCTAGCCGCCAGTTTGAAATAAATTCACGACGCCGGTAGCGATGGTCACGATGTTTATGCACATCACGCCAAAGACGAACTGAATCGCGCAGGAGGTCGGCGAACCGTTGACGCGGCCGTTGACCATGCCGCGCCAGCGCATGATCGCCCAAAACACGCAGGCCGCGCCGAACGCCTCGAAAAAATATTGAAACATCGTTACCACGTCGACCACACTTGCTTGCGGCGTGGCACCCAGGCCGTTCGCCGCGTTCGGAGGTGTTGTTGGCGCGTAGCTGGTTAGCCCCACGGCCAGATTGGTTCCTGCACTGACATTCGCCATACTGAGGAATTTTGGAAAACTCGCAAAAACCCCGCATAGAATGAGCGATACGAACGGTACCCAAGGCTGGCCGATATGCCGATGGTTATACCGCGAATGCGGCTCAGACCATGTCCACAATGTCCAGGCAAAAAAGCAGAAACAACCGCAGGCAGCGAGATAGCAAAGCGCCGGCAGGATGACGGCAATGCAATCCGCGAGCGCCGTGGTAAAATCGACCAAACCTTGCATGGCACACTCCTCGACTGATGATTAATCGATGTTGCCGCTCTGCGTTTGCACGACCCAAGAATCCCCTTGCTGGACGACGCCAAGAACCTTCCCGTAGCCTGGGATGATATCTCCCACCTGAACCTCCAAGGGCGATCCGTCGCCGCCCACGACAGACAACATCGCCAAGCCGGGCGATGCCGCCTGCACATGGTACTGAGCAGCAACCGCGGGACCGGTTGAAGGTAGGACGGTTGCCGATGGAACGGCGGGTGAAGCTTGCGCTGGCGTTGCGCCGCTGGGGTTGGAAGAGTTCGCGGCGGCCGTTGCAGGCACCAAGGGAGCGGGGGCGATTGCAGCTTCTACCGCCCCATTGGAACCTGCCTGCATGGCCCCAAAGACGGCCGTTTGCGCCTCCAGCATCGACAAGCGCCGGTCATAGTCCTCCAGTCTATTGGTGGTCAGAGCCGATAGCTGCTCGACCTCACCCGTCAGGACAGCCTGCTTGATGCGATCGTCCCGTTCCATGGTCGCCAGTTCCGTGACCAGCTGAAACAATTCTGTCTGCTGCGCTGGCGAAAGCGAGGCCGCCTGCGCCGCGGCCAAGGTTACTTCATTGGCCTGTTCTGCCGGAGCCGCCAGAGCGGGGGCAGCTTGAGGGGTGGTTTGGGCGCCGTATTTCGCGGGCACGGAAACCTGACCGCCCGGATTGGTGGCCGCCGGGGGGATAAGCGCCAGAGCTGGCTTCGGCGCCGAGATGCTCGCCGCTTTGAGGGGGCTACCGGGGGAAGCTGGGGGAGGGGCGGGGTTCGCGTTCGTGTTGGGTGCAGCAGGGGGCATGTGAGCCACCGAGAGGCCGGTGGAGGCCGCCTGTGGAGTGGCTGGGTGAATGCTCGCTGCATCGGGTGGCAAGGGGCTCGGGGCGGCCGCCTCACCAGCGCTCGGAAGTGCCTGTGGTTGCGTAATGCCCGGATTGTTCGGCGGCGTGCCAAGACGAAAACTATCGAGTTCGCTCAGCTCCGCTGAGAGAGGTTGCGGCACATATTTTTGATGTAAAATGGCAGGCGGCGACTTCGGCAGCGGCACTTTCGCCAGGGATGCCGAGGGGGCCAGCTGTGCGATGGAAATGGGCGGAACTCCAGCCAGATGAACCATACTCGTCTGCGTTGCTTGTAATGGATGATGCGGTCTTGCCGAGTGGACAATGATATAACCAACCGCCATCAGCAGTGCCACCATCCCAACGCCAGCGTAGAGCGGGAAATTATTTTTAGCGGTTGTGCGGGACCGCCCCTGTGGCTCTGCAAATAATCCATCGGTTCCGGCCACCGGTAAGTTTTCGGTGGCTTCATCAGATCCCGGGTGATCGAACGCCTCGCCGGGCAGGCGCGCTACCTCATGTGCATCGGGATCGGTGTTGTAAATGGAATCCACAGTAACGGAATTCATGATGACCTCATCAAAATAGGGCGATGCACAAACATCGCGCGAATTTTTGCGAATGGCCTTAAAAAAGACTCATCTTCAGTAAGGCGCTTTTACATCCGAGAGGAACATCACACCAACCGCAACATTTGCAGCAAGCGTAATCGTGGGACCCTTCGGCGCATCCTGATCGAGCGTGCTACCGATTTGTCCCGCCGCTACGCCAGCGGCCACGCCGAGCTGTTGATGAAAGTTCAAATTGGTGGTGGCTGTGGCACCGCCCAAGGGGCTCAACACCTGAGTTGTATTTGAAGTCGTCGCAAGCGCATTGCCCAAGCCCTGCACAAAAGCGGCGGCGGCTGGCAATAAAAAGCGCGAGATATAGTGCTGATTGACGCCGGAGGCGACCGCCGCCTGCATCGTATCTGGTGCAATCACGACACCGGAACACGCAATCGGCTGCCCATTATGGATGATCTGATACACGTTGATAATGAGCCGGTCATTCTGGCGAGAAAAATTGCCGATCATGCGATCGCCGGCAAGCGGTCCGCTATCTGCCTGCAATACCACTGGGCTGGTTTCGTCTGAGCTCAACGCCAGAATGGGGTGCGCGAAAATCCCCCTACCGGCCGGAATGATGACATGCGTGGCTGAGGCTACAGGATCGGGGGCGGCTGCGGCACTCGTCGCCGCGCTTGATCCGTTTTGCCCAGCCAAACCAGTATTTGAAGCCTGGCCCGTCGATGCCGCATCGGTTTGCGGCGCCGGCGGCGGCGGCGGCAACACCACGTCGGTCGTCGGCGGCCGGCCATTCCATTGGCTGAATAGCCCGTTAATGGCGGCCGTGTAGGAAGTTTGCTGCTGCGGATCACCGCCACTATCCGCGGTTTGCACGCCTTGGGGCTGCGGGTCGGAAGTGCCGGGCAGCGGGGGCGGAAAAACGGGCGCATCCACCTGTTGAACCATCGGAGGGGGCGGAGGAGGCGGCGACGGCGCCGGTTGGATAAAATGCTGCGCCGGCAATGGTGCTGCGCTCGCCGCGGATGGTGGAAATACAGGTGTATCATTGACGACAGGCACGCTTGCGGCAAGGGGCGGGGTATAGGAGGCGCCCCTCCTCAACGCCGCATTGGCAGCGGTGTCGTTGGCGTTTAAAGCCAACGCATTCTGCTCCTGATCGCTGTTCAGGCCGCCGGGATTGGCATCAACTGCCTGCATCCGCGCGTCATAGGAGACAAGCGGCTTGCTTTTGCCGTCAAGCGTAATAGCCACCAGCCCCGCAGCCAGCACCATGCCCGAAACGCCGATGATCAATAGCCGGCGCGGGCCCGCCCGCCCAGCGCCGCTCCACATGCCTTGCGTTGAAAAAACGGATGGCTTTTTCGGAATTGCCGCGTCTGACATCACTGCCCCTCCTTCAACTCTGCGGAAACCGTCCGACCGTCCACCGAAAGGAGGACAACAGGTGTATCGGGCACCGCATAAACCGTGGTGCCCGCCTCGGCTTCCGAGGCCGTCCATTCAGGCGAAAGCAGCGTATCGCTGGTCCGCAAATAGACATTGCCGCCCAGTCTCCAGGCGCGCAGATCCTCGGGCGAGACGCCTTCAACGGAAAGCGGGGTGGCATCGGCGGGCGGTACGCCCTCCAACATGCCGGTAAGGTACGGGGCGCCGGTATCAGGCGCATCCTGCTCGGGCGGCACCGTTGCCACCAGCGCATTCGGCCCCGGCCCGGCAACATGGATCGACAAATCCGCGTCATAGCTGCTCGTGCCCGAAATTAGTAAAAATGTCAGCGGCTTTGGCGCGCCCTGCAGCGAAACCACCAAGCCACCACGAGGTGCGAGCGACATCGGCGTGATCTCCAGCACGTTGCTGCCTTTTGCCGGGGTGCAGACCAAAAACCCGATCGCCTCTACCGAAGGCCCGCCGCCACCGCCATTTTGTTGCACATTGCAATCGCTTGCCGTGGCCACCAACGCCGGATCGGAATTGGTGTCCCATTCCACCGGCCAGGGCTGACCAGTGCCGTCGAAGAAGCTGACCGCGGTAGGGTAACCTTTCACGGTGCTGATGATATCAATGGCATTGCCTGGCGCGAAAGAAACATTCACTTCCCGGCTTTGCGGCTCGGCCAAGGCCGTCCCTGCCTGTTCCGCCGCCTGCTCGTTTGCCTGATAGCGCTGTGCCAGCTGCGTGATCATGGCCGGCGTCAGAGGAATCGCGGATTGCACGGCTTGGTCTTGAGTTTGGGTATTGCCATTCGCAGAATTGTTTGAACCGTCCGCTGTTTGGCCAAAGGCAAGCCCGCCCCACAAAAGCCCCCCCGTTAGGGTGGCGGCGCAAACCGAAGCCATCATTTGAGGCCGCATTCTGGTATATCTCATGATAAATCCGTTCATCGCTGCGCCGCCACCAACTGGTCGATTGCTAAGCCTTTGGGATAATTCGAGTCGTTTGTGCGAATGACGAGCGCGGAAATCATGTAGTTATTCGTGCTCGTCTGGTTGACGTTCTCGCAGGTCTGCGAGATCGGAACCTGGACCTGATAGGCCAGGGCGCCATTATCGAAGATCGTTTGCACGATCAGTGCCGCGCGCTGCGTTTGTGCATGACAAAGCAAGCGCGCGGATTTCAGCTCATTGAAATTTCCTGAGCTGATAATGGAATTTGCGAATGTATTCCAACCTCGCAACGTGAACTGATGGGAAGCCTCGCTCATCTCTGTGGGATAATTATAATAGTCCACATTATATGGGGCCAGGATTGCGGAGACGGTCCAGTTAAGCAGATCGGTATCGCCCATTACGGGACCGCTCAGCGGTTGTATCGGAATAGGATTGTTCAACTCATCAACGCTGAAATATTTTGATGGCTCAGGATGTGTCCATATCCAGCTGTCGTGAATGGCAAATGCTATATTCAGACCCATCGAGATCATCAGGGCCGTTAAAACCCGATTGACCAACGAGCCCGCGAAATCAGGATCAGAAATGCGACGTGCGACGGCCGCTTGCTGATTACGCATGGGCTGCACCCCAAGAGTTGCTGTTGCGGGCGTTTCTGCCAGTGTCTTTTGCGAATGGCGCCATTCTTTCACGCGGTGATCGGTTTAAGACCGGGTCTTTTAGAATTGATATCTTATTGTACCGCCCCTCAATCTGATGGTCGCGTTTCCTCATTTTCGGTGAAAAACGGATTTTATTTACGTCCCTCTTATGCACCCAGAACCAGTTACCTTTCCCATCCCGGGTTTCGCTCGCGGTTATGCAATGTTGCAAGACGTAACCAGACTGCGCGAGTGTCGCGCGGGCGCAGCGCTCATCAAAAATCTCACCGAATTTTCTGCGATCTTCGTCAACAGGAATACAGCAGCGCGAGCGAAATGTGCGATATGAGTTATCTGTCATTCCCACCCGTCTTGCCGTCGCCTGATAGGTCAAGCCGCCCATCATCAGCATGCCCCAAATCCAGACGATGAGTTTGTTCGTGAGCGGGTGGCGCGTTTTACCGATCCAGCTCAGATCGGCGTTGAAATCGACCTCTGCCTCGGTTTTTGGAATGATAAATTCGGGAGTGGGGTGGGCAAGCCGGGCGATTTCCCGTTGATTTTGCTTGAGACCTTGCTTCGCCGGTTCGGAATCTGTCCCGCCAACCACACCGAATAGCGGCAGCTCGCGCTGTCCAATGGAGCCGTTAAAAAACGCGACGATTTTTTCGCCGGTCGACTCATTGGCGGGTCGCGAAAATGCCCCCAAAGCCTCGCGTCCACGATAGGTAATGACGCCCGCAACCCGGCCGCACGCTGCATCCGGTGCGGTTGGCACGGGAGAGGGGGGCGGATTTGGCCGGAAAAATCCGGGCTCGGGATCACGCAATGTTTTCGGATCTGGCTTGTGCAACAATTTGCGCGCTGGTGCGCAAAGCCCCAAACGCCGCCCCTTTGAGCGCACCGCACCAGCGGTGCGCTCAAGTCTTTCTCCAATGATTTCAGGGTGTACGCCAGCAATACGCCAGGCTATCAGGCGGATCGTGTCCATGATGGACCAGCCTTTAGCCCCTGCCTTACGCATGGGCCGGTCATGCGGCGTGGTCAGTCCGAGCCGCACCAGGTGGTCGTCCAGAAGTGAGCGGGTTAGGCCCAGGAACAGGCAAAGCGCCTCAATCCCCTGACCGGCCGCGACCATCCCGCGAAGCACCTCATCAAAGGGAAACAGCACAACCGCCGCGAGAGAGCGCAACACAGGCGGGACGCCCGAAGGCCCCGGCAGTCTACGCTCCTCAGCTTTGGCTAATGCACCTGACACCCGCGTCTCCAAGGGAAAGACGGGCGCAGGCTAAATCAGCTTTATCTTATAAGTCAAATAAATAATAGAATATCAGATACTCTGCGTTCTCTCGTTGGTGCGTGGCTCTTACCCTTCTCTACCTAAGCATCCTCTAGTCAACCGCCGGGCTAATATGATGGCGCAACTCCTCAATATACCTTAGTGCATCGCCTAAGACCGCGTCCTGTTTTGCTCGCCTTTGCTCCTCACGGCCAGTACGTTCCTTTTCATAATCCAGCCGTTCCTTATCCTGACTAACCTGCTCTTCCACAATTTTTGTCAGTCGATCGAGTGTAAGCATAACATGCTTCAGATCGGAATCTAGAGGCGGTGTGCCAGGGGAGCCAGGAAATAAATCGCGTAATTCCAAGTCAAGCGCATTGGCCATTTTTTCCAATGTGCGAAGGGTAATGTTTGTGGTTCCATATTCAAGCTCGAAAATATACGATTGTTTTATGCCGGTTTTTTCGCCTAATTGTACTTGCGTAAGTCCGGCACGAATTCTTGCTTCTTGCAACCTCCGCGCGACAATTCTTACGATATCATTGGGATCTTCTACACCAACATTTTGTTCGTGACTTTTCGTTGTCCGTGCCATTTCTCGCCTACCAAATACATCTAGCCGAAAAGCCAAGCGAATGGCCCCACTAGAATCCTTCCCTTGTACACGACGCTTATAGCATCGCTGTTCGCATCCGCGCGACCCTAGAACACAGCCGGCAATAAAAAAGGTGAGTTTTATGATACGCGCACTGCCTTATATAATGGCGTCTACTTTGTTGCTTAGCCTCTCCCCTGCCCATGCGAATTTTCTTGTTCAATCTCCGCAGGGTGATACGGGTCCAGAAATTTTGGATTCAAGTGCGGCGGGTGATCCAGCGCCCTCTGGTACAGATAATTCGAGCCAGCCCGTTCACTGGAAAATGGCCTATGGTTTTGGGAACGGCATACCACTTGCTTTTGCCTGCCGCCAGATTGTGCCCCCGGCCGTGAAGGTGACTTACGGTCCCGGCGTCAACCCGGCGGTCCCCGTGAACTGGAAAGGCGGCGACACATGGAACCACGTGCTCCGCGACAGTATTAAGCCGCTGGGGCTCAGCCTGCAGATGACCTATATGGCCGTCGCGATCGTGAAAAACCCGGCCAGATAATTTTTAGCGGCCATTCGCATTTGACCTCGGCAAGCTGGCTCCAGAATTTCTGGAGTGAGTTTGAATGCTCGATTTCACGGAGGCTGGTGTTGTCGCCTGGTTCGCGCCGCTACGGCCGCCCACCCGTCAAAACAACTGGCCCCCGGCGATCCGGGCGATCGAGCGCGGACCTAGCGTAGAACCCCTGCTCCATGAGCTGGGTGCCCTCTTATCCGAACTTGGCACCCAGGCCCCATCCATCCTCCCGGAAGCCCTTCTGGGCGATCCTATCCAGCATGACCTTCAAACGGTGGTGGCCCAACTCGGGGCGGCGCGGCTCCTTCGGCTTGTCGACTGGTTTTCCGCTGTCCTGCCCGGAGCCCCGCAGCTCTTCGCCCAGCTCTCACAAGGCAGAACGGCAAATGCTCAATCTATAAATTCATCGCTCCGCGCCCTTACGGCGCGCGACACGCTTACCCGGATGTTCAGCCCCGATCGCGTGGCCGGGCTCCAATCCTGCGCCGAGGCCGCGACCAACCCCCAGGAGAACTCCTAATGCTACGACACAAACTCGCGCTGGCTGTCCTAATTACGGCGGCACCGCCGGCCGCTGGGGCACTCGCTCAAACCACGACCACGGGACGTGTGGGTTGTTCCACCATCGTCCAAGCCGCGGCGAACGGTATGACCGCGCGGATGGCGGCCGATAACCAAACCATCAAGCAGCCCACCAGCGTCACGCAATTGTCCTGCTTGAACAATTTCTTCAATGGCGTTGGCCTTAATCTCGTAACCAACCTGCTGAACCCCGCAAATCTTCTGCAAACCGTCGAGGGCCAGCTTTGCAACGCGGTTACCAGCACCTGGAACTCCTGGCTCGGCAACGTGCAATGCGGTCTGACAGTAACCGGGTTCAATTTTGGTTTCGGCGGGCTTGGAGGCGGATTGTCCTGCCCGAAACTGACCTTCGGCGGTGGTGGGCCTCCGATCGCTACAATCGGGCTCGGTGTTGGCACACATGGGTCGGGCAACGGACTCTACATCAATGGTAACGGGCTGACGCCGCCAGGTTACAATTTACCGCAAACCCCTGTCGGCAGCTACTAAGGGAGAAGCCCAATGCGCCGTTCAAAGTTGTTAGCGTTGACCGCACTCGGTATTGCAATCGGCGGAGCATTTTTGGACGTGAAACCAGCCTATGCTGATCTGCCCGTCATCGACCTCACATCGATTGCCAAGGCCATCCAGGAAATCAACATTCTTGGAACGATCAATAGCGGTCTCAACAGCTTGCTCGGCAAGTCTGGACCACTCGCAACCCTGATGGGCGACAACGCATACGGTACGGTTCAGCAATTGCTGCAGGAAGGATTCACCCAGCAAGCAAACTATTCCAAAGCCTCGATCGGCGCGATGGAAAATATCACCGATGCTTCCAACGAAGCGATGGCGCAATACGACCTTCAACTCCGCGATGCGCAAATCAGGGACGAGCAAACTGCAAGCCCCACAGCCTGCACCGGCCTCGACAATGGCGTCAGTACACAAGCTGCCTCGATTCAAGGAGATGCGGTCGGATTTACCCTTGGACAGATCGAGGATGTTCGTGACGAATCCGGCCCCACGTCACCCTCCCATTTCGGACAGGCTCAAGGCGTTGCTTCAGAAAATGCTGAGCACCTAAGTTACTATTGCGATGCAAATGATGTCGCCGCCGGGCTTTGCCCCAATACCACAGCAGCAACAGCGGATGCCGATCAGCGCTTTTCAAGTCTCTTTGGAAGCGGCACCTACGCCGATCAAACCGCAGTAACCACCGCGAAAGATTACGCGATCAACCTGATCGAACCCGTGGCGCCGGCGGCATTACGCGGCGATCAGTTGAACTCAATTGCCGGGCAGGATGCTGCTGTACAGCGCCGCAGCTACAATGCGAGAATATCACTTGCACAGAACGTCATCGATTACATCGTCGGCATGCAATCGCCGTCCGTCCCGCTGACGTCGCAGCAACAAACCTATCTGACGAATATGGGGTTCCCGCAGCAGACCACAGGCTCCTGGCTACAGGTTCTCCAAATCAATGCGGAAAGCCGTGTCAGTGACATCAACTGGAACGCCCAACTGCAGAGCATGCCTCCGGCAGCAGTCAACCGCGAAATCGCGCTCGAACTGGCACTCAACAACTACCTGGAATTCCAGATTTTTTCGATCGATTTGAAGAACGCCGCGGTGAACGCAACCACTCTGGCACAAATCACCCAGCATGATTTCCAGCCCGAAGTTCAAATGCCGACGCCGAATATCAACTAACCCATCCTTCAAATTCATCAGAGGAGACCTCAAATGTCTGACTCAAATCAACCCGCACCAAACGACAAACCCGCAGCCACGGCACCAAAAACCGACGGGCCGATGCGTGAGGTCCTCACCAAGTTGCTGGATAGCGCAAACCAACTTTCGGAAACCGATAAGCAGCTTAGTGGCAGGATTCGGGATTTGGGGCTGGTGGCAATAGACCCTCTCCAGTTTAACGATACCTCTGTACAGCATCAGATCGCAGCTACAGTCGTAGATTTTGAAAAAGCTACCGGAAAGGAGTTGGCCCTTTCCGCCGGGCAGCGCGCCGAGGTGACGAAATTAACCGCATCAAGTTGGGCACCGGACGTATCCGTGCTGCACGCGCAGCCTGATCTGATCCGGGATGTGCTAACCAAACTCGTCGCCAACATTGATCAATTGCCGTTTTCCGCAAAAGACCTGGGCGCGAAAATTCAGGAACTGGTCAAGGACGCGCAAGAACCGGTCCGCTTCAACCAAAAACTGGTACAGCACGAAGTTGCCTACGCCGCCCAGGATTTTGAAAAGGCAATTGGCCGGCAGCTCGACCTGACGCCGGCACAGCGGGCCGAGGCCACGAGACTAGCGGGGAGCGCGCCTGGCCTTGAAAATAACCGCATGATCGCATTGCTGCAAACGACTTCGAAAATCGATGATTACAACGTGGTCCGGGAAATTCGTAAGTTCGCCGCCGAGGTTGGTCAACAAAGCAACCAAAACACCGCTGTCATTCTATCTCGAGCCGAAAACTACGAAAACAGAGTTCGACAAGCGGCAAGGGTTGCCGACCCACCTAATGATGCACGGGCTGGGAATGGTGTTCCTGGAGCTGAGCCACCCAACGCCGGAACCTCGTCGGCCAATACCTCCAATGGCGGGCGGGCGGATCAACGGCCACAGGACGATCCGCAGCGGCGAAGCGCGGGTAATGGTCCGAGCCGCCAGGAACCGCCTGCGGTGCAGACCGCAGTGCTTCGTGGCGGCATTCTCGACACGCTGACGGCAGCACTTCGCGGCAACGGAAACGTCGAAAATGCGCCTTGGACCCCGCAAGCCACGCCATTCGCCGATCGGCTTCGGTCATTCGAAGCAAGGGTTGCTGGCCGTGACCAGGATAGCGTCATCGGCCGCGTTGAGAAATCTGCCCGCGCCGCGGCCGAAGCGCTGGATGGTTTCCGCAATACCGAAGGTGCAGCCGTCATGAACCGCATTCAGAGCGCTGCACGTGCCGAACCAGGCGGTATGGCAAGCGTCCTATCAGAGATGCGCGAAGGTGGGAGATTCAGCGATCTGCGGCAAGCGTTCAATACGGCGCTCAACGACGATAAAGGCTTCACCCAAGCCTATGACAAAGCAGCATCCGCGCTGGCCCGCTATGGTGAGGGGCGCCAGCAGGTCGAGCAGATCATCGCCAAACGGCCGGATGCCGCAAATCTGACCGCCAAATTTGAGCAGCTCGACGGTCAGATCGGTGAGCGCGCAAGCAATACCCCTTCGCGCAATGAAGGCAAGAACATGCTCGACGACATCTCAAAAACGATCGCCGAGATTATCCAAAGTGCCGCCGAAAAGGTCCGCGCCATGTTCTCGCGCACGCCATCTGCGGGGGCGAGCCCCGCTCCCACTGCCTAAACAAATGCCGGTCCCGCCATTCGCATCATGATGAGGGACCTTGTCGCTGTAGCCGAGCAGAGGTCCCATAATGCGTAAATCATATGCAGTAACGCTCATTCTGGCTGTGGCCTTTGTGGCCATGGCGGAACCCGCCTTCGCGCAGGCGACGAACCCCTACAATGTCAGCTGGTCTTCGCTTAGTCCGAACGGCGATTGGTCCGCCACGGTACTCCAGTCCCTGTTTCCGATACCGGGTTTCACTCAGGGCGTATCGACGGGCAATGAATCGACGGTGATCGGCCAATTGGTCGGACAATTCACCGGCTTTGTCGCGGCAATCGCCTGCGCCTTCGTCTCATATAACATCATTATGAACATTCACCGCGCTGCCGAGAGCTCGCAAGTGCTCGGGAGCGGCCAGACCTGGATGGCGGCCGTTCGGATCGGCTTTGCCGCCATCATGATGTTTCCCCTCGGAGGCGGATTCTGCGCTGGTCAAGAAATGGTCATGCAGGGAGCCATGTGGGGGGTGGGCATGGCGAAGTCGCTCTACACCAATGCCATCCAGGCAGTAGGTCCCGATGCGATCGTGATCGCTACACCGCAGATCCCGGGGACAAGCAACATCGTCGCCAATCTGATCCAGGACCAGCTTTGCATGGATTTGGTCAATCTTGCCGGAAATGGTTCGGGCAACGGAACCCCCTTAATTCCAGCGCCGCATCCTCTGTCCGCCAATGATGGCCAGGGCAGTGGCTATGTTACCTGGAACTATTCCCTAGCGACAGGCGATGGCAGTGGAAATCCCGCTTGCGGGTCAGTCACCGTGCGCGAGGCCGCCCAGAATGCTTCGACCATCGAGGGCGTCAATGTCGATATGGCTGCAACTCAGCAGGCGATTTTGACCAACGTCATAAATGGCGATCTGCAATCCCAGGTCCAAAATGTCGCCCAAAGTCTTTGGGACACCAAAACCGCCGCATCACTGGCCCCACTCCAGGGTATCTACAGTGCTGCCGTCGCCGATTATACCGAGCAACTGACAACGGCAGCTACCAGCGTTACGCAACAAATTAATGCCGCGATTCAGACGAATGCCACCGCGGCCCGCAACGGCAATCTCGATCTCCTCACCAGCGAGCAGCAGCAATCCGCTCTGGGGTGGACCTCCGCCGGCGCCTATTATCTGGAAATTGCCCGGCTTAATGCCGAAACGCTTTCCGTGCTGAATGCAACCCCCGATGTTACCTCGCCCACCTATGAAGGACTTGGACCGTCGCTTTCCGGCGACCTGGCGCCCGTGGAAACCTCCGCGCAATCTTACATGCAAGCCTTGATGACGACCGCCACTACCGCCGATGGCACCAATCCACCCAGCGGCATTCCCACAACGCTGGCCTCCGCGACCGACACCGCAAAAGGGCAGTCGGTGCTGGCACAGCTGTTTAACGCCATTGGTCTAAATGATTATGTTCTGAATAAAATAACGGCATTTCTTTTGCCGCCTACCCAGGTCTGGACCGACCCTTTCGGCGGGTTGATGGGGCTCGGGCAAACATTGATGAACGTCTCCTTGGGAGGGTTCGTCGGCGCGGCCATCCTTGCCAGCGGCACTGCAACGAAAGGAGCTGCACTCTGGAATATTCTGACCGGGGACTGGGTGGCGGCCGGCGCCACAATCGCAATTCATCCGCTTGTATCTTTCCTCTCCATCCCGATCTTTACGCTGCTGACGGCGATTCTCGTTCCCGGCATGATGATCTCATACGTCCTGCCGATGGTCCCCTATGTCATGTGGATGGCCGGGGTTTGCGGATGGATCATCCTGGTCTGTGAAGCCATGATTGCCGTGCCGCTCTGGATGCTCGCCCATATGACGATTGGAGGCGACGGTCTCCACGGCCGCGCCATCGAGGGGTGGGGCCTGCTGTTCAATGTCATGTTCCGCCCGACGTTGATGATCCTAGGTCTCTTTCTGAGCTACTTCGTGTTCGATTGCATGTCCTGGTTGGAACGCGAGAGCTTCGGGATTGCCGTTGGGTTTATCCTGGCCAATGGGTGGTTCGTCACCAACCTCATTGGCATCGTGGTCCTGCTGAATATATTTGTGATGCTCCAGGTCACGACCGCCATCATGTCCTTCCGGATGATCGCCTTGTTACCTCACCACCTTCCCAGGCAGGGCGATTCATTAAACGGC
>PLSD01000074.1 GCA_003164135.1 Acetobacteraceae bacterium
CCAGCCTATTCAATTGTCAAATAACGGTAGCAACTTTTGCCTTGACTAGTGGCGGACATAAAAGGCATCGTTTCCGATGCCTTGGTTCCGTCCGCGTCGTCTCAGCGTGGAGCGGGTTCTACGCCTGACTTACCCAGGCTGTCAACGCACGTTCACACACTTTCAAACCACCAGAAACCGCCGGTTTTTCACGGCCCACCGCTAAATCTCCACGGAAACCCTCATCTTTCGCGCTGCAACATTTCCGCCATGCCGTTAACGCATGCCGCCTCTAAGCTAACATCTCCAAGTACGCCGCAGTGCCATAAACCCGCGCAAACCCTGCGCTCAGCGTCGTACAAACCGCCTCAATAATCTGCGCCTGCACAAAATTTTCACCCAAATCAGGCGCCCCGGTCGCATCGGAAATGAAATCAACAAAGTAATCGCGGTCATGCGCCGCGCGCGCCGTCGAATCACAACAGAAATTCGTCATATACCCGCAAATCGCCACGGTATCCGCGCCTAGGCTGCGCAGAATCGCCTCCAGCTCGGTGCCCTCAAAGCTGGAATACCGCCGCTTGGTCACATGCAGCCCGCCCGGCACCTGCAGCAGCTCCGGAATATACGCAGCCTCGGCACTGCCCTCCACGAACCCAACCGGCTCCGCGGTCCCGGCAAAATCGAACATCCGCCCTGCATCGCGCCCATCCGCCCGGTGCACATGCCGTACATAAATCACCGGCCGGCCGCTCGCATCAAACGCCCGTATTAGCGCATTGATATTCCCCAGCGACTCCGCAATCCCCGGCACACGCAACGGCGAATCCGCCGCCGCATAAACATTCTGCGCATCAATCACGAGCAGCGCGGTCTGGCTCATAAAAACTTCCTCCGAAGGATAAAATCACCCCTCGGAGGAAACCACGCTTACGCCGCCTCGGCTAGATGCCCCGCAATCACCAATCCGGCGTCGGAAGCACTCACCTGCACGCTCTCGCCATCCTTCACGGCCCCCTCCAGGATCAGCCCGGCCAACGGGTTCTGCAAATTGCGCTGGATCACCCGCTTCAACGGCCTCGCCCCATAAACCGGGTCATACCCCGCCTCCGCCAGCCAATCCCTCGCCCCCTGGTCCAGCGTAATCCGGATATTCCGGTCCGCCAGCAGCGCCTCCAAATGCCGCAACTGGATCGTCACGATCGTCCCCATATCCTGCCGCTGCAAGCGCCGGAACAGCACGATCTCATCCAGCCTGTTCAAAAACTCCGGCCGGAAATGGTCACGCACCCGCGCCATCACCGCGGCTTCCGCCATGCGCACATCCTCGCCCTCCGCCTGCGCCGCCAAAATATCCGAGCCCAGGTTGGAGGTCAGCACGATGATGGTATTGCGGAAATCAACCGTCCGCCCCTGCCCATCCGTCAACCGCCCGTCGTCCAAAACTTGCAGCAGGATATTGAACACATCCTCATGCGCCTTCTCGACCTCGTCGAACAAAATCACCTGATAAGGCCGGCGCCGCACCGCTTCAGTCAGCACGCCCCCCTCATCATACCCCACATAACCAGGCGGCGCGCCGATCAACCGCGACACCGCATGCTTCTCCATGAACTCGCTCATGTCGAAGCGCACCATCGCCCGCTCATCATCGAACAAAAATTCCGCCAGCGCCTTGGTCAGCTCGGTCTTGCCCACGCCCGTCGGCCCCAGGAACAAAAAGCTGCCAATCGGCCGGCCCGGATCCTGCAACCCCGCCCTCGCCCGCCGCACGGCGTTGGAGACCGCAATCAGCGCCGTCTCCTGCCCCACCACGCGGTTGCGCAAGCTGTCTTCCATCTTCAGCAGTTTCGCCCGCTCGCCTTCCAGCATCTTCTCCACCGGCACCCCGGTCCAGCGCGACACAATCGCCGCGATGCTCTCTTCCGTCACCGCGTCATCCACCAGCCGCCCCTCATTATGCGCCGCCAGTTTCTTCTCCAACTCAGGGATTTCGCCATACAGCAGCTCGGAAGCCCGGGCCAGATTCCCCTTACGCTGTGCCAGCTCCACTTCGCCCCGCGCCTGGTCCAACTGTTCCTTCAGCTTCTGCGTCTCGGTCAGCTGGTCTTTCTCGGCCCGCCACTTCGTGGTCAACGTGTCAGATTTCTCCTCCAGCGCCGCCAACTCGTGCTCCAGCTTGCCCAGCCGCTCGCGTGAGGCCGCATCGTCCTCCTTGCGCAGCGCCACGCGCTCAATCTTCAACTGCACCAGCCGGCGGTCCAGCTCGTCCAGCTCCTCCGGCTTGCTATCCACCTGCATGCGCAGCCGCGAGCCCGCCTCGTCCATCAGATCAATCGCCTTATCCGGCAAAAACCGGTCGGTAATGTACCTGTTGGAGAGCGTCGCCGCCGCCACCAGCGCCGCATCGGAAATCCGCACGCCATGGTGCAGCTCATACTTTTCCTTAATGCCGCGCAAAATCGAGATGGTATCCGCCACACTCGGCTCATCGACAAACACCGGCTGAAACCGCCGCGCCAGCGCCGCATCTTTCTCCACATGCTTGCGATACTCATCGAGCGTCGTCGCGCCCACGCAATGCAACGCCCCGCGCGCCAGCTCCGGCTTCAACAGGTTCGATGCATCCATCGCCCCATCGCCCTTGCCCGCGCCAATCAGCGTGTGCATCTCGTCGATGAACAAAATCACCTCGCCTTCCGCGCTCTCAATCTCCTTGAGCACGGCTTTCAGCCGCTCCTCGAACTCACCGCGATATTTCGCCCCGGCCACCAGCGCGCCCAAATCAAGCGCCAGCACTTTCTTGTTCTTCAGCGATTCCGGCACATCCCCGTTCACAATCCGCAGCGCCAAGCCTTCCACAATCGCGGTCTTGCCCACGCCCGGCTCGCCGATCAGCACCGGATTATTCTTGGTCCGCCGCGCCAGCACCTGAATCGTCCGCCGGATTTCCTCATCGCGGCCAATCACCGGGTCCAATTTCTGGTCGCGCGCCAGCTGCGTCACATCGCGCGCATATTTCTTCAGCGCATCAAACTGCTGTTCCGCCGTCGCACTATCCACTTTCCGTCCTTTCCGAACCTCGGCCACCGCGCGCTCCAGCGCCTGCGCACTCGCACCCGCCGCCTTCAACGCCCGTCCCGCCGGCGTATCGCTCGCCGCCAGCGCAATCAGCACCCGGTCCTGCGCCACGAATTCATCGCCCGCCTTGGTCGCCTGCTGCTGCGCCGCATCCAGCACCCGCACCATATCCGGCGTAATGCTCGGCGTCCCAGCACCCGCACCCTGCACTTTAGGCACCCGCGCCACCGCGGCATCCACCGCCAGCTTGGCCCCGGCGGCATCACCCCCGGCCATCCGGATCAACCCGCTCGCCGCGCCCTCTTCATCATCCAGAAACGCCTTCAGCAAATGCTCCGGCGTAATCTGCTGATTATATTCGCGCATGGCGATCGTCTGCGCCGCCTGCACAAAGCCGCGCGCCCGCTCGGTAAATTTCTCAAAATCCATATGTAATCTCCCTCATCCGTCCCTTAAAAAGGCAACAGCAAGTCAGTTGTCCCTGAACAGGCAACGACATCTTGCCAAATCCATATTGGCACCGCCATGATCTAGCTCAAGAGGGGGTACTCGATGAAGATTGAATCGCTCTACCGCTACCCGGTCAAAGGCCTGACGCCCGAGCTGCTGACCAGCGCCACGCTCACCCAAGGCCGCTGCATCCCGTGGGACCGCGCCTTCGCCCTCGCCCAGGGCGACGCCACGCTGGACCCGGAAAATCCAGGCTGGATCTCCAAATCAAACTTCATGTGCCTGCTGCGCAACGCCAGCATCGCCCTGCTGCAAACCCGCTTCAACGAGTCCACCAACGAACTCACCATCACCGCCCCGGACGGCGCCGTGATCACCGCCAACCCGCTCGAACCCGCGGGCCGCGCCGCCCTAACCGCCTACCTCACCACCTACCTCGGCGATGAATCCCGCACCGGCCCCCTCGGCCAGCGTCCCGTCTTCCATTATTTCCAGGCCCACAGCTTCTGCGACCACAAGACCCAGGTCCTCAGCCTCATCGGCCACGGCTCCCTGCGCGCCCTGGAAGCCGCCGCCGGCGCCCCCCGCGATAAACGCCGCTTCCGCGCCAACATCTATATCGAGGAAATCCCCGCCTGGGCCGAATTCGAACTCCTCGGCAAAACCCTGCAAATCGGCGCCGCCACCCTGCAAGTCCAGGAACGGATCGACCGCTGCGCCGCCACAACCGTCAACCCCGGCACCGCCATCCGCGACGCCAACCCCGTACGCGAACTGCGCGAAAACTTCGGCCACATCGATCTCGGCATATTCGCGCAAGTCATCACCCCCGGCACCATCCGCCCCGGCGACCCCATCACCGTACTCTAAACGATCTCCGGCCCCAGCCTGGCCAACCCCGCCGCGCGGCGCATTATTTATTACGGACATTTTAAACTTTTTTCTTGCTTTAGAGGAATGCTTATTTCAAGCTAGGAACTATACGACGCCTATGCCTGCGCTTACGCTATATCAAGAAAATTCACAAAAACCGCGTGCCAATGCCCAAAATCTGGGCATAAGAGGGGAAACAAAAACATGACCCAGAACAATCCGGGTGTCGAAAATCTACCGAATTCCGCCAGCGACGAAATGTCCTACACCGCGCATGAGCTAAAGCGCGAAACCGGATGGATGGGCGCCTTCGTCATCGGCCTGGCCGGCACCATCCTGGTCACCGGCATTGCCCCGGTCATGGTCACAACCCTCGGCGCCGCGTGCATCCCGGTCACCATCGTCATCACCCTCACCGGCTGGCTGCTCTGCCTCTTCCTCGCCGAGCTCGCCGCCATGATGCCCGAGCGCACCGGCGGCGCGCCCTCCTATGCCTACCCCGCCTTCAAGGACCGCTGGCCGCGCTTCGCCAAACACATCAACGGCGTCACCGC
Source organism: Acetobacteraceae bacterium (assembly GCA_003164135.1). Lineage (GTDB taxonomy): Bacteria > Pseudomonadota > Alphaproteobacteria > Acetobacterales > Acetobacteraceae > Acidocella. The sequence continues at coordinate 4,938 of PLSD01000074.1, forward strand.
CTGGATGTACTGGCTCGGCTGGTTCCCCGTCGGCCCCCTCAACATGATCCTCGCCTCCTTCTACATAGCCGCCATGTTCGGCCTCAACACCACGGCCGGCATCAACCCGCTCGGCACCCCCATTGCCTACTGGACTCTTGGCATCTCCGTCGCCGGCCTGCTGCTGTTCTTCATCCCCGCCTACCTGGGCATCCGCTTTGGCGCCGGCTTCGCCAAAATCCTCGCCTTCCTCTCCATGGTGCCGCTCACCTTCATCGCCGTCGCCTGGATCTTCTCCCCCTCCGTGGTCCACCTCAGCGAACTCTCCGGCTTCAAACACCTGGACGGCACCGGCTTCTTCACCCCCATGAGCGGCTACAACTGGCTCACGGTCTACATCGCCTACTCCTTCCTGCTCACCTGGAACGTCATCGCGATGGAAGCCGCGGCCTGCTACATCGGTGAATGCGCCGACCCGGCCCGCGACGCCAAAATCGCCCTGAACCTCGAAGGCGGCTACGGCGTCTTCATCTACACCCTCATCCCCATCGCCTTCGTCGTCGTGCTCGGCGCCAAAGCCCTCTCCAACTCGGCCCTGGCGGACCCCAAAGCCATCTTCGTCACCTTCGCCAGCAAACTCTTCCCCAACATCGGCGGCGCGCTGGACTGGCTGATCGCCGGCATGCTCATCATCGCCCTGGCGCTCTCGGCCCTCAACGCCATCATGGGGTCTGGGCGCGCCCTCTACCAAATGGCGCTGGACGGCGAATTCCCCCGCTTCTTCCAACGCCTCAACAAACACGGCGTCCCCGCCAACGCCATGGCCTTCAACGTGTTCTGCTCGTTGATCGTGGTCTTCATGGGCGGCGCGGTGCAAATCTACACCTTCTCCAACGTCGGCTACACCGCCTCGTTCATCCCCGTCCTCATCGGCTACTTCATCCTCCGCCAGGACAAAAAAGACGCCAACCGCCCCTTCAAACTGCCCGAATTCATGAAGTGGGTCGCCCTCGCCATGGCCGCGTTCTATTTCGTCATCTGGTCCTACGGCGGCTACGTCTACTCGGCCATGGGCAACGCGCGCCTCTACTACTGGCTGGGCTGGGCCGTGCTCTTCGCCTACCTGCCCTTCTACTGGTACCGCACCTACATCGAAAACCCGCGCGTGCGCGCCTCACAGGGTATCTACCAGGGCGCCGGTGACTAACATTCTCCTGGCCTCGGAAGGCAGACCCTTCAGCAAAGCCGCCATCGCGCAAGCCAGCGCGATGGCGGGCAAATCCGGAAAAATCAACCTCATCTCAATCGCCCGCATCTGGGGCGTCGCACTCGGCTTCCCCAACCCCTGGCTGCTCCCCTCAAAACAGGAATGGGCCCAACAACGCAGCCAAGTCGCCGATGCCATCGCCGAACTCAAACGCCTCGGCTTCGAGGCCACCGGCGTGGTCGCCGCCACCCGCAACCCCTCCAAACGCATCAACGCGCAAGCCGCCCGCCTCAACTGCGACACCATCGTCATGGGCTCAGACCCACCCCGCCACTGGCTCCTCGCCGATTTCTACTGGTCGCAAGAACCCTACCGCGTCAAAAAACGCGCCAAACTCCCGGTCGAGCTGGTTATCGGCAGCGAGGAATAAGTTAAGGCCAAGGGGTTCCACCCCCTGGCCTTAACTTAACTACCCAACCGGGCGCATATACGCGCCAACCTGGCTCAAATAATCTGCTTTCCCAATCACCACGCCATTGGCCCGCATAATATCGTACGCCGTCACCAGGTGAAAATAGAAATTCGGCAGCATCCAGGCCCGCAAAAACTCCTGCCCCGGCATCGCCAGCCGCATCTCGCCGGGCAGCATCAGGGTGCACACCCGCACGGCAGCCCCATCAAACCCGGCCGCATCCACGCCGTTCAAAAACGCGATGGTCCCGGCCACGCTGGCCTGCAAATCCGCAAGGCTAGCCTCGGCGAAGGCAAACGCCGGCGGCTCCTCGCCCAGCAGCCGCAGCACCCCGCTCCTGGCATGCTCGCAGGCAATCTGCACCTGCTGGCCCAGATCAAACATATCCGGCGCCAGCCGCGCCTTCACCAGATCAATTTTCTGCTCCGCCGCATGTGCCGCCCCCTTATCGAGAATCGCCACAAAACTCTCCAGCATCGGCACAAAACTACCAACTGACATCCCATACATCGACTTTTCCATAGCAGCGTTTCCTGTTCAGGTTATGCCGCCACGCATACCCCCGCATGGCGCAAAAGCGAAGCATCTTACACCACCGGGCCCATGCATCCAGCCCCCTACCGCGCAAACGCCTCGGAAATCTGCTCCAGCACACTCACATCCTCAATCGTCCCCGGCACCGTCACCGCCTCGCCATTGGCAATCTTGCGGATCGTCGCCCGCAAAATCTTCCCCGACCGCGTCTTGGGCAACCGCTGCACCACCATCACATCGCGGAACGCCGCCACCGGCCCGATCTTCTCGCGCACCAGCGCAATCAGCTCCTTCTCAATTTCCGCCGCCACCCGGTCGCTGCCTGCCTTCAGCACCACCAACCCGTAAGGGATCTCCCCCTTCAGCGCATCCGCCTTGGCGATCACCGCGCATTCGGCGACATCCTTATGCATCGCCAGCACTTCCTCCATCGCCCCGGTGGAAAGCCGGTGTCCGGCGACATTAATAATGTCATCCGTCCGCCCCATCACCCACACATCGCCATCGGCATCAATCATCCCGGCATCCCCGGTGCGATACCACCCAGGGAACGAGGTCAAATACGCACTGCGATACCCCTCGTCATTCTGCCACAGCGTCGGCCCGCAACCAGGCGGCATCGGCAGCCGGATGCACAAATTCCCGGTATGCCCCGCCGGCACCATCTCCCCGTTCTCATCCAACGGCACAATATCATACCCCGGCGAGGGCCGCCCGCCCGACCCCGGCTTGAACGGCGTCAGCCCCAGCCCCAAAAACCGCGCCGTAATCGGCCAGCCGGTCTCGGTCTGCCAGTAATTATCAATCACCGGTTTCTTCAGCAGCGCCTCAATCCAAATCGCGGTCGGCGGATCGCACCGCTCCCCCGCCAGAAACAGCGCCTGCAACCCGGACAAATCATATTTGGGAATAAACGCCCCCTCCGGGTCCTGCTGCTTAATCGCCCGCAACGCCGTCGGCGCCGTAAACAAAATTTTCGCCTTATGCTCCGCCGCAACGCGCCAAAACGCGCCCGCATCAGGCGTGCCGGTCGGCTTGCCTTCGTACATAATCGAGGTCGCCCCCGCCAACAGCGGCGCATACACGAGGTAAGAGTGCCCCACGGCCCAGCCCACGTCAGCCGCCGCCCAGATCACGTCGCCCGGCCCGGCGGGGAACGTCGTCTTCATCGTCTGCGCCAGCGCCACCGCATGCCCGGCATTATCGCGCACCACCCCTTTAGGCCGGCCCGTCGTGCCCGAGGTATACAATATATAAAGCGGGTGCGACCCCTCCACGCTCACCGGCCCATGCGGCGCGGCGGCGGCCTCAGCCTCCACAAAATCAAAATCCCGCCCAGCCACCAGTTCCGCCCGGCTCGCCGCCCGCTGGAAAATCAAGCAAGCCGCAGGCTTATGCGGCGAGAGCTTCAGCGCCGCATCCAGCATCGGCTTGTAGGTCACAATCCGCCCCGGCTCCAACCCGCAGGAGGCCGCAATCACCACTTTCGGCGCCGCATCGGTAATCCGCGCCGCCAGCTCCGGTGCCGCAAACCCGCCAAACACCATGGAGTGGATCGCCCCGAGCCGCGCGCACGCCAGCATGGCAAATGCCGCCTCGGGAACCATCGGCATATACACCACCACGCGGTCGCCCTTGGTCACCCCCAACGCCGCCAGCGCCCCAGCGATTTTCTCAACCCGGCGCAGCACCTGCTCATAGGTAATATGTTCAATCCGCCCTTCCATCGGCGAATCCCAGATCAGCGCGGTATTCCCGCCCCGCCCCGCCGCCACATGCCGGTCCAGGCAATTAAACGACGTATTCAGCCACGCATCCGGGAACCACGTCCCATAAGGCCCCCTCGCGCCATCAAATATCCGCTCCGGCGCCTTGTCCCAGTCAATCAGCTTGGCCGCCTGCGCCCAATAGGCATCCGGGTTGGCCTGCCATTGCGCATAAAGGCTGGGATAATCAGTCATTTTTTCTTCTTTCTTACAAATCAGGCCTGGGGGTGGCGACCCACCCCCAGGAAGCAAAAACTTCAGCTACGCGCGCCAACCGGGAGTATGGTTTTGCCATGCGCCTCGTTGATAATATCCGCGGCCCCCAGATAGAACGCCAGCAGCGCCGTAATCAACCCGCCGTAACCGCCCAGCGTCGTCAGCTCCGCAACACCGGTAATCGGCGCCAGCCCAAGCAGGAAGAACGTCGGCCACAGCGCCAGAAAGATCAGGAACAACGCGCGGTTCAGCGCAAACGTGCCAATCCACATCGCAAAGGTGAACGCGCCCCACACCAGCAAGTACCAGCCCACCGCCGCACCCGGCACGCCATCGCCAAAAAACTTCGCGAACAGCGCAAAGCTCAACCAAAACGCGCCATAGGAGCAAAACGCGACAAAGCCGAACGTATTACCCTTCGCCATCTCCATCAGCCCGGCACAAAACTGCGCCGCCCCGCCAAAGGCAAACGCCATGGCCAGCACGATGGGAACAGACGTACCCGGCAAAAAGCCGGCATTAACCAAGCTCAGCAGCCAGGTGGTAAGCGCAAAGCCGAACAATCCGAGCGGCGCGGGATTGGCAAGTTTCATTGTATGTCTCTCCGGTGTTTTTTAAGTTTATTTACGATCAGCGAAGCACGTCACGGCGGCGCCACCTCGTTGGGCAGCCCCCATCCGCTAACCGGCTTTATGCCCGATTCCCGGTATTCAGCAAAATGCAGCGCAGCCCCAGGGCAGCGCTTGTGCCGTTTTGACACAAAAACTTATAAAACCACCGGCGCCATCGCGCCATCCACGGAAATGTTCACGCCATTGATGTAACTCGCCCGCTCCGAGGCCAAAAACAGCACCGCATCGGCAATCTCGTCCGGCCGCGCCAGCCGCCCGCAAAGAATCCCCGCCAGCATCTGCCCGCGCGCTTCCTCCAGGCTCACGCCCGCCGCCCGCGCCGCCGCGTTCAACCCCTCGGCAAGCCGCTCGGTCTCGGTCGCGGCCGGGTTCACCCCCACCACTCGCACGCCGCGCGCCGCATAGGCATTGCCCAGCCCCGCCGTCGCCAGCATCAGCGCCGCATTGGCCGCCCCCCCGGCAATATGAATCGGATTCGGCACTTTCCCGCCATTCCCGATCACATTCACAATCACCCCGGCCCCGCGCGCCGCCATGCGCTTAATCACCGGGTCGATCACATGAATATAACTGAAATACTTCGCATCCATCGCTGCCCGCCAAGCCGCCGGCGTCAACTCATCCACCGGCGCCCGCTTGGCCGCCCCAGCACTGTTCACCAGCACATCAATCGGCCCAACCGCCTCCTCCACCCGCGCCACCATCGCGGCGGCGGCATCGGCATCGGTCAGATCGGCGGCAACCCCCACGGCACCCGGCAATTCCCGCAGCGCCTCGTCAATATTCCCTTGCCCGCGCGAGCAAATCACCACCCGCGCCCCCTCGGCTACAAACCCCTGGGCACAAGCCAGCCCAATCCCCTTCGAGCCACCGGTAATAAGAACAATCTTGCCCGTCAGCCCTAAATCCACGGCTCAGGCGCTGGCAACAGCGGGCTCGGTCAGCAGAATCTTCTGCAGTGCCGCCACCAGCCCGTCCATCATTTCATCCGTATGCTTGGGCCCCGGCGTAAAGCGCAGCCGCTCCGTTCCCGCCGGCACCGTCGGATAGTTAATCGGCGTCGCATACATTCCGTACTCACGGATCAAGCGCATCGAAACCTGCGTCGCCTTCGCCGCATTGCCAATCATCAACGGCACGATATGGCTGGAACTATCCATCACCGGCAGCCCCGCCGCGCGGAACTTCGCCTTCAACGTCTCGGCGCGGTCAAACAGCAGCGCCCGCCGCGCATTATCCGCCTTCAACGTCCGCACCGAAGCCAATGCAGCCGCCACGGTCGGGGGCGGCAGCGCGGTGGTGAAAATAAACCCAGCCGCAACCGAGCGAATATAATCCAGCACTTTAAAGTCGCCGGTAATATACCCGCCGTGGCACCCATAAGCCTTCGCCAGCGTGCCCTCGATAATCGTAATCCGGTGCGCCACCCCGTCGCGCTCCGAAACCCCGCCGCCATGCGCGCCGTACATGCCCACCGCATGCACCTCATCCAGATACGTCAGCGCGTTGTACTTCTCCGCCAGATCGCAAATCTCGCGCATCGGCGCGATATCGCCATCCATCGAGTACACGCTCTCGAACGCGATCATCTTCGGCGCATCCGCCGGCGCCGCCGCCAGCAGCCGCTCCAAATCCGCCATGTCATTGTGCTTGAACACATGCACGGTCGCCTTGCGCGCATCCTTGATGCCCACAATCATCGAATTATGGTTCTGCGCATCGGAGAACACATGCCAATCCGGCAGCGAGTTCAAAATCGCGCTCAACGATGCCTGGTTGGACACATACCCCGAGGTAAACAGCAGCGCCGCATCCTTGCCATGCAAATCCGCCAGCTCTTCCTCCAGCGCCACATGCAACGGCGAAGACCCCGCGATATTGCGCGTCCCGCCGGCACCCGCACCCATCCGCCGCGCGGCATCAATCGAAGCCTCGATCACCACCGGATCGGTCCCCATGGCGAGATAATCATTGGACGACCACACCAGAATGTCGCGGGTCCGCCCCTCCATGGTCACCGAATAATACGGAAACCGGTCCGCGAGCTTCTCCAGCGCCACAAAGCGCCGGTAGCGCCCCTGCGCGGAAATCTCCTTGAGGGCTTCGTCACATTTAACAAGAAACTTATGCATGGCTGGCCATTTTTGAGTTTATCGCGGAGGAAAGCCCCAGCCGCGCCGCTGAGTCAATGACATGGGTCAAACGTGCGTCAAACATGGCTCAAATCCCGCCAGCGCCAGATTACCAACATATTAGGATTCACGGCCAAAAACCCCGCAATTGCAAATCGCCTGTTAACCCGCCTCGGGCACAACCTGTAGCTGTCATCCACACCCGCAGGAGCATCACATGGCCCGTCTGGTTTTTCTTCCCATCATGGCTTTTACCATCATCTCCGCACTCGGCTGGGCGCTCGCCCGCTACCGCGAAGTCCAGGAAACCTGGCGCGTGCAGGCCACGTCACAACCCCGCTGCCGCCCCGTCCTCTCGCGCCCCATCGTCATGCGCAACCCGCGTTAAGGATTACGACGCGCCACCCACCACATAGGTGCGCAGCGTCTCCACCTCATACTTCTGCTGGTCAATCCGCGCCTTCACCACGTCGCCGATGCTCACCAGCCCCACCAACTGCCCATCGTTCATAATCGGCAGATGCCGGAACCTTCCATTGGTCATGGACTCCATCGCCTCCTCCACCGTCGTCGCCGGGGTGGCGGTGGCGGGGTTGGGAGTCATCAGCTGCGCCACCGTCATATTCAGCGTCAGCGCGGCATTGGCGGCCAGGCTGCGCACAACATCGCGCTCGCTCAATATCCCGACCAAGCTATTGCCCGGTCCCACCACCAGCACGGCGCCGATATGCTTCTCCGCGAGAATGCCAATCACCGCGCTAATGGATAAATCCTCGGTCACGGAAATAAACCCGGCCGGCTTATTGGCTAAAATGGCCTGTAAAATCATAGCGTATCCCCTTCATCCGGAAGTATGAAAGCATTCCACCCCCCGATCAAACCCTATTTTGCCGGCGCCCAGAATCCCTATCTTGCCGCCGCCCCCGAACCTTTATTTTGGCGGCTCCGCCGAGACCTTATTTTGCGGGCGCCCCCGCCAGCGCCCCATAAAGCTCCGGCCGGCGGTCCGCCAGCAACGGGTCCGCCCGCCGCACCGCGGCATGGTGCGCCGGCTCAACCTGCGCCAGCAGCATCTCCTCGCCCGTCCCGGCCGCCGCCAGCACGTTGCCATCCGGCCCGCAAATGCTGGAAAGCCCGATGTAGCTCAGCCCATCGTCCTCACCGCTATGGTTGGCATAGGCCAAATACACCTGGTTCTCATACGCCCGCGCCGGGATCACATGCCGCGCCACCTGGTCGTAGGGCACCATCTGCGCCGTCGGCACCAATATAATATCCGCCCCCGCCAGCGCCAACCGCCGCGCCGGCTCGGGAAACTCAATGTCATAACAAATCAACAGTCCCACCGTCTGCCCGCCCAGCTTCGCCACCGGAAACTCAGTCCCCACATGCTTGAACATCGCCCGGTCCAGGTCGCCAAACAAATGCGATTTGCGGTAATTCAGCAAAATCTCCCCATCCGGCCCAATCAGCACCGCCGAATTGGCCACCTCCTCACCCACCAGCTCCGGATAGCCAAACACCAGCGCAATCCCGTGCGCCTTGGCAACCCGCCGCGCCGGCGCCAGCCCCGCCGCCGTCACCACATATTTCAGCGCATTCTCCGGCCCTATATTATAGCCCGAGAGAAACATCTCCGGCATCAGCAGCAAATCCGCGCCGCTTGCCTTGGCCTCCACCGCCCGGCGCTCCATCAACGCAAAAGCCGCGTCCGGGTCGTTAATCACACCAGGGCCTTGATACAGAGCAATCTTCATGGCCCGCAGATTAGGCGATTTTCCCCACCCCTGTAACTAACGATTTCGCAACTCCAGGGCGCTACCCGCTCACAGCGCCGCCGCCTTGACGTTTCAGGGCAAAACCCTCATGTAGCGCCCAGGCCATTCGCGCCGGCGCAGCTATTTTCAGCTTGCAACCTTTCCACCTACCCATTTCGCCCGGCCCCGTCCGGCGCGCACTTCGAATCGGACCCTCCATGCATCTTGCCGAACTCAAGGCCAAATCGCCCACCGACCTCCTCACTCTCGCGGAGGAACTCGAGGTCGAGAACGCCTCCTCCCTGCGCAAGCAGGACATGATGTTCGCCATCCTCAAAGCCTTCGCGGAAAACGACCAGATCATCCGCGGCGACGGCACCCTGGAAGTCCTCCCCGACGGCTTCGGCTTCCTGCGCAACCCGGAAGCCAACTACCTCCCCGGCCCGGAAGACATCTACGTCTCCCCCGCCCAGGTCCGCCGCTTCAGCCTCCGCACCGGCGACACCGTCGACGGCGAAATCAAGGCCCCGAAGGAAGGCGAGCGCTACTTCGCGCTGGCAAAAGTCGACAAAATCAATTTCGAATCCCCCGAAGCGGTCAAGCACCGTATCAACTTCGACAACCTGACCCCGCTGTACCCCACCTCGCGCTTAAAGATGGAGGTCGAGGTCTCCGAACCCACCGCCAAAGGCACGGTCAAGGACAACACCTCGCGCGTCATCGACCTCATTGCCCCCATCGGCAAAGGCCAGCGCGCCCTCGTGGTCGCCCCGCCCCGCACCGGCAAAACCGTCATGCTGCAAAACATCGCGGCGGCCATCTCGGCCAACCACCCGGAAGTCTTCCTCATCGTCCTGCTCATCGATGAACGGCCCGAGGAAGTCACCGACATGTCCCGCTCCGTGAAGGGCGAAGTCGTCGCCTCCACCTTCGATGAACCCGCCACCCGCCACGTCCAGGTCACCGAAATGGTGCTGGAAAAAGCCAAACGCCTGGTCGAACACAAGCGCGACGTGGTCATTTTGCTGGACTCCATCACCCGCCTCGCCCGCGCCTACAACACCGTCGTCCCCTCGTCGGGCAAGGTGCTCACCGGCGGCGTCGACGCCAACGCTTTGCAGCGCCCCAAACGCTTCTTCGGCGCCGCGCGTAACATCGAGGAAGGTGGCTCCCTCACCATCATCGCCACCGCCCTCATCGACACCGGCAGCCGCATGGACGAAGTCATCTTCGAAGAGTTCAAAGGCACCGGCAACTCGGAAATCATCCTGGACCGCAAGCTCTCCGACAAACGCACCTTCCCCGCCATCGACATCACCAAGTCCGGCACCCGCAAGGAAGAACTGCTGGTCGAAAAATCCACGCTCTCCAAAATGTGGGTCCTGCGGCGCATCCTCAGCCAAATGGGCACCACCGACGCCATGGAATTCCTGCTCGACAAGCTGAAATACTCCAAAACCAACGCCGATTTCTTCGAGGCAATGAATACTTAAGGGGTAGCAAGGCCAGGGGGTTTTACCCCCTGGACCCCCACCAAAGGCTCGCCTTTGGAATCCATTACCCAAGGTTTCTGAGAGGGGCTTGCTCTAGCCTCTCCAAGTTCCGTACGGCGAGCCCCTCTCAGAAACCTTATTTATGCGTTCGAAGGGCGCGGCCCTTCGTGGGGGTCCAGGGGGCAAAGCCCCTTGGCCTTCCTACCCCAAACCGCGCCGCAACCTTGCCTTTACCCGCAAACGGGTGAATTTATGCCCCCAACGCTGCACCAGCAGATTTTTCGCTTGAGGACACTTCAAATGCCCGCATACCGCTCCCGCACCACCACCCACGGCCGCAACATGGCCGGCGCCCGCAGCCTCTGGCGCGCCACCGGCATGCAGGACGGTGACTTCGGCAAGCCCATCATCGCCATTGCCAACTCCTTCACCCAGTTCGTCCCCGGCCACGTCCACCTGAAAGACATGGGCCAGCTCGTCGCGCGCGAGATCGAAGCCTGCGGCGGCGTCGCGAAAGAATTCAACACCATCGCGGTCGACGACGGCATCGCCATGGGCCATTCCGGCATGCTCTACAGCCTCCCCTCGCGCGAGCTCATCGCCGACTCCGTCGAGTACATGGTCAACGCCCATTGCGCCGACGCCATCGTCTGCATCTCCAACTGCGACAAAATCACCCCCGGCATGCTCATGGCCGCAATGCGCCTCAACATCCCGGTAGTCTTCGTCTCCGGCGGCCCGATGGAAGCCGGCAAATACATCCACGGCGGCAAAACCGAGCGCGCCGACCTCATCACCGCCATGGTCGCCGCGGCTGACCCCAGCGTGACGGACGCCGAAACCGACGCCGTCGAGCGCTCCGCCTGCCCCACCTGCGGCTCCTGCTCGGGCATGTTCACCGCCAATTCCATGAACTGCCTCACCGAGGCCCTCGGCCTCTCGCTCCCCGGCAACGGCAGCCTGCTGGCAACGCACGCTGACCGCCGCGAGTTATTCCTCGAAGCCGGCCGCACCGTCGTGAAACTGGCAAAACGCTGGTACGAGCAAGACGACGCCACCGCGCTCCCCCGCTCCATCGCCAGCTTCGAGGCCTTCCAGAACGCCATGTCGCTGGACATCGCCATGGGCGGCTCCACCAACACCGTCCTCCACCTCCTCGCCGCCGCGCACGAGGGCGAAATCGCCTTCACCATGGAAGACATCGACCACCTCTCGCGCCGCGTCCCCAATCTCTGCAAGGTGGCACCCTCAAAATCCGACGTCCACATGGAAGACGTCCACCGCGCCGGCGGCATCTTCTCCATCCTGGGTGAACTCAACCGCGCCGGCCTCATCCATGCCAACCTCCCCACCGTCCACGCCCCCACCGTGGGCGAAGCCATCGCCAAATGGGATATTTCTGGTCCGGCCTCTGATGCCGCCCGCACCCTCTACCTCGCCGCCCCCGGCGGCGTGCGCACCACCCAGGCCTTCAGCCAAAGCCGCCGTTATGATGCCCTGGACCTCGACCGCTCCACCGGCGTCATCCGCGACGCCGCCCACGCCTTCAGCCCGGACGGCGGCCTCGCCGTCCTCTTCGGCAACATCGCCCTCGACGGCGCCATCGTAAAAACCGCCGGCGTTGACCCCTCTGCCCTCGTCTTCACCGGCCCCGCCCGCATTTTCGAGAGCCAGGACGACGCCGTCTCCGCCATCCTCGGCAACCGCATCGTCGCGGGTGACGTCGTCATCATCCGCTACGAAGGCCCCAAAGGCGGCCCCGGTATGCAGGAAATGCTCTACCCCACCAGCTACCTCAAATCCAAAGGCCTGGGCAAAGTCTGCGCCCTGGTAACCGACGGCCGCTTCTCCGGCGGCACCGCCGGCCTCTCCATCGGCCACGTCTCCCCCGAAGCCGCCGAAGGCGGCGACATCGGCCTCCTGGAAGAAGGCGACATCATCGAAATCGACATCCCCAACCGCATCCTCCGCGCCGCCCTGTCAGTCGAAACCCTCGCCGCCCGCCGCCTCGCCATGGAAGCCCTCGGCGAGAACGCCTGGAAACCCAACCGCACCCGCGTCGTCTCCCAGGCCCTCCAAGCCTACGCCGCCCTAACCACCAGCGCCGCCCGCGGCGCCGTCCGCGACGTCACCCAACTAAAGCGGTAGTTAAAAAACCCGGATGGGTGAGCTTGCTCACCCATCCCCCCACTCGTAGGGCGGGAAAGCGCAACGCATTCCGCCACCCACCCGCGCCACCGACGGCGGGCGTGAGTCAGCTTCGACTTAATCTATGCGGCTAAAGCCCATGGGACCCATTCTGCATCCTGTGCCTCCGCCCTGCAAACATACACCGTCGCGTCTCTCGAGCATCTACACAGGAAGACTCACGCCTCTGGCGTGACGGACCGAGATTGCTAAGTCGGCGGCAAAGATGCGGTGGCAGAAATAGCTTCGGAGTATGCCTGGTCCATCGCAGTAAGCTTTGTTTCGTCAATTGGAATTTCGGTGCCGCCTGTTTTTTCGATAAAGTCGACCAATTTTGTCAATGAGCGGGCAAGAAACTTAAGAGTGCTTGGGAGCATTACGACCGCAACTTCATTTGTTATTTCTTCATCTTTTGCTTGCGGGTTGTCCTTAAAACCAAATGAAAGGATTACTTCATTCCCTCCCGTTTGGAGTCCAAATCCATTGCTATAGATGTGCCTGAAGTACTGAGACCTATTTCCGATAATTGACATTAAGCCGACACTCTTACTGTTGGAGTTGTTTCATTATTTGAGGACAAATACCCAATAGACAAACTCCGCACATGGTGGATTTTGTCCCCCGCATAAACCATCGGGAACACCAGCGACGGATTGTCTTTTTGATGCGCAGTTACTTTGGCTGCGACGCGCGCATGATCATAGCTTAAAGCACAAAGATTGCTCGGGGAAATATTAGCTGTTTGCGACAAAAAATCTTCATGATTACAAAATTTGATCGTAACTCCCACGTCAAAGGCAGAAGCTAATTCAAGAAGACTTGTAACGGATAAACGGCCATACTCCGGGTCTTCCGCTCGCGAAACCGCGCTCTGAGTGCCGTGGGGCAGTTTCTCGGCTAATTGTTTTTGTGATAAGTTGCGTTGATCGCGTAAGGCTCTAATTTGATAGGCAATCAAATTCCTTACACGCGACTCAACGTAGCCATCTCGGAACTCTTTATCCGAAAACTCGCTTAGAATTTTGTCAGAAATTACAGACATGTGCCCTCTGTGAGTTGGCTTCGATCAATTTACGACGGTCGTCTGCGAGACTTGGGGCATTTTTAGGAACAAATTCATCACCTTTTTCCGTAGCCCAAACCAAAACCGTAAACTCATTGCGATTAGGGCCAAAAAATCCTATTGGCCGATATTGGATGTTACCCACTAAAAACCTTATTTCAACAAGTCCAACATACCCCTCTAATGCTTTACTCCGTTTACCGTTCCACAGATGCTGTGGCTGATCCTTAAACCCATTCAGACGCTCATAATACTTAGCCCTAGCTTTCGCCGGAGCAACCGATACCGCATGACCAATGACGTCTTCGCCATTGGTCATCGGTGAAATGCTTGATCGTCCATATCAAAATTTGTATCGCATTTTTGTGATAACCGCAAGTAAAATACAATTGACCGCATATCACAAATTTGCTATGCAGGACACCCCGATCCGCGACTCGTTATGCAAATCTAGCATTACATATGATCTTCTGCGCACCAAGCGTTGGTTAAATGCGGGCGTGCTTGTTCTGGCGCAATCCACCATGCACCCGCCACTACCCCCAACCCCCTTGCCCTCCCCCACCAAAATGTAGTAACGTTCCTACATCCCACCCCTCACCCAAAGCACCCAAACCATGCCCATCACCACCCTCTCCAGCCGCGAATTCAACCAGGACACCAGTCGCGCCAAAAAAGCCGCGTCGTCCGGCCCTGTCTTCATCACAGACCGTGGCAAACCCGCCCACGTCCTCCTCAGCATCGAGGAATACCACCGCCTCACCGCCACCCGCCGCAACATCGTCGAAGCCCTCTCCATGCCCGGCCTCTCCGACATTGAATTCGACCCGCCCCGCCCGCGCGACCTCGCCCGCCCGGCTGACTTCTCCTGAATGTTCCTGCTCGACACCAACGTCATTTCCGAACTCCGCAAAGCCGGTGACGGCAAAGCCAACCCCAACGTCGTCGCCTGGCTCTCCAGTGTCGACTCCACCACCCTCTACCTCTCCGCCATCACCCTCATGGAACTGGAAATCGGCGTCGGCCGCCTAGAACGCCGCGACCCCACCCAAGGTGCCCGCCTGCGCACCTGGCTGGAAACCCAAATCCTCCCCGAATTTTCCGCCCGCATCCTGCCCGTGGACACCGCCGTCGCCCAATACTGCGCCCGCCTCCACATCCCAGACCCGCGCCCCCTCAACGATTCCCTCATCGCCGCCACCGCCGTCGCCCACGGCATGACCCTCATCACCCGCAACACCGCCGACTTCACCCCCACCAGCGTCCCGCTCCTAAACCCCTGGCTGGCCTGACCCCCCTGGGCTTTATGAAAAATTCCTCTATATACCCCTCCCATGTCAGCAGAATCAGATCAGTTAAACGAGCAGATCGGCCGTTCGGTCGCCTTGCTGAGGAGGCATCTTTGACTGGGATGCCGCCCTCATCAAACGCGCGGAACTAGACGCCCGCGCCCAAGACCCCTCCCTCTGGAACAACGCCGACGCCGCCCAAACGGTGATGCGTGAGCGCGGCCGCCTGGTCGGCCTCATAGACGGCGTCCTCACCCTGGAACGCGACACCGCCGACACCATCGAGCTCATCGAAATGGCCGAAGCCGAAGGCGACGCCGCCATGGTGAAGGACGCCATGGCCAACCTCACCACCCTCGCCGACCAAGCCAAAACGCGCGAAATCGAAAGCCTCCTCTCCGGCGAAGCCGACGGCCGCGACGCCTTCATCGAAATAAACGCCGGCTCCGGCGGCACCGAGGCCCAGGACTGGGCGCAAATGCTCCAACGCATGTACATGCGCTGGGCCGAACGCCGTGGCTTCAAGGTTGAAATCCTCGACATGTCCGAGGGCGAGCAGGCCGGCATCAAATCCGTCACCATGCAAATCTCCGGCCCCAACGCCTACGGCTGGCTCAAAACCGAATCCGGCGTCCACCGCCTGGTCCGCATCTCGCCTTACGATTCCGCCGCCCGCCGCCACACCAGCTTCTCCTCCGTCTGGGTCTACCCGGTGGTCGACGACACCATCGTAATCGAAATCAACCCCGCCGACCTGCGCGTCGACACCTTCCGCGCCTCCGGCGCCGGCGGCCAGCACGTCAACAAAACCGAATCCGCCATCCGCATCACCCATATCCCGACCAACATCATCGTCGCCTGCCAAACGGACCGCTCCCAGCACCGCAACCGCGCCACCGCCATGAACATGCTCAAAGCCCGCATGTATGAAATGGAACTGCAAAAGCGCGAAGCCGCGAGCGCCACCATCGAAGCCGCCAAAACCGACATCGGCTGGGGCCACCAAATCCGCTCCTACGTCCTCGCCCCCTACCAACTCGTAAAAGACCTCCGCACCAACTACGAAACCGGCAACCCGGCAGCAGTCCTAGACGGCAACCTAGACCCCTTCATGGCCGCCTCCCTCGCCGCCCGCGTCGGCGCCACCCGCTCCGACGCCTCCGCAATGGCCGAATAACCCCTGCGGTCTTGGGCCGGTCGTTCAGGGGAGTAAGGCCAAGGGGCTCTGCCCCTTGGAACCCCGCCAAAGGCTCGCCTTTGGAATCCCTTACAAGGTTTCTTGAAGGCGCTCACCCGTGCCTCTCCAACGCCCGTGCGGTGAGCGCCTTCAAGAAACCTTATTAACGCGTTCGAAGGGCGCGGCCCTTCGCAGGGGTCCAGGGGACAGCGTCCCCTGGCCTTGCTTCCCTAAACCACCGGCCCAATACTGCAGATGTTATCCGGCCCCTTGCGAGGGCCCGGAGGACGGAGGCACCAACATGGCAATCAGCGTCTTCGAGCTCTTCAAAATCGGCATCGGCCCTTCAAGCTCGCACACCGTCGGCCCCATGCGCGCGGCGTTGCGTTTCGCCACCGGCCTGACCGACGCCAACCTCCTCCCCCAAACATCCCGCATCCAGGCCGAACTCTACGGCTCCCTCGGCGCCACCGGCCGCGGCCACGGCAGCGACAAAGCCGTCCTCCTCGGCCTTTCCGGCGAAGCCCCGGACACGGTCGACACCACCACCGTCCCCACCAAACTCGACGCCATCCGCGCCACCGCCCGCCTCAACCTCCTCGGCCGCCACGAAATTTCGTTCACCGAGCCCGAGGACCTGCTCTTTCACAAGCGCATTTCGCTCCCCTACCACCCCAACGGCATGCGCTTCACCGCCTTCTCCGCCGATGGCACCGAACTGCGCACCAAAGTCTACTACTCAGTCGGCGGCGGCTTCGTCGTCAACGAGGAAGCCGCCGGCTCCGACCGCATCGTGCCAGACCAAACCACGCTCCCCTACGAATTCAAATCCGCCAAGCAGCTCCTGGAGCTTTGCCAAACCCACAACCTCCCCATCAGCCAGCTCATGCTGGAGAACGAAAAATCCTGGCGCACCGAACCCGAAATCCGCGCCGGCCTGCTCAACATCTGGCAAGTCATGCAGCAATGTGTGCGCACCGGCTGCGCCACCGAGGGCATTCTCGCAGGCGGCCTCAAAGTCCGCCGACGCGCCGCCCAGCTCTACCGCCAGCTCTCCAGCCACCCCGAAGAGTCCCTGCGCGACCCCCTCACCATCCTCGACTGGGTCAACCTCTACGCCCTGGCCGTCAACGAGGAAAACGCCGCCGGCGGCCGCGTCGTCACCGCCCCCACCAACGGCGCCGCCGGCATCATCCCCGCCGTGCTCCACTACTACACCCGCTTCATCCCCGGCGCTGACGACACCGGCGTCGTCGCCTTCCTCCTCACCGCCGCCGCCATCGGCATTTTGTATAAGGAGAACGCCTCCATCTCCGGCGCCGAGGTCGGCTGCCAGGGCGAGGTCGGCGTCGCCTGCTCCATGGCCGCCGGCGCCCTCGCCGAAGTCATGGGCGGCACCCCCGCGCAGGTTGAAAACGCCGCCGAAATCGGCATGGAACACAACCTCGGCCTCACCTGCGACCCCATCGGCGGCCTCGTCCAGGTCCCCTGCATCGAGCGCAACGCCATGGGCTCCATGAAGGCCATCAACGCCGCCCGCATGGCCCTGCGCGGCGACG
This sequence comes from Acetobacteraceae bacterium, assembly GCA_003164135.1. Classification (GTDB taxonomy): domain Bacteria; phylum Pseudomonadota; class Alphaproteobacteria; order Acetobacterales; family Acetobacteraceae; genus Acidocella. The sequence continues at coordinate 22,401 of PLSD01000074.1, forward strand.
GCACCCACTTCGTCTCCCTCGACAAAGTCATCCGCACCATGCGCCAAACCGGCGCCGACATGAAAACCAAATACAAAGAAACCGCCCGCGGCGGCCTCGCCGTCAACATCATCGAGTGCTAAAATACCCGCAAATGCGATAATAAGCGCGTTAGTAAGGATGTGTATTACACATTGCCTTATCAATTTCCGCCACTATGATGCGCCCCATCACACAGCCACCATAAAAGGAACATCGCATGAGCTTACTTGAAGGCCGCGTCGCCATCGTAACCGGCTCCGGCCGCGGCGTCGGCCGCGCCTACGCCCTTATGCTCGCCCAGCACGGCGCCAAAGTCCTGGTCAACGACCTCGGCTCGTCAGCAGGCGGCACCGGCGCCGACCAATCCCCCGCCCAGGAAGTCGTCGCCACCATCCAGGCCGCCGGCGGCCAGGCCGCCGTCAACACGTCAGACGTCGCCGACTGGAAAGGTGCTGCACAAATGGTCGAACAAGCCGTGGACACCTTCGGCGGCCTCGACATCCTCATCAACAACGCCGGCATCCTGCGCGACCGCATGCTGGTGAACATGACCGAGGAAGAATGGGACACCGTCGTGCGCGTCCACATGAAAGGCACCTTCGCCCCCCTCCACCACGCCGCCAACTACTGGCGCGCCCAATCCAAGGCCGGCAAGCCCGTTGATGCCCGCATCATCAACACCACCTCCCACTCCGGCCTCTTCGCCAACATCGGCCAAACCAACTACGCCGCCGCCAAAGCCGGCATCGCCACCATGACCATCGTCGCCGCCCGCGAACTCGCCCGCCTCGGCGTCACCGTCAACGCCATCGCGCCGCGCGCCAACACCCGCCTCACCGAAGGCCTGCGCGAATGGACCCCCGAACAAATCGAACGCCGCAAACCCGAATGGATCGCCGCCCTCGTCGCCTGGCTCTGCTCCTCCGAAGCCAAACACATCAGCGGCCGCGTCTTCGAAGCCTGGGGCTACGGCTACGGAATCATGGAAAGCTGGCAACACGGCCCCCACACCGAAGCCAGCCTGGACCCCACCGAACTAGGCCCCCGCATCACCGAAATCGCCAAATACGCCCGCGCCAACGCCGGCGTCGACCCCAACACCTGGCTCAACCCGTAAGCCTCGGGGCGTAAGCAAGGCCAAGGGGCTCCGCCCCTTGGAACCCCGCCAAAGGCTCGCCTTTGGAATCCATTACCAAGGTTTCTTGAAGGCGCTCACCGCACGGGCCTTGGAACGGCACGCGTGAGCGCCTTCAAGAAACCATATTACCACGTTCGAACGGCGCGGCCCTTCGTGGGGGAGCCAGCGGGCAATGCCCCACGGCCTTACTTACTCCCAGAGTCCTCCGACCTATGGCTAAGTATTTGGCCCGTCTGAACTTCTGCTTTGGGTGGAGGCTGTGTGGAAATGGTGTTTTGAGGGGTGGCTTCCTATTGTTGGAAGGAGGGACTGCCCTCCATCATTCCCGCATCGCGACGATCAGCTTGGGAGCGCCCATAAGGGCGATAACACGCTTGATGTTGTAGGCGAGGATGTCAAATCGCTTCCAACCGTGACCCTCTGGGGGTCAACATTGCACGCGATTTTACACCCAAGGCTCCTTTCCAGTGGTCTGGATATATTTTGAACCCAAACTCCGATATATGGTAAACCTGCATTAGCACGCAGATCGTTCGAAGGATTGAACTCAAATACTGTTGGTGTATCCCAGCCTTTACCTGTCCAGCTCGACACTTGAACTCTCGTGTCTGGCTTACCTGAGACGATCCCCATATCCTCGATGAGGAGTGCTACGGGTTGCTTTTCATATAAGCCAACATAAGCATTTTCTCCATCGTCGGAGCAGGTCGCATTTTCCATGAATCGTGGTGACGCAATTAGATGGGTTTGCTGTCCATCCGACGAAAAGAAGCGCCATACAGAGCACGCTCCATTACCCTCAATTAGATAGAACCCGCCCATTTTGGCGGAAGGAAAGTAAAACATTAACGGAGCAACTGCCATGCCGCTGTCCGATATGATGCCTTGTATCTCGGCTTTTAATCCAGGATCAGGTACAGCAGGAAAATTTTTGTAGTCGCTTCTCATTGCCATTCCGTTCGGTATGACAAGGATGTTGGCGGCTTCCAACGCCTCGACCAGTCCAGCTTTGTTCAAGTCCAATCGCGGCAAGTCCTTTTGGATGCTTTGAGCAATTGCATCTGAACTGGCATACGGATCGCTTGCCTTAGCCATTTGCACCGGAAGCGCAGATAAACCAGCGAGCAGTAAACAGGTGTGTCTGACTATTGAACGTGTCTTCACTAATCTGTCGCCCTCGCCACCACTCGCTATAGTGAGTCCACCAATATCGTTATTCTTCTCAATAGACCAGGGTCATGTGAGATCGGTACGCCCCCTCGGAATCTGTCTCATAGGAATATATTGATAATTTGAGACTCTATGGTATCACTAAGTTATTAATTTATGTGAGACTTACCCCGATGGATGTAGGATACGCGCGCACCTCGACCGAAACACAGCTCGCCGGTCTGGAAGCCCAGGAACGCCTTTTGCGCCAGGCAGGGTGTGAGCGGGTGTTCTCCGAGCAGGTCAGCAAGCGTAGCAAGCGTAGGATGGGTGAGCGAAGCGCTACCCATCACTTCTTAAAATACCAGCAATTCAGCGGGCTACGCTTCGCCCACCCATCCTGCACGATGTCGGATCTCGGTCGCTGGCGGGACCACCTGATCGGGCTATAGAACGCCCACGTTGCCCAAAAACCTACTCGGCCGCCGCCGGATGAGCCGTCAGAGCCTTAGCCACCCCTTCAGCATCCCCAGCAATGGCGCGGAGGTACGCCTTAGCCGTGGCGTCCGGCTCAGTCACGCCTTGCTCCCAGCCTCGGATAGTCCCGAGCGGAATCGCGTAGCGCGCCGCAAATTCTTCCTGCGTCAGACCAAGAGCCCGGCGCATCGTCTTCACGCGCGGCACCCGCCGTGCATTTTTGAGCTGTTCCGCCGTGTAGGGCTGAGCGTCAGGATCGGACTTGGCCGCCGCCATAATCTCGGCCTCGCTCATCGGCCGGGGAAGATCATCGCGGGCTGAAATTGGCTTACTGTTCATCATAGAAATTAACTTCCCGCGTTGAAGCCCGGCGAGCTGAGATGATCCGAATGCCGGTTTCACGCTCAGTAAATGTGACAAAAAGCATTATATTATCAGGAGATTTTGCGATCAGATTAAACCGCTCTTCTCCATAGTCGCGGCGGTCATCCACAATTTCAATGCCCATCGGATCGTCAAAAGCCGTCCTGGCATATGAGAAAGAAACACCATGTTTGACCTGATTGCTGGCGGCCTTGGCATCGTCCCACTCAAAGCCGCCCGCATTCATAACTACTTGTTACAAGTAATTTGAGCGAAAGTCAAGAACGAATGCCCCCCACCTTCACCTCGCCTAACCCCCCCACCTGCGCCAACACATTCTGCGCCTGCTTCAAATGCGGAATATCCAGCATCTTCCCATCCAAGCCCACAGTCCCGGCGCCCTGCGCCGCCTCAAACGCCACCCGGAGGCCGGAGAAGTGTCGCGGGAGATCGCCCGAAGCTACAACGTAGCCCGCAGTACAATTTCGAGGTTGCAAGCCCAAAAACCTACTCCGCCGCCGGAGCCGGATAACTCTTCAAAGCCTTGGCGACGGCCTCGGCATTACCAGCAATCGCCCGCAGATAAGCCCTGGCCGGCGCGTCAGGCTCAGCCCGCTCTTGTTCCCAGTCTCTAAGCGTACCCAGGGGGATACCAAACTCGGCCGAAAACTGCTCTTGCGTCATCCGCAGCGCCCGGCGGATGACCGTCACACGCGGCCTACGCCGGGCATTTTTCCGCTCCTCCGCCGTCATCGGCCGAGAATCCCTCTCAGACGCCGGAATCTCAGTGGCGGCCTTCAAAATACTCTGATCTTTCATCTGGCTCCGCCTTTCTGGCTGAAATTATGTGAATTAACGGGCCGCGCATCGTGTAGGTCACGACCAGCACGTTTCCCGAGGCATCAAGCCCGGTTATATTCCATCGCTCCTCGCCATAGTCTTCGCGATCATCAAGAATATCATCGGCATACGGGTCTTTAAAAACAGCACGAGCTTGCTCGAAACTGACCCTATGCTTGATCTTGTTTGCCGAGGCTTTCGGATCAAACCACGAGAATTCATCGTCCTGCATAACTACTGCTTACCCGTACAAGAGTCAAGGGTAAAGCGCGATCAATCCAGAATCCCCCGACCGCGCACGCCATCCACCCACCGGCCAACGCGCCGTCAAAAAGGTCTAGCGCGCGTAAGCCCCCACCTGCGCCAACACATTCTGCGCCTGCTTCAAATGCGGAATATCCAGCATCTTCCCATCCAAGCCCACGGTCCCGGCCCCCGGCGCCGCGGCAAACGCCGCCAGCACCCGCTCCGCATGCTCCACCTCAGCGGCTGACGGCATAAAACTCTCGTTAATCCCCGCCACCTGCGCTGGATGAATCGCAATCCGCCCGGTAAACCCTTCCGCCCGCGCCGCCCGGCAAGATGCCCTTAGCCCCTCGTCATCCTTAAAATCCACATACAGCGTATCAATCGCCTGCACGCCCGCCGCATGCGCCGCCAGCAGCGTCAGCGAGCGCACCAACCTATAAGTCAGCGCCCACTGCCCCGTGCCATCCAAATTCGTGCTGGCCCCCACGGCGGCGGACAAATCCTCCGCCCCCCAGGTAATCCCCAGCAACCGCGCCAGCCCAGCCGTCGCATAATCGCCCAACCGGAACGGCGCCACGGCGGTCTCCGTCGCCACCGGCAGAATCTTCACAGACCCCAGCGCCACGCCACCCTGCACTTCCAGCGCATCCAAAAAATGCGAGAGCTTGCGCACATCTTCCGGCCCATTGGCTTTCGGCAACATCAGCCCATCCGGCCCCGCCGCCACCACCGCCGCCAGATCCAGCAACGCCAAATCCGTATCCAGCGGGTTAATCCGCACCCACAGTTCGGAGCTGCGCTTCCCCCGCGGCCGCTCCCGCAAAAACGCCGGAATCAACTCCCGCGCCAGCGGCTTATTCGCCGGCGCCACGGAATCCTCCAAATCCAAAATCAGCGCATCCGCGCCCGACGCATCCGCCTTGGAAAGCTTCTTTTCAGAATCCCCAGGAATAAACAGGAACGAGCGCAGATTCGCCATCGGGTTCATCCTTAAGCGGGCTTCTTCTTCTGCAACCCAGAACGCTTGCACGTCGCCACCAGCTGGTCCTTCTGGTTAAACGCCTGATGCAAAAACGTAACAATCCCCTGATCCGGGCGGGACTTACTCTCCCGCAACTCAATCACCTCGGTCACCACATGCACGGTATCACCATGGAACAGCGGGTTGGGGAAGCGCACTTCATCCCAGCCCAAATTCGCCACAGCGGTCCCCAGCGTGGTGTCCCCCACTGAAATCCCAACCATCAGCCCCAGGGTAAAAGCCGAGTTCACAATGCGCTGCCCAAACGGCGTGCCCTTCATGTACTCTTCATCCAGGTGCAACAGCGCCGGATTATGCGTCATCGCGGTAAACAGCACGTTGTCCGTTTCCGTCACGGTGCGGCGGATCTGGTGATGAAACACCTGCCCGACCGTCAGCTCATCAAACCATAAACCAGCCATTAGTGCAGCCCCAAAATGGAAATACCGGCAATGCCCAGATACGGCACGCCACCCAGATTATGCGTCAGCCCAATCGAGGGTGACTTCAACTGCCGCGCACCCGCGCGCCCCAGCAGCTGCAAATACACCTCATAAGCCATGCGCAGGCCAGAAGCCCCAATCGGATGCCCAAAGCACTTCAACCCGCCGTCGATCTGGCAAGGCACTTTGCCCGAGGCATCATACACACCATCCAGAACATCAGCCACCGCGCGGCCGTTGTCGGAGAGGAACAAATCCTCCATCGTCACCAGCTCGGTAATCGAGAAACAGTCATGCACCTCGGTCAGGTTAAGCTGTTCGCGCGGGTTGGTAATCCCCGCTTCCTTATAAGCCCGCGCCGCGGCAATTCGCGTGTTCGGCGCATAGCTGCCGTCCCACTCGTTCATCGCGGTTTCCTGGCCCGAGCTGATTGAAAGCTGCAGCGCCTTCACCGTCACCAGATCCTTCTTACCCATCGCGCGCGCAATTTCCGGCGTCGTCACAATGGCGCAAGCTGACCCATCAGACACACCCGAGCAGTCAAACAGCCCCAGCGGATCAGAGATCATCGGCGCATTCATAATGGTTTCCATCGAAACCGCCTTCTGGAAATGCGCCTTCGGGCTATGCACGCCGTTCTGATGGCTCTTCCAGGAAACATGCGCAATCGCCCGCTTCAGCTCTTCCTTGGAAATCCCGTATTTGGCCCGGTAACCATCGGCCAACTGCGCGAACCCAGCAGGTGCTGACGCCATCGGCATCCACATATCGTTGAACGTGCCTTTAAAGGGCGGCGGCAGACCACCATACCCCGTATCCTTCAACTTCTCCGCCCCAATGGCCAGCGCGATATCCACCGCACCCGAGGCCACCGCATAAACCGCCCCGCGCAGCGCTTCCGTCCCGGTCGCGCACATGTTTTCCACCCGCGTGAACGGAATCCCGTTCAGCCGCAGCGCCGTCGAAGCCGGAATCGCCGAGTTGCCGATATTCACCGAATCCATGCACGAGCCCAGCCACGCCGCCTCAATCTGCTTGCGCTCAATCCCCGCGTCAGCCAGCGCCTCTTCAAAAGATTCCGCCATCAACTCCTGGCTGCCGGCATCCCAGCGCTCGCCAAACTTCGAGCAACCCATGCCCAGAATCGCAACTTTATCCTTGATACCTGTTGCCATGATCTTGCTCCCTTAGGCCGCCGCAATCGGCGTGGTTTTCCAGAAATAGCGATTATACCCGCGCGCCCGGTCACGTTCCTTAATCCGGTAAACCATGCGCAACTTGTCACCGCGCTCGATCCCCTTCGGCCCAATATCGACCATTTCCATCAACAGCCGCGCGCCATTATCAAACTGCACAAACCCGCAATACAGCGGCGGCGCCGGATAATAGGAGAGCCAGTCAGCCGTCGAGGTCAGCACCTGCGCCGGCTTATCGGCCAGCGTCACTTGGCGGAACTGCTTACGCGGCGCCTGGCACTTCACGCAGAACTGAAACTGCGGGAACTGTATGGTGTTACACGCGGCGCACTCACCCGCCACAAACGCTTCAATTTGGAACGCCGAGCGATACTGCTCGGTCAACTGCGTCTTACCGCTGCGCTCACCGCGCATGCCCCATTCCACATCAATGCCGTCGCCAAACGACAGAAACCGCAAATAGCTGTCGGTCGCCACCGCATCGGCCACCGAGCCGGAAACGCCACGGCGCTTCGCCAACCCGGTAATCGCATCGGTCACTTCAAAAATCAGCGCGTCCGCGCCCTGGCCAAAGCCAACCACCAAAATCTTCTCGCCCGGCTTGGCCGTTTCCAGCGCCAGCGCCAGCTGCAGCAGCGCATGCGCGGACCCAGCATAACCCACGCCATTCTCCAACCCCGAGACCACGGTCCCGGCAAACTTCACCTGCTTGGCCACCGCATCGGCCACCGCGCGCAACTGCGACGGCATGGCAAAATACGCCACCCCATCAATGCCAATGCCCGCATCCGCCAACGCCGCCTTAATCGCCGCCGGCGCCAGCTTGGCATAACCCTCGTCACGCACCCAGCGCTCTTCCCATGCATATTCGTATTTTTGGCCGGTCGCGCGGAAATGATCGACGAAGGAATCCGTCACGCTCGCCTTGCCAACCAACTTGGCAATCACGCCTTCCGAACCAAGCGTAAACGCAGCAGCGCCCGCGCCATAGCTGATCTCCTGCACGCTGGCGGGCTTGCCCACCGGCGCGTCGGACCCGATGAACAACGCCGCCTCACCGGCTTTCAGCGCCTGCAACAGCCCCGAAGTCCCAGCCCGCTGCGAATTACCAATATCGCTGCTGGCAATCCCGGTAGGCGCGGAAATCGCCCCGGCCACGATCGAGGCATTCTGCAAATCCGCATAAGGCAGCGTGGTCGAGGCCAGATAAATCGCCTTGATCCCATCCACCGACCCGCCGGTCAGCGCATCACGCGCCGCTTCCACCGCCATGGTGATCGCGTCTTCATCCCAGCTGGTGAACGAGCGGCTGCCCTTCGCCTGGCCCTTCAAGCCAGGCGCCATCCACTTATGCGCTTCAGCAATAATGCCCCGGTCGATCCGCAAGCGCGGCACATAGGCACCGTAACCGGTAATTCCAAATTCGGTCATGACCGCAGTTTCCTCAGTAAGATTTGGGAAGGTCGAGCACCTTCTCCGCGATAAAGCTCAGGATGAGTTGCTCGGTAATCGGCGCGATCCGCAACAGGATCGATTCACGGAACAGCCGCTCCACCTGATATTCAGTGGAGTAGCCCATCCCGCCATGCGTCATCACAGCGCGCGTGCAGGCATCAAACGCCGCCCGCCCGCCCAGAAACTTGCCCGCATTGGCTTCCGCACCGCAGGGCATGTTGTTGTCGTACAAATTCGCCGCCCGCATAATCATCCAGAACGCGGACTCCAGATAAGTCCAGCTCTCCGCAAGCGGATGCTGAATCCCCTGATTCTGCCCAATGAAACGGCCAAACACTTTCCGCTCCTTGGCATAATTGGCCGCACGCGCCAGCGCGCCCCGGCCCAGGCCCACGGCCTCCACGCCCACCAGAATCCGTTCCGGATTCAAACTGTGCAGAATATAGTGGAACCCCTTGCCCTCTTCGCCAATCCGGTCCGCATCAGGAATGAAATAATCATCAATGAACGTCGCATTGGAGTCCACCGCATTGCGCCCCATCTTCGGGATGCGCCGCACTTCGATCTTGGTCTTATCTAAATCAGTATAAAACAGCGTCATGCCATCGGTCGGCTTGCGGCAATCTTCCTTCAGCGTCGTGCGCGTCAGCAAAATAATCTTGTTCGCCACCTGCCCCGAGGACGTCCAGATCTTGCGCCCCGTCACCCGGTAACCGCCCGGCACTTTGGTCGCAAACGTCTTGATGCTCGTCGTATCCAACCCGGCATCCGGCTCGGTCACGCCAAAACACGCGCGGTCGGTGCCCTGGATCAACGGTGTGAGCATCCGCTCCTTCTGTTCGGGCGTGCCAAACACCACCACCGAGTGCGGCCCAAACAAGTTAAGGTGCAACGCGCTCGCGGCGGAATACCCGCCGGCGCTCGAAGTCACCTCATGCATCATAATCGCCGCCTCGGTCACGCCAAGGTTCGCGCCGCCGTATTCCTCCGGCATGGTAATGCCCAGCCAGCCGTTATCGGCCATCGCCCGGTGGAACTCGAACGGAAACTTCTTCTCCGTATCGCAAGCCGACCAGTACTTGTCATCAAACCCGTCGCAGACCTGCTTCACGCCCTCGCGAATGGCATCCTGCTCTTTCGTAAAACGTATATCCACGGTCCCTCCGGTATCATCAGTTCAAGACTCAGACTGAAACTCAGGTTGTTTCAGACAACTAAAACGCAACCACATAGATTGCAAGCGTACTTGTTTATGACACCATGCGGCCAAAACCGCATCCTGCCAATCCTCTATAAATCCACTCCCGTCCACCGCAAAATCCGGCGCCCGGCCTGCAACCATTGCAGCCAAACTGCCGCCGTTCCGCGCCAGAAATCAGTGAGAAATCAGTGAAATATCATACGCTTACCAACTACATCGCTCCCTCGCGTAACCTATATCCGCTCCTTGCTGTTACACCCCGCCGCCAAGCCGCCCCCTGGTCAAAAGTGGGGGTCTCCCTTGCATCCGCCGCAGCCGCCGCCCTCCAGGCTTTCGCCCCGCGCCGCGGCTGGCTACTGTCCCCCCTAGATCAATATGCGATCAGCCTGAACCAGGTGGTTCAAGCTAATCGCATGAAATTGACCGATAAAATATATCGCTGGAGCATTCATCTAAAAGATGAATGCTCCAGCGGAGGATAATGGCTTGCAGCGTTTCAAATTAAGAGACTGTTTCAGAAGTCGCTCTGGCGAGTCGGATAGGGGTGATTTACGAGCACCCCCCGCTTTCGCGGGGGCAGGCTTGCGGAGCGTACTCAAGGTACGTGAGCCCGTTGCTTCGCGCGCTCGAACCCGTGGCGCGCACGCGCAACCGCAGAAAATCGCCCCTATACGGCCGCCAGAGTAGACTTATGAAACAGTCTCTAATACTACCCGGCGCCACCCTGCGGGACCGCATAATCGCCTCCCTCGGCGCCATGGCCGGCATCGGCCTCACCGGCTTCCTCAGCGCCGTCGTGCTCGGTCAAACCTGGGGCCAAAGCGGGAACCTCACCCTACCCCTGCTGGCCGCCCCCATGGGCGCCGTCGCGATCCTGCTCTTCGCCACCCCCGCCAGCCCGCTGGCGCAACCCTGGCCGATCATCGGCGGCAACGTCATCTCGGCCCTGGCCGGCATCATCACCGCGCGCGTGCTGCACCAGCCCATGCTGGCCGCCGGCATCGCCGTGGCCCTGGCCACCATCGCCATGTCCCTCACCCGCAGCCTGCACCCACCCGGCGGCGGCGTCGCCCTGCTGGCGGTACTGGGCGGCAAAACCGTCACCTCCGCCGGCTTCCTGTTCGCCTTCATCCCCATCGGCCTGAACTGCGTCATGCTGGTCGCCCTGGGCATCATTTTCCACCGCTTCATGTCGGGCCATTCCTACCCGCACCAGCCAGCCCCCCTGCCCGCCAACACGCACAACACCGCGGACCTGCCCGCCCCCCTACGCACCGGCCTGCGCGCCCAGGACATCGACGGCGCCCTGGCCGACTTCGGCGCAGTCCTCGACATCGACCGCAACGACCTGGACCGCCTGCTCCGCCTCGCCGAAACCCGCACCGCCACGCACGCCCTGCAACCCCTCACCTGCGCCGCCATCATGTCGCGCGACGTCATCCAGGTCCTGGAGACCGCCACGCCGCAAGCCGCCCGCGCCCTGCTCCTGAACCACGACATCCGCACCCTCCCGGTCACGGACGCCACCGGCCTGCTCACCGGCGCCATCGGCCTGCGTGAACTAGCCCGCGCCACATCCCCTGGCCCGGTCAGCACCCTCATGGCCCAAGCCATCACCGCCACACCCGGCCAGCCCGCCACCACCCTCATCACCCCCCTCACCAACGGCACCACCCGCGCCATCATCATCGTGGACCCCACCGGCCGCGCCACCGGCATCGTCACCCAAACCGACCTCCTAGCCGCCCTAACCCACGCCTAACCCCCAAAACCACATCGTTGTTTTTTCAAAACAACCGACCCTTTTTTCTGGGGATAACTTTTTTTAACCAAACAATTTCAGCAACATAGCCTGTGCATAACAGGGGGGTGTTTCACGTGAAACACCCCCCTGTTTTCAGCCACTCAGCAGCGCCAGCAGCGAGTCCATCTGGTCCAGATTGCCATAATGCAGCGTAATCGTCCCGCTCCGGCCATTAAACCCGATCTTCACCTTCACCCCCAGCCGCTCGCTCAAATTCTCCGCCAGGGATTCCACTTCGCTATCCAGCCGGCGCTCCGGCGGCGCCTTGTGCAGCGCCCGCCCTTTAATCGACCGCCCCAGATTATTCACAAACTCCTCCGCCTGCCGCACGGAGAGCTCCTTATCCAGCACCACCTTCGCCCCCTTCAACGGGTCGGGGTGCCCCAGCAGCGCGCGCGCATGCCCCATCGAAAGACTGCCGTCACGCACCATCCCCAACACCTGCACCGGCAGCTTCAGCACCCGCAGCGTGTTGTTGATATGCACGCGCGACTTGCCCACTGCATCGCCAAGCTTCTCCTGGCTCAGGTGAAACTCGGTGATCAGCCGCTGATACCCCTCGGCCTCTTCCACCGGGTTCAAATCCTCGCGCTGCAAATTCTCCACCAGCCCGGCGGCCATCGCATCGGCATCGCTCAGCTCGCGCACCAGCACCGGCACCTCATGCAGGCTCACCTTCTGCGCCGCGCGCCACCGGCGCTCCCCGGCAATAATCTGGTACTGCCCAGGACTACCCGGTTTCGGCCGCACCAGCAGCGGCTGCAAAATCCCGCGCTGCTTAATCGAGTCCGCCAACTCGCCCAGCGCCGTCTCGTCCATGTCCTGGCGCGGCTGGTACGGGCTCGGCTCCAGCAAATCCACCGGCAACGCCTGCACCCCCGGCGCGTTCACGCTCGCCGGCACGGCGGCATCACCCAGCAGCGCCGCCAAACCCCGTCCCAACCGCTTTGGCTGTTCCTTCACACTCATACCGCTGCTCCCTTCCTCATCCGCGTCCGTCTCAAAAATTCCGCCGCCAGCGCCAGGTACGCCTGCGCCCCGACCGAGCGAAAATCATACAGCAGCACCGGCAGCCCATGGCTAGGGGCTTCCGTAATTCTCACATTCCGCGGGATCACCGTCTCGAACACCGTGGCGCCAAAATGCCCGCGCACATCGTTGGTCACCTGCTCCGAGAGGTTGTTGCGCTTGTCCGTCATGGTCAGCACAATCCCTTCCACTTCCAGCTTCGGGTTCAGGCTGCGCTTCACCCGCTCGATGGTCCGCATCAACTGCGAAATCCCCTCCAGCGCGAAAAACTCCGCCTGCAACGGCACCAGCACGGAATCAGCCGCCACCAGCGCATTCAGGGTCAATATCCCCATCCCCGGCGGGCAATCGATAAACACGGTATCCGCATCGCAATGCCCCACCAGCGCATTGCGCAGCAGAAACTCCCGGCGCTCCAACTGGCTGAATTCCATATCCGCGCCGAGCAAATCTTCCACCGCCGCGACGATTTCCAGATTCTCCACCCCGGTTGGCAGCGTCACCGCCGCCAAATCCGCGTCTCCCGCCAGCAGCGCATAGGTCCCGCCCTTGCGGCTCGCATGGTCGATGCCCAACCCGGTGCTGGCGTTGCCCTGGGGATCAACATCCAGCAGCAGCACCTTCTTGCCCCCCACGGCCAAAGCGGCGGCAAGGTTAATGGCGGTGGTGGTTTTCCCCACCCCGCCCTTCTGGTTCACAACGGCGATGATCCTAGGGCGCGGCGGCTTTACTTGTTCCAACATGGCGGATCTGGCTCACTTTCAGGATGCACGCCTGCTCGTCTTGCGAGGAGAAATAGCGCTCAACGTCCATGTGCCAGACCGCCCTTGCGGCAGTCAATTCAACTTCGGCCGTGCGGCCTTTCGGGAACAAACAAACCCCGTTTTCCGCCAGATGCGGGGCCGCCAAACCCAGCAATTTATCCAGCGGCGCCAGTGCCCGCGCCGTCACCAACGGTGCCGGCACTGTTTTGGCTGCCTCAATGCGCGTGTTCAGCACTTTCACCGGCGCACCCAAAATCCGCGCCGCTTCCAGCAAAAACGCCGCTTTGCGGGTGTCGGACTCGATCAGCGTAAACTCAATCCCCGTGGCAATCGCCAGCACCATTCCGGGGAATCCCGCACCGGACCCCAGATCAATCGCCCGCGTCACCCCAGCCGGAATATACGGCACCAGCGCCAGCGAATCCTGCACATGCCGTTCCCAGATGTGCGGCAGATCGCCCTTGCTCACCAGGTTAATCTTCGCCGACCATTTCTCCACCAGCGCGGCATAGGCCCGCAGCTTTTCCTCGTTCATGCCGCCCGCCGCGCCTTCTTCAACGCGCCAAAAATCGCCCCCAGGGCAGCGGGCGTCATGCCCTCAATCCGCCCCGCCGCGCTTAAATTCTGCGGCCGCACCCGCTCCAGTTTTTCGCGCAATTCATTGGAGAGTCCGCCCACCACGGCATAGTCAAATCCTTCCGGGATCAACACCGCCTCATCGCGCTCCCTGGCCTTAATCTCATTGGCCTGGCGGTTGAGGTACCCGGCATAATGCAAATCCGCGCGCAAAATCTCCGCCCCGCGCGAAGTCCCCACCGGCTTGCCGGCATACCCCGCGATTTCCGCCTCAAGTGCTGCAAACACCCCTGCCCGTTCGCTACCCACACAGCCCCAGTCCAGCCCCAACTGCGTCAACCGCAGCTCCGCGTTATCCGCGCGCAGCAGCAGCCGGTACTCGGCGCGCGAGGTGAACATCCGGTACGGCTCCGTCACCCCTTGCGTCACCAAATCATCAATCAGCACGCCAATATAAGCCTGGCTCCGGCTCAGCATGGCGGGAGCACTCCCGCCAGCGGCCAGTGCCGCATTCAGCCCCGCCATCAACCCCTGCGCGCCCGCTTCCTCATACCCCGTGGTGCCGTTGATCTGCCCGGCCAGATACAGGCCGGGTAGCGCCTTCACCTGCAACGCATGGTCCAGCGCGCGCGGGTCGACGTAATCATACTCCACCGCATACCCAGGCCGCAGGATTTTGGCGTGCTCCAAACCGGGAATGGAATGCACCAGCAGTTCCTGCACATCCTCCGGCAATGAGGTCGAAATCCCGTTGGGGTACACGGTGTCATCGTCCAGTCCCTCCGGCTCCAAAAAGATCTGGTGCCCCGGCTTTTCGGCGAACCGCACCACCTTGTCCTCGATGGACGGGCAATAGCGCGGCCCGCGCCCGGCGATATTGCCGCCGTATACCGCCGATTTATGGATGTTTTCCCGGATAATCTGGTGCGTCCACTCGGTGGTGGCGGTAATCCGGCAGGAAATTTGGCGGTTCGTCACCCGTTCGGTCAAACTGGAAAAACACTCCGGCGGGTCCTCGCCTTTGTCCTCCGGCAGCCCGTCCCAGTCGATGCTCTTCTTGTCCAACCGTGGCGGCGTGCCGGTTTTCAACCGCCCCAGCGGCAGGTTCAGCCCCAGCAGCGCATCCGCCAAGGAGACCGCCGGCGCATCGCCAATCCGCCCGCCCGGCGCCATCACATTGCCAAAGTGCAGCACGCCGCGCAAAAAAGTCCCGGTGGTCAGCACGGCAGCGGAGCAAGTAAACGCCCGCCCATCCGCCGTGGTCACGCCGCTCAACCGGCCGGAAGCATCGCGCTGCAAACCCGCCGCCTCACCCTCAACAATGGTTAATTTTTGCTCCGCCAGCAGCATGGCCTGAATCGCCTGACGATAGAGTTTTCTGTCCGCCTGTGCCCGCGGCCCGCGCACCGCCGGGCCTTTGCCACGGTTCAGCAGCTTGAAGTGAATGCACGCCGCATCCGCCGCCCGGCCCATCAAGCCATCCAGCGCATCAATCTCCCGCACCAGATGCCCCTTGCCAATCCCGCCAATCGCCGGATTACAAGACATCTCCCCCAACCGGTCCGCCCGATGGGTAATCAGCAGCGTCCGCGCCCCCACCCGCGCCGAAGCCGCCGCCGCCTCACACCCCGCATGCCCGCCGCCAACAATAATCACATCATAGTTCATGCGGGCGTATTAGCGAGTTTGTAGGTAAATAGGCAAGAAATCGTCAGGGCTCTGCCCTGCAACCCGGCAGGGGGTTCCACCCCCTGCACCCCTGGCCGGGCCTGAGGCCCGGACCCCATTAGTTTTGATGGGCGGCTACATTCCGTGAGGTCGGTTTGCTACCTAATACCGGATATTTTCGGCTGCGTTTTTTTGCAGTGCCAGAGGCTATTGGTTACAAGACATGCCGGCTAGAAGATTAACTGTCTTTCGGGGGCCAAATTTTTCTGACTCGTCTCCAGTCACAAAGTATTGATTCGTACACTATATTTTTGTCTTTTTTTGTGACGGCATAAAAACTTGGCGTACCATAACCCATCGTTGGCGCAAAATTCTTCGTGAACGTAAGGCCCTCAAAATCCTTTGGTTTCACTTTGATTGAGACGGTTTGTCCTGGTTTTCTAACTAAGGTTTTCAGCTTCCCAGATCGAACCGCCTCAAAAAAGCAGGCAGCGGCCATATCAAAACGATTTTCATAGTTAAACGTTGTTCCATAGTGAGAGTGTCCCACGATATAATTGATAATGTTCTTGTCGGTGGCATCCCATTTTTGTTTTCTCCAATTGTGAATTACGATCCACAGGCTTACCAAAAACTCGAAATTAACAACGATCAAAGAGACCGAAAGCACACAAGAACCGGCGAGAAACACGGAATCCCAGTTTACCGAGGATGTCTGAAAAATAGACATGGCCGAATTTAGGCCCTGAGCCCATTCGACCCACCCAAGGGCTTGGCAGATATGCTTACCGAGCCAAATGCCGCCGGTAAAAATGTCCAAACCACCCAAGACGGAATTTGTGATAGTTTTATCTCGCATACTGTGAAGCCTGCCGTGATTCGGCAGAATGCGCAATAATCCCAAATTTTCCGTGCCGCGCCACCAAGTTGAGCTGTACTTTTTAGGAACAAATTCTCGGTGAGTTCACTACCTAATCTCGCCTACTTCCCAATACAAAACCCCGAGAACACCGCGTCCAGAATTTCCTCCACGCCGATCACCCCGGTCAACCGTGCCAGCGCGTGCGATGCCTCGCGCAATTCCTCGCCGCGCAGTTCGGGTTCCTCCACCGCCAATAATAATCACATCGCAGTTCATGCGGGCGTATTAGCGAGTTTGTTGGAAAAAAGCCAAGAAATAGGCAGGGGTTTCACCCCTGCACCCAATAAGGGGCGCCGCCCCTCAACCCCGCGAAGGGCCGCGCCCTTCGATTGGCATTAATTTAGGGCTGCGGGCTATTTACGGTATTGGGTCGCAAATTCGCCCACAGCCCACGTCACGGAGAGCTACCTGGGTAGCTGGAGGGCTACCTTGCCGCCCGGTTCACTGCATCATTTGGTCAGGTCAAGCCGCCTCATGGGGTACCGGATGACCAAGTATGGACCACCTTCCGGGTGGTGGTGTCCACGACAACGGGCTCGTTATTGATGATGGTGTAGCTGTAGGTGCCCGGTGTCGGTGGAACCACTGTCTGCGGCAATGGGTACACCGTGACGGTCTGGGGCAGCGCCATACCGACGGTCGGGGCCAGGGTAGGATCGTTAAATGATTGGTATTTCTGGGTTGTCGAGTACGTGGTCATCGCAGTGCCTTCGTCTGGAGTCCACTGCGTTGTTGTGGTCGTTGTCGTCTGGGCAGATGCAAGCCCGGCGGCCGCCAGAAATGCGGACGCAGCAACGATAGAGAATAGTGACTTCCTCATGGGGGGTCTCCTCATGCCGTTACATGGGTTGAACAAGTTCCAGAGCTCAGGAGAACGGCAGGACCGAGCCCAGGTTGCGTATCAACTCATGAACGAGTTGACCGCCAGATACGTGGCCGCACCCAACATGATCGGGTAGCCCCGGAATATACCTAGACCATGCTCCCGAAGGTTCCGTGGCGCGCGTAAGCGAGACGTATAGCCCCATGAGGCCCAATATGGCTGGTGCAAACCAGCATCCTACCCAATACCGCTTACTTCCGGTATTAGGTAGCAAACTCACCAAGCTAAAAGATCAAAGCAATTTGCGCATTGGCGTATGCGATGGAGTCTGGGTAGGGTATCGCCCATGGCAAACAAGAACGTCGCACTTACCTCACTGTTCCTTGGCGTGGACGTTTTTAGCTTTGGCAATCTTTTGCTTATGGCCATTCGTTGGATTGGCCGGATCGAATGGTTGCAAGGGTTACCTGCGGTGATCCCTCTATTTGAATATCAATCTATAAATTGGCCAGGCGTTTATTTGCTGGCCGTTTGTATTTCAACCTCTGCACTTGTTTATATGCATGGAGATTTTTTGTTTTTATGTTGCTTGGCCATCATACGAAAGGTCCACAAGGACTACCACGCCACGGACATTGAAATTGTAAACTACATCGCGTCATCTTCGATATACGGAGCAACTTTTCAACCTGAAAGGCGCCTTGAAGGGGCGTGTAGGTGCTTCTTAGAAATGCTCCGCAATGGAAAATTAGCAGCAATGGTGCGCCAAGCTGGATATGCTTCTGTTGTTCGTGTGAAGCCTAAAGATTTCAGGAATATAGATTATAATATCAAGACGGTTAGCCCTCCTCACGGGTATATACAGATAAAATCGTCAATCATTGATTTAACCACGGAATCAGAGATTTACGAGATAATCCTGTGCGATTGGAGGCAAGTAAAAAAGATATGGCCTCCTAAGGCGGCTTAGTCCTCCAAACGCAAAGTCTTGCACCCTATTGCTTCCAAGCATTGCAAAAAAAACGCCGCTGTAAACGTCCCTCGATTGATCTTGTTTGTCACATTCCGCTCCGAATCATGAATTCCAAGCGCTTTCAGTCTCTCCGCGAGGTCGCGGTAACTCATGTGGTGGCGCTTTAGTTCCGCCTTGAGTATGCCGATAGCCTCCTTGTTCCAGTCCTTCGTTTCCAATGCTTTTACTCCGAATATAGATTAAAAGCATCATATATGGTTCGTTTTCTGTTGACAAGAGACACGTAAACATCATATATGATGCAAACACATCATATTTGGAGTTTATGTTTCGTGTCTCAACACTTCCTCTTGTCAGCAAAGGCCCGGACGCTCTCGTTAGCGTCGGTCGCGCGCATGACGGAAGAGCAGGCCCGCGAGACATTCCAGCGCCTCCGCTGGTCCGATAATGGCGGCGAAGCCTATTGCCCCAAATGCGGCTGCACAGCCCTCTACACCTACAAAACCCGGAACCTCTGGAAGTGCAAAGGCTGCAATCATCAGTTCTCTGTCACAAGCGGCACCATCTTCGCCAGCCGCAAGATGCCGGTGCGGGACATTTTGCTTGCCATCGCTATTTTCGCCAATGGTGCGAAAGGCCATAGTGCGTTGCAGCTCTCCCGCGATTTGGACTGCCAATACAAGTCAGCCTATGTGCTGGCCCATAAAATCCGCGAGGCTTTGGGGGCTGGCGATAAAGAAGCAACCGTTTCCGGCCATGTTGAGGTCGATGGTTGCTATGTCGGTGGCTACATCAAACCGGCCAACTATAAAGAAAACCGCCGGGATCGCCGCTTGGCCATGCACCAGACTGGCAAGCGCCGCGTTGTGATCGTCATGCGTGAACGCGGCGGAAAAACCCTAACCTTCGTGTCAAAAACAGAAGACGCCAGCGTTCCTACAATCAGCCGCCGTGTTGCCCCCGGCAGCACAGTCTATGCCGATGAAGCCTCGCATTGGGATATTCTGCACAGCCGGTTCGACACGAAGCGCATTAACCACAGCCAAGCCTACAGCAACCCTGAGGCTTGCACGAACCAAGCTGAATCATTCTTCTCCCGCCTACGCCGGGCAGAGAGCGGCCAGCACCACCATATCAGTGGCCCGCATCTGGCGGCTTATGCGTCTGAAATGGATTGGCGGGAAGACAACCGCCGGGTCAGTAACGGCGAACAGTTCACGATGATGGTTTCCGCCACTGTTAGCGCCGGTCACGATCCGTA
>PLSD01000124.1 GCA_003164135.1 Acetobacteraceae bacterium
AATATGAATGACTCGCGGCACTAGTTTGTGACTGAATCGAGAAATCAAATTATGTCATAGACCGCACCGCTGCCGGCAAACCCAGTCTACGGCGGTCGATCTTTTGTGCGATATCCTGCCACCAGCCCCTCACGATGGACTCGTCACAGATCAGCATTGTGCCAAAGCTGCCCGTGAAGCTCTGCCAAGCGGGGTAGATGCGCGTGGAGACGGCGGTCAGCACCGGCTTGCTTGCAAGAATGGCCTCGGCGATTTCGCTGCGTAAGCCACGCCCTTCGGCCTCCGTTTTGCCAAACTTATTGACGATAACCAACTCCACATCACTGGCCACGGCCCGGCGGACGGCTTGCGCCGCATCGGCGAGGCTGGCTTCGTCGAGCTGACAGGCCCCGGAGCCCGAACCCAGATCCTGGCAGATCGGGATTTGCCGTTCGGTCATCAGGTCGACCACCGCCATCAATCGGGCCGGCCCACACTCGTTGCGCCAATTGCGCTGGACAACGCCGCCCAGACGGCGGCCCTCTCTTTGCAGTGAGCGGGCAAAGGAAAGCAGCAGGGCGTCCACATCGTCTTCCGGGCGATAGATCACAGCCGCCAGGTTGAGCAGGTTTTCGGTGAAATCGAGATGATCCAACGGCATAAAACCTCCTGATCGAAATCAGTTCTGGGAGCGGTGGTCTTCAACTCTGCAATTTTTATGAAGCAAGCTTCATGCCGCCGTCAATCAGCCGGAAAATCGGGCCGTGTGCCCGGCAGGACACGACAATGTCGTGATTCCCACAAGGACTGTCACGGGGGCCGCTGCCAGCCAGAAATCCTTCACACTTTCGGCGGCGATTGGGATGGCACAATGCTTGCTCTCCTCAAACCTGTCATCGTTAACGGTCAATCGTTCCGGCCAGGCGCGCGAGGAGATTCTATGGCGTACAAAATCGTTGCTTCCCAATGTACGGGCTGCAGTATCTGCGAATTCGAATGTCCCAACGCCGCGATTTCGATGAAGGGAGGTACATTTGTGATCAACCCTAAGAAGTGCACGGAATGCGAAGGGGTGTTCGACAGCCCGAAATGCAGCGAGGTCTGCCCGGTCCCCAATACCTGCATTCCAGCCTAACGCAATGCCAAACCTTATACAGTTCTCTGAAACGCTGCGTCACCCATCCCAACAGGGAACATAAAAATGAAGATCATGATCTGCCGCTCTCCCGATACAGGCCTGTCGATTTACGTTCCCAAAAAAGATATGGAGGAGCCGATCGTCGAGTCAGAGCATGAGACGCTCTGGGGCGGCTGGATCCGCATTGCCAATGGCTGGGTCCTCGACCTTCCAGAAATGGCCGCGGACACGCATTTGCCAATCACGGTCAATGCCCGCAAACGTGGCGAAGAGGAAACCGTGGCATGAGTATGTCCACGCAAGCCCTTGATCTGGTAGATACTGTGGATGCGGAGCGTCTCCTCGCCGGCATTATAGCGCCTTTGCGTGCGGGGGAAATCGTCCCCTATCTCGGGCCAGGACTGGTTGAACTTTCAACCACGAAAATACCGACAACGCCCGAGGCGCTGGCGGCATTTTTTAGCACCAAGGTCGCGCTGCCCCGCCGCGCCAAGGGAAATGCCTGGGCCGCGGCGCAGCATATCGAAAGTATGAAGCACCGTTCAACGGTTACCGCATTGATGAGAGAGGCATTCGGTTCCGCCGTGGAACCCGGCCCGCTGCACCATTATCTCGTCTCGCTGAATCTGCCGATGATTGTGGATACTTGGTATGATGGCGCCATGCGCGCCGCACTGGCCTCACGTACGGATTGGGGTGAAATCCAGGGCATTACGCGTGCAGGAATTGGCGAAGACCGCTGGTACCGCTATTATGATTCGCAAGGTAAGGAAGCCGATCGCATTGCCGCGGAGGGATGGAAGACCGTTCTCTACAAACCGCATGGCAGTATTTCGCCGGCCGCCAACTTCCTGATCTCCGACGCCGATTACGTCGAGGTTCTGACCGAAATCGACATTCAGACACCGATCCCAGATGCTGTGAAAGACCGGCGTACGGGCCGCAGTTTCCTGTTTATCGGTTGTAGATTCAATGACCAACTCCTGCGGACCTATGCGCGACAGATTATGAAGCGCTCATCGGCCAAGCATTAT
This sequence comes from Acetobacteraceae bacterium, assembly GCA_003164135.1. Taxonomy (GTDB): domain Bacteria; phylum Pseudomonadota; class Alphaproteobacteria; order Acetobacterales; family Acetobacteraceae; genus Acidocella. The sequence continues at coordinate 2,152 of PLSD01000124.1, forward strand.
GTCATCATCGATCCGGACACATTGTCGAGGAACGAAGCATGGTTTCTGGCGACGCAGGGTCTCACGCCAATTGCCCTTCCGCTTGCCCGCGCGATCGAGCTGATTCTCGGCGCCGCCTGAGCCTAGCGCCCCGCGCGGGGGACGCTCCTGTCGTATTTCAAACATGTGCTCAATGTTGACAAACGAACAATGGAAAAATTTTAGTACCTTGAAATAAAAGACAAAATTAACGGCATTCAGCAATGGCACGCAAGTTGCTGATATCCTCCCAAGACCCTTTCCGGATCTCGGCTGTATCATCAGAATAAGGAGCGGATATGTACGCGACACCAGAGCATGCAAGCAGCGACGTGGGGCTGACGGGTCCGATCGAAGACATGATGCAGAAGGTTGCTGAACATAAGGGTTGCGGCACCGAAGGCAGCAGCGGCAAGGCAAGTTGCGGGTCCGCCGCCGGGCAGGGTGATCTCCCGACTGAAATCTGGGAAAAAGTTAAAAATCATCCTTGCTACAGCGAGGAAGCGCATCATCATTATGCGCGTATGCATGTTGCAGTGGCTCCGGCCTGCAACATCCAGTGCAACTACTGCAACCGGAAATATGATTGCGCCAATGAGTCGCGCCCCGGCGTCGTCAGCGAAAAACTCACGCCCGAGCAGGCCGCGAAGAAGGTTCTCGCGGTGGCCTCAACCATTCCGCAAATGACCGTGCTTGGCATCGCCGGCCCTGGCGACCCGCTCGCCAACCCGGAGAAAACATTCAAGACTTTTGAACTGATTATGAAGACAGCGCCGGATATCAAACTCTGCCTGTCGACGAACGGCCTGGCGTTGCCGGATCATGTGGATACGATTGCCGGATTTAATGTCGACCATGTGACCATCACCATCAACATGGTGGATCCCGAGATCGGCGCGAAAATCTATCCTTGGGTGTTCTGGAAGCATCACCGCTACACCGGCGTTGAAGCGGCCAAACTGCTCAGCGACCGGCAGTTGCTGGGGCTGGAGATGCTGACCGCGCGCGGCATTCTCTGCAAGGTTAATTCCGTGATGATCCCCGGCGTCAACGACAAGCATCTTGTCGAGGTCAACAAGGCTGTTAAATCACGTGGCGCTTTCCTGCACAACATCATGCCGCTCATATCGGCGCCAGAGCACGGTACCGTGTTTGGTCTCACCGGCCAGCGCGGCCCTACCGCGCAGGAGCTCAAGGCGCTGCAGGATTCTTGCGAAGGTGAGATGAACATGATGCGCCATTGCCGCCAGTGCCGCGCCGATGCGGTGGGGCTGCTGGGCGAGGATCGTAGTGCCGAGTTCACCACGGATAAAATCATGGCGATGGAAGTTAATTACGATCTAGAGTCCCGCAAGGCCTATCAGGCGGCGGTTGAAGGCGAGCGTCAGGCCAAGGTTGCCGCCAAGCAGGAGGAACTCGAAACGCTCGTTGGCGAGGTGAGTGATATCAAGCTGCTGGTGGCCGTGGCAACCAAAGGTTCCGGACTCATCAACGAGCATTTTGGTCATGCCAAGGAGTTTCAGGTTTACGAACTCTCCACTGCAGGTGCGAAATTTGTCGGGCATCGCCGCGTTGACCTGTATTGCCAGGGAGGCTTTGGCGATGAGGAAAGCCTAGAGACGGTGATCCGCGCGATCAACGACTGCCACGCCGTGTTTGTTGCCAAAATCGGTGGTTGTCCGAAGGCTGATCTGCAAAAGGCAGGCATCGATCCGGTCGATCAATTCGCGCATGAGTTCATCGAAAAATCGGCCATTGCCTGGTTCAAATCCTATCTGGATAAGGTCAAGACCGGCGAGATCGCGCATGTTGAACGTGGTGACGCGGAAATCCGCCAAGGGGCGCTGATTGCCGCAGCCTAAGCTTTGTTAAAAATACTACGAGGAGAATAAAAATGGCGCTAAAGATTGTTTCTTCCCAATGCACAAGCTGCTCGGCATGTGAAGCGGAATGCCCGAATGTGGCAATTACGGAGAAGGGTGGAACCTTCGTCATCAATCCCAAAAAATGCACGGAATGCATCGGGCATTTTGATGCCCCGCAATGTGCGGCGGTTTGCCCGGTTGATAATACTTGTATTATTGACACGTCCTATCCTCGCTATCAGCCCCCGGCGTAGGAGCAGGTTTCATGAACTTTCAAATCACGCCGGCGGCACAAAAATTCATCCGCTTCATGCTGCGCACCGATGGCGGGCCACAGAGCGGGTTCCGCCTTGCGGTCAGCCCCGGTGGCTGTTCCGGGCTGGCGGCGGACATCAGCATAAAAGCCGCCCCGGAACCCGGCGAAGCGGTGGTTGAGCGCGACGGCGTCAAACTCTTTCTGCCCGCGGAAAGCCGCATTCTACTGGAAGGTGTCACGATCGACTTCGCCGACACCGCCGCGCAAACCGGCCTGGTGTTTCACGACCCCAAAGCCACGTCATGCGCGTCGCACCGCTGAACTTCAACCGGAGGCAACGCGGATGACCAGCGCCACGGGCCAGGGCATGTCACGACCGTCATTACTGGACGATCCGGCCCTGGCAGCCACCCTTTTGGGGGAAGGATTGCCGCCGGAGGCCGAACGGCATTTGCAGCAGGCCGGGCTCTCTTACCATTTGGACGACATCGCCGAGACCCACCTGAAAGAAGCGCAGGCACTGGCACCGGACCATGCGGCGGTTCTCATCGGGCTCTACCGCTTTTACTTTTACAAAGGGCGCTTGAGCGATGCGCTCGATATCGCAAAAATCTGTCTGACAAAGGCGGCGAGGGACAACAAGCTTCCCGGTGACTGGCGGGACACCAAGGCCAGCGACGCCATTTTTGACGGCTACGACGCCATGCTGCCACGCTTCTTTCTCTTCACCCTCAAGGGATATGCTTATCTGCAAATGCGGTTGGGTAATATCTACGAAGGTGAAGCTGCGATTATGAAGCTTCTTGAACTTGACCCGAGCGATAAAATCGGTGCGAAGGTATTGCTCGATGTCATCCTGCGCCTGGAGATGGATGATGAACGGTGACATCGATGAAGCCCGCGACTGGCTATGCAACGAAGTTGAGTGCGCGTCTTGCGTGCATGCCCCCTTGGCGGCATCCGGAGGGTGCCGGCTGAAGCATGCATGCGTGAATGACCGTTATGCACGGCGTATAGACCGGTTTTTTGACTGGCATCACGAATTGGCAAATGCCTATATCAAGCATCCACATTTCGAGGTCCGTGCGATCGCGGCGAAACATGCGGATGTATTTCTGCTTCCGGCATTGCTCAATGATCCAGATGAAACCGTTCGTTGGAATGCGGCTCGGCGCCTGCCGACAAATCATGTTCTGAAATTGCGCATGGACCCGCACCGGGAGGTATGCATCCGGATCGCCTCGCGGCTGGAGGATGCCGAGCTCATCGTTATGATGGGTGACCCCGATTATTATGTTCGTCTGGTGATTGCCCGCCGCATTTCTCCTTCACTTTTGGCGCGATTTATCCATGATGAGGAGGCCGAGGTCCGGCGCGTTGTGGCCGGCCGTGCTCCGGTCGAATGGCTGTTCCAGATGGCAGCTGACGAAGATGCCTCTGTCCGGCGGGAGGTCGCGCAACGCGTGGCGCCGGATCTTCTCGGCCGGTTGCGCCATGATGCGGATTGGCGTGTGCGCTTCGAGGTAGCTCGCCGGATTCCAACCGCGCAGCTTTTCGAACTCACCGACGATGCTGATCCGCTGGTGTCCGAAATGGCACGGTCTCGGCCGAATAGCAGGCCGGCACAGATAAAGGAGGCGGTGCAATGACCAACATTGTTCGTGACAGTGATGTGGTTGAAATTTCCGAGCCACCATATTTTGGGTTTGGCGAAAAGGTGAAGGCGAAGCGCATGATACGCAACGATGGCACCTATGCAGGCAAGGAAATAGGCGAACTTCTAGCAAAAAAGGGGGAGGAAGGTTACGTCGTGAGCATCGGTACCTTCTTGCAGCAATTCTACATTTATGGCGTGGAGTTTCTTGAAAGTGGCAATCGCGTTGGCATGAAACGCAAGGAACTCGAACCAGTCCGCCCGCATGACGAGGATATTGATCTGCCGTTGCCAGGAGGGTTTGCGGCATGATCGAGCTACGAACACCAAGATATCAATGGGGCCAGCGTGTGCGGGCACTGACCGATCTACATAACGATGGCACATTTCCCGAAGTACCGGCCGAGGCGCTGCTGGTCAGCACCGGCGATACCGGCGATATCGTGCAGGTGGGAACTCATGTTGAGTCGAGCACACCGATCTATCTGGTCGAATTCAGGGAACGTTGTGTCATCGGCTGCCTGGAAGAGGAAATCAGTCCCCTTTAGCAGGGATTAACCAGATGGATGCTGCAACACACATGGCGGCGGTCGCGAGGCTCCCACACCCGAATGAATTCGATCGCAGACGTATTGAACGTGCGTTACTGGCGCGTGAACGCTACCGCTATGTTGCGCCGCGCGTGTTGCCGGTTACGGGCGGATACCGTATCGAGAGCCCCTGCTGTTCGCGTAATATCGACGCCGAGGGTGGTGTCATCGACGTGGCGTTGATCGAGTACCATGCCGAGACACAAGGTTGGCGGCTTTATCACAAAAACCACACACAAGGTGCCTGGGCGTTCGAAAATAGCTACAATCGCCTGAGTGAAGCCCTGGTACAGCTGAATGCCGATCCCGAACGCAAATTTTGGCAGTGAATTTGCATAGCCATATATGCGCACAAGCGGCGCATGGTGAAAGCGGTGAAATGGTCATGGCGATGAATGCTGAGGATATTCAGGCGATCGAAGCCTTGTTTGCGGATGCTGGTCCGGAGATGGAGTCGATTGCCGCACTGCGCCGGCAATTCCCACATTTGTCGTGGACGGAATGCGACGATTCGGATGTTGCTGAAACACCATTCCGGAGTTACGCGCGTGTGGATATTCATTTGCTGAACAGCAAGGACCATTGCGCGCAGATTACCTCGGACCCCGCCGGTGCCACAGGCGTGATCGTGGCACGGCGGCGGGATGTGTCATGACTGGAGACATCACGGCGCCGGTTTTCGAGATGGAAGTTGACGGCGTGGAAACCGTGGTGGACGATAGTTTTATTGCATTGTCGGACCCGGACATCACCGACGCTGAGCTGGCCGCCGTCGATGAGGTATTGCGCTCGCCGCGGATCTCGACCGGCCCGGTTGCCGAGGCATTTGAAGAGGAGTTTGCCGCCTATCTGGGGCGCAAATATGCCGTCGCGGTGCCGAGCGGCACGCTGGGCCTACTCATCACCTTAGCCGCCTACGGCATCGGTCCTGGTGACGAAGTGATCGCGTCACCCTACTCATTTCGTGAAACAGCCCATGCCATTTCCCTCATTGGCGCGAAGCCGGTGTTCGCCGATATTGATTACTGGGCGGGCACACTCCTGCCAGAAAAGGCCGCAGTGCGGATCACGGAAAAAACCAAGGCCATCGTGGCCGGCAATAACAATGGCCACCCCGCCGCCTGGGATGAAATGCGTGCTTTGGCAACAGCCCGCGGTCTCATTCTCATCGAGGATTCAACCGAGGCCATTGGTTCGAAATATCGGGATGAGCTCGTTGGCACGTTCGGTGATACTGCGATCTTCGACTTCTCGCAGCCATCTCCGCTCACCTGCGGCGAGGGTGGTATGATCGTGACCGATGATTTGGATATCGCCGTCGCCTTGCGCCGTCATCGGGCGCACCGTCTGCCCGAACGCGCTTCAGTGATCGTAAGTGGCAGTGCGCCATATCAGGCGGGCATCAGCGATCTTTCGGCGGCCCTCGGTCTTGCCCAGCTACGGCGTCTCGACGAGATACTTGAGCGCCGCCGTATTTCTGAACACCTCTATTACAAGCATCTTCAATCCTTCGAGGGCATCAAGGATCCCTATATCGGACCGGATATCACGGAGGTGAACTGGTTTCTCTATAATGTTCACCTGGGCACGCGGTTTTCCCGCTCCAGCCGGGACGCCATTATCGAGGATCTGCGCGTCGAACAGGTTGAGGCCGTTGCGTATTGCAATCCGCTGCATTTGCAACGGCACTATTTCGATCGGGGCTACCGCCGGGGTGATTATTTCGTCGCGGAGAAAGTGGCTGACCGTGCCGTGGCCCTGCCATTTCATACGCATCTTTCCGAAGACCAGATTGCCTTCATTGTTTCGACCATGAAGGACGCCTCGATCAATGTTGGCGCCGGGGCCGCGATCTACTGAACCATCCCATGCCGTCTGTGACGGCATTCAACACAAAAGGAGTTATGTCATGTCTCTGGTTACGATCCTACCGTCCGGTAAAACAATCGATGTGGTTGCCGGCACGACGCTGCTGGCGGCGATTCTCGCGGCGGATGAGACCATCACACATAAATGCGAGGGCAAAGCGGCCTGTGGAACCTGCCATATTTATCTTCAAGAGGGCCGCAAAGGGGTATCGAAAATCGGCCGGGAAGAGAATGAACGGCTCGATACGATTGTCGGCATCGGCTCGAAGTCGCGTCTGGCCTGTCAGGCGACGGTTCTTGGTACGGAAAACATCAAGGTTGAATTGCTGGGCTTTGGCTCGGGTCTTTAATTTTTTGGAGGCGGCGATGGAAAACGAGAAAACTTTGGTACATGTTCGCTTCGCGCCCGATGGGTCGGTCGTTGAAATCAGTAAACGCCCGCTTGCGTTGAGTCCCCAGGAATGGTTCAACCGGTTGAGCGATAAAGCAGGTACACATTACCAAGCCTTTGCCGGGGGTCGCGGTATGTTCCGGTTAGAAACTCAAGAGTTTGAGGCCCTGCATGGCGCCGATGCCTCCTAACGAAAGGGATTGAGATGAAGACTTTTTTTGGTCGTATGCGGGCAGATACAATGCGTCTCTCAGAGGTTCCTCGCATCCAGTTTTTGGCATTTGCACTGTTTGGTCTGGTTTTGTTAGCGGCAACACCGGCGCTGGCGAGCGATGTTCCGGTTGCCGTTGCAGCCAACTTCACGGCGCCGGCCAAGGAGCTTGCCACGATCTTCCATACTAAGACGGGCGATACGCTGGTTCTCAGCTTTGGGTCTTCCGGGCAGTTTTATACGCAGATCAAGCAAGGAGCGCCGTTCGAGGTGTTTCTTTCCGCCGATGCCGCCAGGCCCAAGAAGGCGGTGGCCGATGGTCTGGCCGTTCCCGGCACGGTGTTTACCTACGCGGTCGGCAAGCTGGTGCTGTGGAGCGCCGACCCGAAACTGGTTGATGCCGATGGCATGGTCCTGCACGATGGGAATTTCATCCATATTGCCAATGCCGATCCCGGCGCGGCGCCCTATGGCGCGGCCGGGATGCAGACAATGAAGGCGCTGGACGTGTACAATGAACTCGCGCCAAAAATTGTCACTGGGCAGAGTATTACCCAAACCTATCAGTTCGTGGCCAGCGGCAATGCGGAACTGGGCTTTGTCGCCCTGTCCCAGGTCGTGAAGAGCAAAAAGGGCTCGGAATGGATCGTACCCCAGACGCTCTATTCGCCGATCCTGCAAGATGCCGTCTTGCTCAAAACGGGTGCGAACGATCCCGGTGCAAAAGCCTTTCTGGCATTTCTGAAATCACCGGCCGCGCTCAAGATCATTCGTAGTTACGGCTACACCACACCCTGAGGCTGAGCGATGTGGCCAGCCGTCGTCCTAACGCTGGAATTGGCGAGTGTCACGACGGCCGTCCTCATTCTTGTAGGAACGCCGCTGGCCTGGTGGCTGGCGCGGAGTAAAAGCTGGGCGGCGGATGTTATCACGACGATCGTCGCATTGCCGATCGTGCTGCCGCCGACAACTTTGGGATTCTATCTCCTCGTCGCGCTCGGGCCTTACGGTCCATTTGCTTCATTGTTGTCTTTGTTTGGCCTGCGTTCTCTGGCCTTCAGTTTTACCGGGCTGGTGATCGGCTCTGTAATCTATTCGCTGCCTTTCATGGTGCAACCCATCCGCAACGCTTTTCGCGCCATAGGCGATGCCCCGTTGGAAGTTGCCGCAACGCTGCGCGCCTCTCCCCTTGATGCGTTTTTTTCCATCGCCGTTCCGTTGGCGCAGGGCGGTATTTTCACCGGGGCCATTTTAAGTTTCGCGCACACCATCGGCGAGTTCGGTGTGGTGCTGATGATCGGCGGCGACATTCCCGGCAAAACCGAGGTTCTCTCCATCGTTCTTTTCAACGATGTGGAGACAATGCAATGGAACAATGCATACACCTTGTCCGCCTGTATGTTGCTCTTTGCTTTCATCGTGGTTGTCGCCACGACGTTGATAGAAAGACGTAGCAGCAGGCGATTTTCATGAACGGCGTTGAAGCCAGGTTCAAAGGAAAAATTGGCGCCTTCCCGCTGGATATTGCATTTACCATGCCGCCCCGGGGGGTGACCGGCTTGTTTGGTCCTTCCGGCTGCGGCAAGACCACGATTCTGCGCTGCATCGCGGGTCTGACGGCGCTGGATCGTAGCTTTCTGCGCGTGGGTGAGGAAGTTTGGCAGGATGCCAAGCATTTTTTGCCAGCGCATAAGCGGCCTGTTGGTTATGTATTCCAGGAACCGCGCTTGTTCCCGCATTTATCCGTGCTTGATAATCTACGCTACGGGTTGCGCCGTGCCCGCACGAAGACCCCCGCCATCGCGCTCGAACCTACGATAGATCTCATGGGCCTGCATGCGCTCCTGCGGCGTTCCCCGACGGCGCTTTCGGGTGGCGAGTGTCAGCGTGTGGCGATCGGCCGCGCGCTTCTCGCGCAACCCCGGCTGTTGCTAATGGATGAACCACTCTCAGCCCTCGACCGTGATGCGAAAAATGAAATTCTTCCATATCTTGAAGGACTTTCGGAACGATTGTCGATCCCGGTCATTTATGTCTCGCATGATTTTACTGAAATTGAACGGCTTGCCGACCATCTCATACTGATAAGCCGGCATGGCCAGGTTCAAGCCGCCGGGGCGCTGCGTACATTGCTGGCGGATATTTCCTTGCCGCTTGCGCGTATGCCTGAGCCGGCCATGGTTCTCACTGTTGTTATCGAGCATTACGACGCCGCTTATGACCTCGCCACCTACAACGTCGGTGGTGCGCGGTTTTTGGTGCCTGGCCAGCCGGGCGCTGTGGGAACAAGCCAACGCCTGCGCGTCCGCGCAAGCGACGTCAGCCTGATCAAAGGCGCACCCCAGAACTCCAGCGTGCTGAACATACTGCCAGCCCGCATCCTGGCGGTGCATGGAACGAGTGCCAATCAGATGCTGGTTCTGCTCGGCCTGGAGGGTGCGGATAGCGAGGCGCGGCTGCTATCCAGCATTACCCGCAAATCCTGGGATACTCTCAGCTTGCAGATTGGCGATCATGTTTTCGCTCAAATAAAAGGCATGGCTCTGGCTGAGTCCCGGTAAGGCTCAGGCCGCCGGAGCCATCTGGCCCAGTGTTGCCGGATTATAGCCCTCCTCGCGCAGCACAAGCTGCACGGCGGGGCGCGCCAGCAGCCGCCGGTAATGCGCAAGCAGAGTCGCGGGCAAGGGAATGTTTAACTTATCGGCCCAGAACAGCACATAAAACAGCACGGGATCGGCGACGGAAAATGCCCCAGCCACATAACTTTCGCGCGGGAGCGTAGCGTTCAAAACGGCAAAACCCTTCTCGACGATGTCCTGCCCCAGGCGTCGCACCTCGCCATGCGCGGCGGGATCACGCGCGAAACTGGAGGGCACAAAAATCCGGGCAAAGCCTTGGCCGTGCAGCGTGGTCACCACGTAGGCCATGGTTTCGAGTGCGCGTGTTGCATCGGTAAGGTCAGTTGGCCAAAGCCCGGCGCGCGGCCGACTTTGGCCAAGCCAATAGGCCATAGCGATGACCTCGGTGAGCAGACTGCCATCGGGCCGGAGCAGTGCGGGGATCGCCGACTTTGGGTTGACCGTGACATACGCGGGTTTGAAGTGATCACCCGCCGGCAGGTTTACGATGGTGACTTCGAATATTTCCCCGAGCTCTTCGAGAATAATGTGAATACCGGTCGAACAGGAGCCGGGGGTCATGTAGAATTTTATATGTTGCATCATGTGTCTTTCAATCAGGCGAGGGCACGCGCCGGGCTCCGGCATGGTTTATGCACATCTTGGTATGCAATTATCGGGTAGGTGGCGTTTTGCCAGATGAAGACATCGACGTTTTTGTCGTTTGCGCGGCCGGTGCCATCAGCCCCGGTGAGGCGAAGGCGTTCAGCCTCTGGCGGTTGAGCGAAACCGGGGAGGCCAAGCCGTTTCCGATCGTCATCATCCAGCGTGAACCGGGCGCGTTTTTTGGCTATGTCAACGTCTGCCGCCATGAAGGTACTTGGCTGAACATTGGCTCCGGAAAATTCCTGATCGAGGACGGATGTTTTCTCCAATGTGGCCGGCACGGAGCGAAGTTCGAAATCGATACGGGGATCTGCGTCGAAGGGGCCTGCCTGGCGCAAAGCCTGGAGCCGGTGGCACTGGCGCTCATCGATGGTGATGTCTGCGTCTGCGGCGTGGCGCTGGTTGAGGACGACCTCTGGCGCGGGTTCGACGATTTGGAAGAGACGATGGATATTATGATCCACTGAGGGCGATGACCAAGCCTTGTGTTTGTCGGCTTCCCGCCAAAATGCCTGATTTGGCTTGAATTGGATGGTACAATTTTAAGGGGGCCCGCGAGCGAAGGGGCCAGGGAGTCTGGTTACATGACTGATGTTGTTGTAGAAGTTTCAAATTTTGATCGTATCGGCGGGTTGCCGACGATCGATCGTCTGGTCGAGGCTTTTTATACCCGTATGGACACAATGCCGGAAGCCGCTGGGATCCGGGCGATGCACGCACCCGATCTCGGTGCCACCAAAAACATTCTCAAACGCTATCTCACGGAGTGGCTGGGCGGGCCAAAACTCTATTCCGTCGAAAAGGGCCACCCGCGGCTACGCCAGCGGCATCTGGGATTCAAGATCGACAGCGCGGCACGCGATGAATGGCTACTCTGCATGCAGGGCGCCCTGGCGGAAGCGGTCGCCGATGCAGTGATAAGGCAGGAAATATACGCGGCGATGGCCAAACTGGCGGACTGGATGCGTAACCAGGCAGGTAACCCGCACGACGCCTACACAACCCTGTCCTGAGGTCAGAGGGGGACACCAAAGAACGCCTCCTCATCACCGCCCCAGGCCTTGTGGAGTGCCATCGCATCCCCCCATTTCGCGGCCTCGTCAGCATCAGCCATGCGATGCGTCATCGTCCCCTGCGGGTTGCCGGTGAGCAGATAACCCCGGCCATTACGCAGAAAGCGGGCGAGGTCTTTCATATCCACGGGGCGCACGACGCAGCGCGGTGCGTCATCGATCAGAATGGTCGTTGGTAGCATGGGCGATCCTCCCGTCTAAAATCCCTCATCCGGCCGGCCCCAGGGGTGCGTGCCGGGAACCAGCGACGCCTTGAGTCCCGATTTTTCAATATCGGCAAGGTTTTTGAAAAATGTCGCCTCATGCATCACCGCGCCGCTTTTGGTGACGATCGCGACATAGCGCGCCACGGGATCGGCTTCGCATAAATAGCCGCCGCCGGGGTCGAGCGTGCTGCGGGCGTTGCCATCCCAATCCACAAAATATCCCGCCGCCATTTCGTTCATCTCTATCTCCCAAAACGCTCTACTTGCTTACTCAGCAAGTTTCTTGCCGACGTGGAAATGCCGCCGCGGCCCTGGGAGGTATCAGGGAAAGTGGGGAGACTCAGCCGCATCAGGCCCCATGTGCTGTTTCGTCCATAACCAGACTGTCGGCATTGCGACAATGCGGCAATGCCCACAGGGAAAATCGCAAAAAACCCAAGAATATTGGCGCATATCCATCATGGCACGGCAGTTGCTCTGATCAGTCTGTACCTGAGCCCTTACAGCCGTTGTCGAAACCAGACTTTACCATGAACGGAGCCCGAATTTTGTCATGAGTGCGAATCTGGACACTGTAGAAACCATCCTCTCCGCCGGCGAGGCGGGCTATAAATACGGCTTCGTCACGGATATCGACGTTGATGAGTTACCGCCTGGATTGAACGAAGATACGGTGCGGTTTATTTCGGCTAAGAAGCGGGAGCCGGGCTGGCTTTTGGAGTGGCGCCTGAAGGCATTTCGCCGTTGGCTTGGGCTCACCGCGCCGGATTGGGCAAAGCTCAAGATCGCGCCGATCGACTATCAGGCATCGACCTATTACTCTGCCCCTAAAACGGCGAGCGGGCCGAAATCCCTCGATGAGGTCGATCCGGAATTGCTGAAGATGTACGAGAAACTCGGTATCCCGCTGGGTGAACGCGCGGCCCTGGCTGGTATCGCCGTGGATGCGGTGTTCGACAGTGTCTCGGTGGCGACAACTTTCAAGGGTACGCTGGCCGCACAGGGCATCATCTTCTGCTCGTTCGGGGAGGCCGTGCGCGAACATCCGGAGCTGGTACAAAACTATCTCGGCTCCGTCGTGCCGCAGGGCGATAATTTCTTCTCCGCCCTCAACTCGGCGGTTTTTAGCGACGGCTCCTTCGCCTACATCCCGCCGGGCGTGCGCTGCCCGATGGAGCTTTCTACCTATTTCCGAATCAACGCCGCCAAATCCGGGCAGTTTGAAAGAACGCTGCTGATTGCCGATAAAGGCGCCTACGTCTCTTACCTAGAAGGCTGCACGGCGCCGCAACGCGACGAAAATCAGCTCCACGCCGCGGTGGTGGAGTTGGTCGCGATGGAAGATGCTGAGATCAAATACTCCACCGTACAAAACTGGTATCCGGGAGATGCTGAAGGCAAAGGCGGGATCTATAACTTTGTCACCAAGCGTGGCGCCTGCCGGGGCAAGAATTCAAAAATTGCCTGGACTCAGGTGGAAACGGGCTCCTCGATCACCTGGAAATATCCCAGCTGCATTCTCGAAGGTGAAAATTCCGTCGGCGAATTCTACTCCGTGGCGATTACCAACAACATGCAGCAGGCCGACACCGGCACCAAGATGATCCACATCGGCCGCAATACGCGCTCGACCATCATCTCCAAGGGCATCTCCGCCGGGCACGGCCAGAATACCTATCGCGGCGCCGTTAGAATTTTGCTCGGGGCTGAGAACGCGCGCAATTATACACAATGCGACTCTTTGCTTATCGGTAAGACCTGCGGTGCGCACGCGATCCCTTACATCGATTCTCGCAACCCGAGCGCGCGGGTCGAACATGAGGCAACGGCCTCAAAGGTAAGCGACGAGCAGATGTTCTACTGCCAGCAGCGCGGTCTCACCCAGGAGGACGCTTTGTCGCTAATCGTCAACGGCTTTTGTAAGGAAGTGTTGAAGGAACTACCCATGGAGTTCGCGGTTGAAGCGCAAAAACTCCTGGCTGTCAGCCTCGAAGGCAGCGTTGGATGACGTATTTTATTCCCCTCAGCCCAAAGACCGGAGATGTAGCATGACGAATCTTCTCGAAATCCATGACCTGCATGCCCGTCTCACCGGCGGCCGGGACATCCTCAAGGGTATCAACCTTACAGTCAAAGCAGGTGAGGTGCATGCCATCATGGGGCCGAATGGCGCGGGCAAAAGCACGCTCTCCAGCGTGCTGGCGGGCAAGCCGGGCTACGAGGTAACGGCGGGGCATATCTTGTACCAGGGCACGGACCTTGCCGGCCTGCCGCCGGACGAGCGTGCCCGCAACGGCATCTTCCTCGCCTTCCAATACCCCGTGGAAATTCCCGGTGTAAATAACATGTATTTTCTGCGCGCAGCGCTGAATGCCGTGCGCAAACAGCGTGGCATCGCCGAATTGGACGCTGCGCAATTTCTGAAAGCCGTAAAGGCCAAGCTTAATCTTCTGGATATCAGCGACGACCTGCTAAAACGTGCGGTCAATGTCGGCTTCTCCGGCGGCGAGAAAAAGCGCAACGAGATTTTCCAGATGGCCATGCTGGAACCCGCTCTCGCCATCCTCGATGAAACTGATAGTGGCCTCGATATCGACGCCCTGCGCGCTGTCGCCAACGGCGTGAACCGCTTGCGCGATCCTGGCCGCGCCATCGTCATGATCACGCATTATCAGCGGCTGCTCGACTATATCGAGCCTGATTTCGTTCATGTGCTCGCCGATGGTAAAATCGTGGCCTCGGGTGACAAAACCCTGGCCACTGATCTTGAGGAGCGCGGTTATGCTCATCTCGCCAGCGCTGCATGAGGATCGTGGCATGACCGAAATAAAACCGGAGACCGTGCCCTATATCGCTTCCTATCGCGCGGGTGTTGATACGGCGGAGCCCGCTTGGTTGCAGGCGAGGCGGCAGGCTGCCATCGAGCAATTCTCAGCACTGGGCTTCCCAAGCCGGCGTGACGAGGCATGGCGGTTTACGAATTTGCGCCCATTAACGAAGGCCCCGAAGCTACCTGCGCTTGAGGGAGTGAGCCGGCCTGACCCCACATCTGAGGGTATCGAAGCTTTAAGCTTCCCTGGTGCCCCCCATCGCCTTGTTCTGAACAATTCTTCCATCGTTCCGGCCCTGTCTTCGGTTGCAAACCTGCCCGACGGCGTCTGGTTTGGTTCCGTCACCGACGCACTCGAATCTCGCCCCGAGCTCCTGAAATCCGCTTTCGATGCTGCTGACCTCGCGGGCAATCAGCCTTTTGCCGCGCTCAACGCAGCCATGTTCAAGGGCGGCTTTCTATTGGCGCTGGAGCCAGGCGTGTCCATCGACGCGCCGTTTGAGATCATCCATGTCAATGCGGATGCCACCTCGCACGTACGTTGCGCAATTTTGCTGGGCGCGGGAGCCAGCGCGACCGTCATGGAAAGTTTCACAGGCACCGGCGCTGGTTGGAACAATATCGTGACCTGGGTCGAGCTTGATGCGGCCGCAAAGCTCCGCCACGTCAAAGTGCAGACTGAGTCTCAGGACGCCATTCATCTGTCTCTCACCCGCGCGACCCTGGCCCGGGCTGCCGGCTATGACAGCACCGTGCTCAGCTTCGGCGCGCTGCTGTCGCGCGAGGATATCCAGGTGGCGCTGACCGGGGAGGGGGCTGATTTTACCCTTAACGGCGCCTACCTTCTTGGCGGCCAGCAGGAGGCCAATTTTGCTCCCATCGTGGCGCATCAGGTGCCGGGCTGCACCAGCCGCCAGATTGTGAAGGGTGTCGTCGGCGGCCAGGCACATGGAGTGTTTCTGGGCAGCATCAGGGTTTTCCCCGGTGCCGATCAGACCGATGCGCGCCAGACCAATCGTAATCTCCTGCTCAATACCGGGGCTTCGGTGGATACAAAACCGGAGCTGGAAATTCTGGCTGATGACGTAAAATGCAGCCATGGCGCCACCATCGGAGATCTTGACGACGCCGCGCTGTTTTACCTGCAAGCCCGCGGCATCGACACCGTGATGGCGCGGCGGATGCTGGTCGAGGCTTTCGCCGCCGACGTCATTGACGCATCCGGGGCCCCAGCGCCCATCCGTGAACATCTGCACAGCCAGCTGTCGGCCTGGCTGGAACGCCTGCCATGACGGCGCTGGCGCAGCTGCGGGAAGTTCCGCGCACCGCCTTCGATCCGCGAGAAATCCGGCGTGAATTCCCGATCTTTGCGAATAATCTCGGCCTGGTGTTTCTCGACAGTGGTGCCAGCGCGCAAAAGCCCCGTGCCGTTATCGATGGTATCGCGGAGTATTACCGCACGGATTACGCCAATATCCACCGTGGCGTTTACGCGCTCAGCGCGCGCTCGACCGACCGCTTCGAGGCGGCGCGGGAAACTGTGCGCCGCTTCCTCAACGCGCGCGACGTCAGCGAAATCGTCTTCGTGCGCGGCGCCACCGAAGGCATCAATCTGGTCGCGCAATCCTGGGGGGCTACATTCCTTGGCCCAGGCGACGAACTGGTGATCTCTGAACTAGAGCATCACGCCAATATCGTGCCCTGGCAGTTTCTACGTGAGCGCCTCGGCATCAAGCTGGTGATCGCGCCCATCGATGCCGCCGGCAGCCTCGATCTCGCGGCGTTTGAGCAATGCCTGACGCCGCGCACAAAACTGGTTGCCATCACGCATCTGGCCAATGTCACCGGCCATGTTGTGCCAGTGCAGGAGGTGGTCCGCATCGCGCATGCGCACGGCGCAAAAGTGCTGCTCGATGGCTGTCAGGCAGTGCCACGCCTCATCGTCGATGTCCGCGCCCTGGATTGCGATTTCTACGTTTTCTCCGGCCATAAATGCTACGGCCCCACCGGTGTCGGCGTACTCTACGGCAAGCGCGAAATTCTCAACACCATGCCCCCCTGGCAGGGCGGGGGTGACATGATCCGCACGGTAAGTTTTGCCGAAACCACCTTCCAGGACCCACCCTACCGTTTTGAGGCCGGAACACCCGACATCTCCGGCGTCATCGGTTTGGACATGGCGCTCAGCTTCATGGACTCCATCGGCCGGGACAGCATCCAGGCGCATGAGGAAGCCCTCACGCGCTACGCCGTGGCGCAACTCGCCGCCATGCCGGGTGTAAAACCAGTTGGCGCCGGCCACCGCCAGCTTGGCGCGGTTTCCTTCGAAGTTGAGGGCATTCATCCCCATGATCTCGCCACCATCTTCGACCAGCATAACGTCGCCATTCGCGCAGGGCATCATTGCGCCCAGCCCCTGATGGAGCGGCTCGGCCTGCCCGCCACGGCCCGTGCGTCATTTGGGATCTACAGCGACGAAGCCGATGTTGACGCGCTCATCCGCGCGGTGCGGGCGGCACAGAAAATTTTTGGGGATTAGACATCATGGATCTGCGCGAGCTTTATCAGGATATCATTCTCGATCACGGCCGCCACCCCCGCAATTTTCATGCGATGGCCGAGCCTAGTCATTTCGCGCATGGCCACAACCCGCTCTGCGGCGACAAGGTGACGGTCTACCTCCAACTCGCCGGCGAGCGGATAGAGGACGTCAGTTTCGAGGGCCGTGGCTGCGCGATCTCCACCGCCTCCGCCTCGCTGATGACCGAAATTCTCAA
This sequence comes from Acetobacteraceae bacterium, assembly GCA_003164135.1. Lineage (GTDB taxonomy): Bacteria > Pseudomonadota > Alphaproteobacteria > Acetobacterales > Acetobacteraceae > Acidocella. Next base: position 19,175 of record PLSD01000124.1, read on the forward strand.
AGGAAAAACTTTGAAGGACGCGGAAATCCTATTCGGCGCCTTCCACGCCAATGTTACGGGCGGCGCCCCGGTCGCCGTACCACCGGAGCTGGAAGACGACAGTGAGCGCCTTGACCTGTTGACCGGCGTCAAAACGTTTCCCGCACGGGTGAAATGCGCAACTTTAGCCTGGCACGCTTTCGAAGCTGCCGTGCACGGCGGCGGCCTCGAGGCCGCCGCCAAGACGGAATAGCGCGATGTTGTCCGAAGGCCAGGCCGCGGCGCGCCAGAACATCGTTCCATTGGTCCCAACCGATGATGGCGACCCCGCCCTGCGGGCCGAGGTCATGGAAGCACTCAAGACCGTGCGGGACCCGGAAATTCCGGTCAACCTGGTCGACCTCGGCCTCATTTACAGCCTGGCAGTGAGCCAGCATGGCGTAGTGCACGTGGACATGACGCTGACCACACCAGCCTGTCCCGTGGCAGGCTCGTTGCCCGGTCAGGTTCAGCACATGGTCTCTCTGGTTCCAGGCGTCAGTGTCGTGCTTGTCAATCTCGTCTGGGAGCCGCCGTGGACCCGCGACCGTATGAGTCAGGAAGCCATGCTGGAGCTGGGGCTACTGAAGCGGGATTTTGTTTTTAGTTTTGCCGCGCTGATAAATTTAGCGGCGGCATCGGCTTCAGCGATAAAATGCTTAACCGTTACCCGTCGTGCCAGGTCAGAACGACCTGATAGAATCGCTGCGTAGATATCACGAAGTTCCGCAATTTTGGCGTCGGCAGGTTGTTCGTTCGCGAGTGAGCAGACACGCAAAAAGCCACTGCGGACCAGAAGAGTTTGTACCAAGTCCCGGATTATGGAGTTGCCAAGCGCCTCAAGAATGAGCGCATAAAATCTTATTGCAATCAAACGGGCTTCCCAGAGCGGGCCGGCTCGCGTCGGCCGTGATAAATCCGCATGACTAGAACGCATGTGGCGCATATTTTGCTTACCTTTATCGGGCGCCCTATTCCGGCGCTGCGCGCGAGATGCTCGATAGAGGAGGATGATATTGTGACGCTCAACATGATTTTGAGGCAGAAGCCAGCAGGCTTCATTGCGGTATCACAAGACACGACAATCAGAGAGGTTCTCGAGATACTCTCTAAAAAGAGGATCGGTGCGGTTCTGGTCATGGGCGATCAAAGTGAGCTCGCCGGTATTCTGAGCGAACGCGACATCGTACGTGGTTTTGCCTGTCACGCCGTCGGCATCCTAGACAGGGCAGCAGCAGAGTTGATGACGCCAGATCCCGTGATTGCCACGCCAGCGACTACAATTGCAAAGGCGATGGAAATGATGACGGACGGACATTTCAGGCATCTGCCCATCGTAGATTCACGCGTGTTGATTGGTTTGGTCAGTATTGGCGACGTCGTAAAGGCCCGAATTGACCAGCATATGTACGAGTTTGAGACATTACGGACCTATGTGGCCGGTGGTGTTTAGCGGGGTCTACTAAACGGGTTTCTTGCTTCGCTACGTCTGGCCGGCCGCATATCCACGTGATCGGGCTGGTATTGGCCAAGTTAACGCTTTTGCCGCGAAAACGCAGGCCAGAACATACCAGTGTAGCGCGACAAACAGGGTGAGAAACCGTGCAGTGATCGTCGCGCAGCATTCCAGAACGCTCGCGTGATCAGGAAGGTCATTGGGCCGGATCAAGTCAAGCGTTGCATGCCGAATTGCCGAAGCGGCGTCGTTGGCCGCAACGTCACACGCCACCTCGCCGTGCATCCAGCAGGTGCAGCATGGTTTGAAATGCTGGAAGGCCGCCACGGATCATATAACCAAGGGGCGTCTGGCCGCCGAAGATTGCGTTTTGGTTTGGCATTTGAACCCATTTGTCCGCAAGTTCATCGCCGTAAAGAGTATGAAGAGCTATGTAGATGCCCGCGAGATATGTGACCCTGGTCACCGCTTCAGGGTCCAGGGTCTGGTCCGGGTTCTTCTTCAAGCTATAAAAGTCCTCATTCGAAATGCCACCAAGCAAAATGCAGGCGTCTTCGCCGCGGACTTCCCATTTTTCAATGATAGAAAAGAACGCCCTTAACATTTCAGCTTGGGTCCGAGCAGACGATAAATGCGCGATCGTGTCCGCGCCCAACCTGCAGCTTCATCAATCCAAACGAGTGCCGTTGAACGACCCAGGCTGTGGCCGTCGGCAATATGTGCATGACCGTGGATATGGACCGGCAGACGTTGCGCGACTGGGTGCATCGCTACAACGCGGAGGGCTTGGCCGGGCTGATCTCCCGGGTTGGTGTTGGCCCGGCGCCACTGTTGAATGAAGCGCAGATGGCGGAGCTGCTGGCGCTTGTGGTGAACGGGCCGGACCCTGAGGTCGACCGGGTTGTGCGCTGGCGCTGCGTCGATTTGCGAGAGCAAGTTGCGCGCCGGTTTTCGGTTGATACAACTGAACGCACAATCGGCCGGTGGCTTCGCCAATTGAAGCTGACGCGGCTGCAGCCACGCCCCTTTCATCCCAAGAAAGACCTCGCCGCGCAGGAGACTTTTAAAAAAACTTCCGTAGCCTGAGCCTGGATGTTTTGCCGGCACGGGTGACCGGCCAAGAGATTGAAGTTTGGTTCCAGAGCCTGCCCCGGACTTGATCCGGGGATGAAGCCCGGGTCGGTCAAAAAGGCTCGATTGAATATGTCTGGGCACTGATCGGCTCCCGCCCGCCCATGGCCCGCGACAACCGCCATGATTCCGTTCACATATTCGGCGCGATCTGCCCGGCCCGCGGCGTCGGTGCGGCGATCATCATGCCAGCCGTCAACGCCGAGGCGATGAATGAGCACCTGGCCGAAATCAGCACGCAGGTTGCAGCGGGCACGCATTGCCTGCTGGTCTGCGACGGAGCTGGCTGGCACCAGCAAGGCGAGCGGCTGATTGTGCCGGACAACATCACACTGCTGCCCTTGCCGCCCTACGCACCCGAGCTGAACCCGATGGAAAACGTCTGGGATTATCTGCGGGGCAACAAATTAAGTAGCCTCGTCTGGGATAGCTACGAGGCCATGCTCGAGGCCTGCAAGCAGGCATGGTTGTTCCTGGTCAATGATCCCAAACGCATCGCCTCTATCGGCACAAGGACTTGGGCGTGTGTCAAAGGCTAAGTCACTTGGTATAATGATTCAGGGTTTTAAATTATCGCTTTTATCGCATTGAGCCCGCCGCACGGTGTTTGAAGTATTCCAATGATTATGAAAGAACGGGCAGTTGAGTTCGGTAAAGGCGGCCATACCCCCCTGGACCCCCACGAAGGGCCGCGCCCCTTGGCCTTACTCGCATTACCCCAACCTCTTACCCGAAAAATCCGGGGCTTTGCGCCAATTCGCTGGTGATGAAGGCGGCGGCGGCGCGGACGTGGGCGGATTTACGGTTGTCTTCGTGGATATGCATGAAGAACGAGCGTTTCAGAGAGATTTCCTCCGGCAGCACGGGCACCAGTTCGGGGTGCAGGCGGGCGATAAACACTGGCAGCACGCACAGGCCGCTGCCGGCGGCGGTGGCGTAGGCCTGGGCGGTGAGGTTGGTGCTGCGGATACGCGCGTTGATGCCGGGGCCGACGCTGCTGAGATAGTTCAGTTCCGGGGTGAACAGCATGTCCTCGATATAGCCGACGAAGTCGTGGTGGGTGAGATCGGCGGGGCTGGCGATGGGGGGGTGTGCCGTGAGGTAGGCGCGTGAGGCATAGATATGCAGCCGGTAATCAATGAGGCGGCGGGAGACGACGCGCGCGTGTTCCGGAGAGGTGAGGCTGATGCCGATATCCGCCTCGCGTTTGGAAAGGCTGAACACGCGTGCCGTGGCCAGCAGTTCGATCTCCAGCTTGGGGTGCAGAGCGGCCAGCTTGTGGATACGCGGGGCGAGGAACCCGGTGCCGAAACCGTCCGGCGCGCCGATACGGATGGTCCCCGATACCGTTGGATTTTCGTTTTCCATCGAGGCGGCCTGCAGGTAGCTCGCCTCCATGGTTTCCGCGATGGGCCGCAGTTGCTCCCCGCTGGCGGTCAAATCGTAGCCGAGGTTGCTGCGGTAAAATATGCGCGTCGCCAGGCGTTCTTCCAGCCGCTGGATATGCCGCGCGACGGTGGTATGGTCGGTCCCCAGCATTTCCGCCGCGGCCGAGAGCGTGCCGGTACGTGCCACCGCAAGAAAATGGCGAAAATCATCCCAGTTTTGCGCGCGCTTACGTCCGGCCATGGCCTGCCCCTATGCGCACTGGCTCGTTGTGCAAAAATGCGCAATGATTGCGGAAGAATTACCCTTCATCGGGCATGTTAACGCGGATAAACAGCTCCGGCAAGAACTGCCCAGAGGAGAGACCCATGGCGCGCGAATTAAACCATTTCATTGGCGGCAAGACCGTCACCGGCACATCCGGCCGCTTTGCCGATGTTTTCGACCCCAACACCGGCGCCGTGCAGGCGAAAGTCGCCCTGGCGAGCAAGGCCGAGGTTGAGGCAGCGATTGCCAACGCCGCCGCCGCGCAGCCGGCCTGGGCCGCCACCAACCCGCAGCGCCGCGCCCGCGTGCTGATGAAGTTCCTCGACCTCATCAATGCCGAGATCGACTCGCTGGCCCGGCTGCTCTCCTCCGAGCACGGCAAGACCGTGCCGGACGCCAAGGGCGACATTCAGCGCGGCGTTGAAGTGCTGGAATTCGCCATTGGCATCCCGCATTTGCTCAAGGGCGAATACACCACGGACGCCGGCACCAGCATCGACGTCTATTCCATGCGCCAGCCGCTCGGCGTCGTCGCCGGCATCACCCCGTTCAACTTCCCGGCGATGATCCCGCTATGGAAGGCCGCCCCGGCCATTGCCTGCGGTAATGCATTCATCCTCAAGCCCTCCGAGCGCGATCCCTCGGTGCCGCTGCGCCTGGCCGAGCTGTTCCTCGCCGCCGGTGGCCCACCGGGTATTTTCAACGTGGTGAACGGCGATAAGGAAGCCGTCGACACCATCCTGAATGACCCGCGCATCATGGCGGTCGGCTTCGTCGGCTCCTCCGCGATTGCCAACTACATCTATGCAACCGCCGCCCAGAACGGCAAGCGCGCGCAGTGTTTTGGCGGCGCCAAAAACCACGCCATCATCATGCCGGACGCCGATCTCGACCAGGTGGTCGACGCCCTCATCGGCGCCGCCTACGGCTCCGCCGGCGAACGCTGCATGGCGCTCTCGGTCGCCGTGCCGGTCGGCAAAGCCACCGCCGATGCGCTGGTGAAGAAGTTGATCCCGCGCGTTGAAGCGCTGAAAATCGGCCTGTCCTCCGACGCCGGCGCCGACTACGGCCCGCTGGTCACCAAGGACGCGCTGAACCGCGTCAAGAGCTACATCGACGCCGGTGTTGCCGAAGGCGCCAACATGCTGGTCGACGGCCGCGGCTTCAAGATGCAGGGCTATGAGGACGGCTACTTCATCGGCGGCACGCTGTTCGACAACGTCACCCCGGACATGAAAATCTATAAGGAAGAGATTTTCGGGCCCGTGCTGGTCGTGGTCCGCGCCGACAATTACGAAGACGCGCTGCGCCTGCCCAACGAGCATGAATACGGCAACGGCACAGCCATCTTCACCCGTGACGGCGACGCCGCGCGCGACTTCTGCGCCCGCGTGCAGGTCGGCATGGTCGGCGTGAACGTGCCCATCCCCGTTCCCATCGCCTACCACACTTTTGGCGGCTGGAAGCGTTCGGGCTTCGGCGATCTCAACCAGCATGGTCCGGACTCGATCCGCTTCTACACCAAGACCAAGACCGTCACCTCGCGCTGGCCGTCGGGCGTTAAAGACGGCGCCAGCTTCGTCATCCCGACGATGGATTAATGACCATGGGTGGCCTCTCGTTCAACCTTGATGAAGATCAACTCGCCATTCGTGAAATGGCCCAGACGTTCGCAACCGAGCGTCTGGCGCCGTCCGCGATTGAATGGGACCGGAACAAGCATTTCCCGGTTGAAGTGATACGTGAGGCCGCCGCCTTGGGCATGGGCGGAATTTATATCGACGAAGCCTACGGCGGCTCGGGACTTACCCGGCTGCACGCGGCCTTGATTATTGAGGCGCTGGCCACCGGCTGCCCGGCTGTTTCCTCCTATATCTCCATCCACAACATGTCCGCCGGGATGATCGACCGTTATGGCAGTGATGCACAGAAGGCGAAATATTTGCCGAAACTGTGCAGCATGGAATGGTTCTCCAGCTACTGCCTCACCGAACCGGCGGCCGGGTCGGATGCCGCCAGCCTGCGTGCCAAAGCAGTGCTGGATGGCGATCATTATGTGGTCAACGGGGTAAAACAGTTCATCTCGGGTGCAGGCGCGGCGGAAGTCTATGTCGTGATGGTACGCACCGGCGGCGACGGGGCAGGGGGCATTTCCACCCTGATTATCGACAAGGACACGCCCGGCGTTTCCTTCGGCGCCAATGAATACAAAATGGGCTGGAACGCCCAGCCCACCCGGCAGGTTATTTTCGAGGACGCCCGCGTGCCCGTCGCCAACCGGCTTGGGCCGGAGGGCATCGGCTTCAAAATTGCCATGGCGGGTCTCGATGGCGGGCGCATCAACATTGGTGCGGCCTCGCTCGGCGGCGCGCAGTCGGCGTTGGATAAAACCATTACTTACCTCTCCGAGCGCAAGGCTTTCGGCAAACCCATCGGTCATTTCCAGGCGCTGCAATTCCGTATCGCGGACATGGCGACGGAGCTGGAAGCCGCCCGTCTGCTGCTCTGGCGTGCGGCGAGCGCGCTGGATGCCAAGAGCCCGGAGGCGACGCTGTATTGCGCCATGGCCAAGCGCTTCGCCACCGATGCGGGGTTCGAGATTGCCAACGAGGCGCTGCAGATGCACGGCGGCTACGGCTATCTGGCCGATTACGGCATCGAGAAAATCGTGCGCGATTTGCGCGTGCACCAGATTCTTGAAGGCACCAACGAAATCATGCGGGTCATCATCTCGCGGCAGATTATGGGAGACAAAAAATAATGGCAAAAATCGCATTTATCGGTCTGGGCAACATGGGTCTGCCGATGGCCATCAACCTGGTGAAGGCCGGGCATGAGGTGAATGGGTTCGACCTGGTTCCCGCCGCGATTGAGGCGGCCGGCAACGCTGGGATCAAGGTCATGCCCGCCGCGGCTGAGTCGCTTGAGGGTGTGGAAATTGTTGTCACCATGCTGCCAAACGGCAAACTGGTGCTGGGCGTGTACAACGACATTTTAAAAGCCGCTGCTCCTGGCACGCTGTTTATCGACAGCTCGACGATTGACGTGGACAGCGCCCGCAAGGCGCATGAGTTAGTGGAAAAAGCCGGTTTCCTGGCGGTTGACGCCCCGGTCTCCGGCGGTGTCGGCGGGGCTGCCGGTGGCACGCTTACCTTCATGGTTGGCGGCGCGGATGCCGCTTTCACCCGCGCCAAGCCGGTGCTGGAAGTCATGGGCAAGAAGATCGTGCATTGCGGCGGTGCCGGTGCCGGGCAGGTCGCGAAAATCTGCAACAACATGATCCTGGGCATTTCCATGATCGGCGTTTCCGAGGCGTTCGTGCTCGGCGAAAAACTCGGCCTCTCGGCGCAGGCGCTGTATGATGTCGCCTCCACGTCGTCCGGCCAGTGCTGGTCGCTGACCAGCTATTGCCCGGTCCCTGGCCCGGTGCCGACCAGCCCTTCCAACAACGACTACAAGCCGGGTTTTGCCGCCGCACTCATGCTCAAAGACCTGCTGCTCAGCCAGGACGCCGCCGCCAGTGCGGGTGCGGCCACGGCTTTGGGCAAACATGCCGCTGAGATTTACCAGCAGTTTGTTGACGCCGGACATGCGGGCGAGGATTTTTCGGGGATTATCAACGCAATCCGCGCACAATAGGCTTTAACCCCCGGTAACAGCTTTAGCGCTGTTGCCGGGGGTTATGTTTTTTTGCCGACGATCGCTTTAATCCGGCGGCGGAGCTGGTCGAGCTCGTGGTCGGCTTCCTCGAACAGGGTCACGGCGACCGGGTCCAGATTGTGGTTCGGGCCGAAGGCGTGCAGGGCATCCACGGCGCGTTGCGCGGCTTTGGCGAATTCCGCGCGCAAGGCGTGGAGTTCGGTGTGTTGTTCGGGGGTCAGGGGTACATAGGTCATAATGGTAATATATGACCGGCGGGTGCCCGGCGCCAGCTATTATTTGCTGGCCCGATGCCACCCTGCCTTGACCGCCAGAAGCGTAATGGAATAGCAGACAGGCTGAGCCGCCCCTCGGGGAAGTAACAATAACACCAGCCTCTGAGGGACTATAAAAATGCAGCAAATTCAACCGGGCAATGTTGCCTGGGTGCTCATGTGCACCATTCTCGTGCTGCTGATGACTATTCCGGGACTGGCACTGTTCTACGCCGGCATGGTGCGCAAAAAGAACGTTCTCGCCATTATGATGCAGTCGTTCATGCTCTGCGCGGTAATGACCGTGCTGTGGATGGTTGTTGGTTATTCGCTGGCTTTTACCAAAGGCAACGCGTTCATCGGCGATTTCTCCCGCGTGTTTTTGCAGGGCCTTGCCGAGAACTGGGACAAGCCGTTCACCATCGCCGCCGGTACGCATTATGCCACGCCGACGACGATTCCTGAGAGCGTGTTTTTGATGTTCCAGATGAGTTTTGCCATTATCACCCCCGCGGTGGTGACAGGCAGTTGCGCGGACCGCATGAAATTTTCCGCATTGTTGATCTTTTTCACCATGTGGTCTCTGCTGGTGTACGCGCCGCTGGCGCATTGGGTGTGGGCGCCTACCGGCTGGCTCGCCAAAATGGGCATCGCCGATTTCGCGGGCGGCACGGTGGTGGAGATCAACTGCGGTGTCACCGGGCTGGTGTGCGCGCTGATGCTCGGCAAACGCCTGGGGTATGGGCAGGAGAACATGGCGCCCTGGAACCTCAGCTACGCCGTTATCGGCGCCTCGCTGCTCTGGGTGGGGTGGATGGGGTTTAACTCCGGCGGGGCCATGGGGGCCAACGGCCGCGCCGGCATGGCCGTGCTGGACACGCAGATTGCCGCCGCCGCTGCCACTTTGTCCTGGATTTTCACCGAATGGGCGGTGCGGGGCAAACCCTCGGTACTGGGCGGCATTTCCGGCGCGGTGGCGGGGCTGGTCGCCATTACCCCGGCGGCGGGCTTTGTGCTGCCCGGCTCGGCGCTGGCCATTGGGCTGGCGGCGGGGTTCGTTTGCTTCTGGACCGCGACCTCGATGAAATCGGCTTTGGGGTACGATGATAGTTTGGACGCATTTGGCGTGCATGGCATTGCCGGGATCATTGGCACGCTGGCGACCGGGTGGTTTGCGTTTGGGCCTTTGTCCGCCACGCTGGCGGCGCCGGGCGGGGTGGCGTTTGGCGGGTTGGGGCTGCTGAAAATTCAGGCCATCGGCGTGCTGACGACCATTGTGTACTGCGCGGGGGTGAGCTGGGTGCTGCTGAAAATTACCGACCTGCTGGTTGGGCTGCGCGTGACCAAGGAGGAGGAGCGCGAGGGGTTGGATATCGTGCTGCACGGCGAGCAACTGTTTTAAGCGGGGTTGCACCTGGGGGTGTTGCGAGAGGGCGGCTCGTGGCCGCCCTTTTGCGTGGCGGGGGTGTTTCACATGAAACAGTTGTGAGGTTTCGGATATAACACGTTGTTAGTATGGCTTAATTTTTTGCTTGCACCCCAATTTGTGCGGGTTTGTGTCGGAAAAAGAATGAGTTTCAGTTATTGGTGGTGCAATAAGGGGGTTAACCGGAAAATGGTTAATTTTCTGGGTGGGGAAAACGGTTTATGTAATGGCCAGAAAGTGGCGGATTGTGAGGGGCTGATCCGGGCGGCGTTTGCTGCAACTTGAAGTTGGACTTTATGGTTTATTTGTTTTAGATTTAAATTATTGGCTCTCTTTTAGAGAGCATTCATTGGTTCCCGAAAGACATTTGCTATGGCAATTATAAAAAACTATGGGCTGCGTTGGGTACGAGACCAAGTGAATTGGGGATCGCAAGGCTATTCGGGTTCGCTTTCCGGAAAGTTAGCAAAAAATTCAGACTCAGTAGAATTCAAGGACCAGATTGGAATATACATTTTATACGAGCCAATTTTCACTCCTGTTTACATTGGGCAAGCCGGATTTGGTAATGCCAATTTGCTGCAGCGCTTGAGAAATCATCGAAATGACCATCTCCGGGATCGTTGGACGAGCTTCTCTTGGTTTGGGTTTCGAAATATCGGTCAAGATGGTTCGCTGTATTCGAGACAAAGCGCTGACGCAAAGACATCACTTAGCTACGGCGGCGCACTAGTGGCCTGAGTCGTTCACAATG
>PLSD01000016.1 GCA_003164135.1 Acetobacteraceae bacterium
GCGGCGTCGGCCCCATGACGATCGCCTGCCTGCTCCGCAACACGCTCACGGCGGCAAAACGCATCGAATCCTGTTAACAGCCGGCCGAACTAAGCGCTGCTGCCTGTTCCATCGCCCCGACAAAGCTGCTGCGTTGAGCAGCGCTAAATGCTGCAATCTTGGCCGGCTGAGTAAATTTTAATCCAACACAACCAAACCTGCGCCGATAATAATTAATTATCGCAATGAATCTATCTCCGATTGTAGAAAAATCTGGCATTTTCGCGCTCAGCGTCATATTAATAATAAAAGTATATGCATGGCGTTGGCCGGGCCTTCACGTGCTGAGGCGGAATATGGAGACAAAGCATGGCCATGCGTTCCACCCAAAAAACTGCCGCACCCAAGGCTCAGGCGCCCGCGGCTGATATCCACGCCAAAACCCGGCTCGTCGTCTCCAATGGCGAACCCTACGCCACCGGTTCCTCCGCCGCCGCCATTTCAGATATGACCCTGGAACAAGCCATCGGCGTGCAGGTACGTCAGCTACGCCGGCGGGTCGGTATCACCGTTTCGGACCTCGCCAGTGCTGCCGGCTTGTCCGGGGGAATGCTCTCGAAAATCGAAAACGGACAAATATCGCCCTCGCTGGCCAGTTTGCAGGCGCTGGCCTCGGCGCTGAATGTACCGCTGACCACTTTTTTCGCGGCCTTCGAGGAAAAGCGCGACTGTTCCTTTGTCAAAGCCGGTTCCGGCGTGGTTATCGAACGCCGGGGCACCAAGGCCGGGCATCAGTACAGCCTGCTCGGCGCCGCCCTTGGCGGGGATGTCGTGGTGGAGCCATATCTCATCACCTTGCACGCGGATGCCGCCCCCTATCCCGCGTTTCAGCATGAGGGCACGGAATTCATTTACATGCTCACAGGCGAGGTCATGTATCGCCACGGTGACCAATCCTACCACCTCACCCCTGGTGACGCGTTGCTGTTCGATTCCGCGGCCCCGCATGGGCCAGAAAAACTCATGACAAAACCAATGAGTTATCTTTCTATCATCACCCATATGCGGGCCCCCTCGGAGTATTAAGGCTGACCTGTACCGTTGGCGCCTAGTCAGCCCCTGCTCACTAAAGGTTCTTCCTAAGAAATCTTTGTTCTTATCAGTTGACGAGCCTGCCGCCCCTGGTTAAGCTTGCGTATCATCAGCAAACAGGTTGACCCCATGTGTGGCATTGCAGGACTTTTCTTGAAAAACCGGGCTCTGGAGCCCGAACTCGGCGCACTCACCGCGACCATGCTCACGGTACTGACGGACCGCGGGCCGGACTCCGCCGGTTTCGCGATTTATGGCCACGGCATGCCAGACCATCGCAAATTCACGCTCCGTGCCCCCGCGAATTTTGACTTCGGGGCGCTCGCCGCCAAAGTTGATGCCGTCTACAGGGTGCACGACGACCACGCGGTCTTCACCTTCCCGGCCGCGCGCGAGGCCCAGGTCCGCGCCGTTCTGGCCACCTTCCCGGAAATTGCCATCGTCGCCTTTGGCGAGCGCATGGAACTTTACAAAGGCGTTGGCCTGCCACAGGATGTTGCAAACCGTTTTGGGTTAGCAAAAATGTCCGGGAGCCACGCCATCGGCCATACCCGCATGGCCACTGAATCCGCTGTCACGACGCAGGGCGCGCACCCGTTCTCCACCGGGCCGGACCAATGTCTCGTGCATAACGGCTCGCTCTCCAACCATAACGATGTCCGCCGCAAGCTGATCCGCGAGAACATCAGCTTCGAAACGCAGAACGACACCGAAGTCGCCGCCGGCTACCTGTCCTGGAAACTGCGCAACGGCGCCAAGCTCAACGAGGCGCTGACCTCCGCGCTCGATGATCTTGACGGTTTCTATACTTTTGTCGTCGGCACCGAGTCCGGGTTCGGCGTCTTGCGCGACCGGGTCGCCTGCAAGCCCGCGGTCATGGCCGAAACAGACGATTATGTGGCGTTCGGTTCCGAGTACCGCGCCCTGGTCAATCTTCCGGGTATCTCCAAAGCCCGTCTATTCGAACCTGAACCCGCAAAAGTCTACTTCTGGGAGCACGCGGCATGAGCGCCGGCTTGAACATCGCCGAACCCGGCGCCGTCGTTTTTGACATTGCCGAGGCCAATATCCGCCAGCTGAATGCCACCTTGCAGGCACTCACGCCGACCACGAACCAGACCGCCTGGACCGTGCTCAATCCGGCGGGCGAGCACGCCGTCGCGGTCGGCATTACCGCGCCTGTCATCGTCACCATAGATGGCCATGTCGGCTATTACTGTGCCGGTATGAACGACGGTGCCAACATCACCGTTACCGGCAATGCCGGCACCGGCGTGGCGGAAAACATGATGTCCGGCTCCGTGCATGTGCTGGGCGATGCCAGCCAGGCCGCCGGCGCCACCGCCCATGGCGGTCTGCTCATTATTGAGGGCAATGCCTCGGCGCGCTGCGGCATTTCGATGAAGGGCATCGACATCGTGGTGAAAGGCTCGGTCGGCCATATGAGTGCGTTCATGGCGCAATCGGGCAACCTTGTCGTGCTCGGCGATGCCGGCGATGCCTTGGGCGATTCCCTCTACGAGGCGCGGCTCTTCGTGCGCGGCAAAGTCGCCAGCCTGGGCGCGGATTGCGAAGAAAAACCGATGGACGCCGAGGACCGCGCCATTCTCGCCAATCTGTTGAAACGGGCGGGCACCGACGCGAACGTGGACAGCTTCAAACGCTACGGCTCCGCCCGCACCCTTTACCATTTCCACGTTGATAACGCAGGGGCTTACTAAGATGAACGAAACCGCAGGCCCGAAAATCCCGCAGACGCTGCCGCGTTTTTCCGCAACTTTTGATCCAGCCACCGTCGCCGAAATCAACCGCGCCGCGGCCACCGGCATCTATGACATCCGTGGCGGCGGCAGCAAACGCAAGCTCCCGCATTTTGACGATCTTCTCTTCCTTGGTGCCTCCATGTCCCGCTACCCCCTGGAAGGCTATCGCGAGCGCTGCGATACCGATGTCACGCTCGGCACCCGCTTCGCCAAAAAGCCAATTCACCTGAAAATTCCAGTCACCATCGCCGGCATGTCATTCGGCTCGCTCTCCGCCAACGCCAAGGAGGCTTTAGGCCGCGGCGCCACCGCCGCCGGCACCTCTACCACCACGGGCGACGGCGGCATGACTCCCGAGGAGCGCGGCCACAGCCAAACCCTCATCTACCAGTATCTCCCCTCGCGCTACGGCATGAACCTCACTGATTTGCGCAAGGCCGATGCGATCGAGGTCGTCATTGGCCAGGGCGCCAAACCAGGCGGCGGCGGCATGCTGCTCGGCCAAAAAATCTCGCCGCGCGTCGCCCAGATGCGCAACCTGCCTGAAGGCATCGACCAGCGCTCCGCCTGCCGCCACCCGGACTGGACCGGCCCGGACGATCTTGAAATCAAGATACTGGAACTTCGTGAACTCACTAATTGGGAAAAACCCATCTACATAAAAATCGGCGCCAGCCGGCCGTATTACGACACCGCTTTGGCGATCAAGGCCGGCGCCGATGTCGTGGTGCTCGACGGCATGCAGGGTGGCACCGCCGCGACGCAGGAAGTATTCATCGAACACGTAGGCATTCCCATCCTCTCCGCCATCCGCCCCGCGGTGCAGGCGCTACAAGACCTCGGCCTACACCGCAAGGTCCAGCTCATCGTCTCCGGCGGCATCCGCTCCGGCGCGGACGTTGCCAAAGCCCTGGCCCTGGGCGCGGACGCGGTCGCCATCGGCACCGCCGCCCTCATCGCGCTAGGCGACAATTCGCCCGACCTTGAAGCCGAATACCAGAAACTCGGCACCACGGCCGGTGCCTACGACGATTGGCACGAGGGCAGGGACCCCGCCGGCATCACTACGCAGGACGAAAAACTCGCCGCCCGCCTGGACCCGATCAAAGCGGGCCGCCGCCTGGCAAATTATCTCTCGGTCCTCACGCTGGAAGCCCAGGCCATCGCCCGCGCCTGCGGCAAGAGTCACCTGCACAATCTGGAGCCCGAGGATCTGGTGGCACTCACCCTTGAGGCCGCCGCCATGGCGCAAATACCACTTGCGGGTACCAACTGGTTTCCTGGAAAAACAACGGGGTTTTAAAAACACATGACCATTGATCTCGCCGCCGTTGCCGCGCAAAAAGGCATCAAATACTTCCTCATCTCCTACACTGATTTATTTGGCAGCCAGCGCGCCAAACTGGTGCCCGCCGCGGCCATCGCCGGCATGCAGAAAAACGGCGCCGGTTTCGCCGGCTTCGCCACCTGGCTGGACCTTTCACCAGCGGACCCTGACATGTTCGCCATGCCGGACGCCACCTCGCTCATCCAACTCCCCTGGAAGCCCGAAGTCGGCTGGCTCGCCTCCGACATCTGGATGTCCGGAAAACCGGTAGAGCAAGGCCCGCGCAATGTCCTGCAACGAGTCGTTGCCCAGGCGAAAGACGCAGGCGTTGCCATGAAATCCGGTGTGGAATGTGAATTCTTCCTCACCAACGCCGACGGCACGGCCATTGCCGACGCCGCCGACACCGCCACCAAACCCTGTTATGACGCCGGTGCCCTAATGCGCCGTTACGATGTCATCACTGAAATCTGCGACGCCATGCTCGCCCTCGGCTGGGAGGCGTATCAGAACGACCATGAAGACGCCAACGGCCAGTTCGAAATGAACTGGACCTACGACCACGCCCTCATCACCGCCGACCGCCACGTCTTCTTCAAATTCATGGCCAAAACCATCGCCGAAAAACACGGCCTGCGCGCCACCTTCATGCCCAAACCCTTCCTCGGCCTCACCGGCACCGGGTGCCACTCGCATGTTTCGCTCTGGAACGGCGCCACCAATCTGTTCGAGGACGAAGCCGGCGAACTTGGCGTCTCCAAGCTCGGTTACAATTTCATAGGCGGCGTCATCGAACATGCCGATGCCCTCGCGGCCCTTCTGAATCCCACGGTGAATTCCTACAAGCGCATCAACGCCCCGCGCACCACGTCCGGTGCCACCTGGGCACCGAATACCGTGACCTATTCAGGCAATAACCGCACCCACATGATCCGCATCCCCGAGCCCGGCCGCTTCGAGATGCGCCTCGCCGACGGCGCCACCAACCCCTATCTGCTACAAGCCGGCATCCTCGCCGCCGGTCTCGACGGCATTGCCAAAAAATCCGACCCCGGCCCGCGCCTGGACATCAACATGTACACCGACGGCCATCTGGTGAAAGACGCCAAGCGCCTGCCGCTCAACATGCTCGACGCCCTCCGCGCCTTCGAAACCTCCGCCACTCTCAAGGCGGCACTTGGCGAATCTTTCGTCACCTCCTACGCCAAACTCAAGCACGGAGAATGGAACGAATACGCCGCCCACCTGAGCCAATGGGAACGTCAGGCCACGCTCGACTGCTGAAAGTTCAAATCTTCGCCAGCTAAAACAGGGGGCCTTGCCCCCTGTTTTATTTTGCCCAGATGGCCTGCGCGTCTGTTTATTACAAAGCACAATTGTTTATTAACAAGGCATATTTTATTCACCCGACGCCTAATTTTTAGCCGATCAGAATCGCGCCATATTAATTCCCCCCCAGTTCACCGCGCGAAACTCCACCACTGCTCTTGGCACGAAACTTGCTCCAAAAGAACCTGAGTTTCTTTTGCGTAAACAGTTTAGGGGTATTCATGTCAGAGCTTCGTAAAGACAGTTTGTCATTTCTGGAGGCGTTGGGCCAGTCGGTTGCCAACGTCTCGCCCACGCTCACGCCCGCACTCGCGGTCGCGGTGGTCGTCGGCATCGCCGGCACCGCTTCCTGGCTGGTTTATCTCATCGGCATGGCGGCCTTGCTCATCGTGGCGCTCAATATCTCCAAACTCGCCGGCCGCATCCCCGCCGCGGGCTCGTTCTTCGTCTACGTTTCGCGCAGCCTCGGGCCATCCTACGGCATGATGGCCGGCTGGGCCATGCTCGCCGCCTACCTGTTCACGGCCATGGCGCTCACCATCGCCACCTCAATTTTCGTCAAAACATTTTTCTCCTCGCTCGGCTACACGTTGCCAATCTCCAACATTCCCATGTACCTCATTCTTTCCGTGCTGGTCTGGCTGTTCGCCACGCGCGACATCCGCATCTCTTCGCGCATCGGCCTGACCTTGGAAGTCATTTCCGTCGTCATCATCCTTGCGGTGATCGTCATCACCCTCTCCCATTACGGCTTCAAGCCAGACATGCAGCAGTTAACGCTGAAAGGCGCCAGCTTCGGCGGCATCGCACAGGCGATCGTCTTCGCGATCTTCTCCTTCGTCGGTTTCGAGAGCGCGGCCTCGCTAGGCAAGGAAACCCGCAACCCGAAAGTCACAATTCCCAAAGCCATCATCGCGACGTCGATCTTCTCGGGCGTGTTCTTTGTAGGCACCACCTACGTCATCACCCAGGGCTTTGGTGACAACGTGGCGACGCTGGGCGCCAGCGCGGCACCCTTGGGCGACATCACCAACTCCATCAGCAAATACATGACCGCACCGGTCTATTTCGGCGCCACCATCAGCTCCTTCGCCTGCGCGTTGGCATCCCTCAACGCGTTCGGCCGCATGCTGTTCTCCCTGGGCCGCTACCAGTTCGTGCACAGCTCCATGGGCATCGTCCACCAGACCCGCAAAACACCGCATCTGGCATTAACCGTGGGCGCTGTGCTCAACTTCATCGTCTGTGCCGTCTTCGCCAGCAATTCCGAGACCAACACCTTCGGCTGGTACGGCACGCTCGCCTCTTTCGGCTTCATCATCGTGTACTTTCTATGCTCGGTCAGCGCACCGGTCCTGCTCAAGCGCACGGGCGAGCTCAAAACCAGGGACATCGTCATCGGCGGTCTTGGTGCGGTCCTCATGTTCCTGTCGCTGGTCGGCAGCGTGTATCCCATCCCCTCGGCACCGTACAACTACTTCCCCTACGCCTTCGCGGCCTACATGCTGGTCGGTTTCGCCTGGTTCTCGTTCCTGAAAATTCGCACGCCGCAAATCCTCGCGGGCATTCAGCACGACATGGAGTCGGCAGTCATCCCGGCCGGCAAGTAGTTTGCAATATCCAGCCTGGTTGAGCCGGTCACGGCGTTGTCTTCCAGGCTGGCCATCCGCTCCGCGTGGCCGCTTTAGTTCCTAATCCCAACTTTTCCTTGTGTACGCCAACAAAGCCGGAGATTTTTCTCCGGCTTTGTTTTATGCATGGCCCATGAACAATCTCTCGATTCTCGCCGTCCTCATCCTCGCCGCCGTGTTGGAAGCCGGGGGCGACGCACTCGCCCGCAGCGGTTTGCACGCCCATGCCCTGGCCACCCGCCTTGGCTTCTTTGCCACGGGCGCGGTGGTGCTGTTCACTTACGGCATTACCGTCAACCTACCCAACTGGGATTTTGGCAAATTACTTGGTGTCTACGTCGCCTTGTTCTTCGTGGTGGCGCAGATCATCAATCTGGCGGCCTTTGGTGTCCGCCCTGGCCTGCCCATTTATTGCGGCGGCGCGCTTATAGTCTCCGGCGGATTGCTGATGACCTTCTGGAAAGCATAAGCGTTAGGCTGTTTCCTGCCCTTCGGAAACTTCCTCCGAAATGGCAAGGAAATTCGAAATAATCCGATACGCCACGCTCTGCAACGCGCCAATTTGCGCATCGATCTCCGCCAGCATGGCCGGCAACGCAGCGGGGCCTTTAACGGCTTCCAGCGCAGTGGCATATTCGGGTAAGGTGCTCCACTCCTGCGCCGTGGTCTCGGTCAGCTCAGCATGAAACTGCAACCCATAAGCATGGTTGCCAACGGCAAAGCCTTGCACGTGGCACCCCGGGCTGGTGGCAATCAGCCGGGCGCCGGGTGGTAGCTCACTAACTTCAGCGCCATGCCATTGGAAGCAGGTCAACAACTCCGGCAAATCGGCAAACAGCGGCACCGCCCCGAGTTGCCGAACCTGGCTCATTCCCACTTCCGGCGCGCCGGTCATCAGGCCTACTTTCCCGCCCATGGCCTCGGCCAGCAACTGCGCGCCAAAGCACATGCCCAGATACGGCTTACCAGCGGAGACCCAGGCGCGAATGGCGGTTTTTTCGTCAACCAGCCAGGGGTGGGCAGCTTCTTCCCACACATCCATCGGGCCACCCATTACCAGCAAAATATCATAATCCTGCAATGGCGGAATAACCTCGCCTGCATCAAGCTCTACTTGATGCAGGCTGTGTCCGTGGGCCGCGATCACGTCGCGAAAGCTACCAGGATGCTCGATGGAAATATGCTGAAAAACCAAAATTTTCAATGTCTGTATAGCCTGTTTGCTAAAGTCATGCGCTCACCCGGACAGGTTGCGGCGCCTCTTGTCCGGGTGAGATCATCTTAGTCAAATGCGACGCTAAACGAAATAGCTGTCGTCGAGCAACATATCCTCAAAAAACGCGCCATACCCGCCATCCGGATGCCGGATATGAATTTCCAGCACCCACAGCAGCGGTGATGGCTTAAAGTCAACATCCGCCAGCGGCCCATCGTAAATCGCCGCATGCGGAAAATCCGAGAGCCTATGGCCGGAGAGGTCCATGTTCAACTCCCAGCCCATCACCTGCGCTTCCTCCACCGCGAATTCATACAGCGCCTTGCCGCTCTTGCCGGAGTTCTCCCATTCATGCCGCACGGTATGGAACAGCCCCTTTGCATCGGCCGCGCATTTCTTCTTCATCGCATCATGGCCGACCACAAAACTATCGCCGCCATCACCCTCCCAATCCTCCCACACCGGGCCAATATCAATGAAAAATATGTCATTCTCGCCCAGCACGATTCCAGGGTCGGATTCCGCGCCGAACGTCTTCAGCGTATTGGTACCAAAACGCACATAAACATCGTGCCAGCCGCGCACCATGTCCTTGGCGGCGAGAATCTCCTTGGCCATCGCCACGGCATCTTCCTCCACCATGCCGGACTTCACAGCGGCGGCAATTTCATGAATCGCCGCGCGCGTCTTGCCGCGCATCGCCAGCATCTGCTCCTTGGTGAAGGCCGGCCCAACACCCTCCAGCTCGGTCTGTTTGTCTTCAAGCACAGCACTCATGTCGTGGTCTCCTTTTGCGGGGTACGAATGGGGAGCGGGTCGGGCGTTATGCGCAGCCCGCTCAAGGTTTCATCAAGGGTGATCTGGCAGGCCAGGCGGTTACGCGCGCTCCCTTCCTTCAGGTAATGCAACAGCCGGACCTCTGAATCTTTAGGCGGTACCAGCAAGTCATAGAACTCCGCGTCAACCAGAACCCGGCAGGCACCGCACATGCCACGTCCCTTGCACACGCTTTGCAACTTCCGCTCCGCCCGCTGCATCGCGGCCAGCAGCGTCTCGCCTGCCGCGGCGGGGACAATCTCCCCGCCGGCCAGGATAACAATCGGCTCAGGCATCCTGCGCCAGTTCGGGGAACCCGCGGCTGGCAACCACCAGGCGATGATTCTGGAAGGCAATCCAGATACCACCCAGGATGAAATAGGCCCCGAACATATAAGGGAAATATCTCACCGGCGCCGCCGGCACCGGGTACACGCTGCCAATGGTCGGCACCAACAGCAGGATGAGCGACGCCGCCGCAATCACAATATGCATCGGCTTCAGCTCGCCCAGAGATTTCACATAAAGCGGCGCGGCGACGCTAACGAGGATATAGGCGACGATGAACCCAAAAGCCGCGAGCGTACCGGCATCGTTGAACATATCGCCCACCGTCATGCCTTTGAGGGCGCAGAAGGTGGGCAGGCCAAACGAGAGTGCGCCCATTATCAGCACCGCGACATGCGGCGTTTCGTTCACACGGTGCGAGTCGGCCGTGAATTTATGGAACAGACCTTGCTGCCCCATGATGTAGATCACCCGCGCCCCGGCATTGAGGCAGGAGAGGTTGAGCGCAAAAAAGCTGACCATGGCGCAGGCTGAAAGCGGGGCCGCCAGCCAGGGCATGTGCACCAGCCCAGCAATGGTGTTCAGCGGTGCGCTAAGCTGGTCCAGCGTCGTGGAATAACCATGTGTTGCCAGCACTTCCACGTAGGTGACGAACACGAAGAATACGCCGGCGATGATCAGGCTGAGCATCACCGCCCAGGGGATGGATTTGAGCGGGTTGCGCGCCTCGTCACCAAAAGCGGTGCAGGATTCAAAGCCAACCAGCGAGAACACCGCGACCACGACACCAAGGCCGAGATTGCCCATGTTGAAGCTGCTCGGCGCAAACTGCACCGTATCCACCGTGAAGCCATGCACGCCAAGCGCCACCAGGCAGAGCAGCGTGATCAGCAACATGGAAGCGCCTTCCAGGATCAGCATCACTTTCGCGGAAACGGCGACGTTCTTCCAGGCGCAGAAGCCGGAAATGCCGACGCACACAACAAACAGCGGCACCGCCGGGCAATTCACGCCCACCATGCCCAGCAGCGTCTGCGCGAAGGTGGTAAAACCCGTGGCGCCGGCAATGGAAATGCCGAGATACGACCAGATAAGCGCCCAGCCGCCCAGCCCGCCCGTAACATTACCCAGGCCCTTACAAATATACTGGTACATCGAGCCCGACCCCGCGAAGCGCGAGGCGAACTGGTTGAGATTGAGCGCCACAAACAGCAGCATAACGGTGCCAAGCCCGTAGGAGAGCCAGCTCCAATTCCCGGTCGTGGCAAACATCAGTGGCACGATCAACGCCGCCGTCATGGTCGGCGAGATCAGGGCAATACCCTGGGCCAGCAATTCCAGCGGGCCGAGGGCGTCCTTCTTCAAGCTACGCAGGGGTAGAATGGGCGGTGCGGTCATCGCGGCAATCCTTCTCGTCCATGCCGTTGGTTGCGGCGGGGTTCAGAAAATTCTGGATTGCTGTGTGGTGCTGGAATTCTTTTTAAAGACTTGTATGCAGTCTTCATTATGCGCATCATGGGTTAGCTGGAACATCCAGTTTTATATTTCACACTGGTCCAGATGGAGTGAGAACATGCTGCGCCCCTGGGATCTGCGCATCGAGCTGGACCGCGAGGCGGCGGTCCCGGCCTATCTGCAAATCGCTCACACCATCATGGAGGCCATAAGGCGCGGGCGGCTCCCCCCGGGCAGCGCCCTGCCAGGCACGCGCGACCTCGCGGCCCTGGTCGGCGTCAACCGCAAAACCGTCCAGCAATCCTACGAGGAACTCATTGCCCAAGGCTGGCTGACCACCGAGGCTAAACGCGGAACTTTTGTTTCCGCCTTGCTGCCTCTGGTTGAAACCCAAGCCGCCAGCAAAACCCCAAGTGCCGCCAGCGCCAATTTCCAGCTCCGCCGCACCGCCCCCAACCTGCCCTATGTCCCAGTGCCACCCGGCACCCTCCAATTCGACGACGGCGCCCCCGACACCCGCCTCATGCCTGCCGCCCTGGTTGCCCGCGCCTACCGCCGCGCCTTGCTGGAAGGCTCCCGCCGCAATCGCCTCGGCTATGGTGACCCGCGCGGCAGCCTGGTGTTACGCCAAGCGGTGGCGGACATGCTGAATGCGGACCGTGGCCTCAACTGCACGGCGGACAACATCTGCATCACCCGCGGCAGCCAGATGGGCATCTACCTCGCCGCCCGCCTGCTGGCCCAGGCTGGGGACACGGTGGTGGTCGAAGCACTCAGCTACCCCCCGGCGCGCGAGGCTTTCCAGGCCGCCGGCGCCTCCATCGTCTCGGTCGGGCTCGACGAATCGGGCATGAAGATCGACGAGTTGGAAGCCTGTTGCCGCACGCACCGCGTGCGCGCCGTGTATGTCACGCCGCACCACCAATTCCCCACCACCGTGGTCATGCCGCCGGAGCGGCGCATCCGCCTGCTGGCCCTGGCCGAGCAATACAATTTTGCCATCGTGGAAGACGACTACGACCACGAATTCCACTTCACCCACCGCCCCATGCTGCCCCTGGCGAGCGAGCACGGCTGGGGCCGGGTGCTGTACATCGGCTCGCTCTCCAAGCTGCTCTCGCCCTCCTTGCGCATCGGCTACATCGCCGGCGCCGAGGCAGTGGTGCAGCGAGCCGCCGCCGAGATCATGCTCATCGACCGCCAGGGTGACCCGGTGACCGAGGCCGCCGCGGCCGAAATCATGACCTCCGGCGCGTTGAAAAGCCACACGCGCAAAGTCCTGCGCATCTACGCGCAACGGCGCGAATGTCTGGCGGAAGCGCTTACGGAAAAACTCGGCGGCATTGTCGACGTCACGCTGCCGCAAGGCGGTTTGGCCCTCTGGGTGAACTTTGCCGCGAACATTGACCTGGGGGCGCTGGCGGGCGCGATGCAGGCCAACAAGGTTGGCCTAACCTCCGGCCAGGCATTCGCCACCAATGGCTACAAAACCAATGGCGCGCGGCTGGGCTTCGGCAGCATGAACGAGGCGGAGCTGCGCGACGCCGTTGGCCGCCTGAGCCGAGTGTTCCGGCCGTGAGGGCAATTTAACGAAGATTAAGAAAATTTTTTACTTTGGGCGAGGGAAGTCGTGTAAAATCTTTACAATATTACACTTTATTTTCAAAAAATATGGCTGTTTTGCCCTTTTGCCATCTCCCTTTTTTCACAATCCGTCGCTATTTGGTGCATCGCAACACGGCCCCCAACTTGTAACGGAAGATTCACATGTCGTATCAAGACCACGTTTCGAAGCTGACCCAGCTCATCCAGAGCAAGAACGGCACCTGGGACGGTATCAACGCCGAATCCGTGGAGCGGATGCGGCTGCAGAACCGCTTCCATACCGGTTTGGACATTGCCAAGTACACCGCCGGCATTATGCGCGCGGACATGGCGGCCTATGACGCCGACTCGGCGAACTACACCCAGTCGCTCGGCGCCTGGCACGGGTTTATCGCCCAGCAGCAGATCATTTCCGTGAAGAAGCATTTTGGCAGCACCAAGCGCCGCTATATCTACCTGTCCGGCTGGATGGTTGCCGCTTTGCGCTCCGACTTCGGCCCGCTGCCGGACCAGTCTATGCATGAGAAGACCTCCGTGCCGGCGCTGATCGAGGAGATCTACACCTTCCTGCGCCAGGCCGATGCCCGCGAACTCGGCATGATGTTCCGCGAACTCGACGCCGCGCGCGGCGCTGGGGACCTTGCCAAGCAGAAGGCATTGCAGACGAAGATCGACAATTACGAGACCCATGTTGTGCCCATCATCGCCGATATCGACGCTGGCTTTGGTAACGCGGAAGCGACCTACCTGCTCGCCAAGAAGATGATCGAAGCCGGTGCTTGCGCGCTGCAGATTGAGAACCAGGTGTCCGACGAGAAGCAGTGCGGCCACCAGGATGGCAAGGTGACCGTGCCGCATGAGGACTTCCTCGCGAAAGTGCGGGCCTGCCGCTATGCGTTCATGGAACTTGGCGTGGAGAACGGCATCATCGTGACCCGTACCGACTCGCTCGGCGCTGGTCTGACCAAGCAGATTGCGGTTTCCCACACCCCTGGCGATCTGGGTGACCAGTACAACTCCTTCCTCGACTGTGAAGAAGTGGCGCCTGGCGATGCGCGCAATGGCGATGTCATCATCAACCGCAATGGCAAGCTGCTGCGTCCCAAGCGTCTGCCTTCCAACCTGTTCCAGTTCCGCGCCGGTACCGGTGAGGACCGCTGCGTGCTCGACTCCATCACCTCGCTCCAGAACGGCGCTGATCTGCTCTGGATCGAAACCGAGAAGCCGCATGTGGAACAGATCGCCGGCATGATGGACCGTATCCGCGCCGTGGTTCCCAACGCCAAGCTGGTTTACAACAATTCACCGTCCTTCAACTGGACGCTGAATTTCCGCCAGCAGGTGTATGATGCGATGAAGGCCGAGGGCAAGGATGTTGCCGCGTATGATCGCGCCAGACTGATGAGCGTTGAGTATGACGCGACCCCGCTGGGCGTTGAGGCTGACGAGCGTATCCGCACCTTCCAGGCCGATGCGGCGAAGCGCGCGGGGATTTTCCATCATCTCATCACGCTGCCGACCTACCACACCGCGGCGCTCTCCACCGACAATCTCTCGAAAGAGTATTTTGGCGCGCAGGGCATGCTGGGTTACGTGCTGAACGTGCAGCGGCAGGAAATTCGCCAGGGTATTGCTTGCGTGAAGCACCAGAACATGTCGGGTTCCGACGTTGGTGACGACCACAAGGAATATTTTGCCGGTGAAGCGGCGCTAAAGGCTGGCGGCGCGCATAATACGATGAACCAGTTCGCCGCGTAAGCGAACGGTTACCGGATTAAGTGAGGCGGCCCAGGGGTTTTTCCCTGGGCCGTTTTTTTGTGCGGGGGGTGTTCCACGTGGAGCTATTGTGAGGAATGTACTATAACTCACTGTTAGTATAGCTTAATTTTTTACTTGCACCCCAATTTGTGCGGGTTTGTGTCGGAAAAGGAATGAGTTGGAGTTTGGGCGAGGCGGTTTTCGACTCAAACGGCCCTCCACAGCTTCAGTCCGACTGGCCGAGATGGGCCGGAAGGGGAAGGGCGGGTTTGGGATGAACGAGGGGAAGAAGCGGACTTCGAATCGAAATGAGACTTATCACTCCCGCCCCATGCCCCAATTCCGACCAGGATCGTTCGCCCGGTTCAGGTGGCTATTCAGGTCATTCACTGCTGTCACCTCTCCGTCTGGGTCCGACACGATGAAGTCGATCTTCCATGTGTGGGTCTCGCCTGAGTTACTAGGCAGTCGGCGGAGGCTACGGGTCAGCGTGAACCCGTCAAGCTCCATGGTCTTATTGCCGCAGGCTTTACCGAACTTGTTCTCGAACAGCACTTCAAGCTCGCCCCATCTCCACTCTTTCCGTACTTTAGTCTCAGTCATTGGCGTCTAGCTCCATTAAGGTCTACCCAGCCAGAGGCATTTCCGTCTTTTGTATAGAAGCTCTGTTGGCAAACCCCCAATGAGCGGTCCAATTCATATGTAGTTACCATCGCCCCCTTGAGCGATGATCCCATCGTCAGGCTGCCAGCCGCGGCTGCCTGACAATCCGGCCATCCCCGCCGGAGATCACGAGCGCCACGCGCTCCTACACCACCGAATGGGGCGCAATTTTACATGCCTGCAGCAACGGCACGAGATCCTCCACCGACAGCGGCCTAGCGAACAAGTAGCCTTGCACTTCGCGGCAGCGCCAGAGCTTAATGAGTCTCAACTGTTCCGTGGTCTCGACGCCCTCGGCGATGACATCGATACCAAGTTCTCGGGCCAGCCCGATGGTTGCCTTCACGACTGCGGCGCTGCCCGCCGCAGTGCTCGCCGCGGTGCCGAGTTCCAGCACGAAATTCTGCGCAATCTTGATGCGATCCACCGGATACCGGCGCAGGTAATCGAGAGATGAAAAACCTGTTCCAAAATCGTCGATCGCCAGTCTGACGCCCATTGCGCGCAGCCGCGCAAGAACCTCGCTGTGGGCGAGCGACGCGGACATCAGAAGGGTTTCCGTAATCTCCAGCTCGAGCATGCCCGGCGGGAGGCCCGACGCCGCCAAGGCAGCGGCGACGTCCTTCTCGAGTTCGAGCGGAGTCTTGAACTGGTGCACCGACAGGTTCACCGCCATGAAGCCGGAAGCGATGCCGGCCTCGCGCCATTTCGCGGCCTGCCGGCAGGCTTCCCACAGGACCCAATGGCCGAGCCTGACGATCAGGCCGTTCAACTCGGCCACCGGAATGAATTCTGCCGGCGAAATCATGCCGCGCGTGGGATGGCGCCAGCGGGCCAGGGCCTCTACGCCGACGATGCGGCCGGTGGCGGCCTCGACCTGCGGCTGGTATTCGAGAAAGATTTGCGGAGAACCGATGGCGTCGCGCAGATCGTGCCCGAGGGCGACCCGGGTTTGCATCTTGGTATCCATCTCCGCGGTGAAGAACCGATAGATGCCGCGGCCCTCCTCCTTCGAACGATAGAGCGCCACGTCGGCGCGGGACAGGAGCGTCTCCGCGTCCGTGGCATCCACCCCGTAGATGGCAATGCCGACGCTGGCGCTGCTGCGGATCTGGTTGTCGCCGACGGAGAATGGCTTGCTGAAGCTCTCTAGCAGCCCTGCCGCCAGGACGCCGGCACCCGCCGGATCCTTCATCTCGGTCCCGAGTATCGCGAACTCGTCGCCGCCGAAACGGGCCACCGTGTCCGTTTCCCGCACGTTTTCTTTCAGACGATTGGCGACCCCTTTCAGCAGCTCATCGCCTATCGGATGCCCCAGCGTGTCGTTGACGTCCTTGAAATAATCGAGGTCGAGATAAAGGACGGCGAAGCTTGGGCCGCCGCGTCGTGCCCAGGCGATTGCCTTCTGGACCGCGTCGGCAAACACGGCTCGGTTGGGCAACCCGGTCAGGAGGTCGAATCGGGCCAATTCCAGGAGCTTCGCCTCGTTACGGATATGCACGCTGATGTCCCGGATCGCCGCCGTGACCAGGATACCCTCGGCAGTGTCCAACGGGCTCAGCATAATCTCGATGGGGAACTCGCTGCCGTCCTTACGCCGTCCCGACAGCTCGATCCCGGTGCCGATCTCCTGGGCCAGCGCTTCGGCGACACTCCGCGTGGCGTCGGTGACCAGCCGCTCGGCAAAGCCCTGCGGAATGATGTTGGTGATCTTCTGGCCCAAAAGCTCGTCACGGCTGTAGCCGAACTGCTTCTCAGTCTGGACGTTGAGCAGCACGATTTCGCCCGCCTGGTTCACCACCACCATGGCATCCGGAGCCGCTTCCAGCAGGCCACGATACCGGCCTTCCATCTGCGCCACATGCTTCTCGGCAGCCTTGCGTACGCTGATGTCCCGGATCGCCGCTGTGACCAGGATACCCTCGGCAGTGTCCAACGGGCTCAGCATAATCTCGATGGGGAACTCGCTGCCGTCCTTACGCCGTCCCGACAGCTCGATCCCGGTGCCGATCTCCTGGGCCAGCGCTTCGGCGACACTCCGCGTGGCATCGGTGACCAGCCGCTCGGCAAAGCCCTGCGGAATGATGTTGCTGATCTTCTGGCCCAAAAGCTCGTCACGGCTGTAGCCGAACTGCTTCTCAGTCTGGACGTTGAGCAGGACGATTTCGCCCGCCTGGTTCACCACCACCATGGCATCCGGAGCAGCTTCCAGCAGGCCACGATACCGGCCTTCCATCTGCGCCACATGCTTCTCGGCAGCCTTGCGTACCGCCCAATTCGATCGAGGCTTGGTCTTCATTGCACGACCATACCCAACACCCTCCGCATCGGATCGATCCATGGAGCGGCTCTATCTTGCATTACACCCCACAGCAGCACTGAGGCTGCGTCGCTCCCGCGTATAATGGCGCATTCCGACAAACATTCCCAATCTTTTTTTCAAACTGCCTCACTCCCCCTTGCTTACTCGGCTTCTGCTCAGGCTTCGGCCCGGCCTTCGCCCCGGCCTTTAGACGGCCCTCCGAGCGCTTTTTACCCCCCCACCGGCCTCCGATCTCACGGGTGGCTGCGATGAACGCGGCGCGTTGCGCCTTACCGGGACGTCTGGGAAAGCCCAATGAGCCGGATAGAGGGCCTGGGTTAGCTGTGCCGAGCGCAAGCGTCGGCTGATCAGCGCGTTGCATTAAGCGGCGAGCCTGGCATCCAGCTATTGCAATTCCAGGGCAAAAGTTCATTCAAACTGTTGATTGGATGGCCCTTGGCCATACGGGGTTTCGCCCTCGGTCCCCACGGCGGGGGTTGGCGAACAACGGTTGATCGGGCCTGTCTCGCGGGTAAACGTACGCCAAACGAAGCTTTGGAGCTCTGCTATCCAAATCCGGATGGCAAACGGTGTCCCGTTCACATCCCAGCGAACCTCTACGTCGTACGCCCTCCAAAAAACAGAGAGCGGGTGCAAAGACATTCTGCAAATCCCCGTCCCTCCGCCGGTATGATCCGGATCAGGTTCAAAGGGTTTATCGCGGCGGGATATATCCCAAAACGACGTCTCAGTTCCTTCGCGGAACACCCCTCGGTGAATTCAGGACACTACGTTATGGCGGAGCTGTCAAATGCAGCCCGTCGAGTTCAACGAATGGCCGCTTCCGAGCAGGCCGTGAGCGCCCGAGAACGGCGACTATGGGCGCTTTTGAGACGTAAGGCGTGGATGCCGGATCAAGTCCGGCATGACTGGGTTGGCGCGAGAAGGACGTGGATCGTCCTGGTCATGCCGGGGCACGACGGGGAGGTCGCCCGAACGAATGGGGGACCGGGGCCGTCGGCCCGGAGTGCCGCCGAATGTATGTTTGGCACGCCTCCGGCGCGACGGCCCCGGCGGGTTGCAGGGCGGAGCCCTGGCCTTGTTCTACTTCTCCGGCGCCCAGGTTTTCGTTGCGAAATTGTGGTGGGCTTCGACGTAGCGGACGGTGCCGGATTTGCTGCGCATGACGATGGAGTGGGTGAAGGCGCCTTCGCCTTCGCGGCGCACGCCTTTGAGCATGGGGCCGGTGGTGACACCCGTGGCGGCGAACATGACGTCGCCTTTGGCCATGTCCATGATGCTGTAGATGCGGTTGGGGTCGGTAATGCCCATGGTGCGGGCGCGGTCGATCTGGGCCTGGTCCTCGAACAGCAGTTTGCCTTGCATCTGGCCGCCAATACAGCGGAGTGCCGCGGCGGCGAGGACGCCTTCCGGGGCGCCGCCGGAGCCGAGGTAGATGTCAATGCCCGTGAAAGCCTGGCTGACGGCGATGACGCCGGCGACGTCGCCGTCGCCGATGAGGGTGATGCGGGCGCCGGCCTCGCGGATTTTGGCGATCATTTCCGCGTGGCGCTCACGGTCGAGCATGCAGACCATGAGGTCGGAGATGCCGATTTTTTTGGCGCGGGCG
Source organism: Acetobacteraceae bacterium (assembly GCA_003164135.1). Classification (GTDB taxonomy): domain Bacteria; phylum Pseudomonadota; class Alphaproteobacteria; order Acetobacterales; family Acetobacteraceae; genus Acidocella. The sequence goes on from PLSD01000016.1 coordinate 18,855, forward strand.
AGGTTGCGCAGGTTTTCACCGACCGGGGCGTCGATCTGCACCACACCTTCGGGCAGGCCGCCGCCGACGGCGATTTTTTCCATGTAAATGTCAGGCGCGTTTAAAAAATTGCCGCGCTCGGCCAAGGCGACGGTGGCGATGGCGTTGGCGCCGCCCTTGGCGGTGATGCTGGTGCCTTCCAGCGGGTCGACGGCGATGTCCATCGCGGGGCCGCCGTGGCCGACTTTTTCGCCGATGTAGAGCATCGGGGCTTCGTCCATTTCGCCTTCGCCGATGACCACGGTGCCGTCGATGGCCACGGTGTCAAAGGCTTTGCGCATGGCTTCCACGGCGGCGCCGTCCGCTTCGTTCTTTTTGCCGCGGCCGATCCAGCGCGACGCGGCGATGGCGGCGGCTTCGGTTACGCGGACGAGTTCGAGCGCGAGGTTACGGTCCGAGACATCTCCAAGGCGGCGTTCAGGCATATGGGCTCTCTCTCTTATTTGGGTTCGATGCGGATGAGGGCAGGGGGCTCCAGCACGCAGTCGAGCGTGGCGATGCGGCCGATGGCGGCGCTGATGGCGGCCTCGATGGTGTCGTGCGTGACGAGGACGATGGGCACGGCCTCGCCGGGTTTGCGCCCGTGTTGCAGCATGGATTCCAGCGAGATGCCGTGGTCGCGCAGGATGGCGGTGACATCAGCGAGCACGCCGGGTTGGTCGACCACCATGAGGCGCAGGTAGTAGGCGCCGGTGAGCGCTGCGATGGGCACGTGGCGGCCGGGGGCGAGGGCGGCCTGGGCGGCGCCCCAGACGGGAACGTGGTTGCCGCGGGCGATGTCGATAAGGTCCGCCACCACCGCGCTGGCGGTGGGGCCGGCGCCGGCGCCGCGCCCCTGAGTGAAGACCGGGCCGGAAAAATCGCCTTCCAGCAGCACCGCGTTGAACACGCCGTCCACCGCCGCCAGGAGTTTTTTCACCGGGACCATGGCCGGGTGGACCCGCATGGAGACACCGGCGGGGGTTTGCTGGGCGATGCCGAGGAGTTTGATGCGGTAGCCGAGTTCCTCGGCGAAGGCGATGTCCAGGGCGGAGACTCGGCGGATGCCCTCGATGTGCACGGCGCCGAAATCAACGTTCTGGCCGAAGGCGAGGGCGGCGAGGATGGTGAGCTTGTGGGCGGCGTCCACGCCGTCAACGTCGAAGGCGGGGTCGGCCTCGGCGTAGCCCAGGGCCTGGGCGTCGGCGAGGACTTCGGCGAAATCACGGCCTTCCTCGCGCATGGTGGTGAGGATGTAGTTGCAGGTGCCGTTGAGGATGCCGGCGACGCGGGAGATGCGGTTGGCCGCCAAACCTTCACGTAAAACTTTAATGACGGGGATGCCGCCGGCGACAGCGGCCTCATACGCCAGGGGGACGCCGGCGGCCTCGGCGGCGGCGGCAAGCTCGGTGCCATGGATGGCGAGCAGCGCCTTGTTGGCGGTGACGACCGGGTGGCCGGTGGCGATGGCGCGCGCGACCAGGAGTCTCGCCGGGCCGTCCGAGCCGCCGATGAGCTCGACGACGACATCGACGTCGGGATCGTCCGCCAGGGACAGCGGGGCCTCGTGCCAAGTGAGGCCGGAGAGCGGGAGGCCGCGGTCGCGCGAGCGGTTGCGGGCGGAGACGGCGGTGACGGTGATGGGGCGGCCGGCGCGGGCGGTGATGAGGGCCGCATTTTCCTGCAGCAGGCGGACGACGCCAGCGCCTACGGTGCCGAGCCCGGCGATGCCGACTTTAAGCGGGGTCACTGGAAGCTGAGTCACTGGCCGTCCTCCATCACCGGTTCGTCGGCAGTGAGGCCGCTGTCGGTCGCGAAGAAGTGGCGGATGTTGCGCATGGCTTGGCGCAGGCGGTGGCTGTTTTCAACCAAAGCGATGCGGACATGGGAGTCGCCGTATTCGCCGAAGCCGATGCCGGGGGCGACCGCGACTTTCGCTTTTTCCATCAGCAGTTTGGAGAATTCCAGGCTGCCCAGGTGCGCGTAGCGGGGCGGGATCGGCGCCCAGGCGAACATGGAACCGGCGGGGGAGGGAACATCCCATCCGGCGGCGTGCAGGCCTTTGATGAGGACGTCGCGGCGTTCCTTGTAGAGCGCGCGCATGTCGTCAACGCAGTCCTGCGGGCCGTTGAGGGCGGCGGTGGCGGCGACCTGGATGGGGGTGAAGGCGCCGTAGTCGAGGTAGGACTTCATGCGGGTGAGGGCGTTGATGAGGCGCGGGTTGCCGGCGCCGAAACCCATGCGCCAGCCAGGCATGGAGTAGGTTTTGGACATTGAGGTGAACTCGATGGTGATGTCCTTCGCGCCCGGCACCTGCAGCACGGAGGGCGGGGGCGGGCCCTCGAAATAGATTTCCGCGTAGGCGAGGTCGGAGATGATGAAGAGGTCGTTCTTCTTCGCCAGCGCCACCAGCTCCTTGTAGAAATCCAGCGTCGCCATGTGGGCGGTGGGGTTGGAGGGGTAGTTGACGATGACCGCCGTGGGCTTGGGCACGGAGTGGCGCACGGCGCGGTCTATGGCGCGGAGCATTTCCTCGCCCGGCTCGGCGGGGATGGAGCGCACCGAGGCGCCGGCGATGATGAAGCCGAACTGGTGGATAGGGTAGGACGGGTTGGGGACCAAAATGGTGTCGCCCGGCGAGGTGATGGCGGCGGCGAGATTGGCCAGGCCCTCCTTGGAGCCGAGGGTGGCGATGACCTCCGTTTCCGGGTTCAGCTTTACGTCGAACCGGCGCTCGTAATAGGCGGCGAGCGCGCGGCGCAGGCCGGGGATGCCCTTGCTGGTGGAGTAGCGGTGGCTGCGCGGGTCCTGCACGGTCTCGATCAGCTTGGCCACGATGTGCGGCGGGGTGGGGCTGTCGGGATTGCCCATGCCGAGGTCAATAATGTCCTCCGCGACGGCCCGCGCCTTGGCTTTGGCGGCGTTCACCTCGGCAAAGACGTAAGGGGGCAGGCGGCGGATGCGGTGGAACTCTTCGGTCATGGAACGCTCAACGTCTCTCTGTAAGGGGTTGGTGGAGGCTTAATATACCAATTGCACGAAGCCGCCAGAACCGGAGGGCCCTGCTACCAGTTTTATCGCGCCGGGGGGCACGCCGGCGGCGGCCAGGGCATCGGCGAGGCGCTGGGCGCGGGCGAGGGCGAGGGGGAAGGTTTCACCGAAGCCGCCGGCCAGAACCTTCGCGGTGCCGCGTATGGCGGCTATGTTTTTGATCGGGCCGAGGTCCTGCGCGGGCAGGATGGCCGAGCCGGGCGGGAAGGTGAGGGCGATGGGCGGCCCGTTGGGCGGCGGCGCGGCGGCCACGGTGGCGGCGGGCGGCGGCGCGGCGGGCGGTTGCGGCAGCGCCAGGCCCGGCACTTTGGGCGGGGGCGGCGGGGCGGACGGCAGTTCCAGCCCCTCCAGCGCGCCGGGTGATGGGGGCGAGACGCCGGGGCCGCTTGCCCGCGCCTGGGCGGCGATCAGGCCGTGCTCGTTGCCGGGCTGGGCTGGCGGCATCGCCGGGACGTTGGCAAGGTTGGGGTATGGCTCATCTGCTCCCGGCGGGGGTTGCCGGTCCTGTGCAATCGCGCCACCTTCAAAGCTGTGGTACAGATCCACGGAACCAGAACAACCGCCCAAGACCAATGCCAGAACAACAGACACCGCAGAACCAAGCCGCCGACACATCATTAAGATTTTCTCCGCAACTAGAAGCGCACAAGGCCTGTTTGCCTGAGAACCGCCGCCACGGAAAGGATAGCCCTCGATGACTCCCGTACCAGGACAGAATGAACCGGACATAAAGTTGCCGGATGCCGAGATGCTCGGCAGGTCCATGGCCGATATTGCCGCGCGCTCGCAACGGCTGGTGAACGACTGGCTGCGGCGCCAGACGCAGGAGGGGGTGGCGCTGGACCCGCTGAATGTGGGCGGCGCGTTTCTGGAAATGACCACCAAGCTGCTGTCCAATCCGGGGCAGCTGGTGCAGGCGCAGCTTGGGCTGTGGCGCGATTACATGACGCTATGGCAGAACACGACGCGGCGGATCATGGGCATCGACTCGACGCCGGTGATCGAGAGCGACCCGAAGGACAAGCGCTTCGCCGATCCGGCGTGGCAGCAGAACGAAATTTTTGACTACATCAAGCAGTCGTATCTGCTCTCCGCGCGCTACATCAACGATGTGGTGACCCATGTGGACGGGCTGGAGCCCAAGACAGCGCAGAAGATCGATTTTTATTCCCGCCAGTTCATCAACGCGCTCAGCCCCTCCAATTTTGCCATGACCAACCCGGAGGTGCTGCGCCGCACGCGCGAGACCGGCGGGGAGAACCTTGTGAAGGGGTTGAGCAACCTGCTGAGCGACCTTGAGCAGGGGCGGGGCAATCTGCGCATCAAGATGACCGATACCGAGGCCTTCAAGGTGGGCGGGAATATTGCCGTCTCGGAAGGCAAGGTGGTGTTCCAGAACGAGCTGATGCAGTTGATCCAGTACACCCCGGCGACCGAGACCGTGTTTGCCCGGCCGGTGGTGATTTTCCCGCCGTGGATCAACAAGTTTTATATTCTCGACCTGCGGCCGAAGAACTCGCTGGTGCGTTATCTCGTGTCGCAGGGGCATACCGTGTTCATGGTGAGCTGGGTGAACCCGGATGCGAGCCTGGCGGATAAGAATTTCGACGATTACATGGTGGACGGCGTGTTCGCGGCGCTGGACGCGATCGAGAAAGCCACCAAGACGCGCGAGGTGAATGCGATCGGCTATTGCCTGGGCGGCACGCTGCTGGCGGCCTCGCTGGCGTATATGAAGGCGACCGGGGACGACCGGATCAAGGCGGCCACCTTCCTGGTGACGCTGACCGATTTCACCGATGCGGGTGAGCTGGGCGTGTTCATCGACGAGGAGCAACTGAGCAACATCGAGGAGAAGATGTTCAAGCAGGGCTATCTTGAAGGCGCGGACATGGCCTCGACCTTTAACATGTTGCGGGCGAATGATCTGATCTGGAGCTTTGTGGTCAACAACTACCTGCTTGGGCAGGAGCCGTTTCCGTTCGATCTGCTGTACTGGAATTCGGACTCGACGCGGATGCCGCCGGTGATGCATTCGTTTTATTTGCGCAATATGTACCAGAAGAACCTGCTTTCGCAGCCGGGCGGGATTTCCATGAAGGGCGTGGCAATCGACCTGCGCCATATTGATATTCCGGTGTATTTTCTCTCCTGCCGGGAGGATCACATCACGCCGTGGACCAGTACCTACAAGGGGGCGAAGAATTTTGGCGGGCCGGTGCGCTTCGTGCTGGCGGCCTCTGGGCACATTGCCGGCGTGGTCAATCCGCCCGAGGGTGGCAAATACAACCACTTCATTAATGCCGAAATGCCGGAAACCCCGGATGAATGGTTCACGGGCAGCACCGAGGTTGCCGGTTCCTGGTGGCCGGATTGGCAGCGCTGGATCAGCGGGTTTGACAAGACCCAGGTGCCGGCGCGGATTCCGGGCAAGGGGCGGCTGAAAGTGATTGAGGATGCGCCGGGGAGCTACGTTAAGGTCCGCGCGTGAGGTCGTCGCCGCAATTGTGATCGGACCCGTCTGCCTGTAAGGCACTGCGAGAAGCGGCCCTGCCCGCAACTTTGGGGACCGCCACTTTTGGCAAGGGTTTTTGGATGCGCGTGCTGCATGTGATGGCGGGCAAGGGTAATGGCGGGGCCGAGCTGTACTCGACCGATGTTATGCTCAGCCTGCACGAAGCCGGGGTGGACCAGTGCGTGGTGATGCGCCCGGATGCGCCGCGTGCCGCGGAGCTGCATCAGGCGGGGCTGCGCATGGCGCCGCAGGTGCTGCGCCATGCCGTGCGGCCGCTGCAATGGTGGCGGATGCGCCGGCTCATCGCGCGGGAACAGCCCGATATTATTCATTGCTGGATGCGCCGTGCCGCCAGCCTGGTGCCGGCCAAGGCACAAATGCGGGCGGAGGTGATCGGCTGGTTCGGCGATTACGAGGAACTGCGGCATTTCAGGCATTGCACCCGCTTTGCCGGGGTGACGCGCGATTTGGTGCGGCACATGCGCGAAAATGGCGTGCCGCCGGAAAAGGCGGCCTACATCCCGACCTTTCCCTCGGTGGACGATGCGCCGGCGATTGACCGCGCGGCGCTGGCGACGGCGCCGGAGGCGCGGGTGTTGCTCACGCTCTCGCGCCTGCACCAGGTGAAGGGGCTGGACACCATGCTGCATGCCCTGGTGTCGTTGCCTGATTGCGTGCTGTGGATTGCCGGGGATGGGCCGATGCGGGCCGAGCTGGAGGCGCTGGCGGTGCGGCTGGAGGTAGCCGGGCGGGTGCGCTTCCTCGGCTGGCGGACCGACCGCGGGGCCTTGCTGCGTGCCGCCGATATCTGCCTGCTGCCTTCGCGCTACGAGCCGTTCGGGACCGTGATTTTGGACGCATGGCAGGCGGGGACCGCGTTTATCGCCTGCGACAGCGACGGGCCGCGCGCCTATATCCGCAACGGCGAGAACGGCATGCTGGTGCCCGTGGATGACAGCGCGGCGCTGGCTGCGGCGGCGCGCGCGGTGCTGGATGACGACAGTTTGCGCCAGCGCATTGCCACGCAGGGCCATGCCGAATACCTGGCCGAATTCACCCGCGAGGCGGTGACGCGGCAATGGATCGACTATTACGAGGGCCTGGAAGCGGGCCTGCTCGCACAGCGTAAGCCCAGTGGGATTGCCGCCGGTGCTTTCTGAACGGCTGCGTCAGGTGGCTCTGGTGGCGGCGTTGCTGGTACCGTTGGGGCTGCTGCATGCCTGGGTGCTGGCGGAAATCTGCATCGGCGTGGTGGATGTATTGTTTTTGGTGGAAGCCGCGCGGGGGCGGGGCTTTGCCTGGGCGCGCCAACCGTGGTTCATGGTGGCGCTGCTGTGGTGGGGCTGGCTCACGCTGTGCTCGCTGCCGCTGCCCGGCCTGGGGCTGGTAACGGCGGGCTGGAAGTTGGGCTTTTTGCAGGCGCTGGTGGTCCCGCGGTTTTTTGTGTTCACCGCGGCGCTGGCGGACTGGGTGCTGACCACGCCCGGCGCGCGGCGGGCGGCGTGGCTGACGCTGGCGGCAACAAGCCTGTGGATCGGCGTGGAGGCGTGGCAGCAATACCTCACCGGCAGCAATCTGTTTGGCGACCACCGCTGGAACGACGGCTCGCTGACGGGGCCGTTCTATAAGCCGCGCGCCGGGGCGCTGTATGCGCATCTGCTGTTTGCCGCCATGCTGCCGCCGGTGCTGGCAATGTTGAGCAAGCCGGGTGCGGCTTGGCGTGCCGGGGCTATTGCACTGGCGGGGCTGGGGGTGGTGACGTCCGTGCTGATCGGCCAGCGCATGGGGGTGGTGCTGACTGCCGTCGGCATGGCCGGGACTGCTTTGCTAATCCCGCAACTGCGCCGGGTGACGCTGGTGCTGCTGGTGCTGGCGGTGCTGGTGCTGCTGGCCACGCCGGTGATCTCGCCGCCGACCTATGCCAAGCTGGTGGGGGAGACTTACCGCAACCTGCACCATTTTACCCTGAGCCCATATGGCGAATTATATACCCGGGCCACGGTCATGGGGCTGGCCTCGCCCTGGCATGGCTGGGGCTATAACGGGTTTCGCGCGCTCTGTCCGTTGCCGCAATTTGGCGGTGGATTTCCGGCTTTGGGGATTGCGCCGACCCTGCTGGGCCTGGGGGCGTGCAATCTGCACCCGCATAATTTCTATTTTCAGGCGTTTGCCGACGCCGGTGTGCCGGGGCTGATCCTGTTCGCCGCCATGATCGCGGTATGGCTGACCACGCTGGCACGCGGGATGGGAAGAAACCCGGCGCCGCTGCAGGCGGGGCTGTTTATGGCGGTTGTCACCTTCGTGTGGCCGCTTGGCTCGGCGGACGCGTTTCCCATTCTCTACATGTCCGGTTGGCTGTTCTTTGTGTTTGGCTTGGCGCTGGCGGTGAACCGGGCGAGCGCGGCGGCGGGGCTAGGCCAGCCGGCCGTGCGCAGTTGACAGTATGCGGTGGAAACGGCACCTCCGGCATATGGCTGAATTTATAGTGCCGGGTGTGGGATTGTTGCGGTCTCGTATTTTTTTGAGGCTGGGTTGCGCATGATGTTGCGGATCGTTCATGTCGGCTATTTTCCGGTCTCGCTGAGTAACCCGAACCAGCATGCGGTTGAGGTCAAGCTTTCCAATGGCTTCACCCGTAATGGCCATGCGGTGTTCAACCTCTCGGACCGCGATATCGCCCGCGCGGCGGGGATGGGGCACTACCGGCTGGGGCGGCGTTCAGCCAACCGGATGCTGCGCGAATTTTGCCGCGAGCACCGGCCGGAGCTGCTGGTGCTGGGCCATGCCGATATGATCGAGGCGGAGACGATTGCCGCGATCCGCGCGGATTTGCCGGATTTGCGGGTGGTGCAGTGGAACGTCGACCCGCTGTTCGAGCCCGGCAATGTGGCGCGGATTCTGAGCAAGATAGAGGTTGTGGACGCAACGCTGATTTCCACCGCCGGGGCAGCGCTGGAGGTGTTGCGCCGGCCGGGCAAGGTGGTGGGGTTTCTGCCCAACCCGGTGGACCTTTCCATAGAACGGGCGCGGATGGACCAGGTGGAGACGCCGGCATTCGACGTGTTGTACGCCTGCGGCAACCCGCGCCGGCCGCTGCGGGTGGTGTGCGGCAAGCCGTGGGACATGGAGGATTTCACCCGCGCGCTGCGGGAGCTTGCGCCGGGGGTGAGAATGCTCACGCCGGGGATGTTCGGGCAGAAGCTGTTGTTTGGCGCGGCGTATCAGGACGGGCTGGAGCAGGCGGGGATCGGGCTGAATATAAGCCGGCGCAGCGATTATTTTCTGTATACCTCCGACCGGCTGGCGCACCTGATGGGTAATGGGCTGCTTGCCGCGATTGAGCGGCAGACGGGGTATGATACGCTGTTCTCGGATGATGAGATGATATTCTTTTCCTCGATGGAAGAGCTGGCGGAGAAGTTGCGGTTTTACGTGGGCGCTCCGGCGGCGCGCATGGCGGCGGCGGCGGCGGGGCGGGCTAAGTATTTCGAGCTGTTTAACGAACGCCGGGTGGCGGAATATGTGGTGGAGGCGGCGTTTGGCCGTGCCAAGCCAGGCGATTATCCGTGGCCGGGAATTCTGGCGTAGAATGCCTATATAGGGCGCAAGACAATATGGTGGATGTTTACAAATGGCTGATTTGATTCCCGTGACCGTGCTGACCGGCTACCTGGGGGCGGGCAAGACGACGCTGCTGAACCGGATTCTGACGGAGAACCATGGCAAGAAATATGCCGTGATTATCAACGAATTCGGCGAGCTCGGGGTGGATAACGACCTGGTCGTGGATACCGATGAAGAAGTGTTCGAGATGAACAACGGCTGCATCTGCTGCACGGTGCGGGGCGATTTGATCCGCATTGTGAACGGGCTGATGAAGCGGGCGGACAAATTCGACGGCATTATCGTGGAGACCACGGGGTTGGCGAACCCGGCGCCGGTGGCGCAGACGTTTTTTGTTGATGAGGACGTGAAGGCGAAGACGCGGCTGGATGCGATTGTGACAGTGGTGGATGCGCTGAACTTTTTGCAGCGGCTGGAGGATTCGCCCGAAGCGGCCGACCAGGTGGCGTTTGCCGATGTGATTGTGCTGAACAAGCTGGATCTGGTGACGCCCGAGCAACTGGCGGCGGTGGAGGCGCGGATTAAGGGCATTAACCGGTATGCGGAAATTCACCATGCCACGCGCGGGGATGTGCCGATTGATAAACTGCTCGGGTTGAACGCGTTTGACTTGCAGCGGGTGCTGGAGAGCGTGCCGGATTTTCTTGATGAGGATTCCGAGCATACGCATAATGAGCACCTGACGAGTATTTCGCTGGAATGCGCGGCGCCGCTGGATGCGGAAAAATTCCAGACCTGGATTGGGCATATCTTGCAGACGCAAGGGGCGAACTTGCTGCGTACGAAGGGGATACTTTCGTACAAGAACGAGGACCGGCGGTTTGCGTTCCAGGCAGTGCATATGATCGCGGATGGGGATTTCGTCGCGCCTTGGAAAGCGGGTGAAGCGCGCAAGAGCCGGATTGTGTTTATCGGGCGGGATTTGAACCGGCCGCAGTTGCGGCGCGGGTTTGAGAGCTGCGCGGCATAAGGCTGGGGCGGAATCCACACTATCGTATGGTGGTGGCGGGGGGATAAGCTCACATACCTGGGGTACGTTCCAGAACCGGGAGTGAGAAGACCATGATCCAGCCGCAGGAAGCCGATTTCCAGTATTCGGACAATTCGCCCTACGACTGGTGCGAGACCAATTTCTTCCCCTTCGCGGTGCCCGAGGCGCGGATCAGCGGTAGTTTTTATACACTGACCCGGCCCAAGCTGGGCGTGTGCATGAGCGATGTGACGGTGCAGGACCGGATCGCCCCGGCGTGGGAGGATCAGCTGTATGTTGATAACCAGCAGCATCTGCCGTGCCCGGCCTCGCTGCTCGACTACAGCCTGCCCAATGGATTGTCGGTGAAGGCGGTGGAGCCGCTGAAGCTGTACCGCATTGATTACGTGGGCATTGACGATACCGAAATCCATGTCGAGTTCCGCGCGTTGATGGAACCGTTCGACATGAACGACCCGGCGATGGACCCGATGGCGGCGGCGCGGATTGGCCAGGGCTGGGGCGGGGCGGCGTTTGCCGGGCATTATGAGATCACCGGGCGGATTACCGGTGAGGCGGTGCTGCGCGGTAAGAAGTACAAGGTGGATTACGTGGATACGCTCGACCGCAGCTGGGGGCCGCGCAAGGAGCGCGACAACGGCAATGCGAGCTGGATTCACGGCTCCTTCGGCGAGCGGCTGACCATGCACGCGTTTGTCGGGCTGGACCCCGCGCATACCCAGGCGTTTGGGCCGTTAATCAGCGGTTATGTGCTGGAGGATGGTAAGCTTTATGGCCTCACCGCCGCCTCGGGCGAGGCGGAGCGGCAGGGGATTTTCCCGATGTCGAGCCGGATTTCCGTCACCGATACGCGGGGCAAGCGGTTTGATTTTACCGCCGCGACCATCAGCTCCTCGCCATGGGCGCCGTTTCCCTCGATGGTTTATACGCAGGCGTTCCAGCGTTGGAATTACAATGGCGAGATCGGCTACGGCGTGCAGCAGGATGTGCTCAGCCGGTCGTACCTGACACGTAATCGCGCGCTGATCGGGGCGATTTAACGCGGTTCAGCTTGGGGTGTGAGGCTGGGCCGGTGGGGTTAACCAGGAGGGAACGTGGCCCTGAGGCACGTGCATGCCTGGAAAGGCTTTGCTGAGCACGAGCAGTATGAGCAGCACGACAATGAGGCCCGCGAAAATGCCGCCGAGCGCGCGAACGGCGTAAACCACCAGGATAAGCGCCGCGACGACGAGTAGAATGAGCTGTACGTTTGGCGGAATGCCGGCGGAACTCATCAGGGCGGCGAGCATGCCGTCGATAAAGCCGATGAAGGCCATGACCAGATCGGCAAGCGTCATGATGATCATAATAATCAGGTTAATGGCATGGGTCACGGCGTGGTCCTCGTTCTACTTGGTCTTCATGTGGTTGTTCCGGGGGAGAATAACCATGCTTTTGTGCGGATGTCTCGCGGCGCGGCTTTTTGGGGCGCCGTTTGGGAAGCGGGGTAAGCGGGGTAAGCGGATGGGATAAAAAAAGCCCCGGGATTGCTCCCGGGGCTCTCTTGTTTCGCAACGTACAGGCTGGATTAGAAATCCATATCGCCCATGCCGCCCATGCCGCCCATGCCGCCGCCGGGCATACCGCCGGCAGCTTTCTTCTCGGGGCGCTCAACAACACCGGCTTCGGTGGTGATGATCAACGACGCCACGGAGGCGGCGTCCTGCAGGGCGGTACGCACAACCTTGGTCGGGTCGATGATGCCGGCCTTGACCATGTCCTTGAACTCACCGGACTGGGCGTCGAAGCCGTAGGAGTAGTCGTCCTTGTCCAGCACTTTGCCGGCAATGACCGCACCATCTTCACCGGCGTTCTCGGCGATCTGGCGCAGCGGCACCTGGATCGCCTTGCGGACGATCTCAACGCCAACGCGCTGGTCTTCGTTGTCGGTCTTCAGCTTGGCGAGGATCAGCGAGGCGCGGGCCAGGGCGACGCCGCCGCCGGGCACGATGCCTTCTTCAACGGCCGCACGGGTTGCGTGCAGGGCGTCGTCAACGCGATCCTTGCGTTCTTTCACTTCAACCTCAGAAGCGCCGCCGACGCGGATGACGGCAACGCCGCCAGCCAGCTTGGCCAGACGTTCCTGCAGCTTCTCACGGTCGTAGTCGGAGGTGGTTTCCTCGATCTGCGCGCGGATCTGGGTGACGCGGCCGGTAATGTCGGCCTTCTTGCCAGCGCCTTCGATGATCGTGGTGTTTTCTTTCTCGATCAGGATCTTCTTCGCCTTGCCGAGCATGGCGAGGGTCACGGTCTCGAGCTTGATGCCGAGATCTTCGGAGATGACCTGGCCACCGGTGAGGATGGCGATGTCTTCCAGAATGGCCTTGCGGCGATCACCAAAGCCCGGCGCCTTGACGGCGGCGATCTTCAGGCCGCCACGCAGCTTGTTCACCACCAGGGTGGCAAGGGCTTCGCCCTCGACGTCCTCGGCGATGATCAGCAGCGGCTTGCCGGTCTGCACGATGGCTTCGAGCAGCGGCAGCATCGGCTGCAGGCCCGAAAGCTTCTTCTCGAAGATCAGGATGTAGGGGCTATCCAGGTCCGCGATCATCTTTTCCGGGTTGGTGATGAAGTACGGGGAGACATAGCCGCGGTCGAACTGCATGCCCTCGACGACGTCGAGCTCGGTCTGGATGCCCTTGGCTTCTTCAACCGTGATGACGCCCTCGTTGCCGACTTTCTGCATCGCCTTGGAGATCATCTCGCCGATTTCGGTCTCGCCGTTGGCGGAAATGGTGCCAACCTGGGCGGTCTCGGAGGGGGTGGTGATCTTCTTGGTGCGCTTCTTCAGCTCTTCGACGACAGCGGCAACCGCCTTGTCGATGCCACGGCGCAGGTCCATCGGGTTCAGGCCAGCGGCGACGGCTTTAACGCCTTCACGCACAATGGACTGGGCCAGTACGGTGGCGGTGGTGGTGCCGTCGCCGGCGAGGTCGTTGGTCTTCGAGGCGACTTCACGGATCAACTGCGCGCCGAGGTTCTCGAAGCGGTCAGCCAGCTCGATTTCCTTGGCAACGGTCACGCCATCCTTGGTGATGCGCGGGGCGCCGAAGGATTTCTCGATGACCACGTTGCGGCCTTTGGGGCCGAGCGTGACTTTAACGGCATTGGCGAGGATGTCGACGCCGCGCAGAATGCGGTCGCGGGCATCGGGCCCAAAACGTACGTCTTTAGCAGCCATGTTGGTGCTCCTAGATGATTGTTAAATTAAGCTTTTTTCTTCGGGGCGGCGGGCGCCTCGATGATGCCGAGGATGTCGGATTCCTTCATGATCAGCAGGTCTTCACCGTCGATCTTGACTTCGGTGCCGGACCATTTGCCGAACAGAACGCGGTCACCCGCTTTAACGTCCAGGGCCACGATGGCGCCGGCTTCGTTACGTGCACCTGAACCGGCGGCGACGACTTCGCCTTCCATCGGCTTTTCCTTGGCGGTGTCGGGGATGATGATGCCGCCTGCGGTCTTTTCTTCGGCATTAAGCCGGCGGACCACAACGCGGTCGTGCAATGGGCGGAATTTCGCCATCGGGATCGCTCCTAAACTAATAAGTCTTAAAAGCTTAACAACCCGTCCGGCCCGGCACGCGGCACCGCGGTTGCTAGCACTCGCCTTGTGCGAGTGCCAGCCTTCTAGGGGGAGGTCAGATGGAAGTCAAGAAAATTGGCACTCACCCACCTTGAGTGCCAAGGTTAGAAACGGACGGCGTTGGTGAGGATGATCTGGCGGAAGCCGGCGTCGATCGTGTGCGTGTCAACGACATCGACTTTCCACGGCAGGTCACTCTCGGAAAACGCGTCGCGCAGTGAGGCGGTCTCGTCCAGCGTCAGGGGGCGGGCGGCGTCGATGGCGAGGTCGAGGTCGGAGAACGGTTTTGCTCCTCCCGTGGCGCGGGAGCCAAAAACCCATATTTTTGCCGAGGGCGGCAGGTGGGATTGCAGAATATCCCGGACGATGGCGCGTTGTTCCGGGGTAAGGGCGAGGCTCATAGGGCGCGGGCGCGCAACTGGCCGAGCAGGAATTCAGCTTCGGCCAGGAATCCGGCGATGCCTTTGACGACCTCCAGAGCGGTGTGCTCGGCGTAGGTGTGGCTGGTTTTGGCCCGCATGTCCCGGTAGGTTTTCCATTGCGGCCAGTCGCCAAGGAGGAGGCTTTGCTCGTTGCCGGAGCGGATGAGGTCGGCGAAACCCATTTGGTCGTATTGCTCGGGCGACGGGGAGGCGGCTTCCAGCGCGCGCTTGAGCATTTTATGCGCGAGTTCATAGGTGAACTCAAAGCGCTGGATCAGCCCGTCGCGGATAATGGTTTTCTCCGGCTCGGCGGCATGCAGGGCCAGACCCTCGCGCAGGCGGGAGATGGCGTTTTCGAAGGAGGTGAGGTCCAGGGGCATGCTGGGGGGAGGATAGCACTGGATGCGGGGGAGAAGAAACGGGGGGGCGGGGTCGTGGCCGGTGGAAGCAAAAGAAGAGCTGATGAACGCGGTGTTCAACTGCTTTCGGTCATATCTTTTGAAAGCCACAACCTGTTGATATTGCTGCGCAAGAAACTGTTTTCAAAAGTTTTGATTTATGCCCGGCGGCACACCTTTCACGAGAAATGATCGGAGTGTATCTTGTTTCGATTCTTCTCCCCGATAGGAACCTCTGAATGCCGAGACTTGGTTGGCTATTCGCGCTGCCCTTCGTATCTTTGACTGTAAGCCTTCCAGCGAAGGCCGCACCTCAGGCAACCATCCAATCTGGATGGCCCTCTTATATGAGGCTTAACAGTGAAGCGTGTGATAATTTTTCGGGGGATGCGCTCACGTTAACGGTCGTCGACCACGGCAAGCCGGTCGCCAAAAATCCTTTCTGTTCAACGAACGGCCGGGCGTCCGGTCACGTCGTCACCGACAAGTCCGGAAAGACATTTGTTTTGGTGGAGTATTCTAAAGGCCATGGCGCTGGTCAGGCGGTGGTCACCTACCTCGAGATTGACCGATTGCAAAAGTCAGAGTTTCTGGAAATTCTGCGGGTGCCGCTTTCGTGGGCAACCGGTGTCGATCAACGCTTCACCTACAGCTACGAGATCGAGCTCCCGGCTTCCGGCGGAATTCGCATCCATTTAAAAGGGCAAAACCTCGGGCAGCCATCGCCGGTTGACCTCGATTGCTGCGTACCAGACACACGTAACCTAACCATCGATATTAGCCGGTAGCTGATCGTTTGGGTCGGCAGTCATCACCTAAGTGCTCATTCCAAGTAAATTACGATCATATCTTTCGAGATTTTCGAAAGTCTTGATGAGGTGGACGGCCCCCGCTCCCGGCATCGATGTGCCATAGTGGTCGTCGGTGAACACCACGTGAAAGGAGCCGCCCACCATGACGATTAGCACAATTGGCCTTGATCTCGCCAAGAACTGGTTTCAGGTCCACGGCGTTGACGCTGCTGGAAAGGTTATTATCCGCCGCCGGCTGCGGCGCGGCGAGGTTCTGGCCTATTTTCAATCGATTGAGCCTTGCCTGGTTGGCATGGAAGCGTGCGCGACAGCGCACCATTGGGCGCGCGAGCTGACCGCGCTCGGCCATCAGGTTAAGTTAATGCCACCGGTCTATGTGAAGGCTTACGTCAAGCGCAATAAGAATGATGCGGCCGATGCCGAGGCGATCTGTGAGGCGGTGACGCGCCCAACAATGCGCTTTGTGCCGGTGAAGGACGTGGACCAGCAATCGATATTGATGCTCCATCGCGCCCGCAATCTACTGGTCAGGCAACGGACCATGCTGGTCAATGCCCTACGCGCCCATATGGCGGAGTTCGGCATCACGGCGGCGCAAGGGCTTGCCCATGTTGAGGAACTGGTGGCTGTCATCGACAATGAACAGTCACCGCTACCGGAACTGGCCCGTTCGATCCTGCGCATGGTCGTGGCGCAATTAAAGGATACCATGGCCCGGACTCATGAGATTGAACTCCAACTGGCCAAGTGGCACCGGCAGAGCAAAGTCAGTCAATTGCTCGCAACAATCCCTGGCGTCGGCATCATGGGCGCCAGCGCGATCGCGGCCACGGTTACGGACCCAACGCTATTCCGATCCGGGAGAGAGTTCGCGGCGTGGCTGGGCATGACGCCCAAACAGAACTCAAGCGGTGGCAAAGAGCGGCTCGGCCGAACCAGCAAACGCGGCGACAAATACATCCGCTGCCTGCTGGTGGCAGGTGCCGTGGCCATTCTTCGCCACACCCGCAATCGAACGACAAAGGACGCGGCATGGGTCCGCGGGCTGCTGGCACGTAAGCCAGCCAAGGTTGCCGCGATGGCGCTGGCCAACAAGACTGCCCGCATTGTCTGGGCCGTCATGGCGCGCGGAGAAGCGTACCGCAGCAAGGATGTTATTGGGCTCGCGGCATAAAGGCCACGAACCCGCATAGGATGCGAGGGTGAAGAGGAAGTGATGGCGAGCGGTCGAGCCGCAGATTGGGAAGACCCGAAAAATTCAAGGCGCAAAGCAGCGCGTAATCTTGATAGGGACCCGATCCGCGAACTCCATCAGGGCCCGCGGTCGTATGCACCGCACCGAGAGGCCGGACATATGACTGCACCTGACCATATCGCCAAAGCGACTTCAAAAAATCCTTGCATGCGGGGGCCATCCACATATGA
>PLSD01000026.1 GCA_003164135.1 Acetobacteraceae bacterium
TAATAGCAAAATCAATGACGGACGGTACAAGTTGCTTCGGCAATTCCGGCAGAGACAACGCCTCGTTCGATGAAATCACCTTGCCGCCAAAAGGCATGAACGGCAGTTCAACCGGCGTTGAACCAGTGGCAAGGATCACATGCTCGGCCATGATGGTTGTCTCATTGCCGTCGACGCTGACATGGCAGGTCTTGGCGTCGCTGAATCTGCCCCAGCCTTTGATGACCCGCACTTTGGCCCGCTTCAGCAATGCCGCGACACCGCCGTTCAACTGGTCAACCACACCTTCCTTCCAGCGCACCGTGGCGGCAAAATCTAGCCGTGGCGGGCTATCCAGGGTGATGCCGAACTGACTTCCTTCCGCCGCCCTGGCCATGGCATGGAATTGCCCGGCGGCATGAATCAGCGCTTTCGAGGGGATACAGCCCCGGATCAGGCAGGTGCCGCCGAGCCGGTCTTTCTCCACCAGCACGGTATCCAGCCCAAGCTGGCCGCAGCGAATGGCCGCGACATACCCGCCGGGCCCACCGCCGATAACAAGGACTTTGGTTTTGATGGTTTCGGTCATGTTCAATCCACAAACAGCAGAGCGGGACGTTCGACCAGGCGTTTCAAGCCCTGAATGAATTGCGCGGCTTCATAACCGTCGAGAATCCGGTGGTCGAAGGAGGAGGAAACGTTCATCATGGTGCGGATCACGATCTGCCCGTTGATGACCATCGGCCGCTCCTGCAACTTGTTGGGGCCGATGATCGCCACCTCCGGATGATTGATCACCGGCGTCGCCGCAATGCCGCCGATGGCGCCAAGGCTGGTCAACGTAATCGTCGAGCCCATCAGTTCCTCACGCGTGGCACTGCCAGCACGGGCGGCAGCGGTCACACGGGAAAGCTCCCGCCCACTCTCCCATAAATCCAGCGTTTCCGCATGCCGCACCACGGGCACCATCAACCCGCCCGGCGTCTGCGTCGCGATGCCGATATGGATGCCCTCGTACACGCGCAAGATGCCGGCGTCGTCATCAAACCGCGCATTCACACGCGGGAATTTCGGCAACAGTCTTACCAATGCCCGCATCAGGAACGGCAGCAGCGTGAGCTTTGGTTGCCCCGCCGGGCGGTTGTCGTTCAAATCCTTGCGCAAGGCTTCCAGCTCAGTGAGATCAAACTCCTCGATATAGGCGAAATGCGGAATCCGGCGTTTGGCGTCCTGCATCTTCTCGGCAATCTTGCGCCGCAAGCCAACGATTTTTGTCTCCGTGATGCCGGTTCGCGCCGCATGGGCGCTGCTCACCGGCGCGGCCGTTGCACCGCGTGCGATATATGCTTCCAGGTCTTCGGCGGTAATCCGCCCGGCCGGACCGGTGCCAGGGACAAACTGCAACGCAATGCCCAGCTCAAAAGCCCGCCGCCGCGTGGCGGGAGAGGCCAGCGGTGCGTCGCCCACCGGCCGTGTGGTGAAGGCCGGAGCCGCGGCCGGTGCCACGGCGCGCGGCGCAACCGCCGCTGGTACCGGTTTCGCCTCCACGGCATGCGCCGGTGCTGGCGCCGCACCTTCCTCGCCAACCTCCAGCTCGATCAACGCCGAGCCCACCGGCACCATCTGGCCGATTTCCCCATGCACAGCGGTAACAATGCCCGCGACCGGCGAGGTCATCTCCACCGTTGCCTTGTCGGTCATCACATCGACCATCGGCTGGTCTTCTTCCAGCCGGTCGCCAACTTTCACATGCCACACCACGACCTCGGCCTCGGCCACACCTTCGCCGACGTCGGGCAGACGAAATATATATAGTGCCATCTCTCAGCTCTCCATCACGCGACGCAACGCGGCAACCACCCGCCCAGGACCTGGAAAATAATCCCACTCGAATGCATGCGGATACGGCGTGTCCCACCCCGCCACACGCTCCACCGGCGCCTGCAAATGATAAAAACAACGCTCCTGCACCAGCGATGACAACTCCGCGCCGAACCCGGCGAAACGTGACGCCTCATGCACCACCACGCAGCGCCCGGTTTTCTTCACCGAGGCAATAATGGTGTCGATATCCAGCGGCACGATGCTGCGCAGATCGATCACCTCGGCATCAACACCGGCATCCTCCACCGCGCGCAGGCACACATGCAGCATGGTGCCATAGGCCAGTACCGTCACCGCCGTACCCGCGCGCGCCACCGCCGCCTTACCGAGTGGAATCTTGTAGTATCCTTCCGGCACTTCGCTGGCCGGATGCTTTGCCCACGGCTCCACCGGCTGCCCCGGGCGGCCATCGAACGGACCATTGTAAATCCGCTTCGGTTCCAGAAAAATCACCGGGTCATCATCCTCGATCGCCGAAATCAGCAACCCTTTCGCATCGTAAGGATTGGAGGGAATCACCGTCTTCAACCCCGAGACATGGGCAAAAATCGCCTCCGGGCTGGAACTATGCGTCTGGCCGCCAAAAATGCCGCCGCCATAAGGCGAGCGCACGGTAATCGGCGCGGTAAAATCCCCCGCCGAGCGGTAGCGCAGCCGCGCCGCTTCTGAAACCAGCTGGTCGTACGCTGGCAGAATGTAATCGGCAAACTGAATTTCCACCACCGGGCGCAAGCCATACGCCCCCATGCCAATCGCCGTCGCGACAATCCCACCTTCAGAAATCGGCGCATCAAAACAACGCGTCAGCCCGTGCTTGGCCATCAGCCCATCGGTCACCCGGAACACGCCGCCGAAATAACCGACATCCTCTCCAAAAATCAGCACATCCGGATCGCGCGTCAGCATCACATCAAGCGCTGAATTGATCGCCTGGATCATGTTCATCACAGCCATGTTCAGACTCCCAGCTCGCGGCGTTGTTCGATGATCCGCCAGTCAGCTTCCTTGTAAACATCTTCAAACATCTCACGTTTGCTCGGTGAGGACGTCCCCAGCGTGCCGATGGCCTCACCTGCTTTCGCCGCCGCCCGCACCGCGTCCTTCATCTCGGTTTCCAGCGCCACATGCCGCTCCTGCGACCATTTACCAATCGCAATCAGATGCGCTTTCAGCCGTTCGATCGGATCACCCAGCGGCCAGTGCGCAGCCTCATCCGCCGGCCGGTACTTGGTCGGATCATCGCTGGTCGAATGCCCGGCGGCGCGATAGGTCACATACTCGATCAGCGTCGCACCCTGGTTGCTGCGCGCGCGTTCGGCCGCCCATTGCGTCGCGGCATACACCGCGAGGAAATCATTGCCATCAACGCGCAAGCCAGGCAGCCCATAGCCGATGGCGCGCGCCGCGAACGTCGTCTCATCACCCCCGGCAATGCCCTGAAAACTGGAAATCGCCCACTGGTTATTGGTGACACAGAGGATGACCGGGGCATGATAAACCGCGGCAAACGTCATGGCTTCATGGAAATCGCCCTCGGCAGTGGTACCGTCGCCGATATACGAAATCGCGATCTTATCGTCATGCTTATACGCGGACGCCATGGCCCATCCCACCGCATGGCCAAAGCGGCTGCCGACATTACCCGACAGCGAATAAAACCCGTACTCCCGTGCCGAGTACAAAATCGGCAACTGCCGGCCCTTCAGCGGATCGGCGGCATTGGAAAATATTTGGTTGACCAGATCAAGCAACGGATAATCGCGCGCCATCAGGTAGCTGACCATGCGGTAGGTCGGAAAGCACATATCGCCACGGTCAAGCACCATGGAAGCCGCGGCACCAATGGCCTCCTCGCCGGTTGACTTCACGAAAAACGAAGTCTTGCCCTGCCGGTGCGCGCCGAACATGCGGTCATCGAACGCGCGCGTCAGCACCATCGCCCGTAAGCCCCGGCGCAACACATCGGGCGCCAGAAGCGGGTTCCAGGTCTGCGCCGCCTGATGATCCTCGCCCAGCACCCGAATGAGCCCATAGGGCAGGTCGCGCATGTCGGCCTCGCGCGCGAGCACATCGGGGCGGCGCGTCGCACCGGCTTGCGGCAGTTCAAGATGGCTGAAATCCGGTGAGTCACCCGGCCGGGTCTTTGGCACTGGTACGTACAGGCTTAGTTTCTGGCGGTTCGACATGCTTAATCCCTCGGTGCCGGCGTCCTGGATGAATTCCTTGGCGGATTTTTCGCATGGCAGGGGCTGGGACGAAATTGCTATTATTGGGTTGAATACCGACCAGTTTAGGACAATGATATGATTTAATACAAGTTATTAGGATGATATTGCGTGGATGAAACCGACGTAAAAATTCTGCGAATTCTCCAGGATGCTCCCGAAATCTCCATGGTCGACCTGGCGCAGCGTGTCGGCCTATCCCACACGCCATGCTGGCGGCGGGTCAAACAGCTTGAAGCCAGCGGCGCGATCCGGGAACGCGCGATCGTCCTCGACCCGAAAATCATGGGCCTCGATATCAGCGTCTTCGCCCATATAAAGCTGCGTACCCATGACGAGGAAACACTGGAAGCCATGGAACGCATGGCCTGCGACCGTGCCGAAATCGTCGATTGTTTTTCGATGAGTGGCGAGAGCGATTATATTTTCCGCATCGTCGTTAGAAGCATCGACGAATACGAATATTTCCTCAAGAAAGTGCTCCTGCACTTCCCCGGCGTCGCCTCGGTAAACTCACATTTTGCGCTGAAATGCCTCAAGCGCACGACTAAACTGCCAATTTAGGCCCGCATGGCCGCGACGATACGCCGGGCTTGCTTCAGATGGGGCAAATCAATCATCTTGCCATCAATTGAGACGACACCGGCATCAGGATTTGTCTCGAACATTTGTATGATTTTCCGCGCATGGAGAATCTCATCCGCCGTAGGCGACATTACCTCGTTGATGACGGCGACCTGGGCGGGATGAATTGCCATCATGCCGGTAAAGCCATCGCGCCGGCCCTGTGCCGCATAGGCGCGCAGCCCCTCAAGATCCCGGAAATCGGGATATACAGTGTCGATGGCGGCAACATCGGCCACGGCAGCTCCGGCGATGCACAATGACCGGGCAAGCCTGCAAAGGTCGCTGAGACTGCCGTCCGCATTACGGCTCGCGGTTGCACCGACCGCGGCAGGTAAATCCTCAGCACCCCATGTCAAGCCAATGAGCCTGCCACCGGACTGATTGTAGGTTCCCAGGTTGAAAATCGACAGTGGCGTTTCGGTGGCTATGGGCAAGATTTTGGTCTGCCCGTGCGTGAGGCCGGCGGCTGCCTCCAAATCACCGAGATACGCCGAGAGCGTTGCGGCATCCGCCCCGGATTCTGATTTTGGTAACACAATACCATCCGGGACGGCACCCGTAACGGCGATGAGGTCGCGCTGCGTTAGTCCGCTGGAGAACGGATTAACGCGGACCCAGAACTGGAGGCCGTTCTTGCGTGCATCGTGGCGGAGTGCAGCGGCGACGATGCTCCGGGCTTCGTCCTTGCGTGACAGCGCGACGGAATCCTCAAGGTCGAGGATTAGCGCGTCAGCACCTGAATTTGTCGCTTTTTCAATTTTCGCCGCAGCGTCACCGGGGACGAAAAGCCAAGAGCGCGGGGTCATTTTGGAACTCTGTGCATGAGCGCAAGACGCTTGCATTGGCAGACCAGTTCGTTGCGCTGGTTGTACATGCGGCTCTCAAAAGTCACCAGGCCGGCGGCTGGCCGCGACTTACTGTCACGCTTTTCCAACACGGTGGTTTCCGAACGCAACGTGTCGCCGATAAAAACCGGCCTTGGCATCGTTACCGCGTCATAGCTGAGATTCGCCACCAAAGTGCCAAGCGTTGTATCCACAACTGACAGCCCCACCATGAGCGAGAGGGTGAACAACCCGTTGACGACAATCTGCCCAAACTCAGTCTGGCCAGCGTATTGCGCGTCCAGATGCAATGGCTGCGGGTTATGCGTGAGGGTGCTGAGGAGGAGATTATCCATCTCGGTTACCGTGCGGTGGATGTCATGCCGAATCACCTCACCGATTTCGAATTGCTCAAAGTAACGCCCCGCCATTCTATTCTCCCGCCACCAGGCGGAGCAGCACCACACCCTCGGCCACGCGCTCACCAGCTTTGGCGGTGAGTTCTACGACGGTGCCATCAAACGGCGCCGTCAGCGTCATTTCCATCTTCATCGCTTCCATCACCACCAGCGGGGAACCCTTGGTCACCACATCACCTTCCGCCACCGCCACCGACAAAATATGTCCCGGCATCGGCGAAAGCACCGCACCATCGCTCACCGCGCCCTGAGCCCCGGCATCCGTCGTCACCTCGGTAAAGCTGAAGGCACGCCCGGCCTCGAACACCACCGTCTCGTCGTCATACGTAGCAACCGAAAGGCTCATGCGATGCAGCGGTGGCGTCAGCTTCACCGTATGTGTCTCCGCCCCCTGCTGCAACCGCACTTCCACATGCGGCGGCGCATTCAGGCGAAACCCGGTCAGCGCCGGTGGTATTTTGTGCACCGCCAGCCGCGCCCCGGCGGCCGCTTCCAGAACTTTCGCCGAAGCCGCCGCGTTGCCAAGCAACGCTTCAAGCCTGGCCTCGATAAATCCGGTATCCACATCCCCCGCGACAAAATCCGCATGCGAGAGCGCATTGCCCAAAAACGCCGCATTCGTCTTCACCGGCCAGATTTCCGCGCCCCGGCACGCCGCCGCCAGCCGCGATGCCGCCGTCGCCCGGTTGGGCGCATGCACAATCAATTTGGCGATCATCGGATCATAGAACGGCGTCACCTCGGAGCCCTGCTCCACCGCACTGTCAATCCGCACATCCTGCCCTGACAGTTTGAAATGCGTGAGCTTGCCAATCGACGGCAAAAAACCCGTTTCCGGATTCTCCGCATACAACCTAGCCTCAATCGCATGGCCGGAGCAGAATATCTGTTCCTGCCGCAACGGCAACGCCTCACCGGCCGCCACGCGGAACTGCCATTCCACCAAATCCTGCCCCGTCACCGCCTCGGTCACCGGATGCTCCACCTGCAGCCTCGTGTTCATTTCCATGAACCACACCCGGTCCCCCCGCAGCCCCTGGCTGGCGTCGGCGATGAATTCGATCGTGCCGGCACCTTCGTAATCAACCGCCTTGGCAGCCTTCACGGCAGCGGCGCACACCGCCGCCCGCACTTCATCAGTCATGCCCGGCGCCGGTGCTTCCTCGATTACCTTCTGGTGGCGGCGTTGCAATGAACAATCGCGTTCAAACAGATGCACGGCATTGCCATGGCCGTCACCAAACACTTGCACCTCGATATGCCGAGGCCGCGTCACGTAAATTTCCAGCAGCACGCGGTCATCACCAAACGATGCCGCGGCCTCGCGCCGGCATGATGCCAGCGCCGCGGCAAAATCCGCCGCCCGCTCCACCTTGCGCATCCCCTTGCCGCCACCGCCCGCCACGGCTTTAATCAACACCGGGTAGCCGATACGGTCGGCCTCAACCTGCAATTTTTGCTCCGACTGATCCGCGCCGAGATAACCGGGCGTGGTCGGCACCCCAGCCTTTATCATCAGCTCTTTCGCGGCGTCTTTCAGCCCCATCGCGCGAATGGAGGCCGGGCGCGGTCCAATCCAGACCAGTCCGGCATCCATCACCGCCTGCGCGAAATCCGCATTTTCCGAAAGAAATCCATAACCCGGATGAATCGCCGCCGCCCTGCTCTCCCGCGCCACAGCCAGGATTTTCTCCGGGAGCAAATAACTTTCGCGCGCTGCCGCCGGGCCAATGGCAATGGCCTGATCGGCCTCACCAACAAACGGCGCCGTGGCATCGGCGGCGGAATACACGGCAACACTGCGCACGCCCAAACGGCGCGCGGTGCGGATAATACGGCGGGAAATTTCGCCGCGATTGGCGATGAGGACTGAGGAGAACATGGTCATTACATCCGGAACAAGCCAAAACGCGGCGTCTGCGCGATTGGCGCATTCAATGAAGCAGAAATCGCCAACCCCAGCACATCGCGCGTCTGCGCCGGGTCGATGATCCCGTCATCCCACAACCTTGCCGTGGCAAAATACGGGTCGCCCTCGGTCTCATACCGCTCGCGGATCGGCGTTTTGAACGCAGCCTCCTCCTCAGCACTCCAGCTCTCGCCCTTGGCCTCCATGCCATCGCGGCGTATCGTCGCCATCACGCTCGCCGCCTGCTCGCCACCCATCACGGAAATCCGGCTGTTCGGCCAGGAGAACAAAAAGCGCGGCGAATACGCCCGCCCGCACATGCCGTAATTCCCCGCGCCAAAACTCCCGCCAATGAGCACGGTGAATTTTGGCACGCTGGCGGTTGCCACGGCGGTCACCATTTTCGCGCCGTCCTTGGCAATGCCGCCGGCCTCATACTTGCCACCAACCATAAAGCCAGAAATATTCTGCAAAAACACCAACGGCGTGCGCCGCTGGCAGGCCAGCTCGATAAAATGCGCCGCCTTCTGCGCGCTCTCGGAAAACAGCACGCCGTTATTGGCGAGAATCGCCACCGGATAACCCCAGATACGCGCAAACCCCGTCACCAGGCTGGAACCATACAGCGGCTTGAACTCATGCAGCTCGGAACCATCAACAATCCGCGCAATCACCTCCCGCACATCATAGGGCGCGCGCACATCGGCCGGAATAATCCCATACAGCTCAGCCGGATCAAACCGTGGCGGCACCGGTGCGGCCACATCAATATCCACCGTCTTCACCGTATTCAGCCGCGCGATAATCTCACGCACGATGGCCAGCGCATGTTCATCATTCGCCGCCACGTGGTCCACCACGCCGGACTTGCGCCCATGCGTATCCGCCCCGCCCAGTTCCGTCGCGGTAATCACCTCGCCGGTCGCGGCTTTCACCAGCGGCGGCCCGGCGAGGAAAATCGCGCCCTGACTCTCCGGCCCGCTGCCGCGCACAATCACCGTCTCATCGCTCATCGCCGGCACATAGGCACCCCCCGCGGTGGAAAGCCCCATCACGCAGGCAATCTGCGAAATACCCTTCGCGGAGAGATTCGCCTGATTGTAAAAAATCCTGCCAAAATGCTCCTTATCTGGAAACACCTCGGCCTGGTGCGGCAAATTCGCGCCGCCACTATCCACCAGATAGATGCACGGCAGCCGGTTCTCCAGAGCGATCTCCTGCGCCCGCAAATGCTTCTTTATGGTCAGCGGAAAATACACGCCGCCCTTCACCGTGGCGTCATTGGCGATAATC
Source organism: Acetobacteraceae bacterium (assembly GCA_003164135.1). GTDB lineage: Bacteria > Pseudomonadota > Alphaproteobacteria > Acetobacterales > Acetobacteraceae > Acidocella. Next base: position 9,161 of record PLSD01000026.1, read on the forward strand.
ATCACCTCACGCCCACTCACCTGGCCAATACCGCAGATCAACCCGGCACCCGGCGCATCGTCACCATACACGCCGTTCGCCGCCAGCTGGCCGATTTCCAGAAACGGCGCGCCTGGGTCCAGCAGCCGCTCCACCCGGTCACGCGCCAGCAATTTACCGCGCGCAACGTGCCGCGCCCTTATCGCCTCCGGGCCGCCCAACGCCGTTTGCGCCACCTTCTCCTGCAACCGCGCCGCCAGGCCGCGGTTCACCTCCGCATTGCGTAAAAACCCCCCGGCCGTGGGGTCAACCATGCTGCTCAAATGGGTCATGCGCCGATCAACTCCCGCCCGATCAAAAACCGGCGGATCTCATTCGTCCCGGCGCCGATGTCATAAAGCTTCGCGTCGCGCAGAAACCGCTCCACCGGAAACTCGCGCAAATACCCTGCCCCGCCGAGCGCCTGAATCGCCTCCAGCGAGCAGCGCACCGCATTTTCACTCGCCAGCAAAATCGCCCCCGCGGCATCAAACCGCGTCGTCTTGCCCGCATCGCAGGCCCGCGCCACCGCATACACATAGGCCCGCGCAGAATTCAGCGCGACATACATATCGGCGATCTTCGCCTGCATCAGCTGGAACGAGCCAATCGGCCGGCCAAACTGCTTGCGCGCGCGCACATAGGGCAGCACCACATCCAAACACGCCTGCATGATGCCCAGCGGCCCGCCCGAAAGCACCGCGCGCTCATAATCCAGCCCGGACATCAGCACGCCCACGCCGCCGTTCACCGGCCCCATCACGTTTTCCGCCGGCACCTCGCAGTCCTCGAACACCAGCTCCCCGGTGTCCGACCCGCGCATGCCCATCTTGTCCAGCTTCCGGCTCACCCGGAACCCTTTAAAATCCTTCTCGATCAGAAACGCCGTAATCCTCCGTCCACCGGCCTCCGGGGAGGTCTTCGCATACACCACGAGCGTATCGGCATGGGGCGCATTGGTGATCCAGAATTTCGTGCCGTTCAGCACATAGCGCTCGCCGCGCTTCTCCGCCTTCAACTTCATGGAGACCACGTCCGAGCCCGCTTCCACCTCCGACATCGCCAGCGAGCCGACATGCTCACCCGAAATCAGCTTCGGCAGATACCGCGTTTTCTGCTCATGCGTGCCCCAGCGGCGGATCTGGTTGACGCAGAGGTTGGAATGCGCGCCGTAGGACAAGCCCACCGAGGCTGAAGCCCGCGAAACCTCCTCCATCGCCACCACATGTTCCAGATACCCCAGCCCCAGCCCGCCGAATTCTTCCTCAACGGTAATGCCATGCAGCCCCAGCGCGCCCATCTCCGGCCACAGCGCGCGTGGAAACGCGTTGCTCACGTCAATTTCCGCAGCCAGCGGCGCAATCCGGTCCGCGGCAAACCGCGCCGTAGTCTCGCGAATGGCATCCACGGTCTCGCCCAGGGCAAAATCCATCGAAGGTATCGAACTCTGCATGTCATCCTCCAGGGCGGTATTGTTTCCGCCAGCACCTCCCCGCTACCAGTTTTCCCGTAACAGATGAAATTGAAAGATAGCTGCCTCAGTGATAGATGATATCTATCATGGACTGGTACTTGCTCCGTTATTTTCTGGCAGTCGCTGAACTCGGCAACTTCTCCCGCGCCGCTGGGCAGATGAACGTCACCCAGCCCACCCTCTCCGCCGGCATCGCCAAGCTGGAAGGCCAGCTCGGCCACCGCCTGTTCGACCGCGACAAGCGCCGCGTCTCCCTAACTCCCGCGGGCAGCCGCTTTCTCGTCCACGCCCAACGCATCGCGCATGACTACGAGACCGCGCTGCGCGACATCTCCCAAACCCCGCAACGCCAGCTGCTCCGCGTCGGCATCCTCTCAACCATCCCCACCACGCTCATCGAAACCATCGTCACCGAGCATAAACGCCAGGATAATTGCGAGGACCTGGAAATCATCGAAGGCAACGAGCGCGAACTAAAATCCCGGCTGGAGGACGACGCCATCGACCTCGCCCTGACCATCTTGCACCCGGGCGCCGAGCGTTTCCCAAAAGAAAGCCTGTATTGGGAAGATTACGTCCTCGTCGTCTCCCGCCACCACCGGCTGGCCCACGCCGAGCGCGTCAACGGCGAGGACTTGGCCCAGGACGCCATGATCATCCGCCGCCATTGCGAAGTCCTCGGCCCCACCAGCCGCTATTTTACCCAGCGCGGCGTGCGCCCCAGCTTCGGCCTGAAAACCACCAACGACGACCGCGCCCTGGCTTTGGTCCGCGCCGGGCTAGGCGTAACCGTCATGCCAGAGACCTTCCGGGACCCGGACATCAAACAGATACGACTCGCCGATTTCGACCTGCGCCGTGAAATAGGCATGATTCTCTCCGACCACGGACAAACCATGGCTGCGGGAAGCAGCATATTCGCGGAGGCGATACGGCGGGTCACAGCGTTAGTTGATGTTCTTATATAAAACTACTCCCAACCAAGGGGGTAATCCCTCCGTTTTTAACGGGGCCTGTCTGTAGAATTCACGCGGCCAGTTTCAGTTTTTGGGCTGGCGTCATCCCGCCGATGCCCATATTGGGCCGTTCATTGTTGTAGGTCCAGAGCCATTCCGTGGCGTAGTCTTGTGCCTCCTTGATGCTTTCGATGATATGCTGGTCCAGCCATTCGTGGCGGACCGTTCGGTTGTAGCGCTCGACATAAGCGCTCTGCTGCGGCTTGCCCGGCTGGATGTGGCGGGTGCTGATGTGGCGCTTTTCAGCCCAGGCCAGCAGCTTGCCGCTGATATATTCCGGGCCGTTATCAACACGAATGCTCGCGGGCGAGCCCCTCCATTCGATGATCCGGTTCAGGCTGCGGATCACGCGCTCGGTCGGCAACGAAAAATCAATCTCGATGCCCAAGCCCTCGCGGTTGAAGTCGTCCAGCACGTTCAGCAGCCGGTCCGCCATAAAATCCATCGACCATGAAACGTTCGGCGCCTCAGGAACGGCCAAGGTGTCAGACTTATCCCGGCGCAGCCGTTTGCGGGGTTTGATCCGCAGGTTCAGCTCCAACTCACGATAGATACGGTAGACGCGCTTGTGGTTCCACAGTCGGCCCTGAACATTGCGCAAATACAAGAAGCATAGCCCAAAGCCCCAATTTTTCCGGACATTCGTCAGCCCCACCAGCAGATCAGCGATCTCCTCATTCTCGCAGCCCAGCTTAGGCGCATAGCGATAACACGTCTCGCTCACCCCAAACGTCCGGCAGGCCAGCGCAATGCTGACCCCGTGCCTCGCCACCGCCGTCTCCGCCATTTCGCGGCGTTGAGATGGCCGGTCTATTTTTTTCCTAAAGCCTCCTTCAGCAGCTCGTTTTGCATGCTCAGCTCAGCAGGCCAGCGCGCAGGCAAGCCAGCTTTTGTCCACGCCACAGGGGCCGGTGATCAGTAAATTGTGTCGGGAAAGACCACCATGCCTAGGCCACCATGCCTCTACTACGGCGGGCGCATGATCATCATCGAGACCTTCCAACGCGGGATGCAACCGCGCGGGCCGCCGGTTTGCGCGTGTTCCAATGTTGAGGCTCCCTTGAAACCAAGAGGAGCCTCACATGAACAAGCCCCTGTCGCTGGAACGTGGCTCTCCCGCGACACTTACGAGAACATTCCACACCGATCGCGAAAAACGCCTGCCCCCTCTGATTCTCTTGACACGGCGATGTTTTAAAAAAACAACGACCCTGCGCGGCCATCAAAAGAGCGGCTTCACACCCAAAGTGAGGCCGCTCTTTTTGTGGTCAGATTAATGCCCGACGGGGTAAAAGATCGACTTTTCCTGGGTGAATTCCTTCAGCCAATCCGGCCCATATTCACGGCCGATGCCCGAGCGCTTGAAACCGCCGATGGGCGCAAAAGACAATTTGCCTGTGCCGCCATTCAGCGAGATGCTGCCGGCGCGGATGCGCTTAGACATCGCAAAGCCGGTGGCCGCATCGGCAGTCTCAATCCCGCCATTGAGGCCATAGCGGGAGTCGTTGGCGATGCGAACGGCCTCGTCGTCGGTATCGAAGCCGATAATCACGCCAACGGGGCCAAAAATTTCCTCCTGGGCGATGGTCATGGAGTTGTCGACGTCGTCGAACAAAGTGATCTCGGTAAAGAACCCCTTGGTAAGTCCAGCGGGACGGCCCCCGCCATGCACCAGCTTCGCGCCCTCATCATGCCCGGACTGGATCAATCGCTCGACTTTCGCGCGCTGGGATTCGCGGATCAACGGTCCCATCATTACGCTGGGGTCGGCGGGGTTGCCGATTTTCCAATGCGCGGCGACGGCTTTGGCGACCTCCATGAACTGGCGCCGGACCGAGTTGTGTACGAGCAGCCGGGTGAGGATGGCGCAGCCCTGGCCGGCATTAACAGAGAGGATGGCGACGGCCATGGCGGCGGCGCGCTGGATGTCGGCATCGGCGCGCACGATGAGCGCGGATTTGCCGCCGAGTTCCAGGTGCACGCGTTTCAGCGTGGGGGCGGCCTGGCCCATAATCGCGGCACCCACGGCCTCGGAGCCGGTGAAGGTGATGAGGTCAATGCGCGGGTCGGTGGTGAGCAGGGTGCCGACCTCCGGGCCGCCGGTGATGATGTTGAGCACGCCGGCGGGCAGGCCCGCTTCCACCGCCGCTTCACCGAACAGTAGTGCTGAGAACGGGGTGAAGGGCGAGGGTTTCAGCACCAGAGTGTTGCCGGCCAGCAGCACCGGGACGATTTTGCTCAGGTTGAGCAGGAAGGGGAAGTTATAGCCGGTGATGCCGCTGACGACGCCCACGGGCTCGCGGATGACGGTGGTGCCGCCAAGGATTTGCGGGCCGCCGGGGTTCATGAAGTTGGGGGTGGCTTCCACCGGCAGTTGCACGCTCTGTTCGCGCGCGGAATGTTCCAGCGCGGAGAGGAAATGCGCCAGCGGGGCGTCCACCTGCATGGCGTTGGTGATGCCCTGGGCGCAGCCGACTTCAGCCACGATCAGCGCCACGATCTGTTCGCGCCGGGCCAGCAGGGCGGCGTGCAGGCGGCGCATGACCTCTGCGCGTTCGCTCATTTCCAGCCAGGGCCAGGCACCGTGGTCGAAAGCGTGGCGCGCGGCGGCGATGGCGGCGTCGGCATCCTGCGCGGTGCCTACGGGGGCGCGGCCGATGACTTCCTCGGTCGCGGGGTTGATGATGTCGTCAAACGCTTGGGCGGCGGCCCACTCGCCGCCGATGTACAGGCGGTTGATGTGCGTGAAGGGTACCGTCATGTGCAATCCTTGGGCGTTTAGCGGTTGAGAATGAAATCGGCGGCCCGCAGGGCGATGGCCATGGCAGGGGCGTTGGTGTTGCCGGAAACGAGGGTGGGCATGATCGAGGTGTCCACCACGCGCAGGCCTTGCACGCCGCGCACGCGCAATTGCGGGTCCAGCACAGCGGCATCGTCCGCGCCCATGCGGCAGGTGCCGGCGATATGGAAGGCGGTGCCGCCGAGGTTGATCGCGTTCTGCAGCACGTCCTCATCGGTTTTAATGCGCGGGCCGGGGTCGGTTTCCTCGATGATCCAGGACTTGAGCGCCGGTTGCTGACCGAAGCAGCGCAGCCAGTGGAACAGAGAGACCGCGCTGACGCGGTCAATTTCCGCGGAAAAATGATTGGCGTCGATGATCGGGGCGACCGTGGGGTCGGCGGATTGGATGCGGATTTCGCCCTGGCTCTCCGGTCTGGTGAAGTAGCCGATGACGTTCAGGCCGGGATATGGGTCGATCGCGATACCGTTTTTGCCGGGCCGCATGGAGTACAGGCCGATGCCGATTTGCGCGTCCGGACGGGTGAGTTCGGGGCGCGTTTTCACGAAACCGCCGACCTCATGCGCGGAATGGGTGAGGGCGCCGCTGGAGAACAGCAGATATTGCAGTGCCGAGCGCAGCAGGCCGAGGCCGCCGAGGCTGCTGTTGAGGCTGCGGCCCTTCACCTTATATTGTGTCGAGAGATAGCGGTGTTCGCGCAGGTTGCGGCCGACATTGGGCGAGTCAACGATCACCGGGATATTGAAGCTGCCGAGCAGGGCGGCTGGGCCGATGCCGGAAAGCTGCAATAGTTTTGGGGACTGGATGGCGCCCGCGCTGATGATGACCTCTTTGGTGGCGCTGACGCTATGAGTGCCGGTTTTATTGCGCAAGCTGACGCCGCTGGCCCGGCGGCCCTGGAATTCGATGCGCAAAACCTCGGTTTCGGGCAGCACATCGAGGTTTTTGCGGCCACGGACCGGGGTTAAAAAGGCGCGCGCGGCGGAGAAACGTCTGCCTCTGAAGGTGGTGGTCGGCTGGTAGCCCATTCCGCCATCCATTACGGCGGGGATATCGTTCATATCATCCACGCGGTTGACGCCCATTTGGGTGGCTGCGGTCAACAGGGCCTCGCACAGTGGGTTGCCTGGAGGGTGGACGCTGATTTTGAGCGGGCCGTTCTTGCCCCGCCATTCATTGGCGGGAAGTTCGTGGTCCTCAAGCGCGACGAAACGCTTGCCCATCTCGTCCCAGCCCCAGCCGGTGCAGCCCAGGTTGCGCCAGCCGTCGTAGTCGTAGGGTGCGCCGCGGACGTAGACCATGCCGTTGATCGAACTGGAGCCGCCAACTGCCCGGCCTTTCAGCCAGACTTCCTTGGGCGCATTCCCGCGTGGCGAAACTTGGTAGTCCCAGACATGCGGGTTGCCGGGGGAGAGGAGCTTGCCGATGCCGCGCGGCATGCGGATCAGCGGGCTGGTATCGTCCGGCCCGCTCTCCACGAGCAAAACCGAGGTTTCAGGATTTTCTGAGAGCCGGTTGGCCAGCACGCAGCCTGACGACCCGGCCCCGACGATGATGAAATCATAGCTGTTTTTCAAAGGAAACCCACCCCGTTATCTTCTTGGCCGGCGTCATCGCGGCGCCGCGATAATGCCCGCACCCTCGCGGTGGAACCAGAGGGAGAAACCTCTCCAATGGAAGGTGTACCCCGCCTCACTTTCCTGCCCCTGGGTACCAATAAAAATGGAGTACGGCTGGAATGGCTGATAATGCTGACATGGTGGAAAAACTTCTGGATGAGGTGGCGCTCCCGGACGCGTTGCGGGAACAAGTTCGCCCGGGCCTGGCCGCCGCACTGGCGTCGCTGGCGACGGAACCGGGGCTGAAAGGCGATGGCCGTGGCCGGGCGATTGCGCAATTCCAGAACAATTTGAGCCGGCTGGCTGCGATTGCCGCCGACCGGGCGCGCTACCCCGAAATTGCCGAAGTAAAGATTGAGCGGCCGGTGTTTATTCTGGGGTTGCCGCGCTGCGGCACCAGCCTGCTGCATGCGTTGATCGGCACCGATGACAATGTGCGCACGCCGATGTCCTGGGAGGTGGCCGCACCCTCGCCACCGCCGGAAGCGGCGACGTTCCGCAGCGATCCGCGTGCCGCGGCGTTCGATAAATATGTCGACGAGAATTTTATCGGTCCCCTGGCGGAAGTGCGCAAGGCGCACCCGATCGGCGCCTGGATTCCGCAGGAATGCGGAATGATTCTGGAAACATCCTTCCAGAGCCTCAACCTGCCAATGCTGTTCCGGTTGCGCGATTACTATCAATGGTACCGGAATGCGAATACGGTTTTTGCCTATCAGGTGCATAAAATGTGGCTGCAACATTTGGCCTGGCGCAATCCGCGCGAGCGTTTGGTTCTGAAAGTGCAGGAACATGCCTACCATATTCCTGAACTGCTGTCGGTCTATCCCGATGCGATGTTCGTGCAGCCGCACCGCGATCCGGTCACGGTTCTGGCCTCGATTTCCCGCTTGCTGGAATCGCTGCGCAGCATGGTTTTCGCGCAGCAAGACCGTGCGGAGCTGGGTGAGGAACTGTTGCACCTGTGGCATGACGGCCAGGTGAAAATGATGGCGCAGCGCGCGGCGCATCCAGACATGCCGATGTACGATTTGCGCTACAAGGATATTCCACGTGATCCTGTGGGCGCGGTGCGCGAGATTTATAATTTCGCGGGCATCGCGTTCTCCGACAAGACCGCTGCCGGAATTACGCAATGGCTGGCGGAAAATCCTGCCGATAAGCATGGAAAGCATACATATACGCTGGAGGATTATGGTTTGACCGAGGCACGGGTGCGCGATGTGTATGCCGATTATATACAGGCTTATAAGGACTACATTTAATGGAGTGGGCCGATTACCTCGCCCGGCTGGGCGCCACGGATGAGCTGCTCCCCCTGCTTGCGGACCCGGCCGATCCGGTGTTGCGGCAGGAGGCTTACCGGCTGTTCTTCCTGAGCCTGTCGGCAGGGTTTTTAAGCACGTTCGCTGACCCGGATTTGCCGGACTTTGTTCCTGCCGTGAACACGCATCTGAATGCGAGTTCCGCCAATCCTGATTTTGTGTATTACCAGGCAACGATTGACGGCACCGGGGTGTACCGCATTGCCGGCACACGGGGCGATGGCCTGTTCGTGCTGCTGGATATCTCCGCCGGTGGCCTCGGGGTGATGGATGAACTGGGGCCATCACTTGGGATGATAGATTTCGATACGCTGACGTTGGACGCCGGCGGGGCCTTTGCACTGCTGCTGAGCGCCGAGAAGCCGTTGGACTGGCATGGGGACTGGCGGCAGATTGATACCAGAGCGCGGACCTTGGTGCTGCGCCAAGCCTCCTACGACTGGGGCGCGGGACGCGATGGGCGGTTCACCATTGAGCGCATGGACAAGCCGCTGGCACCGCGCCGGCTGGATGCCGCGGAGACGCAGCGGCGTCTGGAACGCCTGGCCGGCCACCCGAAACGCTACGCTGGGCTCTGGCTGCGCCACATGGCCGGACAGCGCGAGAAAAAGCTCGTCAACAGTTTTGAGCACGACGACTGGGCCGGGCGCGGCGGCGTAAGCGGCCAACATTACTACCAGGGCCTGTTCAAGCTCGAACCGGGCCATGCCCTGGTCTTCGAGACTGCATTGCCGGAGCGCGTGCGTTACTGGAACGTGCAACTAGGCGATGCCTTGTGGAATTCGATCGACTGGCTGAACCGCCAGGGCAGCCTGAACGGCGGGCAGGCGCGGCTGGATAGTGATGGTCGTTTCCGTGCCGTGATTGCGCTGGAAGACCCCGGTGTGCCTAACTGGCTGGACCCTGGGGGATGGAGCGAGGGCTCGGTCATGTTGCGCTGGACCGAGGCCAGTTCCGGCCCGGCGCCGACGCTCACATCTGTGCCGTTGGCAGCTTTACGCACCGCGTTGCCGCCGGAAACCCCGGCCGTCACGCCGGAGGAGCGCCAAGCAGCCCTGCGTCATCGCCGCCGCGGCGTGCAACTGCGCCGCCGTTGGTAATTGCACTGCTGTTTTACTTTTAATGAGAGGCTAATTCCCCCTTCGGTGTCGAGGTGCTAAACCGGGAGGAAGCCCACCGCCTCAGGCGGGCGGACTATTTGGTGCACACAGATTCGCTGCGCAAAGCCCGCGAAATTGCCATCCGAATCGCCGTGCTGCGGGCCATGCAGTCAGGCCTGGTGAAAAATTTTTCGCACTTAACCCTCTTGACTGCGAAGCCTCGCGCCAACTCGCCAACGGGCTGTTCATGCGCGCCATGCTCACCGGCCCCACACAAGCCAGCTTCCGCAAATTCGCCACTAAAAAAGAGGAAACGATGACCGCAGCAACCGACGACGCCGTCCTGCTCGAAGCCAGCCTGGAAATCGCCGCTGGGCGCTGCGAGGATTTAACGCCGCTGGTATTTGCCCGCTTCCTGGAACTGCAGCCTGATTCCGCCGGCCTGTTCACGGAGGACGATCTGGCGGTGAACCGGCGCGGCCGGATGTTGCAGGAGATTACCTTTCTGCTGCTGCACCACGCCGCGGGGGAAAGTTATGTGCCCGTGAACGTGCAAAGCACCGCCAGCGACCATACCGCCTATGGCGTGTACGACCCGGCCCTCTACACCGCGTTTTTCGTGGCCTACACGGATGTGCTGGCGGCGTTGCTGGGAGACGACTGGAACAGTGCCTACGCTAGCGCTTGGCAACGGCAAAGCGAGGCGTTGCTGAGCAATCTGCCTGTCGCAGCATTGGCTGCAGCCGCTGCGCGCCACCGGCCGGGTTAGGCCGGAGGCGCCGCGAGTCCGCGCAACCAGGCCAGGCTTTCCTGCGTGGCACCACGCGGGAAATATTCGGCGCCGGTCCAGCCCGTATAATACCAGCCGCCCTAAAGATTGA
>PLSD01000122.1 GCA_003164135.1 Acetobacteraceae bacterium
AATCTTTAGGGCTGCTGGTATTACACCTGGCCATGCTTGGCATTGTGGCGGGTCAGGCACTGGGCGGTCGGGCCTGCTTCCTGTCGGTCTGGCAGAACGAGTTGGCCGGCGGTGGCCAGCCGGCACAGCCGTTAGTCATGCATTGGGTCGACGGGTTGATCTATTGGAACCTGCTGATGTGGGTTTTTGCTGCAATGTATAGCGTGGTGTTTCTGTATGTTTTGGCGCTGACGGTGCTGGTGCCATTCGGTAGGCGGCGTGGAAGGTGGTGGGTGATTAGATGGGGCAGGCTGTGGGACCTCTGGCAGTCCTCTGTCGCCGTGGTGCAACCGGCCGAAATTGGCCTGAGCGGGCCGTAAGCGGGTCGGCCGCTTTGGAGGGTGGCACGGCCAATAGCGGATGTATTTTGATGGACATTTCTGGCGGTAAAGCACTTGTTCAAATCTACAAGCGTTTGTCCCCTTCCAAGAGGTTCAGTCCAGCCCACGAAAATACGAATACCCCTCGCGAGAGACAAATCGGCGTTCCCTTAAGCTGCCCGGCTGATGGCGGCCGCGGTCAACGTGAGTTTGCTGCCGTCGGCGCTGCGGCGGATTTCGATGGGGGTTGCGGTGTTTTCGGGGAGTTGGAAGCTGAAACCATGGTAGCCGCTGCCGTATCCGGCGTCGCGGACGTCTCCGCGGAAGAAATTGGCGAGCACGCGGCCGATCCGCCGGCCTGCGCTGAAAATATCCAGGCAGACCGGGATTTCCGGCGTGGCTTCGTCCTGCGCCCAACCGGCGCAGACATCCGGGCCGGCTTGGTCGACATAGCCACGCAACGCACCGGAGGCGGCAAGGACCGCAATGCCCGCGCGTCCGGCGAGGCGGCGTTGGATGGCATCAAGCTGGAAGCCGCTGTCCAAAAGTGGCAGGCACATATGTTCGGGGGCGCAGCCTTCAGGGTAGAGCGCCCGGTAGCTGGCGGCGTTATGGAATTGTCCGCGGAACCTTTCGCCCAGGAAGCTTTCGGCCGGGCAGTTCTCCGCGAAGATGACCTCGTGGCTGTCCAGTTCGATATGGTAGTAGGTCACGCTTTCCACATGCTCGGCCTGGATGATCGACGCGCCATTGACGAGGTACGACGCATGCACCAGTACGCCATCGATGCAGATCGCATGGCCTGGTGAAACCCATAGGTCGCGTGCAGGAATACCGGCGCCGATCGCATCGGCCTGGATACAAACCGGCAGTGCCGCGCGATTGCCGGCGATGAAGCGGCCATCGTAGCTCTGCTGACCGATCCACCGGATTTTCTGTACGCCGGCATGCAGCGTGCGGATCAGGTCGCCGATTTGCAGATCCTCGACCAGAACCTCGCCCGAGGCGGTCGCGATGCGGGTGCCGGCGCAGAAGCAGAGCGTGTTATCGGCAATGCCCCCGGCCGAGGTCACGGTGAAGTCGGTGTTCTGGAAGCTGCCTTGCAGATCGAGCGTGACGGTGCCGCCGCTGCCGGTCAGTTCCAGCCCGGCGCCCGTGACGAAACTGGCGCCGGTGATGCTGAAACCGTCAATGTTCAGCGTGTCGCCGTCACCAAAACCGTAGATGCTCTCCCCGCCTGCGAGCCCGGCGGTGTTGCCCGAAAGCGTCCAATGGGCGCCTGCGTCGAAGACGATGGTGTTGAAGCCGGTGATACTTTCACCAATGCCAGCGAGCACGCCAGCACTCGCGCCCGAGGCAAATTCCAGCACGTGACTGTAGGTGCCCGGTGCGGTGATGGAGCCGATGAAGACAGCGCCTTGTTCGACCGTGAGGTGGGCGAGGTAGTCGCCGAATTCGATGGCGGTGCCGCTGGCCCCCAGATTGCTCTCAATCGTGCCGGCGTTCTCGACGGTGCCTTCGTAAGTGGCCTTGATCCCCTTGGTGCCGGAGATGATGCCGCCCGCGAGATTGTTGATGTTGCCGTAATTGCCGAAGAAGTCGATGGCCGTATAGCTCGTACCCTGAATCAGCCCGGCATTGGCGATGCTTGAGTTATACATGAACACGCCGGCGCCGGCGCCCAGGATGCTGCCATGGGCAAAATTCGTGAGCGTGCCGCCGACAATATCGATTCCATAGCCATTATAACGCGTGCCGATGACCGTGCCGGCATTATTGATCGCGCCGTCCGGGCCGGAAAACAGTTTGATCCCGCCCGAACCGTCGATGAAGCCACCGGCCTCGTTGTTGATGCGCAGCCCGGTGGAATAAACGCCAAGCCCACCCACTGTATCGGTCAGCGACCCGTAATTATACACCGATTCGCCGGTGCTCGACGCGTTGGTGAGCACGCCGCGCGGCGGCGTGCTGCCCGAAGCATAGGCGGAACCGGTATTGGTGATGGTGGTGCGCGCCGCCGTGAGCAGGATGCCGGCATTATACGTGCCGGCAAGGGTCTCGCTGCCCAGCGTGACCTGCGTGCCGCCATGTCCGTCGGAGGACAAAGTGAATTCCTGCGCTTGCAAGCCGCCGGTAAAGGCGAGCGTACTCAGCATCACCCCGCCATCCGTCAGCGTAAGGACATTATTGGAGAAGGTCTCGCCTGTAATGCCGATGCTGGCGAAATCGATGACATCGTTATTGGCGAACCCCGCGATGGCGCCAACCAACGTGGAGCCTGGGTCGAGCACCAGCAGCGCGGTCGCGTAATTATTGTCGCCGAATCGTACCGCGGCAGCGCTGTTGCCGGCGCTGGTGGCGATCAGCCCCTGGTTGACGATGGTACCGCCGCCACCGAGGTTGATGCCAACCCCGGAGGTCCCGTCGGTGGCGAGGATCGTGCCCTGGTTGAGCACACTGCCGGGGAATGCGAAGGCAATCGCGGTCTTGCCCTCGATCAGGCCGCCGGCGAGGTTGGTGACCGCGCCGTGATAGCCGAATGCCACGCCGGTGGCATTGAAATACGCCGCGGTTGCACGGATGGTGCCGGCATTGACGAGCGTGACATCGACGCCCTTATATCCGCCGCCCAACCCCATGCCGGTGAACGCGGCCGAGACCGTCCCGCTTGCGGCGTTGGTAATATAGGCGGAGCCTTTGATCTGTATCCCCTGGAAGTAACCGGCCAGGGTGTTTTCGAGAAGGCCGGAATTCGCCAGCGTCCAGTCGCGCACGCCGGAGCCATAAACCACCAAGCCTGGGCTGTTGATGGTCGCGGTGCTGGCGATTGTGGTGTCGGTCGCGGTAAGTGTGATGCCGGCGGCATAGCTGCCCGTGAGGATGCGCGTGCCAAGGATCAACTCGGTCCCACCGGCATGATCCGAGGTGAGGGAGAACTCACCTGGCGAGAAATTGCCCGCCAGTGAAAGTGTGCTCAGCACAACGCCACCATTTTCCAGCGTGAGCACGCCATTGGCGAAGCTGGCCGCAGTGAGGCTCACGCCGGCGAAATCAATTGTATCGCCAGGCACGAAGGCCGCGATTTCGCCGATAATATCGGCGCCCGATTGCAGTACAAGGTCGGCGGCATCGGCACCAAAGGAGATGGCATTGCCCGTGGCGAGCGTGCCAGCACTGGCAATCGTGCCTGCATCGATCAGCGTACCGCCATTCAGCACGACGCCGGTCGCGCCCGTGATAAGCGCCGCGGCATTGTTGATCGCAACGCCCCCGGTCAGGACCATGCCCTCGCTGACAAAGGGGACATAGTAGGTATCGTAGATGTTCGCCTTATAGCCGCCCGGTATGCCGGCAACTGTCCCGTTATTGGTGAACAGGCCGCTGGTGAGCGATACGCCGGTAGGCCCGGCGATCAGCCCGCCGGTTTCGTTGGTCACCGTGCCGCCGGACTGCGCCAGGCCGGTATCCTTGAAACTGACGAGGTCGGCGCCGCCGCCCGCAATGATGCTGCCGGAATTGTCCAGGCTCCCGCCGTAAAGCTTGACGCCGGTGAGGCCGGAAATCGTGCCGCCGGTGGCATTTGTGGCAGCCCCTGAACCTTCGGTGAGGCCAGCCGTGCCATGGATCGTGCCGGTGTTGACCAGCGTCGCCCCGTACAGCTCGAAACCCTCGCTATAGTTGCCGCCCGTGCCCAGAATATTGCCGGCATTCACGAAATGTCCGCCGGACATATCCGCCCCGTTATAGCCGATAATGCTGCCGCTACTGGTATTGGTGACCTGTCCGTCGTTGAAAAAAAGTCCGGTGCCCGAGCCGCTGACAGTGTCGAGTCCGGCATTGACCAAAGCGACGTAGCGGGAAGATGGCGCGCTGATGCCGCCGACCGTGGCGGTGTTGGTGATGAGGGCGGAAGGTGCGGAGAGCTGCACGGCACTGCCATAGGAGCCCGTCAGCGTCTCGCTCAGGCCAAGCGTGATGTCCGTGCCGCCTGCATTGTCGCTGACGAGGCCAAACTGGCTGCTGGCGAACACGCCGGACAATGCGAGCGTATCGACGACGGCGCCGGCATTGGTGAGGGTGAGGACGCCCTGGCCGAAGGTCGCGCCGGTGGCGATGATGCCCGCGAGGTCGATGATGTCGCCTGTGAACAGGCCGTAGATGCTGCCGCCCAGGCTGGAGCCGGCCTCCAGCAGCAAAGTGGCGGCGTTGGTGCCCTCGATGCTGATCGCCTTGCCGTTGGCGAGGGTGCTGCGGATCGTGCCGGCATTCACCACGGTGCCGCCGCTCAGAACGACGCCGGTCGCGCCCTGGATCAGCGCGCCGGCCGCGTTGGTGATCTCGCCGGATTGCTGAAGGAGCACGCCGGCGCTGTAATTGCCCGGCCCACCGGCAATTGTGCCGTCATTCTGCAGGCTCCACGCCCGGCCGATTGCGCCGCTGACGCCATTATAGGCGCTGGTGATGGTGGCGCCCGCGGCGATGGTGGTGTCGAGCGCGGTCAGGGCGACACCGGCAGTATAATTTCCCGTCAGCGTCTCGCTGCCCAGCGTGATCTGCGTGCCACCGGCGCCATCGCCGGAGAGCACGAACTCGCCTTGCGTCAGCGCGCCGCTCAACGCCAGCGTGCCGAGCACCACGCCGGCATCGCTCATGGTCAGGATGCCATTGGCGAAACTAAGCCCCGTGATGGTCTCGCCGGCGAAATTGATCGTGTCATTGGCCAGAAAATTGCCGATACCGCCGATCAGCTTGGCCCCCTGCTCGTCGATCAGCAGATTGCCGCTCCCGGACCCAAAAATAATGGCACTGCCGCCGGTTTGCGTGGATTCGATGGTGCCCCGATTGATGATCGTGCCCGCGCCGAATAGATCAATACCGGTGATCCCGGATATGACCCCGGAACTGGCGTTGCTGATCAGCCCGCCAACGCCTTCCAGCCCAGCCCCGAACGCCCCGGTGTCAAGGATGCTGCCGGCGTTGAATATCGTCACATTGCTCTGGAAGTCGAGGGCAACCTCCCCGCCCGTCAGTACCCCGCCAACCGCGTTGGTAACCTGACCGCCCCCGACCATCTCGAGTGCGACACCAAACTTGGCTATGGCCTGAAGGGTCCCGGCATTATAGATATTTGCCGCCTGAACGGCATAAAGGCCCTGATAATTACCCTGAATGATCGCACCGGCGGCGTTAGCGACCACCGCTTGGCCGTAGAACGCTGCGCCGCCACCTTTGCTGCTCTCGACCAGCCCGTTATTATCCAACGTCCAAACCGGTCCGGCCAAGCCGGTAACGGCATTGCCGGTACTCACGCTGATGGTTCCCGCGATCGTGGTGGGATTGCTGGCAAGCGTTACGCCAACCGTCTCAAAACCCGAAATCACTCCCGACATTTGGCGCCACCACGGACAAAAGTTAATAAAATTAACTTGTTTTGACTGCCGCACGAAGCCCAAAGTCAAGTGATTTTTTGCATATAGGAACGTACATTCAGAGGCTCTGCTCAGGAATGCCCCGAAGCCCAGCCGCATCGGCCCAAGCGATGGAAACCATCAGCCGGTAGATCCATGATCCCGTTCAGGTCAACTGAATGAAATTGCTCGCTAAAATTAAGCTAGAGGGCTTTTATCTTAATGAAAAACACTCTAGGTCACCGACTCATAAACCGCATCCAAATTCTGGCTGATGCGAGCTTAACGAGGGCGAGGAAGTTTGCGTCGTGCTTCTCAAATCGAGTGGCAACTGCCCTGAACCCCAATGGCCGCTCTAGCATTATGGGCGGTGCTTTTCACTGTGGAACCGGTGGCGGTTTTCCAGCATTATGGGTAGCCGTTTTCCCCTTCCGACGGACCTGCTATCCTGCCGCCAACGGCCAAAGGCCGCGTCTCCAAAGGAGCTGATTGCGATGCCAAACTCAACACTGGAAAAACGTCTTCTCCTATTCGGCGCCTCGCGTGGTCTGGGACTGGCAATAGTGGAAGAGTACTTGAAGCTCGGCTGGCATGTGGTCGCCACCGCGCGCCAGGGGTCGGGGACTGTCCTGCACGATCTTGCCGGCAAGGCTGATGGCCGTCTCAATATCGAAATCGTCGACATTAACGATCCCGCTCAGGTTACGGCCCTGCACGGACGTCTTGGCCCGGATCGTTTTGACCGGCTGTTCGTCAATGCAGGCGTGAAGAACGATGACCGGGAAACTATCGCCGATGTTTCGACCGAAGAGTTCGTTCGTGTGATGGTGACCAACGCCTTGAGTCCGATGCGGGTTGTCGAGACTTTTAAGGACCTTGTGCCGCCGGCGGGCACCATCGCTATCATGTCGTCCGGCCTGGGGAGTGTCAGCAATAATGAGACTGGCGGCTACGAGGTTTATCGGGCCAGCAAGGCCGCCCTCAATACCCTGATGCGGAGTTTCGCCGCCCGTCATCATGACGACCCGCGCACGTTGCTGCTTCTAGCGCCTGGTTGGGTACGAACCGACATGGGCGGCCCAGAGGCGCAATTGAGCGTTTCGGACAGCATTCCAAATTTGGTCAAAGTCATTGAAGCGCAGGAAGGGAAAGGTGGCCTACAGTTTCTCGATTATCTCGGCCGGGCGGTTTCGTGGTGAGTCGGCAGCGCCCTGTCTGGCCGACACGCACCTAGGCAGTGCCGATGGTGACGTCAAAATGATGAACGTCCGCTTTCGTGTGCCGCCGCTTTGGCCGAGACCGGCCGGAACGAGGCGCAAAGCCGATCTTAGCGCGCTGAGTGTCAGCAGTACTACGAAGCCGTGGATAGAATGCGCCACCTCCCGATGACCGTTGCCCAGTATGCCGGGCGGGGGCGGTGAAATTGGTTGCCACCGGTCCTAGATAAAGGATGCGGCTGCTCCGGCCGCTCCACGCGAAGGACACTCCAATGCCTCTTCTATTGATCATTTCGAGCTTTTTGGCCGGACTGCTGATATGCAATGCCGTGCCACATCTCGCCGCCGGGCTGCGGGGCGAGGCATTTCCGACGCCGTTTGCAAAGCCAGGGGGCGTCGGTCTGTCCGCGCCGCTGGTGAACGTGGTGTGGGGCTGGATCAATCTGTTTCTCGGGCTCGCGATCATGCCGCGCCTTGTTCTATTCTCGCCAGTGATGCCGCTATTCAACACGCTTTGGCTAAGCTTCGCCCTCGGCTTCCTGCTGGCGGGCGTGTACCTCGCCCGGCACTTTGGCCGGGTGCGCCCATCTGCCCCATAGCGCCTATCCTGAAGCACCAAAGCCACCTCAATTAGGCGACCCCGCGGGGGCAGAAATAGAGCTATACTACGGCCTCGCGGCGCAACACACAGTTCGACGAACGTGCAAAATGGGGACGGCCTAATTGTACCACAGTAATTTGTGCTTGGGAGGTGTTTGCCCGTCTGAATGACCGGGGGAGCGCCCGGCGACCTCAATCCGCCACGCCTTGGCCGACGCAACGGATGCCGGCTTTCAGGAAGGTGGCGGTGCTCGGGCTACGCCAGGATCGGGCCCATACCTGCCAAATTCATTTGGTTCGCGGTTGTCTCACCCCGCCAACACTTCCTCGGCATTAGGGTCGCCCGGTGCTGTCGCCCAGGCAAGTTCCACCAGCGTGACAATGCGCCGTCCGGCGCCGTCCAGTTGGCAGACGATCAGGCCCTGCTCCTCCATATAGCTCAGCACGCGCCGCGCGCGGCCCAATGAGCGGGTGCCATAGGCGCGGGCAATCGTCAGGTCACCCGGGCAGGGCAGCCCCTCCCGCGCCGCGCCGGCGAGCATCATGAAGATGCCTTGCATGTCCTCTGGCAGGCTGGCGGCGCGGGCCGAGACATCCTGCCACGTATCATCCTCCGCCATCTCGGCGCTGATGCCGGCGCGGGCGCGGGTCAGCATGCGGCGGAAGGCGCTGAGGTCCGGTGCGCCGCCGCCCAGGCCCTCGATCCGGCAGCGGACCAGGAAATCCTGGTAGAGCACGCCGATGGCGCGGAACCCCGCCTCGGTATCCGCCAGGAGGGCGGTTAAGATGCGGTCCAGCCGCGCGCGCCGTTCCGCCAGTTTCTCAGGCGTCGGCGACGCATCCACCACTTCAGTGCCATTCTCCCTCACGGCGGGCTTCGCGGCCATGAGCTGGCTGAGCAGGTCAGGCACTGGCGGCGGCGCCAAGCGGCGCGGGGGCCGGGTGGTCTCGGGCGGCGGCGCTGCCAGGATAACCTTTTGCGCATCCTCCATCGCTTCCGGCATGGGCATGAGCCGCGGCGTCGCATGGCGCGCGTGGGTAACCGTCGCGCCGATTCGCAGACCCAAGGGGCGGCGCGACAGGGCTGGGCCCAGCGCCATGAAATGCCCGCGCTCCAGGTCCCGGAACGCTTCCGCCTGCCGCCGCTCCATGCCCAGCAGGTCGGCGGCGCGGGCCATGTCGATGTCCAAAAAGGTACGGCCCATAAGGAAGTTGGACGCCTCGGCTGCGACATTCTTGGCAAGCTTGGCCAAGCGCTGGGTTGCGATCACCCCGGCCAGCCCGCGCTTGCGGCCACGGCACATCAGGTTCGTCATCGCCCCGAGGGACAGCTTGCGCGCCTCGTCCGAAACCTCCCCGGCGATAGCCGGGGCAAAAAGCTGTGCCTCGTCGACCACCACCAGCATCGGGTACCAATGGTCGCGGTCAACTTCGAAAAGCCCGCCCAGGAACGCGGCGGCACGGCGCAGTTGGTTCTCGGCGTCGAGCCCCTCCAGGTTGAGCACGGTGGAGACGCGATGGATGCGCGCCCGCTCGCCCGCCAACTGCAAGCCATGCTCGGTATGGACCTCGGCATCGATCACCAGATGGCCGAAGCGCTCGGCCAGGGTGACGAAGTCGCCTTCGGGGTCGATGATCGCCTGCTGCACCCAGGGGGCGCTCTGTTCTAGCAGCCGGCGCAGCAGATGGGATTTGCCGGAGCCCGAATTGCCCTGAACCAGCAGGCGGGTGGCCAGCAGCTCCTCAAGGTCGAGCGTCGCCGGGGCGCCTGCCGTCGTGTGTCCCATCTCGATCGCAACCGTCATGTCTCGACTCGGAGCCCCCTTTAAAGGTGGGGCTTATCAACCTGACCGCGGCCAGTCGAGCGCCCGCATGGCCGATCACTTCGCGGGAATGGCTGTTTCGCACAACAACATGAAAGAGGCAGACGTTTGATCCCTGATTAGTTCCTTGCCACCCATGCCCGAGGCGTGATCTGCCGGTTATGGTGGGGTTGGTCACTGACCATGCCGAAATTGGTCCTGACAAGACTACCGCAACCGCGCGATCATCGTCCACCACGGCAGCTTGTCCAGCCTGCGGCAACATTTCGGCTCAGCTTCACATCCGTTATCAGCGGTGTTTGGCAGACGTTCCGGCCCATCGCCGGCTTGTCGAGATCCGGTTGGAGGTACGCCGCTTTCGATGCCGGCAGCGACAATGCTCGACCAAGATCTTTGGTGAACGGCTCCGCGAAGGCATTACGCGACCATTATCACACTACAAAAGCCTTGAAATCATCCGCATGCCCTCCACATCGTCTAAAGACGAATGGAGGAATGCTAAATGACGTTATCCATACAAAAACGGAGTGTGTTGCCTGCTTTAGTCCTGATTTGCGTGCTTGGCGCGGTGTCGGCCGCAGTTGCGCAAACAAGTCCAGAACCACAGGCTTCCACGCCGTCCGCCCAAAGTGAGGTGGAAGGCGCTACGACCGGGCTTGGGACTTCGCACCGGTTTGGAACATCGGCGGACGCCACCGACCATTGCCCCGGCACTATAATTGTGTGGTCATCGGGGCCGAACCTGATTTATCAGCTTCCAGGCTCGGGTGATTATGGCAAGGGGAGTGGTTTTTATGCGTGCAAGGACGAGGCCGATGCCGCCGGATTCAGCGCGGCCAATAACTGACCACCGGTTAAACCCCCCAGCTTCACGCCCCCCTCATTGCCGATCACTCAGCGGCCATCGGGTCTAGGGCACCGGCGGGGCTTGGTCGGTCACAAAATTATCCAGAGCCTGCGGTGTCGGCAGCGCCAGCACCGCCTTAAATTCGGCGCTGTTGTTCAGGCAAAAGAATGCGCCTTGTGATCTCGCGTTTGCCGACTGGTTGTTGGCCAGAATTGTCTCAAAGGCGTCCTCCCTGCTCTGACCACCAGACCTGGCGAAGCGGTGGAAATAGCTGTCCATCACATGCTGCTCAGCCAAAATATGCGGCTGGAACGCCGTCATGAAGGTGTCATATTGGCTCTTCTGGCCGCAAGAGAACGCCCCGATCATCAAAGCTGACTTCAGCCCGATGAGATTGAACGCCTGCTGATAGGTTTCCTGTTGCGTCGAGGTAATTTTAACCCGTTTGGAGGAGGGCGGCGGCATCTGCACCAGGGTCGGGTAGATATGCCCAACCAGTGCCGGTGGCACCACAACGGCGACCGGAACCGGTTTGGAACAACCCGCCAACGCTAGCAAAGTCAGGCCGACCAGCATCCCCGCTTTGCTTTTGCAGCCGATTTCTCGCGTTGAACGCAGTACAAAGCCCTTTGGAATAAGTTGCCGAAATTAAGGTGTGCTACTCAATACATAGAATCCACCGATTGGCCAACGCGCCGGCGTGGCGATATCCGTGCCTCCGGTTCGTAAGCCCGGCGGTAACGCTCTCCGGCATCGGGAACCCCCTGCCGGTCCACTCCGGGCGGGAGATGGCCGGGGAAAACGGCGGCGCGTACTGCCTGAGGGATTATAGCCCCAAACAGCCTGGCACAACATAAAAACCAGCAACGTGCGCATGATGGCGTGCGCTTTCAGCCGGCGCCATATATGTTTTTGGAAAGCAAAACTTAGGACCACACTAACCACCTAAAACTGCATTTTGTGGCAGACCCTGACCAAGCCGCTAAACTCACGTCCGCGCAAATAAATAGACAACACATCACAAAACCAACCTCTTGTCGCGTATTGTGGCCGTTGCGTTCGATAAAACGTTTTTTTACATTATTATTGCAAGTTTTTAACTCTTTCCCCAGTGTTATTTTCTCTCCATCCTTATGTCCAGCAAGGTGTAAAAAATATTAGTGGCAAAGCTGAAGCACCAGAGCCACAAAAAGAAAAATGAATAGACAGTTAAATTGTAGAATGTTAATTATAAGCCGCCTTGATCCCGATCAATGGCGGACAAGCGCGCCAGTGGCGGCTTGATTAATTCTAAGTTGATCTGAATCAATGACAGTTTAGCAAGAATATCCATAATAATTAACATGGATAATAAGTACACGTTTTGTTTCCGAGGAGCTTGAAATGTCCAAACTGTTCCGCATGGCTTTAACGCTGGGAATGCTGTTTGGTACTGTCTCACTGTTGGTTGCATGCCATACAACTGCCGGCGTTGGCCGGGATGTATCGCAGGGTGGCCATGCATTGACCAACAGCGCAAATGCGAATGCGCCAACCACACCGCCGCCCTAACGAGTGGATGGAGTCACGAGATTTTAAGATTTCCCGCGTGCTTTGGATTTTGCGGGGTTATTTTGTTCGATAGGAATGTGAACCATGGATATCAAAGAAATGGAAATTAAACTTCCATTCAACTCGGCGCCCGCTAGTTTCGAAGTCGGATTGATGGATGATAAATGCTTGAAATGCGCCTTCTTGCGTGAACACCGCGACTTGATTTGGCGGGAGGCTGTTGTCAGTCATTTCGTCGGTCTGACCATGCGGCAGCGTGAGGTTTTGGAGAGGGTTATTGCGGGGCAACCTAGTAAGGTTATCGCGGCGGATCTTGGTATCAGCCAACGCACGGTGGAGAATCATCGTGCGAAAATCATGCAGAGGACAGGCTCGAAGTCGCTTCCGGAATTAGGCCGGTTGGCGACTGTTACCGCGTGGAGTGGTGATACTAACCTGCCGTCGGGCGATGTGAGTGCCCAAAGCGGTACTGCCGGTTGGCAGGGCAGGGCAATAGCCTAAATCCCGGCTGGGGCGGAGCTTTTGGCCTGTTACTTGTCTGCGGCCGGGTCCGCAGAAAGCTCACATGAAGTACGATACCATCTCGTAATCTGAACCGAAAGAGGCGTGTGATGCTTGGAATAATCCTTCTCGTGGTCCTTATTCTGATTTTGATCGGAAGCGTGCCGACGTGGCCGCATAGCCGTGATTGGGGTTATTATCCTAGCGGCGGCGTCGGACTTATTTTGATTATCGTGGTTATTCTATTGATCACGGGGCGGATCTAACCGAGGTGATATGAAGCATACGCCCGCAACCAAAAGGGAGTAACAAAATGAACAAAGATCGCATTGTAGGCTCTGCTAAACAAGTGAAGGACACCGTTAAAGAGGCGGCTGGAAAGGTTCTCGGTGATGCAAAATTGTAGGTCGATGGGACGGCCGACAAGACCGAAGGTAAGCTCCAAAACCTCGTCGGATCAATTAAGGAAACACTAAAGCCATAATGGCTCGATAAGGCGTTTTCTTGAGGAGTACGCGAGGTAAGACATTTAATATTTTGGGTGTATTTTGTTGCCGACGGCAAGACCGGTGTTGGAAATAACACCTACACCCACCAACAAGGCAATTGAACAATCCACACCAGGGACGCAAGCAATTTAAGGCCGCGATCTGAGGTTTTAATAGCTATGCTCTTTGTAAACAACAGACTGGAACATAACATGATTAAAATGAAGTCTCTTTTTCTGGCAACTACGTTGGCGCTCACGCCGGTCATTGCAATTGGTACCGCCACCTCCGCAAAGGCTGAGTCAGCTGCGCAGCTTAACCAGGATTCTATTCAAGCTCTCCAGCTACTTTGCAAAACCAATCCCGTGGCCGCGGACCTTTCCCGCCAGGCCCGCGCCGAATTGATTTTTCCCAATATCGTCAAGGCTGGGCTCGTGTTCGGCGGAGCCTATGGCGAAGGTGAGTTGCTACAAGGCTCGAAGATCGATGGCTATTATAATTCTGTTACCGGCTCGTGGGGTCTGCAGGCCGGCGCGCAGTCGTACGGATATATCGTGTTCTTGATGAACGGTTCGGCCGTCAAATATATTCACGACACGCAAGGTTTGGAAATTGGTGTCGGCCCGACGGTAGTCGTGGTTGACCAGGGTGTTGCAAAAAATCTTTCAACCTCGACACTGAAGGATGATGCTTATGCCTTCATCTTCAATCAGCAGGGGCTGATGGCGGGTGTCAGCATCGAGGGTACGAAAATTTCCAGAATCAACCCCTGAGGTCCAAGCCTAAAACCCAAACTGGCTTGCCGTAAATTGAACACGGCAAGCCAGCCGTATTTATGCGGCCACGCCGGCTGGAGCACAACGACACACCGTAAATATCCAAAACCAGAAGAACGCGCAGCACTTCTTACCACGGAGCGTAACCGCAAAATGGCGGCCTCCGCGCAGGCTTAAGTTCGGGGCAGTACCGCGCATTTTTACGAGCGGCTGGCGAGTGGCAATCGCGCAACTCTGCCCCAAGGTCCCGATATATGGATTTGCGGTGATTGCCATGTTGGTAATCTTGGTCCCGTGGCCAGCATTGACGGTGCGGTGGGAATTCAGATTCGTGACTTTGACCAGACGGTTGTGGGCAACCCCGTCTATGATCTCATTCGCCTTGGTTTGTCGCTGGCCATGGCCGCGCGTGGTTCCGACCTGCCCGGCATAACGACGGTGGATTTAAATCCGGCGATGCCGGAGATTGTCAGGCGTCTGATACGAAAGGCGGCCGGACGATCCTCGAAACATCTGGCCGATGACCATTGAGGAGCGGCGGGTAATTGATCTTTTGTTTGCCCAAGAGCAGGTTCGCAGGCTGATAACGTTGCTTCGATCGCGCAATGAAGATGCCGAGGTCCGCGTTCTGGATGCGGCTTACTGGCGCAAAGGTTGCATCTCGCTCGGCAGGTTGCGCTGTGCCGTGCCGGCTACCGTGGGATCGGGAAAAAATGAACGGCACTGCCTGATGGATCTCAAGGAAGCTGCCGCGCCGGTTGCGCCGCGGAGCCTGATTAGCGGTTTGCCACCCGACAATGCGCATCGTGTTGTTGAAGGGGCGCGGGAATTATCGCCGTTTCTCGGTGATAGAATGTTATCCGCCGCACTGCTGGGCAAAGCAGTTTTTGTCCGCGAGATCATGCCCCAGGATCTGAAAATTGAGATCAAGCGGATTTCGATAGACGACTTGAAAAGCATGGCAAAGTATCTGGCACATATTGTGGGCCTGGCGTACGCGCGGCAGCTAAGCCGGGCCAAGCGCACGACATGGCTGGCTGAACTTCAACGCAACCGGTCGAAGTCATTGGATGTACCATCATGGTTGTGGAACAGCGTGGTTGCGCTCGTTGCGGCGCATGAGGCGGCTTATCTGAACTATTGCCGGCATTATATACTGGCTGAGCGCGACAGGTTCAGGAACTGGTCTCTTCTCTATGCGCAGCCATGATTTTGGCCATTGCCTGAGCGATGGAGACGGCGGGTAACCCCTATGCGTTTAAAAATACATCAACATCCACCGTCTTGCGATCAGCATCGCCAAACGACAAGGACATCCCACGGGGCTTGGCAAGTGCCCATCGCCGCACATCATGTTTTGCATGAGAATATGGCCGAAACACCCGGATATCAAGCAGTTTGCCTGTGAGACCACCAGCAATGCAGTACCGCATAGACCGAAGCAACAAACTTCGGTCTATGCGGATTGGGCGTTATGGCGAAGTTTGTGTATTGGTCGTTGAAGTTGATGTTGAGGTGGGCGGTGGCGCGTATGACGGCCCCGTGGTGGATGTTGAAGTGGTCGTCGACGATGGTGGCGGCGACCCGCCACATCCGGCCAACAGAGTCATCGCCCCGATCATTGCCGCGCCAGCCAGTAGCCGGATACCCGATATTTGATGTTTCATGTTTATCTCCTGATTTAAGGGGTCGTCGTCGTCGTTGATTGGCTGCTGGTCGAGGCTGGCGGCGGTGCAGATGGCGTCGTCGTGGTGGTCGAGGTACTATTGCTGCCGGAACCGTACGCATCGCCATAGGTCGTCTTTTTCGAACTACTCGCGGTACCATTACCATTGTCAGAGCTTTGGGTCTCGGTCGTACTCTGTGTACTGGGCAGCGGCACAACAACCACGGGCGCGGTCGTGGACGTGGTGGTATCGGAACTCGTCGTCTGTGCGAAGGCACCTCCTGTTGTTAACAGTAAGGCGAACGCACCCGCGGCAAGATATTTTTTCATAGTAACCCTCCATAATTTTCGTAGAACAACCTGATCGCCACGTACCATCAGCTACACTGGCGTGACCTTAATAAATATAGATATAGGGGAAAAGACACACTATGTCAGCTTCGGAAACTACCTATGGCATACCCGATATATCGCGCCACGAAAGTCAGATACCTTCAGTGCTTTGGGCGAAAGCGAGCCTGTGAGACGTAGGTATTTCCCGAGTCTGCCAGTCCATAAATTAGGATGTTATACATAACAAGTTCCGTTGAACTACTGGACGTCATGAGCATTCCTAATATGATTAAGCTGTGAAGCTAACAAAGGATTTCGCCATGGATGCGAGTTCTACTTTTGGACATGAATTCATCCGATATGCAGGTCTCGCCGGTTTTGGAGGTGCCATGTTGTTCACCACACTCTGGAGCTTACATTACGGTGCGACCGAGAACGTTGCTTTAAACACTGGGCATTTTGGCAAGCTTCATAGTAGTTTGTCTATTTCTGTGCTCGACAATACTCGTCCGCTGCCGGCAGCTAATTCGGTCATCCTCCAATATACGCTAGCCGGGCCCGCAGAGGTAATTACGCAATAACAATTCAGAGCATTGTGATTCAAACTCCGAGATCGAAAGGTTTTGAACGGCATCTACTGGCGCCTTCGAACCGGTTCGCGCTGTGCCGACATCCCGGAGCGCTACGGCCCGTGCACGGCCTGCTACAATCGCTTTTTCCGGTGGCGAAAGCTAGTCGTCTGGGATGCTATTTTCGAAGCTGTTTCAAAGGCTTATGAAGGGTATTTGTCGATGCTCGACTCCCCCTCGATCCGGGTTCATCAGCACGCGGCCAACACTAAAAAGGGGGCCCGGAGGGCACCGCCACTGGGGACATCGCTGCAAGCCGATGCATGGGGCGCTCGCGCGGCGGACTGACCACCAAAATCCATGCCGTGGTAGACGCCACAGGCTGAGACACCAGCGCAGCGTGACCAGGACTCTGCTCAAGCACTTCAGCTACTTTGTAAAACTAACCCTGTCGCGGCCGACCTCGATCAGCATGCACTTGCTGTGTTGATTTTCTCCAACATCATCAAGGCGGGCCTGGTGTTCGGCGGAGCCTATGGCGAAGGTGAGTTGGTGCAAGGCTCGAAGATCGACGGCTATTATAATTCCGCAACTGGCTCGTGGGGTCTGCAGGCCAGCGCGTAGTCCTATGGATATATAGTGTTCCTGATGAACCGTTCGGCTGTCAAATATATTCATGAAACGCAGGGTTGGAAAATCGGCGTCGGTCCGACGGTGGTTGTCGTCGATCAAGGTATCGCCAAAAATCTTTTGACCTCTTCACTCAAGGATGACGCCTATGCCTTCATATTCAATCAGCAGGGGCTGATAACGGGCGTTAGCATCGAAGGCACCAAAGTTTCAAGAATCAACCCCTAAACGTAGAATTGTGTGGTTCATATTGGCACTTGGCCGACCGCATTCTTATCTATGATTAGTCTTCCACGAAGGGAAATGTAAATGATTACAGACAGTTCCGATGTCGTTATTATATTTATTGAAGCCTTAGCAAAAATGCTCATTCATAAGGGCGTCGTTGCAAAATCGGAACTCGTCGATCAGCTTGCGGGGATCCGCGATGAAAAAGGCCGCGCTCCAGCTGAACAGACATTAGTTGCCGCAGAGATCGATATGATGCTCACGAGAGTCGACCGCCTCTAAATAGAGCGGCCGCGGGTGTAAAATTTCGCCGCCTCTCTTGAGCAAATCATACTGGGCCTGTACGACCAACGGCCCGGCCTATATCAACGGGTAGCCGCGCCCGGAAATAGTACCGGTTCCGCCTCTTTTCGACGAATGAACAACACGCCATTTGGCTTCCCGCCACGTGGCACAAAGGAGTGTCACAACAACGGGACAACTCAAAATAAATCTTGTTTTTCAATAAATTGCAAATGTTGGCGTCCCGTAGGGGATTCGAACCATGTCGCCGCCGTGAAGGGGCGACAACTAGCATCCTACGCCGTCCCACCCTGTCTCTAATGCCATAGAAAACATTGATTTTACGTCCTATCGTGTCCCCTTGCGTTCCGGTATGGATAGTGAGTAAGCTGTGAGTAAGCCTCTCTCGTAACGTACCGCCGAGGACCGGATGCCCCGCAAAGCCAGTAATGAACGCCTCGACACCCGCGCCGCCAGACTGCGCCTTGCCCCCCGGCACGCGCCGTACTGGCGCAACATTCAGGAAGGCCGGGCCATCGGCTATCGGCGCGCTGCTGCCGGGCGGGCGGGACAATGGCAGGCCCGCTTTCTGGACCGCGACGAAGCAACCAAGCGCGTCTGGCGCTTCACCTCCCTGGGCACCGCCGATGACCTGCTCGACGCGGACGGCATCGACACGTTGAACTTTGCCCAGGCCCAAGAGAAAGCCCGCGCCTGGTTTGCCGAAGTCACCAGGGCGCAGCGCGGCACCATTGAGCCGGTGAGCGTAGAGCAGGCCATGACGGCCTATGTGACGGACTACAAGGCGCGCGGCGGCAAGGACGTGAAGGGCCTGAATTCGACCATCAACGCCCATATCGTGCCCAAGCTAGGCGACAAGAAGGTGGCAGACCTTACGACCGCCGCAATCCGCTCATGGCACCGGGGGCTTGCCACTGCCGCGCCACGGCTACGGCAAAGCAAGAAGCCCCACGCACCCAAGAAAGAGCCTAGCATTACAGTTGCAATTAA
>PLSD01000076.1 GCA_003164135.1 Acetobacteraceae bacterium
CAATCTTTAGGGCTGCTGGTATTACTCCAATGATACAACGCATAATCGGCAAAGCCCACGCGCTCACCACATAACTTCATCACGCCCGGCGGTTCGGCCGGCACCCTGATCCGGTGCAAACCAAACTCCCGCCCCACCGCAATCATCATCGCCGCCACCGTGGGGTGCAGGTGCATGTGCTTATGCGCATCGGCATGGTGCAGTTCCAACCCAGTGGCGGCAAACGCCGCGAACTGCGCCCGGATCTCCGCCCGCAACTCCCGCCGCGCCGCGGGCGAGAAAAAATACTTTACCCCCAACACCGCCTGGTTTTTTCCAAACTTCCCATCCGGCCCGGTGATGTGCGGCAATCGCGCATGCCCCAGCAGCGAATCGCCGTCTACCAGCACCAGGTGCAACCCAACCTTCAGCCCCGGCATCTCTTTCGCCCACCGCACCGCATCCGCCGCCGCCGGTGCCGCCACCATCAAGCTCGTCTGGGTCAGCACCCCTTGTGTAAGCGCCAGCGCCACCGCTTCATTCACCCCCACCGACAACCCAAAATCATCAGCCGAGAAGGTTATGGCCATTTCACTTCCGGCGGCATGGACATGAGGATGGCCTCGGTATTCCCCCCGGTTTTCAACCCAAACATGGTCCCCCGGTCATACAGCAGGTTGAACTCAACATACCGCCCCCGCCGCACCAGCTGCGCCTCGCGCTCCTCGGGCGTAAAACTCTCCCCCATCCGCCGCCGCACAATCTCCGGATAAGCCGCCAGAAACGCCTCCCCCACATCGCGGGTAAAGGCAAAATCCGCCTCCGCATCCCCCGAATCGAGATAGTCGTAGAAAATCCCGCCCGCCCCGCGCGGCTCCTTGCGGTGCGGCAGATAAAAATATTCGTCGCACCATTTTTTGAATTTTTCATAGTAACCCGCACCGTGCCGGTCACACGCGGCCTTGTACGCGGCATGAAAAAACGCCGCGTCCTCGCCCGCTTCCGCCGTCCCCGGCTGCAACGGCGTCAAATCCCCGCCGCCGCCGAACCACCCCTTCGTGGTCACGATCATCCGCGTGTTCATATGTACCGCCGGCACTTTGGGCGAACGCATATGCGCCACCAGGCTGATCCCCGCCGCCCAAAAGGCCGCGTTCTCACCCGCGCCGTGCATCTGCTTGGCAAAATCCGCCGTAAACTGCCCCTGCACCACGGAGATATTCACCCCCACCTTCTCAAACACCTGCCCGCGCATCACGCTCATCATCCCGCCGCCGCCTTCGGGCCGGTCCCACGCGGTGCGCACAAACCTTCCGGGTGCCCCCCCACCCGCGTCCTCAATATCTTCAAAAGCCGCGCAAATCCGGTCCCGCAGGGCGGCAAACCACGCCACGGCTTGGGGTTTCAGGGCTTCATGGGCGGGGGGGAGGGTAAAATCATTCATCGCAAATCATCATAGGGGCTCCATGAACGATCATCCACTCTTGAAATTTTCCGGCGTTCCCGCCATGCGTGTTTCAGAATAACTTGCGCGGCAGGAGACGAGATGGCTGGTACGTCAGAAAATGCAGTGGGGCACGGCGCTGAATCCCGGCGCGGGTTTTTAAAAATCCTTACCGTGGCCACCGGGGCCGTGGGTGCGGCGGCAATCGCCTGGCCGTTTATCGACGCGCTGGGGCCCGATGCCGACGGCACGGCGGCGGCGCACCTCATCGTCAACATCGCCGGCATCCCGGAAAACACCGCCATTACCGTCACTTGGGATGGTCTGCCGGTCTACATCCGCAAGCTCACCGCGCAGCAGACCGCCGACACCCAGGCCGTGGTCACCAGCACTTTGGTCGACCCGGCTGATTTCACCGACCGCGTGAAGCCCGGCTATGAGAGCTTCGTCGTGGTGGTGGGCCTGAACACCGGCGCCCCCTGCGCGCTGGAAGGCAATGCCCCCGCCGACCCGCGCGGCCCGTTCGACGGCTGGCTCTCCCCCTGCGACGGCAGCGTCTACGACCCGCTGGGCCGTGTGCGCGGCGGGCCGGCGACCAAGAATCTGGCGATTCCGCGCTTCAAATTCATCAACGACGCGCAAATTCAGTTCGGCTGAGGACCAGGCACCATGAGCACAGACGTTAAAAAATCCTGGCTGGCCTCCCGGCTGCCTTGCCCCGCCAAGGAATCGGGCCACTGCGCCCCCACGATGGAACGCGGCCGCCGCTACGGAGCCACCCTGCCCACGCTGATCAGCGCCACCGTGCTGTTCCTGCTGGCCTCCGGACTGGTGCAGGCGGTGTATTACAACCCGGCGCACGGGTTCGACTCCATCCAGTTCATCCTGCGCGACGTAAACAGCGGCTGGCTCATCCACGCCTTCCACGTCACCGGCGCCACCATGCTGTTCGCCGCCGTATACGCGCTGCTGTTCCGTGACATCTACCGCCGCGCCTACAAGGCCCCCGGCGAGCTGGTCTGGCTGCTGCGCGTCAAGCTATACGCCCTGCTGCTGCTGGTTGGCTGGCTCGGCTACGCGCTCAGCGACGGCGCCGTAAGCTACTGGAGCCTTACCGGCGCCGCCAATGCCGCCACCGGACTTTCCGGCGTGGCCGGCGCCGTCGGCCGCTGGTTCTTCGGCGGGCCAAACGGTGCAGGCACCGTCGCCCGGCTGGAAGTGTTCCACGCCGTGCTGGCCCTAACCGTGCTCGTCACCCTCGGCGCGCAGCGTTGCGCCGCCCGCGCCCTGGCGCGTCAGGCCCCTGCTCCGAAAAACCCGGTGAGCTGCCACCCGTACTACACCGCGCAGACCTTTGCCGCCCTCTCGGTGTTCGCCCTCATCTTCGCGGTGCTCGTGTTCTTTGCCCCGCATTTCGGCCTCAACCACCTCAACACTGCTGCGTCCGACACACTGGTCGTCCCCGCCGTGCTCAGCCCGCCTTGGTATCTTTCCCCGGTGAGTGCGGTGGCTGGCGTGTTCGCCACCGCCGGCGGCGGCATCTTTGGCGTCGTCGCCATGCTGGCCGTGCTCGCCGCCCTGCCCTGGCTGGACCGCTCCGGCACCAGCAACAAGCGCGGCAAACTCTACCGCCTGCTCATCGGCCTGCTGTTGCTGGACGTCATTGGCCTCGGCTGGAGCGTCTCCGACCCCGCCTGCACCGCGGCCGGCTCGCTCACTTTGGTGTTCACCATCTGGTATTTCTTCCATTTCCTGGTGCTTACCCCGCTGGTCACTGCGTTGGAGGCTGAATAATGCGCCGTATTTTTGCTCCCATACTGGCCGTGGGTCTGTTGTTCGGCGCCGCCGCGCAAGCTGAAGACACACTCTCCCCGCTGCACTGGCAGTCTCAGGGCTCCTTCGGCAGCTACGACAAAGCCGCCGTGCAACGCGGCTTCCTGGTGTACCAGACCGTCTGCGCCAGCTGCCATTCCGCCAACGCGCTGCACTACCGTGACCTCGAAGCTCTGGGTTTCACCCCGGATCAGGTCGCCGGCATCGCCTCCAGCGTGAAACTGGCTGACGGCTCCCCCGCGACGCTGAACGATGTGTTCAAGGCCCCCGGCGTTGGCGCTGCCGCCTTTGGCGGGGCATTGCCGCCGGACCTCTCAAACATTGAGACCTCCCGCCCGCACGGGTTGCACTACATCTACGGCCTGCTCACCGGCTACGCGGCCGCCCCGGCCAGCGTCACCCTGCTGCCCGGCCGCTTCTACAACACGGCGTATCCGGGCAACCAGATCGCCATGCCGCAGCCGCTGAAGGGCAACGAGGTCACCTACGCCGACGGCACCGCCGCCACCCTGCCGCAGGAAGCCGCCGACGTCAGCGAATTCCTCGCCTGGTCCGCCGACCCGAACCTCAACGCCCGCCACGAAGTCGGCCTGCGCGCAGTGCTCTTCCTGCTGTTCCTGAGCATCATCGCCATCGCCACCAAGCGCAAAATCTGGCGCGAGACGGTTTAAACCGCAGCTCAACCGGCCCTTCAAAAAACGGCGCCCCAACAGGGCGCCGTTTTTCGTTCGCCCATAGTCAAACCAGGGCAAAAACCCTAAACGGGCGCAAACTCATTTTCCAACAAGGGCGCAGGCATGACCAACTCCACTTCCCCCGTCATCGGCATCATCGGCGGGTCCGGGCTGTATAATATCGAAGGCCTGACCAACACGCGCTGGGAACGCGTCGCCACCCCCTGGGGCGAAGCCTCCGACGAACTGCTAATCGGCGAATTCGCCGGCACCAAAACCGTCTTCCTCCCCCGCCACGGCCGCGGCCATAAAATCCCACCCAGCGAGCTCAACTACCGCGCCAATATCGACGCTTTGAAACGCGCCGGCGTCACCGACATCATCTCCCTCTCCGCCGTCGGCTCGCTGAAGGAAGAACTCCCCCCCGGCCATTTCGTCATCGTCGACCAGTTCATCGACCGCTCCTTCGCGCGTGAGAAAAGCTTCTTCGGCACCGGCTGCGTCGCGCATGTCTCCATGGCCCACCCCACCTGCCCGCGCCTCGGCGACGCTCTGGAGGCCTCGGCCAAGGAACTCGGCCTGCCCTTCACCCGTGGCGGCACCTACATCGTCATGGAAGGCCCCCAGTTCTCCACCCTGGCCGAAAGCAATCTCTACCGCTCCTGGGGCTGCTCGGTCATCGGCATGACCAACATGCCCGAGGCCAAACTCGCCCGCGAGGCGGAAATTGACTACGCCAGCATCGCCATGGTGACTGATTACGACTGCTGGCACGAAGGCCACGACGCCGTGACCGTGGACGCCGTGGTGCGCGTGCTACTCGATAACGCCGACAAGGCCCGCAACCTGATCAAATCCGTGCTGCCGAAAATCGGCGCCCCGCGCGGCCCCTGCCCCGCCGGCTGCGACCGCGCGCTCGAATACGCGCTCATCACCGCGCCGGAAGCCCGCGCCGCCGCCATGCTCGCAAAACTTGACGCGGTCGCCGGCCGAATCCTCTAAATCACGCTCCAAACCAGGCTGGCGGCGATGCCGAACATGATCAGTGCGATCACGGCATCGAGCACCCGCCACGCCATGGGCCGGGCAAACACCGGCCCCAGCAGCCGCGCGCCAAAGCCCAGCGTGGAAAACCACAGCACGGAAGCCGCAATCGCCCCCAGCGTATAAGCGCCCCGGGCAGTCCCCGGATACCGCCCGGCGATACCGCCCACCAGCACCACCGTATCCAGATACACATGCGGATTAAGCAGCGAAACCGCGAGCAGCGTGCGCGCCGCCTTCACCCGCGTAAGCGGCACGCCCTCCGGTGGCAGCAGACTCGCTGGATGCAGCGCCCGCCGGACCGCCAGCACCCCGTAGCCAGCAATAAACGCCGCCCCGGCCCAGGAAATGAATTTCAGCACGCCCGCATGCGCATGCACAAAACCGCCAAACCCGGCGGCTCCGGCAATCACCAGCGTGGCGTCGATCCCAATGGCGATGCCCACCAGCAATCCCACATTGGCCCGCAGCAGCCCCTGCCGGAGAATAAAAGCATTTTGCGCGCCAATGGCGACAATCAGCCCCGCCATGAGGGCAAAACCAGCCAGCGCCGGGGCGAGCATTGTGTTCATGGCAGCCGATCTAACCCCTTGGTCTTATTCCTGGCAAACTGCTAGCGTTGCCCGCATGATCCTCACCGGCGCGCTCGCGGCATTCCTGCTCGCCTTTCCGGCGCTGTTCTCAATCGTCAACCCGCTGGCTGGAGCGATCATCTTCAACGAGGTCACCACCCAGCAAACACACCCCCAGCGCGTCGCTCTGGCCCGGCGCGTCGCGGTGTATTCCACCATTGTCATGCTCATCTCGCTGCTGGCCGGCACCTATATCCTCAGCTTCTTCGGCATATCCCTCAACGCCCTGCGCATCGCCGGCGGCGTTGTCGTCTCGCTGCGCGCGTACGAGATGCTCTCGGCCCCGGACACCACCTCCGCGCGCAAAGAGCAGGAGGCCCGTCCGGTCGGCGAGGCGCACAGCCAGGACCTCGCCGGTTTCGCCTTCTTCCCCCTCACTTTGCCCTTCACCACCGGCCCCGGCACCATCGCCGTGGCGGTCTCCATCGGCTCGGTGCGGCCGGACGACCTGCAAGGCATGGCGGTGTTCTACGCCGGCGCCAGCCTCGCCGTACTCGCCTTGTCCGTGCTCATCTGGGTCACCTACACCACCGCCGACCGCATGGCCGTGGTTCTGGGCACCGTCGGCCGGCAGGTCTCCGCCCGCCTTGCCGCGTTTTTGCTCCTGGGCATCGGCGTGCAAATCGCCATCTCCGGCTTCGTCCCCGTGCTGCACGAGGCCCTAGGCCGCTAATCCCCCCGACTCCGCCGCATTGCACAACGCGCTGGGCAGATAGGCGCCGAAAGATAGGTGCAAATTATAAGCGCGCTTATAATGTAGTGCGCTATGAGCCAGGAATTCGACCGCGATTTATTTTTACTGCTGCACGACGTCGCCCGGTTGATCCGCGTCGAGGCGGACAAGCGCGCCCGCGTCATGGGCATGACCCGCGCGCAATGGGGCCTGCTGCTGCGCCTCGCCCGCAACCCGGGCCTCAGCCAGAAGGAAGTCGCCGATCTGCTGGAGGTCGAGCCGATTTCCGTCGCAAGGCTGGTTGACCGGCTGGAAGCCGCCGGGCTGGTGGAACGCCGCGCCGACGACCAGGACCGCCGCATCTGGCGGCTGCACCTGCTCCCGCGCGCTACCGCCAAGCTGGAGGAAATCAGCCGCCAACGCGAGTGCCTGGCCGAATTCATCGCCGACGGCATTACCGACTCGACCCGCGAGACCATGATCGACGGTCTGCAACGCATGAAAACCAATTTATTGCAGGCAGCGCCTGCCACCATACTCAAGGAGACGGCGTAATGTCGCAGGCAAATACCGTGGCAAGGGACAAACCCGCGCAACAGACCCTCCCGGGCGCCGCGGCAGTCCGGCGGATCAACCGCAACCGGCTGCTGCGCCCCATCCTCATGTTCGGCGGCGTTTTCGTCGTGTTGCTCGCCACGCTTATCTTCTGGCTTACCAGCGGCCGCTACGTCGGCTCCGACGACAGCTACGTGGATGCCGCGAAAGTCTCCCTCTCCACCGACGTCTCCGGCCTCGTCTCGCAGGTCTACGTGCATGAAAACCAGCATGTCGCCGCCGAACAGCCGCTGTTCAGCCTGAGCCAAACCGGATTCGACATCGCGGTTGCGGGCGCGCGCGCGCAGCTGGCGCAGGCGGTGCTGGACATCAGCGCCGCTAAACGCGGCTACGCCCAGGCGCTGGCGCAGATCGGCGAACAGAAAATCGAGATCGCCAAGGACCAGGCCGACCTCACCCGCTTCGCCGCCGTCGTCGGCAACGGCGGCGTCACGCGCTCCACCTTCGACGACGCGCAATTTGCCCTCTCCGCCGACCAGGCCAAGCTCGATGAACTGCAACAGGCCGCCGGCATCCAACTCGCCAAACTCAACGGCGACCCGAACATCCCCGTGGAAAATACCCCCGAATACCAGAACGCCCAGGCGGCGCTCAACAACGCGCTCACCTCGCAGAAGGACAGCGTCGTGCGCGCGCCCTATTCGGGCTACGTCACCCAGGTCGAGCAATTGCAGCCCGGCATGTTCCTCGCCGCCGGCACCGCCGCCTTCGGCCTCGTCTCCGACACTGACGTCTTCGTCACCAGCCAGCCGAAGGAAGACCAGCTCACCTGGGTCCGCGACGGCCAGAGCGTGGATATTTCCGTGGATAGCTACCCCGGCAAGACCTGGAAAGGCGTGGTCGAGAGCATCAGTCCCGCCAGCGGCTCGGAATTCTCCATCCTCCCGGCGCAGAACTCGTCGGGCAACTGGGTGAAAGTGGTGCAGCGCATCCCCGTGCGCATCAAAATCACCTCCGGCCCCAACGGCTTCCTGCTGCGTGATGGCATGAGCGCCGAAATCTCCATCGACACCCAGCACCACAGGCATCTGTCGGACCTGTTCTGATGTCCGCCGAGCAACTGGAGGCGGGAGAACACACACCGAACCGGGCGCTGATCACCATCTGCCTGATGATCGCCACCTTGATGCAGGCGCTGGATACCACCATCGCCAACGTGGCTTTGCCCTACATGCAAGGCGCGCTCTCGGCCTCCTACGACCAGATCACGTGGGTGCTGACCTCCTATGTCGTCATGGCGGCAATCATGACCGCCCCGGTCGGCTGGCTCTCGGCGCGCTTTGGCCGCAAGAACCTGTTCGTCACCTGCCTGGTCGGCTTCACCATCACCTCCATGCTCTGTGGCCTCGCCGGCTCGCTGACGCAGATCGTTGTCTACCGCCTGCTGCAAGGCGCTTTCGGCGCCGCCCTGGTGCCGCTCAGCCAGTCCACCATGATGGACATTTACCCCGCCGCGCAGCGCGGCACCGCCATGTCCATCTGGGGCATGGGCGTCATGGTCGGCCCCATCCTCGGCCCCACGCTCGGCGGCTACCTCACCGCCAATTTCGACTGGCGTTACGTCTTCTTCGTCAACCTGCCCTTCGGCATCGCCGCCATCGCCGGGCTGGTGCTGCTCATGCCCAGAGTCAAACCGCGCGGCACCGGAAGGTTTGACTGGACCGGCTTTGCGGTGCTCTCGCTCGGCCTCGCCGCTCTGCAAATCGCGCTCGACCGCGGCGAAGAGCTGGACTGGCTCGGCTCAGGCACCATCATCGCCTGCTTCGTCCTCGCCGGCCTCGGCTTCTATTTATTCACCGTGCACATGCTCACCGCGCGCAACACCTTCATCCCCCGCGCCGTGTTCAACGACCGCAACTTCATCGCCGCCCTCATCACCATGGCCTCGGTCGGCATGGTCCTGCTCGCCTCTTCCGCCTTGCTGCCGCCCTACCTGGAAAACCTCGGCAACTTCCCCGTTGCCACTGCCGGGCTGCTCATGGCGCCGCGCGGGGTCGGCACCATGGCTACCATGCTCATCGCTGGGCGGCTGGTCAGCCGGGTCGACGCACGCCTGCTCATGCTGTCCGGCTACATCATGCTCGGTTTCTCGATCTTCATGCAGACCGGCTGGACGCCTTCCAACTCTGCCGCCTATATCGCGCTCACCATCTTCATCCAGGGTGCCGGGCTCGGCTTTGTCTTCGTCCCGCTGCAGGTCGTCGCTTTCTATACCCTCCCGGCCGAACTGCGCACGCAAGGTACCTCCCTGCTCAGCCTGGTCCGCAATGTTGGCAGCGCCATCGGCATATCGGTAACCACCTCGCTGCTCGACCACGCCGGCCAATACGAACACGCCAACCTGGCGCAGTTCATCACTCCGTTTAACCGGGCGCTGCAAACCGGCGGCGCGGTCAGCCATCTCCTTGCTCCCGCCACCCCCGGCGGTGCCGCCCTGCTCAACAGCATGGTCAACACCCAGGCACAGATCATCGCCTACATGGACGACTATAAATTCCTGCTCTTCACCACCATCCCGGCCATGGCCTGCCTGCTGCTCATGCGCCGGCCCGAGATCAACCGGCCCCCCGCCCTCGACCATGGGGCCTTCGATTAACCCCCGCTCCCGCGCTGTCGACAAATCCGCCTTAACTGCCGCATGGTAGTGCGGGAGTGCGAACGATCAGACTCTAGAGGGCATGGGCATTGGCGGATAATCTAAAGACCGAAATCATGGTGATCCGCCGGAGCGGATTGTTCCTCTCACCCTGGTATCTCTCGCAACACCGCGAGGTCGAAGCGCGTGGCGAAGACGGCGTCTCGCATTTCTGCCAGATCGGCTGGCGCCAGGGCGCGCGGCCCAACCCGTATTTCGACCCCGGCTGGTATCTGGCCCATAACCCCGAGGTCGCCGCCGCCGGCATTAACCCGCTGGTGCACTACATTGCCTTCGGAGAGGCCGAGGGCCTCGACCCGTCGCCCTGTTTTTCCGTGCGCTGGTACCGCGAAACCTACGGGCTGGGGCCAAAAGACCTCTGCCTGAAGCACTACCTGGACCGCCGCTTCACCGGCCAGGTGAACCCGGTCCCGGTGTTCGATGCCGCCTATTACCTGGAAACCAACCCGGACGTCGCCGCCGGCGGCGCCGACCCATTCGAGCATTTCCTGATTTTCGGCACCGTGGAAGGCCGCAACCCGTCGCCGGATTTCGACATCAAATTCTACCTCAACCGCTACGGCAACATGCTCGGCGGCCAGAATCCCCTGCTGCACTACCTTGCCAACCGCGAGAACGGCATGTTCCTGCCGGCAAGGCCGGAGCAAGAGGGCCTGGTTCCCGCCGCGATGAAACACGCCACCCGGCCCTCCGCGCATTTCGAGGAATTCCGCCCCGTCCCGGCCCACGCCAAACGCAAGGCCAAACTGCTAGCCTATTACCTGCCGCAATTCCACCAGATCCCCGAGAACGACGCCTGGTGGGGCAAGGGCTTTACCGACTGGACCAACCTCGGCCGCGCCCTGCCGCGCTTCGCCGGCCACCTGCAACCGCGCATCCCGCGCGACCTCGGCTATTATTCGCTGGACAATCCAGACACATTACGCCGCCAGATTGAAATGGCCAAAGGTGCCGGCCTCTCCGGCTTCGTCTTCTACACCTACTGGTTCAACCGCCACCGGCTCCTGGAAAAGCCGCTCGAACAACTCCTCGCCGACCCCAGCCTGGATTTCCCCTTCTGCGCGATGTGGGCAAACGAAAACTGGACGCGCCGCTGGGACGGGTTGGAAAACGAGGTGCTGATCGCGCAGGAGTACCTGGAAAGCGACGACGCCGCCCTCATCGCCTGCTACGCCCGCCTGTTCGCCGACCCCCGCTACATCCGCGTGCAGGGCCGCCCCTTGTGGATGATCTACCGCGTGACCCTGGTGCCCGACGCCACCGCGCGCATCGAAAAATGGCGCAAAATGTTCCGCGAACTGCACAACGAGGACCCGCTGATCGTGATGGCGCAAAGCCTGGGCGATTACGACCCGCAACCCTACGGGCTGGACGGCGCGGTGGAATTCCCCCCCCACAAACTCAGCCAGGAAACCGATCGCCTCAACGGCACGCTCGACCTGCTGGACCCCGATTTCATCGCCACCGTGCATGACTACGAGGCCATCGCAAAAACCTCGCTGACCATCAACGAGCCGGACTACCCGCTGATCAAAGCCATCGTCCCTGGCTGGGACAACGACCCCCGCCGCGAGGGTAAGGGTCTCGCTTTGCACGGCGCCACGCCGGACAAATACCAGGCATGGCTTGAAAAACTTATAGGCTACACCAAGGAAAAACCATTTTATGGCGAGCAGATACTCTGCGTGAACGCCTGGAACGAATGGGCCGAGGGCGCCTTCCTGGAACCCGACATTCATTTCGGTGCCGCCTTCCTCAACGCCACCAGCCGTGCCATCTGCGAGCGCGACACCGCCGAATTCGCCGCCGGGATTCTTCTCGTCGGCCACGACGCGCAACCGCACGGCGCCCAGCTTCTGCTGCTGCACGTCGCCCGCCAGCTGCGCCGCCAATGGGGCATCAAAATACACCTGCTGCTGCTCGGCGTCGGCCCGCTACTCGGCCCATATTACGAAACCGCCGATGTCTCCGTCGCCTACGACAAAACCATCATCGGCAACCTGCTCGACAAATACCGCGCGGCGGGCATCCACACCGCCATCGTCAATTCCGCCGCCTCGTCACGCGTTGTACCCTGGCTCGAAAACCGCGGCATCAAAACCACGCTGCTGGTGCATGAAATGCCGCAACTGCTGAAGGAATATAACCTCGAAATCCAGGCCCGCCTCGGCGCCGCCGCCGCCAGCCATCTGGTGTTTGCCTCCACCTACGTCGCGGAAAAATTTGCCGCCGCGGTCAACCTCCCAGCCGCCAACACCGTCATTTTACCACAGGGCAACTACCAGAACATGAAACTTGACGCCGCCGCGCGCGGCCGCATCCGCCGCGCGCTGAACATCGGGGACGAAGACTTCCTCATACTGGGTGCCGGCTTCGCGTATATCCGCAAGGGCTTCGACCTCTTCCTGCAACTGGCGCGCAAACTCACCGGCCTGCGCGGCGATGTGCATTTCGTCTGGGCCGGTGACATCCAGCCCACGCTAAAAACCTATCTCGGTCCCGAAATGGATAAGCTCACCGCCGCCGGCCGCTTCCACCACATCCCCTTCACCGAGCGCGTCGCCGAATATTTCTCCGCCGCCGACATCTTCGCCCTCACCTCGCGCGAGGACCCTTACCCGACCGTGGTGATGGAAGCCCTGGCCTGCGGCGTGCCCTGCGTCGCCTTCGACGAGTCCGGCGGCATCCCTGAACTGCTCCGGAAAGAAAAAGCCGGCCGCGTCGCCAAACTTGCCGATACCGAGGATTTCCTGGCGGAGCTGACCAGCCTGCTCGACCACGAAAAACTCCTCCTGCTCCGCCCGCGCCTCGCCGCCATGGCGTTGAAAAAATTCGACTTCCCGGACTACGTAGAAAGGCTCCTGCGCCTCAGCCAGCCCGGCCTGCGCACGGTGAGTGTTGCCGTCATCAACTACAACTACGCCCGCTATTTGCCGCAGCGCCTGGACTCCCTGTTCGCGCAAACCTACCCGGTGGCCGAAGTCCTCTTCCTCGACGATGCCTCCACCGACGACTCCCTCGCCGTTGCCCAAAGCACCGCCGATGCCGCCAAACGCACCATCCGCATCGTCGCCAACAACGAGAATTCCGGCTCCGTCTTCGCGCAATGGCGCCGCGCCGCGCGCGAGGCCAAGGGCGAGTTCATCTGGCTCTGCGAGGCCGACGACAGCACCAACCCCGCCTTCCTCTCCCGCCTAATGGAGGCCATGGCGGGGAACGAAACCACCCTGCTCGCCTTTACCGACAGCCGCGCCATCGACGAGACCGGCAAGCAGGTCATGCCCAGCTACCAATCCTACTACTTCGACTCCGGCGTAAAAGAGCTTGCCGCCTCGGGCATCTGGGACGCGCAAACCTTCGCGCAACGTATTCTCCCCGTCCGCAACCTCATCCCCAACGTCAGCGGCGTGCTGTGGCGGCGCGAGGCCCTGCTCGCCGCGCTCAATGAGCTGCCAAACATCGAAACCTGGCGCCTCGCCGGCGACTGGCTGCTCTACCTCACCTTGCTCGCCGGCCAAAAGGGCAGCGTCGTCTACCTCGCTGAGCCGCTGAACACCCACCGCCGCCACGGCAGCGGCGTCACGCAACGCCTGGATGCCAAGGCGCATGTCGCGGAAATCGCCGCAATGCACAAAATCGCCGCGCAAACCCTCAAACTCGACAAACCCGCCCTTGCGGAACAGGCCGCCTATCTCTCCCGCGTCTCCGCCCAACTTACCGCCGCCAAACAAAAACCCGCCAAGACGGTTGCACGCAAGGGCAAGGTCTGATTGAACGTGCCTATCAAAACCTCGCTAGACCAGGATGTTGCATGAAAATTCTCCTCACCGGCGGCTGCGGCTTCATCGGCTCGGCGGTGATCCGCCGGGCCATCGGCGCCACCGGGCATGAAATCATCAATATCGACAAAATGACCTACGCCGCCTGCGAGGACGCGCTGGAAACGGCTCTCGGCCACCCCCGCCACACCCTCGTCAAGGCCGACATCACCGACGCCGCGGCCATGCGCGCCGCCTTCACCACTCACCAGCCCGACGCGGTGATGCATCTGGCCGCCGAAAGCCATGTGGACCGCTCCATCGACGGCCCCGCCGCCTTTATCCATACCAACATCACGGGCACGTTCATCCTGCTGGAAGCCGCACGTGAATATTATGCGACCTTGTCCGGCGAACGCCGCGCAAACTTCCGCTTCCACCACATTTCCACCGATGAAGTGTTCGGCGCCCTGGCGGACGAAGACCCGCCGTTCAACGAGCACACCCCCTACGACCCGCGCAGCCCCTACTCCGCCAGCAAGGCCGCGTCCGACCATCTGGTCCGCGCCTGGGGCCACACTTATGGTCTGCCGGTCATCGTCTCCAACACCACCAACAACTATGGCCCCTGGCAGTTCCCGGAAAAGCTCATCCCGCTCATCCTGATCAACGCCATCGAGGAAAAGCGCCTGCCCGTCTACGGCGACGGTAAAAACACCCGCGACTGGCTGTTCGTCGACGATCACGCCGAGGCCCTGCTGAAAGTCGTGGAATCCGGCACGCCTGGGGAAACATATTGCATCGGTCCCCGCCAGCCGCGCAAAAATATCGACGTCGTCCACGCCATCTGCGCCATCCTGGACCAAAAACTACCCAGCCCCAACGGCCCGCGCGCCCGCCTCATCACCTATGTGCGCGACCGCCCCGGCCACGACCACCGCTACGAAATCGACCCCAGCAGCGCCGAACAAGCCCTGGACTGGAAGGCTGCACATAATTTCGAGCAAGGCCTCGCCGCCACCATCGACTGGTACCTCGCCAATCAGGATTGGTGGCGCGGGATTCAGGCCAAAAAATACGCCGGCCAACGCCTCGGAGAGGCAAAAGGCCCCCGCCTCGGAGAGGCAAAAGACGAACGCCTCGGAGAGGCAAAAGACGAACGCCTCGGAGGAGCAGCAAAATGATCACCAAGGGCATTCTCCTCGCCGGCGGCTCCGGCTCGCGGCTGCACCCCATGACCCAGGCGACCTCCAAACAATTGCTGCCGGTCTACGACAAGCCGATGGTCTACTATCCGCTCTCCACTTTGCTGCTCGCCGGCATCCGCGATGTCCTCATCATCTCCACCCCCGCCGACCTGCCGCAGTTCAAGCGGCTGTTCCACGACGGCTCGCATCTTGGCGTCCGCATCACCTATGCCGAACAGCCCAGCCCCGACGGCCTCGCCCAGGCCTTCCTCATCGGCGAGGACTGGATCGCCGGCGAGCCGTGCGCCCTGGCTTTGGGTGACAACCTCATCCATGGCGACCACCTCTCCACTTTGCTCCGCGCCGCCGGTGCCCGCCCGGAGGGTGCCACCGTCTTCGCCTATCAGGTCCGCGACCCGGAACGCTACGGCGTCGTCACCTTCGATGCCGACAGCAAAGCCATCGACATCACCGAAAAACCCAAACACCCGACCTCTCCCTGGGCGGTGACGGGGCTGTATTTTTATGACCACCGCGTCACCGAATTCGCCCGCCAGGTCAAACCCTCGGCCCGCGGGGAGCTGGAAATCACCGACCTCAACCAGATGTACTTGCGCGAGGGCACGCTGCATGTGGAACGCCTCGGCCGTGGCACCGCCTGGCTGGACGCCGGCACGCCTGACTCCCTGCTGCAAGCCGCCACCTTTGTGCAGACCATCCAGAGCCGCCAGGGCAATCTGGTCGGCTGCCCGGAGGAAGTCGCCTACCGCATGGGCTTCATCGACGCCGCGCAGCTCAACGCGCAAGCGGAACGCATCGGCAAAACCGAGCTTGGCCGGACCCTCGTCAACATCGCCAACGGGACGCACATCTGATGAAAATCGAACCGCAGAAAATCCCCGAAGTCCTGCTCATCACCCCGCCAAAATTCGGCGATTCCCGTGGCTTTTTCTCCGAAACCTGGAGTGCCGCCAAACTCGCCGCGCAGGGCTTCAACGAGCATTTCGTGCAGGACAACCACAGCCTCTCCGCCCAGGTCGGCACCATCCGCGGCCTGCACTGCCAAGCCGCCCCCAGCATCCAGGGCAAACTGGTCCGCGTCATCAAAGGCGCTATCTGGGACGTCGCGGTGGACATCCGCCAAGGCTCCCCAACCTACGGCCAGTACGCCGCCGCCATTCTCAGCGAGGCCAACTGGGCACAGCTCTGGATCCCCGGCGGCTTCCTGCACGGTTTCTGCACCATCGAGCCCAATA
Source organism: Acetobacteraceae bacterium (assembly GCA_003164135.1). Classification (GTDB taxonomy): domain Bacteria; phylum Pseudomonadota; class Alphaproteobacteria; order Acetobacterales; family Acetobacteraceae; genus Acidocella. Next base: position 15,752 of record PLSD01000076.1, read on the forward strand.
CCGAGGTCATCTACAAAGTCACAGGTGATTACGACCGCGCCGCCGAGCGCGCCGTCATCTGGAACGACCCGTCACTTAATCTCCCCTGGCCCGTAGACTCCGGCAAAGCGCTGCTGTCCGACAAAGACTTAATCGCCCCCCGCCTTTCTGACTGCGAACCCTGGTTCACCTATCAATGATCCTCATAACCGGCGCCTCCGGCCAACTCGGCCGGGAACTCAGCAAACTCGCCGCCGAGCGCGGGCTGGAGCATGCCGCTCTCAGCCGCCCGGAGTTCGACTTCGAGAAACCCGAGACCATCGAAGCCGCCTTCCAAGCCGCCAAGCCCACCCTTGTCATCAACGCCGCCGCCTACACCGCCGTTGACGCAGCGGAGGCGAATGTGGAGGCCGCCACGGCAGGCAACCACGCCGGCCCGCTGCGTCTCGCCCAATTGTGCGAAGCCGCCGGCATCCCTTTTATCCACGTGTCCACCGACTATGTCTTCGACGGTGAAAAAGGCGCCCCCTATGTGGAATCCGACGCCACCGCCCCAACCGGCGTCTACGGCGCCACCAAGCGCGCCGGTGAAATCGCGATCCTGGCCGCCTGCACAAAAGCCATCATCCTTCGCACCGCCTGGGTCTACGCCGCTCACGGCAAAAACTTCTGCCGCACCATGCTCGGCGCCGGGCGGCGCTTTCCCACCCTGCGCGTCGTCGCCGACCAGCACGGCACCCCCACCGCCGCCCCGGACCTCGCCCGCGCCATTCTGGACATCGCCGCCCGCCTCACCCAAACCGGCTGGCGCCCCGAATACCGAGGCATTTTCCACGCCACCGGCACCGGCGAGACCACTTGGCACGGCTTTGCCTGCGCCATTTTCGAGGAAGCCGCCACCGCCGGACAAAAACCTCCCGAGGTGCAACAAATCACCACCGCCGACTGGCCAACCCCCGCCCGGCGCCCCGCCGATTCGCGGCTGGATTGTACCAAACTGGCCCAGGTCTTCGGCATCACCCTGCCCCACTGGCGCGCCAGCCTCGGGCCAATCGTCAAGCAATTACTGGTCCTCGACCCACCCGCCTGACGCCCCCAACCCAGACCTCTATGTGGCAACGCAGCATCGGTTGCGGTAATTCATTGCCTAGTGTCGCATTGACTCTGTATAACGCGCACAAATACGTGAATTACTAAGGACATGAAACAGCGCATGATGAGAGCCCTATGTTCAGTGTCCGAACTCGCTCGCTGCGGTGCCGGCTGTTGAGCCTGCACCCGCCCGCCTCTGCCCGGCCAATGGTCACTATCCTGCTTTCCACCTACAATGGTGCGCGCTTTCTGCCGGCGCAGTTGCAAAGCTTCACCGCGCAAAATTACAAAAACTGGGTTCTGCACTGGCGTGACGACGGTTCCACCGACGCCACCATCGCCATCATGCGCGACTTCACAGCCCATAACCCCGGCCGCTGCATCGAATCCCCCACGTCCGGCCCGCATCTGGGCGCGTCAGAAAGCTTCCTGACCCTGCTTCACGAAGACGCCCCCGCTGCAATGGTAGCCTTTGCCGACCAGGACGATGTCTGGCTGGTCGAAAAACTACAGCACGCGGTGGAAGCCCTTACCCACGCCGGCAACGGCCCCGCCCTATATTGCGCCCGGCAATACCTGGTCGATGAAGCCCTGCGCGGCACGAAACTCTCCGTCCCACACCGCAAAGCACCCGGCTTTCCCGCCAGCCTCACGCAGAACATCGCCAACGGCAACACGTTGGTCATGAACACCGCCGCCGCCGCGCTGGTCGCCGCCATGGGCCGGCCCGAAGGCACGGTCCACGACTGGTGGAGCTATATCGTCGTCTCCGCCTGCGGCGGCCGCATTATTTTCGACGAACGCCCGCAGGTCCTCTACCGCCTGCACAAAAACAACCTCATCGGCTCCGCCCGCCCGCTCCCCGCCCGTGCACTGGCCGCCATTCGCCGCGGCCCGACGGTCTTCATGACCATGATGCGCCGTCACGCGGACATGCTCGCCACCGGCGCCAACCACATCACCCCGCAGGCCCGCGGCGATCTCAAAACCATCCAATCCGCCCTGTACGGCGGCTTCTCCGCAAGGCTCACCGCCCTGCGCTGCTCACGCTTCCGCCGCCGCACCACGCTGGAAAACCTGCTCTTCGGCTTCTGGCTGATCACCGAACGCGCCGCCAATACCCGCTTCCAATCCCCCCGCCGTCAAACAGTCCCGCATCCTGTAACCCCCGCGGGGCTGGGGACTGAAGCTAAGTAGGGGGGCTAAGTAGGGCCAGGGGGCATCGGCCCCGCCGGTCTTAGGCAGCGGCGCGGCGTTTGGCCGGGGATAATGGCGTAGGATCGTCGGCGGACGGGCTCAGGGCCTCGAGCAATGCATTGCGAAGCTGGTTGAGTTTGCGCTCATTTTCCACCTTCATGCCGAACACGTCTTTCACGTAAAACACGTCCACCGCGCGCACGCCGTAGGTGGTCACGTGCGCCGAGGCGATCTGCAACCCCTGCTCGGAGATCGCCGAGGTCACGTCATGCAGCAGGCCCGGCCGGTCACGCCCATTAACCTCGATCACCGTATGCCGGTTGGAGGCGCGGTTATCCACCACCACGCGCGGCGGCACATGGATGGCGCGCATCCGCCCGGGAATCAGGCTGCGTGTCGCCTTGCGAATTTCGGAGGCCAGTTTCAACCGCCCGGAGAGCGCCTGTTCGATCAGCGATGACAACCGCGCCAACCGGTGCGGCGCATCATACGGCCCCCCGGCGGCGTCCTGAATCCAGAACGTATCCAGCGCCATGCCGTCGGTCAGCGTGTGAATCCGCGCATCCACAATCGAGGCCCCGGCAATCGCCAGCGCCCCGGCAATGCGGCTGAACAGCCCGGCATGGTCAGCGGTATAAACCACCACCTCGGTCACGGCGCGCGCCGGCAACGGCTCGGCATGCACGGTCAACGGCGCATTGCGCAGCTTGGCATCACGGATCATCCGCGCGTGCCGCTCGATGCTCTCGGGGTCAAAACCAAGCCAGTAGGAAGGATACCCCAGCGAGAGAAACTCCTCGCGCACCAGCTCCGGCCAATCGCCCAGCAGGGAGGACACAACTTCCTTCACCCGGCTGATCCGCGCGTCGCGCTCGGTGGTGGAAAGCCCGCCCTCCAGCACTTCCGCCACGCGCGAATACAACTCGCGCAGCAGCGTCGCCTTCCAGCCATTCCAGACTTTCGGCGAAACCGCCCGCATGTCGGAAACCGTGAGAATCAGCAGCAGCCGCAGCCGCTCGGGGCTCTGAATGGTGTCCGCCAGGTCCAAAATGGTCTTCGGGTCATCAATATCGCGGGAAAACGCTGTCTGCGTCAGCATCAAATGGTGCAGCACCAGCCAGGAGACCATTTCCGTCTCCTCGGCGGACAGCCCCAGCGCTGGCCCGACGTACAGTGCGATTTCGGCCCCCAGCACGGAGTGATCCCCGCCCCGCCCCTTGGCGATATCGTGCAGCATCAGCGCCACATACAGCGCCCGGCGCGACTGCACCTGATCAATCAGATCGCTGGCCACCGGGGCAATTTCCTTCAAATCCCCGGCCTCGATCGAGTTCAGAACGCGAATGGCATGCACCGTATGCACATCCACGGTGTACACGTGGTAGGTGTCAAACTGCATCTGCCCGACAATCCGCCGCCAATCCGGCAGATAACGCCCCAGCACACCGGTGTCGTTCAGCAGCCCCATCCAGCGCGCGGAATCGCAAGTGCGTTCGTCGCCGCCGTGCTCGTCCTGGCCGCACAGCAGGTTCATGAACATCGCCGCGGCTTTTTTATCACCACGCAGATCCGCCCCCAGCGGCGCGGAGCGAATCAGCATACGCAACGCCAGCGGATGCAAATCCAGCCCCCGGTCGCGCGCGAATAGCAAAATGCGGAAAACACTGATCGGATCGGTCGCCGGGTCATGCCCCGGCGCAAATAATATCTTCCCGTCCGCCAGCACGAACCCCGCTTCCACCAGCGCCGAGTCGGTCTCCGCGGCAATCGCCGGCGGCCCCAAGGCCACCCGCACCAGTGCGGGCTCCAGCACGCCGGTCACCCGCGCCACCTCGCGCACCATCAGGAAGTAGTGGCGCATGAACCGCTCCACCCCGTCCTGCCTGCCGTGCCGTGTATAGCCCATGCGCGCGCCAACCACCGGCTGAAAGTCGAACGTCAAACGCTCTTCCGCCCGCCCGGCGACGTAATGCAGATGAAACCGCACGGTCCACAGATATTCCCACGCCCGCTTGCACGAGCGCGCCTCGGTCGCGGTCAAAATCCCGCCACCAGGCGCGTCCTTGCCCACCAGTTCGGTCATCGCAAAGGTGTTGAACACATAGCGCGCGAGCCAGTAGAGCGTCTGCAAATCACGCAGTCCGCCCTTGCCCTCTTTCACATTCGGCTCGACCATGAACGGCGTCTCGCCAAACCGCCGGTGCCGCGCCGTCCGCTCCGCCTGCTTGGCAAGTATATAGGCGCCAGGCCCATCCGCCGCGCAATCCGCGCGGAAAGCCTTCTGGAAATCCGCGAACAAAGCCCTATCGCCACTGAGACATCGCGCATCCAGCAGCGAGGTGCGGATGGTCACATCCCCCTTGGCCTCATTCAGGCAATCGGGGATGGAGCGCGTCGCATGTCCAACCTTCAAACCAAGGTCCCAGAGAAAATACAGGATAAACTCAACCGCCCGGTCCACCTTCTCCGAGGCTTTCCCCCCGGTGAGGAACAGCAAGTCGATATCCGAGAACGGCGCCAGCGTCGCGCGGCCATACCCGCCGGTGGCCGCCATCGCCAGACGGTCGCGTTCCTCCAACGGCAGCATCGCCAGCGCATACGCAAACAGCGCGTTAACCAGCTCGTCCATCAACCCGGCATTCAACCGCGCGGCCGCCAGCCCGTTCAGCTCATCGCTCTCAAAGCGCTGCTGCACATAGGTCTGGATACGGCCAAGCTGCCGGCGGAACCCGCCCAGGGCGATATCGCGTGGCGGCGGCTCGCCCACCGGCACAAGTTCAGCCAGGGCAGCGGCAATTTCGGGTTGTTTAGGGGTTGTCAACATATCGTACACGCTAGATCAATCTACCGGATATGGGAAAGCGATGTTTTAACCTTTTGCCGCGATTTTTACGCAGGGCGGACTCCCGCACCTGATCTTCACCCATCGCCCATTCCGGTTGCCGGTGTTTCATACCCATGTCAGCTCACCTCTCCGGATTCGCCAGTCCCGCTCAAACGCTGGCGCAATGCATACAATGCTTCCAGCGCCTCGCGCGGACTCATGCAGTCCGGATCCAAAGCCTCAAGCTCCACCAGTACTTCCTGCCGCGCATCCGGCTCCGCCTCAACAACATTGGCGAATAATGGCAGCGCCGAAGTTGCCGGAATATTACGTTCCGCCGCCTTCAACAGAATTTCCGCGCGTTTGGCTACGCCTTCAGGCACTCCGGCCAGCCGCGCCACATGCACGCCCCAACTCCTCTGCGCCGCCCCGCGGACCACCTCGTGCATAAACACAACCTCGCCCTTAAATTCCTTAACCCGCATCGTATATGGGGTCAGCCGCGGCAAAGCCTCAGCCAATTGGAATAATTCATGAAAATGTGTGGCAAATATGGCGCGGCAGCGGTTGCTGTTATGCAGCGTCTCCAGCACGGCCTGCGCAATCGCCAGCCCGTCGCGCGTCCCCGTGCCGCGCCCGATCTCATCGACGATCACAAAACTCTTCGGCCCCGCCTGATGCAAAATCGCCGCCGTCTCAATCATCTCGACCATGAACGTCGAGCGCCCGCTGGCCAGATCATCCGCCGCCCCCACGCGTGAGAACAACCGGTCGACCAGCCCCAGCCGCATCGCCTCGGCTGGCACCGGCAACCCTGCCTGCGCCAAAATCACCGCCAGCGCGTTCTGCCGTAAGTACGTGGATTTACCAGCCATGTTCGGCCCGGTGAGCAGCATCAATCGCTGCCCCGGCGCCAGATTGCAATGATTGGGAATAAATCCCACGCCCGGCGGCAACGCCGCCTCCACCACCGGATGCCTACCGGATTTTATCTCGAATTCCTCATCATCCGAAAGCTCCGGGCAACAATACCGGTTCGTCGCGGAAAGAGCCGCCGCCGACTGCAACACATCCAGCAAAGCCAGCGCCTGCGCGCACGCGGCCAACGGTTCAGCCTGCGCCAAAACCTGCTTCACCAGCCACGCAAAAACAATTTTCTCCCGCACCCCCGCCTGCGCCGCCGCCTCGCTAATCCGCTGGTCCAGCGTCGAGAGTTCCGGATGCGTAAACCGCGCGCCATTCGCCATGCCCTGGCGCAGAATCAACTCAGGGTTTTCCCTTAACTTCTCCACCGCAACCGCAGGCACCTCAATCACGAATCCCAGCTGCGCATGGTGGCGAATTTTCAAAGAGGCAACGCCATACCGCCGCGCCAGCTCGCTCTGGAATTCCGCAATCACCTGGCGCGTATTATCCCGCAACGCGCGCTGCGCATCGAGCTCCGGGTCAAACCCGGCGGCAATCGCCCCACCATCCTCCAACCGCAACGGCGCCGGCTCGGCCAGCGCACGCCCCAGCACCTCCGCCAGCCCCGGCACCGGGTCCAGCGCCAGCACCGCCTCGTCCAGCAATTTCACACCTTGCGGCACCAGCGGCCGCAGCCGCGCGGCGGTGTGCAAGCCGGCGGCAATTGCGGCCAAGTCACGCGGCGCCGCCCGTCCCAGCGCAATCCGCCCCAGCGCGCGCGACACATCCGGCGCACCGCGCAAAATCCCGCGTAAACCCTCCCCCTGGTTCGCATCCCGCAGCGCCAGCCACGCGCTTTGGCGCTCCTGCAACACATCCAGCCGGTTCAACGGCGCCGCCAGCCACGCCGCCAGCAGCCGCGCGCCGGGCGCACTCACCGTGCGCTTCACCGCTGCCAGCAGGCTCCCCGCCTCGCCTCCACCCCGGCTGCTCAAAATCTCCAGGCTGGCGCGCGTCGCCGCATCCATCTCCAACTGCCCCGTCTCCCCGGCGGAAACCGGGTGGGAGAGCCTCGGCATCGCCCCCATCTGCGTCGCGGCAATATACGCCAACACCTGCACCGCCGCGCGCGCCTCGGCATCGGTGAACACGCCAAACGCATCCAGGCTGGCGGCATTGAACATCTGCGCCAGTTCGCGCCGCGCTGCCGCGGCACCCGCCGGCGCCTGCATCGCCAGCCGCCCGGTCGCCACCAGCCGCGCCGCATAGGGGCCAAGCTCCACAGCTTCGGTGCACAGAATCTCCGCCGGGTCCAACCGCCCCAGCACCGCCTGCAGCCCGGCCGCATCGGTCGCCTGCGTCTCAAACAACCCGGTGGAAATATCCGCCCAGGCCACGCCCAGCCGCCCGCCCTCGGGCACAATCGCCACCAGAAAATTCGCCCGCCCCGCCTCCAGCAGCGACTCCTCGGTCAGCGTGCCCGGCGTCACCAGCCGCACCACCGCACGGCTCAGCGGCCCTTTCGCCCCGCGCGCCTTCGCCGCCGCCGGGTCCTCCATCTGCTCCACAATCGCGACCCGGAACCCCCGGCGGATCAACCGCGCCAGATACATCTCCGCCTGGCTCATCGGCACGCCGCACATCGGCACCGGCTGCTCCTGGTGTTTTCCGCGCGCCGTCAACGCTATGTCCAACGCCGCCGAAGCCGCCTGCGCATCGGCAAAAAACAGCTCGTAGAAATCCCCCATGCGGAAAAACAGCAGTGCGTCCTCGTGTTCGGCCTTAATGGCGAACCACTGGGCCATCGCCGGAGAAGCACCTGTTGCATCGCTAGGAGTCATGGGCGGCATTATTGCCGGTTCTGTCCCCGCTTGCCAAATGGCAGCTACTGCGCCGCCGCGCGGCCAATCGGCTCCATCCGCCCCTGCCACTCATACAGCCGCGTATCGGCGGCCACGATCTGCGCGAACACCGCCGCCGCTACCGGGCGGCTGAACAAATACCCTTGCGCCTGCCCACAGCCATAGGAAGTAAGAATAGCCGCCTGCTGCGGCGTCTCCACCCCTTCAGCGGTCACTACCATGCTCATCCGCTCGGCCAGCCCGATAATCGCCAGGATGATCGAGGTATCATCCTTCTCATATCCAAGGTCACGGATGAACGAGCGGTCGATCTTTATCTTGTCGAACGGGAACCGCCGCAAATAGCTCAGCGAGGAATACCCGGTGCCAAAATCATCCAGCGCAATCCGCACACCCCGCCCATGCAGCTGCCACAACGCGTCCACCGTCTGGCTGCTGGTCTCCAGCATGGTCGTCTCGGTAATTTCCAGCTCCAGCCGCGCTGGCGCCAACCCCGCCTGTTCCAACGCGCGGTCGATAATTTCCACCAGCCCGTTATCGCGGAACTGCAACGGCGAAAGATTAACCGCGATCCCCACATGCTCGGGCCAGTTCGCCGCTTCCCGGCACGCCTGCCCCAGCACCCATTCGCCGATCTGCCCAATCAACCCGGCATCCTCGGCCAGGGTTATGAACTCGCCCGGCGGCAGCAGCCCGCGCTCAGGGTGCTGCCACCGCAGCAGCGCCTCGGCACCCACAATCCGGCCATCGGTCAAATCCACCAGCGGCTGGTATTCCAGCCGTAACTCATCGCGCAGCACCGCCTTGCGCAGCGACGCCTGCAAGGCCCGCCGGTCCTGCAACCGCTCGTCCATCTCCACATCATACATCCGCCACACGCCGCGCCCCTCGGCCTTGGCACGGTACAGCGCGAGGTCGGCATTTTTCATCAGCCCGCTGGGGTTACGGCTGTCCTGCGGCGCCATGGTTATCCCGATGCTCATGCCAATCTGCACCAGTTGGCCGTCAAAGTGATACGGCCGCGACACCCGCTCAATAATCCGCGACGCGATCACCCCCGCCTCCTGCGGATCGTCCGTCACCAGGATAATGGCAAATTCATCACCCCCCAGCCTTGAGGCAATGTCGAACTCCCGGATACAGCCGCGTAACCGCTCCGCCACCGCCACCAGCACGCCATCACCCGTGGCATGGCCCAGCGTATCGTTAACATTTTTAAAATGGTCGAGATCGAGGCTGAGCAGCGCGATACCCGTCTGTGTGCAATTATCACATGCCTGGTGCAGCACCTCGGAGAACAGCACCCGGTTGGGGAGCTTCGTCAAACTGTCGTGGCGGGCGAGAAACGCAATCTGCTCCTGCTGGCGCCGCTGCCCGGTAATATCGGAGCCAATGCCGTGATACCCGCTGAACCGGCCTGATTTATTGAGAATAGGCTTGCCGGTCAGCGACCAGTAGCGTTCCTCGCCATTAATCAGCACCGGCACCACCAAATCGCGGAACGGCGAGCGATCGTCGATGATGCGCAACAGCTTGTCGATCGGCGAGCCCGGCCGATGATCGTAATTCATGATCTCGCCCAGCATGGCGCGCGGAAACTGCCCGCTGAATGTGTCCGCCGCCCGATGCGCCACCTGCGCCAGCCGCTGGCTCACCTGCTGCAATTCCAGCGCCGCATTGGTCTCCCACAGCCAGTCGCTCGCACTTTCCTCAAAATCGCGCAGCAGCAGTTTGATAACCTGGCTGTTTTCCTCCAACCGGATGGCGCTGACGGCACGGTCGTTCAGCCGGCTGTTGATATAGAGGATACAGAACCCCGTCAGCCCCATGAAGGCGACCAGGTTGACCAGCGCAAACGGCTCAAAAGTGCTGGCAAAAAGACACGCAAGGCAAATGCCGATGCAAATCGGCGCCCAATAGGAGATCGCGCAGGAAATCGGCGAGACCATCACCGGCGTCGCCAGGCAGCCCACGAACACGCCGTACAGCAGGCTGAGCTGCCCCGCATTATGCTGCTGCGTGAGAATGAAAAACAGCGCCGACCATGCGACGCCCAGCACGGCGAGCAGCCGGGACATACTGGCAATATAGGCCTTTGCATCCTTCCCGGCCGGTCGAACACGGCGTAGCCATCCGCGCGCGTGGCCCATAATGAACACATAGCAAACCACGACAGCCACAAACATCAACTCACGGAGCGGCGCGTCCGGAGACCTGAAAAAATACACGAACAACAAGCCGATCTGGTTCAGTCCCAGCAGCGAGATCGCGGTGATGATGTAGCTAAAGTCAGACGCCTGATCGAGCAGGAGCCGTTCCGAGAGGTCGTCCGGCACCTGCGCGCCCGCGGCCAGCTTGCGGAAACTCCGGACAAACCCCGACCCGAGCAAAGAAGCCTCATGAAGCCAGTGGCTCCCTTTCTCCTTCACCGGTTGCAACTTCTGGCCTCTAATCGTGAAAATCCAATCCTCCTCGCGCCCGGATCAACCGTCACTCGCCCATCCACATAAGCACAACTTAACGTAACGCCTTTCTTAACAACGTGCTATCTTTAATTGGTTACGTACCCCCGCGCGCGCAAGTCACTCACTCACCCGCCCCTTCCGACTCGCGGCCGCTTTTTTTGGCCACCAACCCGGCCAGACATGCCCTACGAACCTTCGGTCCCCCTGCGCGAGGCAACCAAACTCGCACATGCGCAGGCCTCACCGCCGGGCTCCCCCCCTCCGCGACGTCCAAATATCACGCAACACCGCGGTCGCTGACTAGAAATTTCTAAAAAATCACCCGCCAGCCGGCTTAGGCGCAAAAATTTCACTATACCTTCCGCGCTGCACCAATTTTCCCAATTAATCTAAACTATAATGTAAGCACAAATGGTTATCGCGCGTTATTAATGCGATTCCCACACAGTCAGATGGGTCCATTGAACACGCCAGCAAAAAATCATGCCTGTTACGTCACGAAAATGTGTTTTTCCTCTACATCTTGGGGCTGAATCAATTAATAATTCTTCTTGTTTGAGTTGCACAGAGGAGTATTTTAATGAGTTCTTTACAAACAGCCACCACTAACTTCATCCGCGGCAAAGTCCGGCCGCAAATACAAACCTCCGGGCTAACCGCCCGCATGGCTCTTGATGACCAAACCAGAGCCGACGCTTACGCCGTCCGCCATGCCAGTTACCTCTCCGGCGGCTACATCGACCCGCAGCCCGGCGGCATCTTTTCCGACGCCGACGACCTCAAGCCGAACAGCCGCTCGATCGTCATCTACCAGTCGGGTCAACCGGTCGCTTCCGTGCGGCTTTGCGTGCTGGACCAAACCCCCGGCCTGGTTGGCTGGGATGAAATCCCCGCCTCGCGTATCTTCCCTGAGGCCATGGCCGAACTTGCCGCCAACGTGCCGCACGGCCGCCCCGCGAAACTAACCGAAATCAACCGTCTGGTGCGCCACCCGGACTACGCCACCAACTACCAGTTGGTGTTCGTATTATTCCGCTTCGTGTCCTATTGGCTCACCGAAGCCAACTCGGACATGATGGTCTCCTGCGTGCGACGCAACCACACGCCGTTCTACAAACGCATGCACTTTGGCTATATCGACGGCCCGCGCCGCTACGCCGGCGTGAAATTCGAAACTAACCTCATGTCCTGCCCCGAAGACAATTTCGACCGCATCCGGTCTGAAATCCCCATCGTTGGCGCCGACCAAAAAACCACCGCCTCTTACGCCGGGCTGCTGCACGGCGAATCCGTCAACGTCTTCCTGGAGGGTTAATCATGCATATTCTTTACACCGCCATCACCGGCCTCGCCGGCCTCACCTGCTTTGCCGCCTTCTCCTGGGCCGTGAAGAAACACTTCCGCCAAACCGGGGCCATGCCGCTCGGCATGAAGTTGACCAGCGGACTCAGCCTCCTCGGCTTCGTCTGGTTCGCCTGGCACCTCACCGCCGGCGTTTCGCAAGCCTGGCCGCTGGTTCTGGCCTTGTTCGCGGCCTCCTACGGCATCTTCACCTGGGCCGTCCGCGCCACCCGGCGCACCCCGCCCACCCTGGCGTTCGACACCGATCAGCCCAGCTTCCTGCTCCATCACGGCCCCTACCAGTACGTGCGTCACCCGTTCTACCTGGCGTATCTCCTGTTCTGGTTCGCCACCGCCCTTGCCGCGCAAACCGCGCTCGCCTGGGCCGCTCCCGCCATCATGGCGGCACTGTATTTTGATGCCGCAACGCGCGAAGAGCGTAAATTCGCGATGTCAGAACTCGGCAGCGCCTACGCTGCCTACCGCGCCCAGGCCGGAATGTTCCTGCCCCGGCCTTCATCCTTCCTCGCGGGCTAACCGTGTGAGGGCAGAGTTCCGGCTCTGCCCCTCTCACCTCATGGCCGCAGGCTTTTCGCCTCCGGCCATCCAGTCCAGCAGTTCCACCACATGCACGGCGGGCAGACCATCGCCCGCCAGTTGCGTCAGGCAGCCGATATTCCCCGCCGCGATCACATCCGGCCCCGTCGCATGCAGCGTCTCCAGCTTGCGCCGCCGCAATGCCCCCGCAATCTCCGGCTGCAATATGTTATAGGTTCCCGCCGAACCGCAGCATAAATGCGCATCTTTCGGCTCCACCACCTTGAACCCCGCTTTGCGCAACAGCGTTTTTGGCGGCACGATAACCTGCTGTCCATGCTGCAACGAACACGCTGCATGGTACGCCACGGTCAGCCCCGGCGCCGCCCGTACCGGCTGATAAATCTTCACCAAAAATTCCGAAACATCCTGCGCCATCCCGGCAATTTTCGCCGCATCGGCGGCACAGGCGTCGTGGCGCAGCAAAAACACATAATCCTTCACCACCGTGCCGCAGCCCGAGGTATTCACCAGCACCGCATCCAGCCCGCCGCCGTCAACCTCTCGCATCCACGCCGCCACATTCCGCCGCGCCGCATCCAGCGCCGCCTCATGCCGGCCCATATGGTGCTCCAACGCGCCGCAACACCCTGCCTCGGGCGGCACCACCACCTCAACGCCCAACCGGTTCAGCAACGCAATCGTCGCCGCGTTTATCGAAGGTGCCAGCACCTGCTGCGCGCAACCGGCCAACAACACCACCCGCGCCCGGCGCTCGCCCGCTGCCTTATGCACCCCGCCCAACACCCGTGCTTGCGGCACGGCCCCCGGCGCCAGCGCCAGCATCGCCCGCACCCGCTTGGCCAACATCCCATGCCCCGGCAGCAAAAACCCCAACTTGCGCACCGGCCGCGCCAGCCGCAACGCCGCCCGCAATCGCGCCGGATGCGGCAGCACCCACGCCATCGCCCCGCGTATAAACCTGTCCGCTAACGGCCGGTTAAACGTCCGCGCCACATGCACCCGCGCATGGTCCACCAGATGCATATAATCCACGCCCGAAGGGCACGTCGTCACACAGGAAAGACAAGAGAGACAGCGGTCGATATGCAACGCCTCCTCCGCCCCAGCGTCCCGCCCGCTTTCCAACATGTCTTTTATCAAATAAATCCGCCCGCGCGGCGAATCTAACTCATCGCCCAGCGTCACAAACGTCGGGCAGGTCGCGGTGCACATACCGCAATGCACGCACCGCCGCAAAATCTCATTGGCCATCGCAATTTCCGGATCAGCCATCTGCCCCGGTGTAAAATTCGTCTGCACGTCTACGCCGTCCGCATTTTTTGCGGATTAAAAATCCCACGCGGATCGAATTTCTCCACCAACCGCCGCCGCAGTACCGCCAGCGCCGGCGCCTCTCGCGGAATCACCTCCACCGCCGCGCGAAAATCCTCCGGCCCGCGCATCAACCACCACACACCACCCGCCGCCCGCGCCGCCGCGCACACCGATTCATGCGCCTCGCGGGTCGCCGCACCACTCAACCAAACCAACCCGCCGCCCCAATCCAAAAACCCGCTCAACCCCGCCGCCGCGCCCGCCGCCAATACCCCTGGCCCCGCCGACGGCCTAACCGAAACCCGCCACAACGCCTCACAGTCGCCCAAATATTCGCAATCCCTCAACCCCCGCCACAGGACTTTGCTCTCATCCGTGCCTAGCACCGCCGCGCCTGCAAACTGCCCGCCCAATTTCGCACAGCGATACACAACCGACTCCGCAAACTCCTCAATCCGCAAAAATACCTGCGAGCACCCCGGCAAATACGCAGCCCCGGAGGCCGAATACGGCGAACCTAGCCCGGCCGACATCACCACCACCGCCGCCTGCGCATCCTCCACCGGCACCACCACCGTCCCGGTCGCCTCCGCCACCGGCAGCACTTTCATCGTCACCTCGGTCAGCACCGCCAGCGTACCAAAACTCCCCGTCAGCAATTTTCCAATATCCAGCCCAGTGACATTCTTCAGCACCCGCCCGCCAAAATTTAAAATCTCACCGCTACCGTTCACCGCGCGCACACCCAGCACATGGTCGCGCATCGCCCCGCCGGAAATGCGCCGCGGCCCTGACAAATTCGCCGCCACCACGCCCCCCAGCGTCTGGCCTTCCCCGAACAAATGCGACGGCTCGGCAATCAACTGCTGCCCGTGTTCCGCCAGCACCGTCTCAATTTCCGCCAGCCTGGTCCCCGCCCGCGCGCGTATCACCAACTCGCTCGGCGAATACAGCGTAATACCGCTCAGCCCCGCCGTACTCAGCACCTGGGCCGCCCGCACCGGCCGCAGCATCCCCACCTTGGTCCCATTCCCCTGCACTAACAATGGCTCACGCGCCTCGCGCACCATCTCGGCCAACTCAGCCTCGTCGCGCGGCATCAACACGCGTCCTGATGACGCAGCGGCGCCAGCCGCGCAGTCTGAATCAGGCCGCACACTCACAGCGGAAACACCTTCGCCGGATTCAACAACCATTGCGGATCAAACACATCCTTCACCGCCCGCATCTGCGCAATCTCGGCGGCGGAAAACTGCACCGGCATCAACTCGCGCTTCTCCACCCCCACGCCATGCTCGCCGGTCAAACACCCGCCCGCCGCCACGCACAACGCCAAAATCTCCGCGCCAAACGCCTCCGCCTTGGCAAAGCTCGCCGGGTCATTCGCGTCATACATAATCAACGGATGCAAATTCCCATCCCCGGCATGAAAAATATTCGCCACCCGCAGCCCATACGCCTCGCTCATCTCGCCAATCCGCCGCAGCACCTCGCCCAGCCGGCTGGTCGGTATCACCCCATCCATGCACAAATAATCCGGCGAAATCCGCCCCACCGCGCCAAACGCCCCCTTGCGCCCCTTCCATATCGCCGCCGACTCCTCCGCGGTCTCCGCCACCCGCATGGAAACCGGCGCAAACCGCGCGCAAATCCCCCGCAACCGGCCCAACATATCCGCCTGCTCGTCCTCGGAGCCTTCAACCTCAATAATCAGCAGCGCCTGCGCATCCAGCGGATACCCCGCATGCGCGAAATCCTCGCACGCATGAATCGCCGGCCTGTCCATAAACTCCAGCGCCACCGGAATAATCCCCGAGGCAATAATCGCCGCCACGCAGTCCCCGGCAATCTCATTGCTGGCAAACCCCGCCAGCATCGCCCGCGCCCCCTCCGGCGCATGCAGAATCCGCACCGTCACCTCGGTCAAAATCCCCAACTGCCCCTCGGAGCCCGTAATCAGCCCCAGCCAGTCATACCCCGCCGCATCGCAATGCGTGCCGCCGATCTCCAGCACCTCGCCATCAATGGTCACCAGCCGCAGCCCCAGCAGGTTATTCGCCGTCACCCCATATTTCAGGCAATGCGCCCCACCTGAATTCATCCCCACATTGCCGCCGATCATGCACGCCAACTGGCTGGAAGGGTCCGGCGCATAAAAATACCCGGCATCGGCCACGGCGGCCGTAATCCCAATATTCGTCACACCCGGTTGCACCACCGCATACCGGTCGGCGTAGTTAATCTCCAAAATCCGGTTCATCCGCATCATGCCCACCACCACCGAATCGGCCAGCGGCAGCGCCCCGCCACTTAAGGACGTCCCGGCCCCGCGTGGAATCACCCTAACCCCTTCGGCGGCGCAAAACTTCAGTATCTCAACAACCTGCGCCTCATCCTCCGGCAGCACCACCGCCAGCGGCACCTGCCGGTACGCGGTCAGCGCATCCGTCTCATAGGGCTTCAGCGACACCGCCTCGGCAATCACCGCCCGCGCCGGCAACATCCGCCGCAGCCCGGCGACAATCTCCGCCCTGCGCGCCATTACCTCAGGTTTTGGGTCCAACTGTTTCATGGCCGCATACTGCGCCGCCCGCGAAATCCGCGCAAAACAAAACCCGGCCAAAGGACCGGGTTTGCTTCAGGTGCCAAGAATGTCGCGGCAATTAGCCCTGACGGGCTTTCATGCGCGGGTTTTTCTTGTTGATCACGTACACCCGGCCACGGCGGCGCACCACGCGGCAGTTCTTGTCGCGGATCTTCGCTGATTTCAAGGAGTTACGGATCTTCATAAGAGGCTCTCGGGTTAAAGTGTTCAATCGGTGGCGCGGTATGCCGCCCCTACCCCGCCCTGTCAACCCGTAAGCCTACTTACACTGTCACCAAACGGTCATTCGCCAACCGGCCCATCCATCTGTTGATAGCCTGTTGAACCCGCTAAAGCCACCGAGTCGCCTGGAGTCCTGGATATGAAAATCAGCTTTGTCGTCCCCGCTTATAACGAGCAAGCCCTCCTCACCCGCTCCCTCACCGCCATCCGCGACGAAATTTTTCGCGCCGGTCAGGAATTGGGAAAAGACGCGGAGATCATCGTCGTCAACAACGCCAGCACCGACCGCACACGTGAAGTCGCCTTAACCATCCCCGGCGTCATCGTGGTCGACGAACCCCGCAAAGGCCTGGTCCAGGCCCGCTGGTGCGGCTTCGAGCACTCCACCGGCGACCTCATCGCCAACATTGACGCCGACACCATAATCCCCCCCGGCTGGCTCACCGAGGTCATGCGCCAGTTCGAGCGCGGCCCAGCCCTCGTCGCCCTCTCCGGCCCCTATATCTACTACGGCGTGCCAAATCGCGTGAACATGGTGGTCGGCGCCTACTACCGCCTCGCCTACACCGCCTATCTGCTCAACCGCTTCGTCCTCAACGTCGGCTCCATGCTCCAGGGCGGCAATTTCGTCGTCAAACGCTCCGCCATGCTCAAGCTCGGCAGCCCCGACCTGCGCTTCTCCTTCTACGGCGAAGACACCGACATGGCCCGCCGCCTCTCCAAAGTTGGCGGCGTCAAATTCACCTTCCGCCTGCCCGCCCAATCCTCCGGCCGCCGCCTCGCCGGCGAGGGCGTCTTCACCATCGGGTTGCGTTACTCCATGAATTTCTTCTGGGCCACCTTCCGCAAAAAGCCCTTCACCGAAGCCTGGCAGGACATCCGCGAGTAGCTATCCCAGCCACGCGCCCTATTTGACACGGCGGGGAATCATGCCAATTCCTCGCCCATGGCAAAAGTATCCTATTCGCGCATCGGCTTCATGCTCACCTGCTTCCTCTTCCCCGGCCTCATCGGCACCTTCGCCAGCTTCTCCATCCCCGCCCCGGTGATCGACGAGCTGCACCAGCAGCAAGCGCTGGACGCCGTGCTGTCCGCCCCGACTCCCGCCGCGCAAGCCGCCGCCATCACCGCCCTGCGGGACGCCGTGGACCCCGACACCGCCCTCATCGTCACCAATGGCACCGCCCCGCTCCCCGCGCGCGTCGCCGCGGCTGAAGCGAACATGCGTCTGGAAGTAGTGGCGCAAGCCCGCGCGGCAGCCTATAAAATCCGCCTCATGGTCATCACCATGACCATCCTCGGCGCTCTCTTCGGCGTCGCCATGCTTGGACCCGGAAAGCAGCCATGACCCAGCACGCCCCCTCCTACTACGCCGCCACCGCCAACAGGCAGGACGCCCGCGCCCCGCTGCAAGGGCGCGAAACCGCTGACGTCTGCATCGTCGGCGCCGGCTTCTCCGGCATCTCCGCGGCCGTGGAACTCGCCGAGCGCGGCTACTCCGTCATCGTGCTGGAAGACGTGCGCGTCGGCTTCGGCGCCTCGGGCCGCAACGGCGGCCAGATTGTCAACGGCTACTCGCGCGACCTCGATGTCATCAACCAACGCTACGGCGAGGGTCCCGGCCGCAAAATCGGCGCCATGGCCCTGCAAGGTGGGGACATCATCCGCGAGCGTGTCGCCAAATACAACATCGCCTGCGACCTCAAACCCGGCAACATGTTCACCGCCTTCACCCACAAGCAGATGCGCGGCCTCGAACACCACGTCAAAGTCTGGAACGAATACGGCTTCACCGATTTCGAACTGCTCGACCGCGCCGGCCTCGCCCCGCACGTGAAAACTGACCGCTACGTCGGCGGCCTCATCGACCACAAAGGCGGCCACCTCCACCCGCTCAACCTGGTGCAAGGCGAAGCCGCCGCCGCCGAATCCCTCGGCGCCCGCATTTTCGAAGGCTCGCGCGTCACCTCCGTCACCACCGGCGCCAACCCGGTCGTCAAAACCGCGCAAGGCGAGGTCCACGCCAAATTCGTCCTCGTCTGCGGCAACGCCTACATCGGCGACCTGCTGCCCGAGATCGGCGGCAAAATCATGCCCGTCTCCACCCAGGTCCTCACCACCGAACCTTTAGGCGACGCCGCGGCGGAACTGCTCCCCTCCAACATCGCCGTCGAAGACTGCAATTACTTCCTCGACTATTACCGCCGCACCGCCGACAACCGCATCCTCTACGGCGGCGGCACGGTGTACGGCGCGCAGGACTCCGCCTCCATCCGCGCCAAAATCATTCCCAATATGCTAAAAACCTTCCCCAGCCTGAAGAACGCCAAAATCGACTTCAGCTGGAGCGGCAATTTTGCCCTCACCCTCACGCGCTTCCCGCACATGGGCCGGCTCTCCCCCACCGTCTACTTCACCCACGGCGACAGCGGCCACGGCGTCACCACCACCCACTTGCTCGGCCGCATCCTCGCCGAAGCCATCGCCGGCCAAGCCGAACGCTTCGACATTTTTGCCGGCCTGCGCTACTACCCCTTCCCCGGCGGCAAAACTTTTCGAATCCCCCTCACCGTCCTCGGCTCCTGGTACTACCGCTTCCGCGATAAGGTTGGCATCTAGCCCCCTCCACTCCCCCACCGTCATGCCGGCGCAGGCCGGCATCCACGTCTTCCTTTTCCTGCCACCACACCAACCACCACCACAGCCATTCCCGCGAAAGCGGGAATCTCCTTACGCCAAGCCCAACACTCCAAACACGCGGCGGACAGCCAGACACCATCCGCCCCAAAATCCTACCTAATAGCTCAACTCAACCGCCACATCTTCCGGCTTGCCCGTAACCGTCCAGGTCTTACCTTCAAGCAACGTAATCGTCGTCTGGCTGTCGTTATGCCCATGCCGAAACAAAAACAAAACATTCGCGGGATTAATAAAAATCTCCCGCCGGTCATTCATCTGGTCAACCTGCAACTTAACAAATTCCGGCAATCCATCCTCCTATAATTATTTCTTAAACCGGGGCACATCACCCCACAGAGCATCCTACCACGTTACCCCCAAGCAAAATACCGCTATTTTCCCTGCCCCGCGCACCCACCCCACCATCAGTGCGACCCCAGCGAAAGCAGGGAGAAATAATTCGGAACCAAACCCCGACGCAATGGAAAGCAAAAAGACCCGCGACATATCGAAGGAATGAGTAGTTTCCGAGTCTCCCTCATGGTCTGGCGGCCCCCTATATTGAGCATAAGATATTCGAAGGTACAGTTTGTCGATCAGCCATAGGAGTATTTGTCTTGGGTATCGGTGGAATTCTGTTGATTATTCTTGTGCTTTTCCTGATTGGCGCTTTGCCAAGTTGGCCATATAGCTCGGGTTGGGGCTACTATCCAAGCGGAGGCCTTGGCCTTGTTGTTCTCATTGTCGTCGTTCTGCTTCTCATGGGACGAATTTAGTCCGGACACTGTGAAGCACGTATTAACAACTATAAAGGAATGGTAATATGAACAAAGATCGCGTTGAAGGATCAGCTAAACAAGTGAAGGGCGCCGTTAAAGAGACGGCCGGAAAAGTCCTCGGTGACGCAAAATTGCAGGCCGAAGGCAAGGCTGACAAGACTGAAGGTAAGGTCCAGAACCTCGTCGGATCAATTAAGGACACCCTAAAGCCATAATGGCTCAAACGAGTATTTGGCCTGTCACATTCTTATCTAAATTCAGTCTTCCAGGAAAGAAACGCAAATGATTACAAATAGCCAAGATGGCCTCGTTATGTTTACTGAAGCGTTAACAAAAACGCTCATCCAAAAAGGCGTCTTCGAAAAATCGGAGCTAGTCAAACAGCTTAACGAAATTCGCGACGAAAAAGGCCGCCCTCCAGCCGAACAGACATCGGTTGCCGCGGAGATTGATATGCTGATCACGAGAGTCGAGCGTCTCTAACAAAAGGCGGCGGAAGCAAACTTCCGCCGCCCAACCCCCACCCGCCCCACCCCGTCATGCCGGCGCACGCCGGCATCCACGTCTTCCTCCCCAACCAAACAATAATCCCCCATCCGCCCCACCCGGTCGTTCCCGCGAAAGCGGGAATCTTCTTGCTATACCAACAAAAATTTGAACCGTAGGGCGGGTAAGCGCAGCGCAACCCGCCAACTCAGCCGCGCCACCAAACTATGAAACGCATCACCCTCTGAACGATTCCATACTTACACACCCTCTATTCAAAAAAATCTTCGTCCAGCTTCTTTATATGCAAGGTGTCCTCAACACGGCATCCAACATTGTGCAGGATCATGAGTGTCGTTAACTGCTCGCCATCGATCAGCACAATTCTCTTACTTAAAAAATCCGCCGTTTCCCGTGCCGCGGAAGAAAAGCTCGATGTCGTCACAAACAAGCCTTTGGCAGCCTTATGCCGATCCAAACTTCCAAAAAAATCACGGATCGCACCAGACCCAATGTTGTTTCCATTCGCATACCGCTTGGCTTGAACATACACGCGGTCCAGACCAAGCGCATCCTGATCAATCACGCCATCAACGCCATCATCGCCGCTGCGCCCCAGCGCACGCCCCGCATTCGCGGTAGAGCCGCCATAGCCCATGCTGATCAGCAGGCTCACAATAAGCCGTTCAAAAAAATCAGGAGGTGCGGCGCGAATACGGTCAAGCAAATCCTGCGCCAGCGACGCTTCAATTTGCCGGTGCGCCACACGCATGACCTCATCCGGCGTTCCGGTCTGATTCGTAATAAGCACCGGCTCTGAATTAATTTTATCGTCCACCGCGCTCTGCGTTGATCGTTCCCTGAATTGCTTGAATTCCTCAAACTGATTCAGAAAATCATTATCCAAATGCTCAGGGTTCCCCTCTATAACTGACCGCCCCCTGTCTGTTATCTTAAAATGCCCCCGCCGGGTACTCTCAATCAAACCCGCCTTTGTCAGATATGCCTTTGCCCAATGCACTCTGTTCGCAAATAATGTCTGCTTTCCCGAAGGAAGGAGCTTCACCCTTTCCTCGACGCTCAGCTTTATCTGATCGGCTATCAACTCGACGACATCCCCGATGCGAACCTCGCCTTTTGAGGAAGCCCGCAATACAGGAAGCATGAGAGACTGGTAATCTGGGATGGACATTTTATCAGGCTATAATGTATTCAATACTTTTGGAAGGCAGCAAATATCACCCTCGAAACCATCGGTCAAAAAATTAACCAGTTTATGGTTAATCCTATTATTTACTCAGGAATAATCAAAATTCATTCCTTTTCCGACACAAACCCGCACAAATTGGGGTGCAAGCAAAAAATTAAGCTATACTAACAAAACGTTATGCGCGAAACCTCACAACTGTTTCACGTGAAACACCCCCCGCCTCACGCCAGCCGCCGCGCCCGCAGCGCCGTTGCCAGCGTCCCCTCGTCCAGCACTTCCAGCGCCCCGCCCATCGGCACCCCTTGCGCCAGCCGGGAAATCGGCACGCCATACCCCTTCAATTTTTCCGCCAGATAATGCCCCGTCGCCGCCCCATCCACGGTTGCCGGCATCGCCAGAATAATCTCCTCCGGCCGCTCCCGCTCCAACCGCGCCAGTAGCGAGCCTATCGCCAAATCCTCCGGCCCCCGCCCCGCCAAAGCTGAAAGCGAGCCGCCCAGCACATGATACGCCCCGCGGTAAATCAGCGCCCGCTCCAGCGCCCACAAATCCGCGACACTCTCCACCACGCAAATCCGCTTCTCGCGCGCCGGGTTCACGCAAATCATGCACGGATCACAGGAATCCAAATTCCCGCAAACCGAACACGTCCGCACCGATGCCGCCACCGCCTGCATCGCCTCAGCCAACGGCACCAACCGCGTCTCGCGTTCCCGCAACAATTTCAGCACAATCCGCCGCGCGCTGCGGGGCCCCAGTCCCGGCAGCTTGGCAAACAGATTAATCAGCCGTTCGAGTTCAGGACCACCCATTAAAACGGCAGCTTGAGTCCCGCCGGCAGGTTCAACCCGCCCGTCGCATTCTTCATCTCGGCTTCCGTCAGCACATCCAATTTACCCTTGGCATCGGCATGCGCCGCCACAATCAAATCCTCCAGCATCTCCGTCTCCGCCGGATCAGCCAGTTTCGGATCAACCTTCACACTCTTCAACGCCCCCTTGCCGGTCAGTACCACCCGCACCAGCCCGGCGCCCGCCACGCCCTCAATCTCGGCGGCGTCCAGCTTGGCCTGCATATCGGCCATTTTCTGCTGCATCTGCTGCGCCTGTTTCATCAGCCCGGCGATATTCTTCATTCGTCATCTCCTTCGTAAATTTCATCCGGCGGCGCCAGCGCCGCCCAATCCGCAGGCAGCTCCGGCTCGGCCTTCGCCTCCTCGGCGTGCAATTTCTCGATTTTAGCACCCGGAAATTCAGCCAGAATCGCCAGCACCAGCGGATGTTCCGCCGCTGACTGCATCACCGCGCTCTCGGCCTTGCCCTCCGCCTGGTCAATCGTCGGCGCGCCCGCTTCGTTGGAAACCGCAATGGTCCACCGCCGGTTCGTCTCCGCCTCCAGCAGCGCCGCCAATTTCCCCGCCAAATCGCGCGGCGCATGCGGCTCCAGCCGCAGCTCGATCACCGGCGGCGCAAACCGCACCAGATGCACCGACTGCCGCAGATGCGCAAACAGCGTCACATCCCGTTTTGCTTCCGCCAGCGCCACCACATCATGAAACGTAATCGCCCGTGGTGCCGCCTGCATCACCGCCGGCGCCCCATTGGCCACCGCCCGGCTGCCCCCGCCCGAAGGCCCCGGCCCCGCACTGCCCAGCGCCACCGCGCCACCCTCGGTAATGCGCTTCAACAGCTCACCCGGCGGCGGCATATCGGCGACATGGCACAGGCGGATGAGTATCATCTCCGCCGCCGCCCGCCGGTCCGGCGCCGCCTCCACTTCCGCAACGCCCTTCAGCAACATCTGCCACAACCGGCCCAGGAACGGGATGCTCAAAACCCCCGCCAGGGCCGACCCACGCGTCCGCTCAGCCTCCGGCAGCGTGTTGCTGGCCATCAGCGCCGGCACGGACTTCATCCGCGTCAGCAGGTGCGCCAGGCCCAGCAAATCGGCCAGCAGCACGCCCAGATCCGCCCCGCGCGCATAAGCGCCATCGGCAATCCCCAGCGCCTTCGCGGCATCGCCGGCCACCAGCGCGTCCATCAGGTCGAACACATAGGTACGGTCCGCTAACCCCAGCATTTCCGCCACCATTTCGGCGGTAATCTCGGTGCCGTCCTCACTGCCGCGCGCAATCGCCTGGTCAAGCAGCGAGAGCCCATCACGCACCGAGCCATCCGCCGCACGGGCGATATGCTCAATCGCCCCCGGCGAAATCGCAACCGCCTCCTTTTCGGCAATCCGCGTGAAATGCGCGGAAAGTTCACTCACCGCCACCCGCCGCAGATCAAACCGCTGGCAGCGCGACAGCACGGTCACCGGCACCTTGCGGATTTCCGTGGTGGCCAGCACGAATTTAATATGCGGCGGCGGCTCTTCCAGCGTTTTCAGCAGCGCGTTGAAGGCCTGCTTGGAGAGCATGTGCACTTCGTCGATGATGAACACTTTGGTGCGTGCCGAAAGCGGGCGGAAGCGTGTTGCCTCGATAATCTCGCGCACATCATCCACGCCGGTGTTGGACGCGGCGTCCATTTCCACCACGTCCGGGTGGCGGTCGGCCAGAATCGCGATGCAGTTTTCGCACACCCCACAAGGGTCGGGCGTCGGCCCGCCGGTGCCATCTGGCCCGGTGCAGTTGAGTGCCCGCGCTAAAATTCGCGCTGTAGTGGTTTTACCCACGCCGCGCACGCCGGTGAGCATAAACGCATGGGCAATGCGATTCATCGCGAAGGCATTGCGCAAGGTGCGCACCAGCGCCTCCTGGCCGATCAGATCGTCAAAAGTTGTCGGCCGGTATTTACGCGCCAGCACACGGTAGGCAACGGCTTTGGCGGGAGCTTCCGGCTCGTCGCCAAACAGCGAGGGGCCGGAGAAGGCGGGGGGCGCTGTGTCATCCGCTGTGTCATCATCGAACAAACCCATGCGCGGTAGATAACCTTCTACTAAAGGGGTGGGAGGCCGGACATCGACCCATGTGGAAACTCGTTGCGGCTGCTGCCTTCCGGCCCTGACCGGGTTGGCGAGGCACATGTCCGCCGCCGACCTCCCGGGGCGGTTATCTCCTCTTCCGCGCCGGCGCGCAAGGTTGCCTGCAACTTCATGTGCTGCCAAGTTCACGCCATGCGGAGGATCATACCGGGACGACCCAATCCATACACCGGCGGCCGGCTGGACCGGGCGGGGCATCTGCGCGCGGATGACGCCGTGCTCCACGCCATGCTGCACCACCCCGCCAGCCGGTTCACCATTTTCTGGAATGGCCAGGCGCTGATTACCGGGGAGAACGTGCCGCAAGCTGCCCTGACCGCCCGGCCGGAGAGCGACGCCCCCTGGGTGTTTCTTGGGCTGCAGGACGACACACCCATTTTCGCTATGGACCTCTCCGCGTACGCGGATCCATATTCCGTGCTACCGCGCGCGCCCGGCGCCTTCACAGACCTGCGCAACCTCACTTCGCTGCTGCCCACCGATGACGCGACGATTCTGGCCACCGCGCGCGGCATGCTGCACTGGCGCGCCACGCATAAATTCTGCCCGGCCTGCGGCGGCGGAATGGTCCCGGCGCGCGGCGGCTGGGTGATGCTGTGCTCGCAATGTGGTGCCGAGAATTTTCCGCGCAGCGACCCGGCGGTGATTATGCTGGTGGTGCGGGGTGAATATCTGCTCCTCGGCCAGTCGCATAAATTTCCACCCAACAGCAATTTCTACTCCACGCTCGCCGGCTTCGTGGAACCCGGTGAAAGCCTGGAGGATGCGGTGCGGCGCGAAGTGTTCGAGGAAGTCGGCGTGCGGGTGGGGGAAGTCGCGTATCACTCCAGCCAGCCCTGGCCGTTTCCCGCCTCGCTGATGCTGGGCTTCTACGCGCAGGGTTTGACCGAGGAGATTGTGCTGGAAGAAGCGGAAATGCGCGATGCGCGCTGGTTCAGCCGCGCCGACATCGCCAACCGCAAGGCGCTTGGCTTCAATCTGCCGCCGCAGGATTCCATCGCGCGGCGGTTGATCGAGGATTGGCTCGCGAGCTAACGCCCATAAAAAAAGTGCGGGAGCAACTGCCCCCGCACTTTCCGTCTCACGAAGTTTCGTAAGTCTTAGCTCAGGATCGACTCGATCGTGGTCTCCGGCGCCTCATCAGGTGTTACCGGGGCTACCGGGGCTTTCATTTTACGCGGCTTCTTCACCACGGCCTTCGGCGCGGCTGCTTTTTTCGCGGCCGGCTTCTTCGCGGCAACAGCCTTCTTCGGCGCGGCCTTCTTCACGGCTACGGCCTTTTTGGCAACCGGCTTCTTCGCGGCAACAGCCTTCTTCGGCGCGGCCTTCTTGGCGGCTACGGCCTTTTTGGCAACCGGCTTCTTAGCGGCAACAGCCTTCTTCGGCGCGGCCTTCTTGACGGCTACAGCCTTTTTAGCAACCGGCTTCT
>PLSD01000073.1 GCA_003164135.1 Acetobacteraceae bacterium
CTCCTCGCCCGCGCGCCTGATACTTAAGCAAGCGCCATGCTTGGCCAGAATTTTGTCCGGCGTATCGTAATATGTTGTAGTAATTCTCTGCCGCTCAGGCTGGGAGCTTAGCGGCGGCTGAAAAGCCGCATGTTCGTAAAGGTGCCGTTGCGCCGCTTCGGACAAGATAAGCTTCAGCCCTTTCGCAATTGACAGTTTTTCTGAATTGCTCATTCATCACCCATACTCATCACGCCATTGCCTGCCCGCTTGATAATCAAGACGGACCACCAACCACGTAAATGGCACATACAAAACACTTTAGCCGCTACCCGGAGAGGATGTCTTCCAAATATAATTTTAGTTTGCGGAGTATTCGCCCTTCGGCTGCCAATCTGGCTAACAACTCCCTTTATGTCATCGGCGCTTCACGGTAGTGTTGGGGCTAGGTGAGTCCCAAAGCCACGCCAGAGGTGAGGCTCAGACTGGGGCACACAGCTGACCAAGCACGCGGCAGGCGACCGGTTCAGACATGCCAAGCGTCTCAACAACTGTTAGAGGTTACTTTTAACGCAGCGGCCTGCAATGGTGATATAGCCCCCACCCGGCCAGAGGCCGTCGTACCCCTACATCGCCTCTTCCCCGGCAAACGAGTGCCCACCATAAGCGTAATAATCATGGTTGTCCGCGAAAAACTGCCGGCAGGGGTTGCCGGGGCACCACCGGCAGCCATTGTATGTTACGCAGTAAACGATGGCAGCTTGGCGCACCTCAACGACAATGGGCGCACGGTAAGTCAGCCAAAATCGATGATGATTGGATGTGCGGGTTATGAGTCTTCACGCTGATACAGTGCCCCTGGGACCCAAGCCGGCGCGGCTGCGTTTCCTATGGCGGCTGGGCGGCCTTACCCTGGTTGCGGTGGCCGGGGCGGGCGCGTTGGCATGGTGGCATTACGGGAAACAACCAACCGTAACCTACACGACTGAAGCCGTCGACCGCGGCGCGGTATCGCTGACGGTTACCGCCACCGGCACCGTTAATCCCGAGCTCACGATTATTGTCGGAAGCTATGTCTCCGGCGTGATTCAGCAGCTTACCTGCGACTACAACACGCAGGTTAAGGCCGGTCAGGTCTGTGCCAAAATCGATCCCCGCCCCTACCAGGCGGTGTTTGACCAATATTCGGGCCAGCTCCAGCGCGATCTGGCGATCCTCGGCAAGGATCAAGCCGATCTTGCGCGGTATCAGAAGCTGGAGGCGCTGAACTCGATCGCCCGCCAGCAGACCGAAGACCAGCTTTATGTCGTGCAACAGGATGAGGGAACCGTGAAGCTCGACCAGGCGCTGGTCGAAAATGCCAAGCTCAACCTCGGATATACCGCCATCATCTCACCCGTCGATGGCACGGTCGTGTCGCGCAACGTCACGCAGGGCCAGACCGTCGCCTCCAGTTTCCAGACGCCAACCTTGTTCCTGATTGCGACCGACCTGAAGAAAATGGAGGTCGATACCAATACCAGTGAGAGCGACATCGGCCAGATCAGGCAGGGCGATAAGGCCACTTTCACCGTCGACGCTTATCCGCAGCGCGTGTTCAAGGGCGCGGTGACCCAGGTTCGCCAATCACCGCAAACGGTGCAGAATGTCGTCACCTATGACGTCGTCATCGGGGTCGGCAACCAGGATCTGGCACTGATGCCAGGCATGACCGCCTCGACCCAGATCATCGTCGACGAGCGCGCCGACGTGCTGCGGGTGCCGGACCAGGCGCTGCGTTATGCGCCGGGCGGGCCGGGCCCCGGTGCCCCGGCGAATGCCGCCGCGCGAGTGTTTGTGCTGCGCGGTGGCGCGCCCGAGGCGGTGCCGGTCACGGTGGGCCTGGATGACGGGAATTTCTCCGAAATCGTGAAAGGCGACCTGCATCCGGGAGACGCGGTGATTACGGCGGAACAAACTGGTGCCGCCAGCGCCGCGCTGCCGGCACCGCGCCTTTGAGGCGTTCATGATGACGCAGGAAAGCCCCGGAGATGCCGCGCCGGTTATCCAGATTGCAGGCGTGACCCGCACCTTCATCCTGGGCGACGTCAAGGTCGAGGCACTGCGCGGCATCGATCTGGTTATCCGCAAGGGTGAGTTCGTCGCCATCATGGGCTCGTCGGGCTCCGGCAAGTCCACCCTCATGAACATTCTCGGCTGCCTCGACCAGCCGACAAGCGGCCATTATTTTCTTGAGGGCGTGGATGTGGCCAGCCTGCGCGAACCCGAGCTGGCCCGCATCCGCAGCGAGCGGTTGGGCTTCGTGTTCCAGAGCTTCAACCTATTGGCGCGCACCAGCGCCATCGAGAATGTCGGCCTGCCGCTTTATTACGCGGCTTCGGGGCCATTGCGCCGTGCCGAGCGGACCGAGCGGGCACGCAGCGCCCTCAAATTCGTCGGCCTTGAGGAGCGTGAGCGCAATACGCCGGGGCAGCTCTCGGGCGGGCAACAGCAGCGCGTCGCGATCGCCCGCGCGCTGATCAACGCGCCAAGCCTGCTCCTCGCCGACGAACCGACCGGCAACCTCGATTCGCGCACCTCGCACGGGGTGATGGAGACGCTGGTGACCCTCAACCGCGAGCAGGGGGTCACGATTGTCCTGGTCACCCATGAGCCGGATATCGCGGCTTACGCCGGCCGGGTCGTGACGATGCGCGACGGTGCCATCATCTCCGACGAGACCGTGACCAAGCCGGCCGAACCGGCGGCGCCCGCCGGGCACGCGCGGCTCGTCACCGCGCAACCATCGCATCCACGCGCTGAGGCCGGCGGGTTCCTGCCGTTCGCGCTCATGACCCTCGCCGCCGCGGCGCAGGCGATCAACCGCAACAAAATGCGCTCGGCGCTGACGATGCTGGGCGTCTTCATCGGCGTTGCAGCGCTCATCATCATGGTCGCCGTGGGCGACGGTGCGAGCGAAGCGGTACGCAAGCAGATTGAAAGTCTTGGCACCAATGTTGTCGTGGTGCTGCCCGGCGCGACCAGCACAGGCGGTGTCCGCGGCGGGTTTGGCAGCGCCAGCACGCTCACTGTGGACGATGCGGATGCGATCAGCCGCGACGATCCCGCCGTATTGCAAGTCGGGTATCTCATTCGCCAGCAAGGGCAGGTCGTCTACGGCAGTCAGAACTGGACCACGGCCATCCAGGGCGTGAGCGTGAAATACCCGGACATCACCAATTGGGGGATCGCAGCCGGCCGCGCCATTTCGCCGGATGACGAAGACAAGGCGGCGCTCGTCGCCGTCATTGGCGAAACAGTGTACCGCCAACTCTTCACCCCCGGGGAAAATCCGATCGGCGCCGCCATCCAGGTGAAAGGCAAGCCGCTGAGGGTGATCGGCCTGCTGGCCACCAAGGGGCAATCAGCCTTCGGCCAGGACCAGGATGATCTCATCATGATACCGTTCACCACGGCAGAGCGGAAGGTCCTGGGCGTTGCAGCGCCAAGTTCGCAGCCGACATTGCTCAACTGGCCCTATCTTCCGCCGCCCAACCCCTACAATCTCGTCCCCAGCATCACGGGCTTCACGAACGTGATCTTTGTGCAGGCAACGAGCCCGGCCCAGGTACAGGGGGCGCTTCAACAAGTGACTGATACACTCGTAGCTCGCCATCGTATCAAGCCGGGTCAGCTCAACGATTTCGACGTGCACAACCTGAGCCAGTTCGTCGAGATGGCGAAAGCCAGCAGCCGCATCATGGCGCTTCTCCTCGCCGCGGTGGCGTCGATCTCGCTGCTTGTCGGCGGTATCGGCATCATGAATATCCTGCTCGTCTCGGTCACCGAGCGTACGCGCGAGATCGGCTTGCGCATGGCGATCGGCGCCCGCCGCCTGCATGTGCTGCTGCAATTCCTCGCCGAGGCTGTGTTCCTGAGTGTCACCGGCGGACTTGCCGGCATTGTAATGGGCGTAGCGGTTTCCGCCCTCATCCCCATCATGTTCGGATGGCCGGCACCAGTGTCGTTTACGGCGGTTGCCAGCGGGTTCGTCTTCTCCGCCGCGGTCGGCGTGTTCTTCGGCTATTACCCTGCGCGCAAGGCGGCCAAGCTCAACCCCATCGACGCGCTCCGCTACGAATAATGGCCGTGAGGCGCTGCTCCTCCCAAACCGGGAAATCCGACATGAAACCAACTTAAAAATTTACCCACTTTTTGGGGAGCTCCTCAAAACTATTGGATTAACCACATGAATTGGACAGCTCATAGCTGGGCTTGCCATCCGCCGTGCCCGCTGTTGATTCAGGTCATGGCGGCGAACTGACGGCTGGACTCTGGCTCAAGGTGGCGATCTCAACCGATGCTCACGCCACAGTCGAGCTTGATTTCATGCGCTTCGGGATCGATCAGGCCAGGCGAGGATGGCTGGAACCGGACGACGTGTTGAACACGCGGCCACTGAACGAGCTGCGGAACATGCTGCGGCGCCGCCGGTAGAATAGCGTCCATAGTTGACCTGAATCAAAAGCCTTGCTGGCTAGGGCCGCAAGGGAGCTGCTCCCTGAGTTACCTGGGAACACTATTACTTTTGTTCGGAAGTGGCGTCCCCGGCGGGATTCGAACCCACGGCCCCAGGATTAGGAATCCTGTGCTCTATCCTGCTGAGCTACGGAGACATCTGGCCACACGGCCCGGCAGGTTGGGCCGCGGAGGACATAGCGTAAAATCCGGGATTAAGAAACCGGAATACTGCCGTCGGCGTTCAGGCGGTAGCCGCCGCCTTCGGTCAGCAGTATGCGCGAGACCGCCGGGTCTGGCTCGATCTTCTGGCGCAGGCGGTAGACATGGGTCTCCAGCGTGTGTGTTGTCACCCCGGCGTTGTAACCCCACACCTCATTGAGGAGCACCTGGCGCGAGACTGGCTTGCCGCCGGCGCGGTAGAGGTATTTCAGGATTGCGGTTTCCTTGTCGGTCAGGCGGATTTTTTTGTTGCGTTCGGGTTCCAGCAACTGCTTGGCTGCGGGGCGGAAGGTGTAGGGGCCAATGGTGAACACCGCGTCCTCGGAACTCTCGAAAGCGCGGAGCTGGGCGCGCAGGCGGGCCAGTAGCTCGTTCAGGCGGAAGGGTTTGGAGATGTAGTCGTTGGCGCCGGAGTCCAGACCGCGGACGATGTCGCCTTCATCGGTGTGCCCCGTGAGCATGATAATGGGGGTTTTTATGCCCCTGGCGCGGAGTTTCTTGCAGTAATCGCGGCCATCGCCGTCGGGGAGGCTTACGTCGAGCAGAATGGCGTCGAAGCGTGCATGCGCTCCGGCGAGATGAAGTTCCGCCTGGGCCAGGCAGTCCGCCTCGGTGGGGTCAAACTCACCGCCCTGGACAAGCTGCTCGATCAGCGCCGTTCGCAGGGCATCGTCGTCGTCCACAACGAGAATTGGGTACTGGCTGGCCATGTGTGTCTCCCATTTGTTACCTAAATATAGAGGCTTTTTGCGGCAAAGTCAGTAGCTCTGGTAGAAGTGCGTGGAGCAGCTTATTTATGCCCTATGAAGACTGGTTTTAAAGCCTCCGAAGCCACATTGGGCACTCCGCGCACCCGCGCCGTACACCGGGCTATTGCCGAGGCCAGGCGTGGCGTGCCGGTGGTTTTGGCGGCGCGGCGGCCGTTGATTATTGCGCCGGCGGAGACGGTGGGGGCGGAAGGGTTGCGGTTGATCGACCTGCTTTCTGGCGGGCAGGCTATGCTTTTGCTCGCCCCTTCCCGCGCCGCCGCCGTGTTACAGCGTCAGGTGGATGAGGCGAGTCCGGTGATTGCGCTGAAGTTGGCGCGGCCGTTGATTGATGCGGAGACGCTGAAACGGGCGGCGGACCCGACGATGGAGCAGATACTGCCGGAATTCGAGGTGGTGGAGGCGCCGGCCGCGGCGGAGGCGGCGTTGGCGTTGGGGAAACTGGCGCGGTTGTTGCCGGCGATGGTGGCGGCGCCGGTGAAGCCGGGGTGGGCCAGCCTGCCGGCGGGGCAGGATTTGCTGAGCGTGCCGGCGGCGGATTTGCTGGCTTATCCGCTGGAACTGGCGGCCTCCTTGACCAAGGTGGCGGAGGTGGCGGTGCCGCTGGATGCGGCGAAGGATGCGCGGTTGATCGCGTTCCGGGCGCTGGACCAGGGGATTGAGCATATGGCGATTCTGGTGGGCGACCCGGCGGCGCAGGACGCGCCGTTGGTGCGGGTGCATTCGGAATGTTTTACTGGGGATTTGCTGGGGAGTTTGCGTTGCGACTGCGGGCCGCAGTTGCAGGGGGCGATTGCGCGGATGGCGGCCGAGGGGGCCGGGGCGGTTTTGTATCTGGCGCAGGAAGGCCGGGGGATTGGGCTGATTAATAAGTTGCGGGCTTACACCATGCAGGACCGCGGGCTGGATACGCTGGATGCCAACCGGGCGCTGGGGTGGGAGGCGGATGAGCGGAATTTTTCGATTGCCGCCGCCATGCTGCGGGCGCTGGGGATGACGCGGATACGGTTGCTGACGAATAATCCGGAGAAGGTGGCATCGCTGGAAGCGTGCGGGATTGAGGTGGTGGAGCGGGTGCCGCATGAGTTTGCGCCCAATGGCGTGAACGATGTGTATCTGGCGACCAAGGCAGCGCGGTTTGGACATCTGCTTGGTTGAGTTTGTTTACCAGAACGGATTGTTGCAGGGTGCCGGGTTGCGGCTGCGCGCGGTTTGCGGGCGGGCTGGGGTGACCGGGCATAAGGTTGAGGGTGACGGGGCGACGCCGCTGGGGCGGTTGGCGCTGGTGCGGGTGATGTACCGGGCGGACAAGATAAAACCGCCGGTTTGCGCGGTGCCGGTGGAGCCGATTGGGAAATTTGACGGCTGGTGCGATGATGTTGCCGATGCGGCGTATAACCGGATGGTGCGGTTGCCGTATGCCGCCAGCCATGAGGAATTGTGGCGGGGGGATGGGGTTTATGATGTGATCGGCGTGCTGGGGTGGAATTTGGCGCCGGTTGTGCCAGGCCGGGGGTCGGCGATTTTTTTGCATGTGGCGACGGGGGATTTTGCGCCGACGGCCGGGTGCGTGGCGCTGGAATTGCGAGATGTGCTGACGGTACTGGCGGCGGGGATGACGGGGATTGAGGTGCGGGGTTAGGGGTGTTTCACGTGAAGCAGTTGTGAGGTTTGCGTTATAACACGTTGTTAGTGTGGCTTAATNNCTTGCACCCCAATTTGTGCGGGTTTGTATCGGAAAAGGAATGAGTTGGAGTTTTTGTGGTGCCGTTTTGAAGGCAACGCGACTCTCTGCAGCCTCAGCCCGACCGACAAAGATCGATCAAGAGTGCAATAGACGTATTGGCGTCAGCCACGATGAGTAGTGGACCAACCTTCCTGTAGGGGCACTGACCGTGGCTTTCTTGGATCACCCCCAGCTTAGTGCCATAAATGTCAATTACTGCCGTTCGTGTTGCACGACCTAAAAAAGCTTCCGACGACGGAACCATGCTAAATTTTATGAGGACCCTTAAAGCTAAAAACAGCTTCAAGACATCCTTCATAATTCTTAGTTACAACATGAAGTGGACCGTGGAAGACCTTCGTGAATTTTTCTTGGGCTTTTCGTACTGCTGTATTTGCTTTTGGGTACTGTGTCGAGACGATCAAAGCTGCAATTTTACCTGTTCCATAATTTTGGCTCCGCCAATGAGAGGCGGTGGCTTCGACTTGCTTCACAGCAGTATCCACATCCTTTCCTTTCAACTCAATTATTACGTCGCCGTATGATTCTCTTGCGACCACCCAGTCGGCAGATGTCGAATTTTTTATTACACATCCATCAACTCTAATTTTTATATGCTCGAGTTTTTCTTCGTTAAGAAAGACGGCTTTTCGACCATGCTCTTCGACCTTAATTTTTGTTACTCGAACAGATTCGCAGCATTTCGCATCCATTGTCATTTTACATATTCAATTTCGAGAAGGCGGTTGAAGTCTCGAGAAATTTCTCCGGAAATACTATCAAGGTACTCTCCGTCAATAAGTCCATCTTCTCCAAGAATGGAAACCACTTTTCGCTCCATGATCGCATAGGCAGCAGTCGTCCCTGGCGTCAGCCATGCCTGTTTTGGTAAAATATCTTCTATTGCATTTTGAATTTTCTTCGGACTCTTCGCAGCGAGAGAACCAGCCTTAAGAAGGTTATTAATTTTCGCTAATATGTATGGGCTGTGAGTTGTAATTAGCATTTTCTGCCCTTGGCTAGCGCCCAACAATGTCGCGAAATATTCCGTCAGTATGCCCTGTGCAAGCGGAAATAGATGAGCTTCCGGTTCTTCTATATAAACAAAATGATTCGCCGATTCCCTGTCAAAGAACTCGTTAAGCGCAAGCCAGAGCGGCAAGAGCTCTTGCTGGCCCGACGACATAATAGCGAACGGAATTTTTCTTCCATCCTTTGATTCGATGTATTCCTCATTTTTATCGACTTTAATTGTTCCCGAAAATAGTTGTTCAGAAAGCCTCTCTCGCAGACTTGACAATTCTTTCAGATTTTTCTCAGAACGAGATGAGTTTAAGTAAAAGCGCCTTCCCCCCAACTGATCTCGCATTACTAAAAAGTGTTTTCCAAAAGTAATTGTTAACGGGTCCAGAAAACCGCCATGCTCAAATGCAACTACCGCCTTTCCCATGCTCGTGAAGAAGGAACGACCGGCTGGGATAAAGAGCTGCGATGCGACAAAATCTCCGCCTAATGCGCCACGTAATTTGGATTGGATGGATTTTTGGATTTTCCAAACCACCTCAAGGTTTCCAAATAATGTTCTTTCGTCCTTCGACACAGAAATTCGGTCGCGCGCAGCCCCAATATCCGCCTGTACTGAAGCAAATGTATCTTTAAGAAAATCAGAAATGTACAACCGGAGATTTCCGATCGAATTTTTTCTAGGCTTTGACCTAGAAATTCGTATTGATATTGGGCCGACTATAAACTCGATCGCAAATGCATTTGCCCCCCACGCCTGTGCAGGAAACCATTTTTTAAAATTTCGTTGTATGAGGTCAGAGTATTGATCAAAAGTCCTCTCTTCCAACTCAGATATATACTCATATACATTTGAAATTTCGTTATAGAAAAAGTACACAAGCTTCGAAATGACGCTTTTGCCGCTTGCTTGAGGTCCGATAAGAATCGTAAGCGGAGCCAGAGTAACATCGGCATCATCGATGCAAGAAAAGTTTTTTATAATCAAACGAGCCATTTTCTACCCTCAAACTACCTCAAAAACAGTTTATAATCATTGTGGTCAGATGTCGAACAAGCAGTTTACCTCGGGATGAGTGACCGCGTAGCCGTCCGAACGGGTGTGAGGAGGCGGGGTGCTTAAGTGATGGGGTCCGGGCATCAGGCCCGGCCGAGGGTCCAGGGAGCGGGGCTCCCTGGTGGGGTGCAGGGGCGAGGCCCCTGCCCTGCCCGTTAGGCTTTGATTTTTTCCATTTTGGGGTCGTAGAGGGGGGCGGTGTGGAGGGTGCAGGGGACGCGCACTGTGGCGACTTCGAGTTCGTAGGTGCCGGTGGTTAGGAAGTCATCGTCTACGCCGTAGGGGTTGCGGACGTAGCCGAGGCCGATGGGTTTGCCGATGGTGTGGCCGAAGCCGCCGGAGGTTAGCCAGCCGACGCGGATGTTGTCGCGGTAGATGGTTTCGCGGCCGAGCAGGATGATGTTGGGGTCGTCCGTGGTGAAGGTGGCGAGGCGTTTTTTCAGGGGTTTGGCGAGTTGGGCTTCCAGGGCTTCACGGCCGAGGAAGGGGATGGGTTTTTTGAGTTTGAGGAAGGGGCGCAGGCCGGCTTCCAGCGGGGTGTGGTCGGGGCCGATGTCAGCGCCCCAGGCGCGGTAGAATTTTTCCAGGCGGAGGGTCTCGATGGCGCGGTAGCCGCCGGGGATGATGCCGTGCGCGGTGCCGGCGGCCATCAGGGCGTCGTACACCGTGAGGGCGAATTCCGTGGGGATGTGCAGTTCCCAGCCGAGTTCACCCACGTAGGTGACGCGCAGGGCGGTGACTTGCGCGCCGGCCGCGGTGATGGTGCGCACGGTGCCGAAGGGGAAAGCGGCGTTGGAGATGTCGTCCAGCGTGATTTCCTGCAGGACGGCGCGGGCGCGCGGACCCATGAGGGCGATGGTGGCGTAGGCGGAGGTGACGTCCAGCAGGTGTGCGTCCATGCCTGCGGGGATGTTGCGGGTGATCCAGGAGGCATCGTGCGTGGCGAAGCCGGTGCCGGTGGTGATGTAGAATTCGCCGGCGGCGAGGCGGGCGATGGTGAGGTCGGCCTCGATACCGCCGCGGGCGTTGAGCATTTGGGTGTAGGTGAGTTTGCCGGGGGGGGCGGAGATGTCGTTGGCGCAGATCCAGGAGAGGGCGGCCTCGGCATCCGGGCCGGTGAAGAGAAATTTGGCGAAGGAGGTTTGGTCGAACAGGGTGACGTTCTGGCGGGTGTTGAGGTGCTCGAGGGCGACGGCGGGGAACCAGTTGGGGCGCTCGTAGGTGTAGATGTCCTCCGGGCGCTCGCCGCCCTGGGCGAACCAGTTGGGGCGTTCCCATCCGAGCTTTTCACCGAAAGAGGCGCCGGCTTGCGCCAAGCGGGCGTACAGGGGGGAGCGGCGGAGCGGACGGGCGGATTTGTACTCCTCTGACGGCCAGGCCATGGTGTAGTGTTTGGCGTAGGCTTCCATGGTGCGGGTGCGGACCCAGTTGGTGTCGCGGTGGTGGGGGCCGAAGCGGCGGATGTCGACGGGCCAGAGGTCAGCGGAGGGTTCGCCGCCGGCGACCCATTCGGCGAGCATTTTGCCGGCGCCGCCGCCCGAGGCGATGCCGAAAGCGTTGAAGCCGGCGCCGACGAAGAGGCCGGGGAGTTCGGGGGCCTCGCCCAGGATGAAGTTGCCGTCAGGAGTAAAGCTTTCCGGGCCGTTGATGAGGGTTTTGACGCCGGCGGTTTTGAGCGCGGGGACGCGGCCAATGGCGAGTTCCATGATGGGCTCGAAATGGTCCCAGTTGGAGTTGAGGAGCTGGTAGGTGAAATTCTCCGGGATGCCTTGGACGGCCCAGGGGATGGGGTTGGGCTCGTAGCCGCCCATGACGAGGCCGCCGACTTCCTCCTTGTAGTAGGTCAGGCGGTCTGGGTCGCGCAGGGTGGGGAGGTTTTTGGGGGTGCCGGGGATGGCCTCGGTGACCATGTACTGGTGCTCGACGGAGACCAGGGGGACGTTGACGCCGACGGTGGCGCAGAGGGTGCGGGTCCATTGGCCGCAGCAGACGATGACGGCCTCGGTGGCGATGCGGCCTTGGTCCGTGATGACGGCGGAGGTGCGGCCGTTGGTGGTTTCGATGCTGGTGACTGGCGTGTCCTCGAAGATTTTGGCGCCGTGCATGCGCGCACCCTTGGCGAGGGACAGGGTGATGTCGGACGGGTTGGCCTGGCCGTCGGTGGGGAGGAAGGCGGCGCCGACGAGGTCGTCGACCTGCATGAGCGGCCAGAGGTCCTGGGCTTCCTTGGGGGTGAGGAGGTGCATTTCCAGGCCGAAGGAGCGGGCGGTGGTGGCTTGGCGCTTGACCTCTGTCCAACGCTCCTGGTTGCAGGCGAGGCGGAGGCCGCCGTTCATTTTCCAGCCGGTGGCGAGGCCGGTTTCAGCCTCCAGCGTGCGGTAGAGTTTGACGGATTCGCCGAGGAGCTGGGTGATGCTGGCCGAGGAGCGGAGCTGGCCGACCAGGCCGGCGGCGTGGAAGGTGCTGCCGGAGGTGAGTTTGGCACGCTCCAGGAGGGTGACCTCCCAGCCGAGTTTGGCGAGGTGGTACGCGGTGGAGCAGCCGATGATGCCGCCGCCAATGATGACGGCGCGCGATTGGGTGGGGAGGGTCATGGCGCGCATCATTCAACTGAATGATGCGCGTGGCAAGCAAGGGGGAATTGTTACGATCCGTACCTGGGCAGGCCTGCGAGGTCTGTGAAGTAGTGGAAGATGGTGAGGGTGTCGCGGCCGGGGGGGCCGGATTCGATGATTTGCTTTTGGAGGGCGGAGACGGAGGCGGCCATGGGGGTTTGCATGTGCAGGCGGCCGGCTTCCTCCAGGAAGAGTTTTACGTCTTTGAGGCCGATTTCGATGGCGCCGGTGCCGTCGAACTTGTTTTGCATGATGTAGCCGGGGAAGACGCGCTGGGAGAAGAAATTGGCGCCGCTGCCCTGATTGATGATGGCGACGGTGGTTTCCATGTCCAGCCCGGCTTTGAGGCCGAGCGAGACGGCCTCGCAGGTGGCAAGGACGCAGGCGTAGGCGACGGCGTTGTTCACGACCTTGCCGGCCTGGCCCATGCCGGCGTTGGGGCCGAGGTAGAAGAGGCGGCCGGCAAAGGCTTCCAGGGCGTATTTGGCGCGCTCATAAGCTTCGGGCGGGCCGGCGGTGAGGACGCCGAGGTTGCCGGCCTCGGCGGCCATGGTGCCGCCGACGACGGGGGTGTCGAGCATGGTGATGCCGTGTTTGGCCAGGCCCTCGGCGATTTCCACTGCTGCCGCGCCGCCTAAAGTGGAGGTTTCGATGTAGATTTTGACTTGCGTGCCCTCGGCGACGCCGCCGGGGCCGAAGGCGACGGCTTTGCAGATGTCCACCGTGGGAAGGCAGGCGAAGACGATTTCGGCATGGTCCACGACATCACGCACCGAGGCGGCGGGGGTGGCGCCTTTTTGCTGGAGGGCGGCGAGGACCGTTGGGTTACGGTCATACGCCAGCACGGGGATGCCCTTTTTGAGCAGGCAGGTGGCGATTGCCCCGCCCATGGCGCCGACGCCGATAAAGCCTACTTGTTGCATGGTCTGCTCCCATTTTGTTTTTGCCCCTGGCGGTGAGGCCGGGGGGCGGATGGGGGGGAGAGTGTGGGAAGGCGGGGGAAAGATCAAGTAGCGTATTGGTAGGTGGTGTACTAATTTGGGGGCGTTGGATTGCGCCTATTGGGAGCTTACGTTGGGAGCTTCCCTGAAAGCGAACAACTCGTTGGCTGCGCGATTACAGCGTAACCCATCAATGGCTCGTTGGTGCACGAAAAGCGATGGGTAGCGCTTCGCTCACCCATCGCTTGCTGCCTCGCCGTCGTAACATTCGCCGTAACAATCCAATGGCTATGATAACTGTCCGAGCGTCCTAGCAAAATAGAAGTTTTTTGCGCCGTTTAAAAAAAAGCGGCTACTGACTTAATCTGGATTTACCAGCTCAGCTCCAGATGCTCTAGCGCCATAACTGGTCCGCCACGCGCTTCGGCGTGGAAATCCGGGGCGAGGCGGAAAGGTGGGATGCGCTTGAGCCATTCCTCCAGGAAGATGCGCAACTCCAGCCGTGCCAGCGTGGCGCCGGCGCAGTTATGCGGCCCGGTGTTGAAGGCGACATGCGGCGATTTCGGCCGGTCGAAATCGATCTTTTCCGGATGTTCGACGCTGCGGTCATCATTGCTGGCGGCGGCGAGGCTGGAGATGATCATGTCATCCTTGCGCAGCTTGATGCCGTTGAACTCGGTGTCGCGCGTCACCCGCCGCGGTATGTTGGCGAAGGCGACGCGGCGCAAGAACTCCTCAACGGCGGCGGGAATACGGTCCGGGTTCTCGCGCAGGAAGCGCTGCTTTTCCGGATCTTCCGCCAGCGCCTTGGTGATGAAGGTCATGGCATTGGTCACGGTGTCCAGCCCGCCGAGGAAGAGCAGATTGCACATATCCTGCACCTGGCTCCGGGTGAGCTTCTTGCCATCCACCTCGGAGGCAAGCAGCAGGCTGACCGGGTCAGTGCCGGGATTTTTCTCGCGGGCGACCACCAGCGACTTCATATAGCGGCGCATACGCCAGAAACTCGGCAGGCGCTGCCACCAATGCTCCGAGGCCAGCATACCATTCGCCCATTTCACGAATTCCCGGTAGCGGCTGATATCCATGCCCATCAGGGTCATGAAGGTTTTCACCGGCAATGGCACGGAGATGGCGGCCATGAACTCGCAGCCGTCCTTTTGCACCACCGAGTCAATCAGCTCGGTCATCAGCGCCCTGATCTGGCCTTCGAGTTGCACCACCATTTTGGGCGCCAGGAACTTCATCAGCAAAAGTCGGTACTTGGTGTGATCCGGCGGGTCCAAATCCTGCGGCGGTAAGGAGATTTTGATCAATTTCTGGCTCGGGTTGAAATAGGTCCCGGAGCTGGAGAACAAATCGGGTGCGCCCATGATCTTCTGCACATCGGCGTAGCGCGTGGCGATCCACTGCCCGCCATTGCGCGGCGTAAAAAAGAAATCAGGCGCTTTGTTGTGCAGATCCATATGCACGGCCTGCGGGTCGCCGGTGCGGGCGGAATCGGCGTAGATATCGAAATCATAGACGAGGCTGGCCGGTACATGTGCCGGAATGGCCGCCTGAGTTTGCTTTGCCATGCGTTTTCTCCCTGTGAATGTTTGCGGCGCGCGGGTCAGCTCCCCGCGACGGTGACCTTGAGGCCGCTGAGGGCGGCGGACAGCTTGATCTGGCACGATAGCCGGCTATTGGCCCGCTGGCCGATGAGCCCGTCCAGCACGGCGCTTTCAACCTCGCCGGGGGCGGGGAGTTGCGCCGCCCAGGCCTCGTCCACATAGACGTGGCAGGTGCCGCAGCTCATGTTGCCGCCGCAATCGCCCTGGATGCCGACGATGTTCTCATCCACCGCCACTTGCATTACTGACTGGCCCGCCGCGGCGGCCACCGTGCGGCTTTGGCCATTTGGCAACACAAAGGTAACTTCAACCATTTTTTCGCTCCCCCAACCTATTCTGAT
The DNA here is from genome assembly GCA_003164135.1 of Acetobacteraceae bacterium. Classification (GTDB taxonomy): domain Bacteria; phylum Pseudomonadota; class Alphaproteobacteria; order Acetobacterales; family Acetobacteraceae; genus Acidocella. The sequence goes on from PLSD01000073.1 coordinate 14,782, forward strand.
CTCTCGCCGTCAAACCTGCTGGTCTTCGCTCGCCCCGTGCTGCGCCGGTGGCCGTTGCCCTTTGCCACCGGCCAAATCCAGCAGGGCGCGGACCAATATGGCGCCCGGCGGCGCACCGTAGAACGCGGCGTATCCTTCGGGGTCGCCGGCAAGACCATAGGCCAAAGCATGAACCGTGGCGGTGATATAGGCTGCGTCCACTTCGCCTTCATGCCCCAACGCCGCGCATAAACGGGCAATCATGGCTTCCAGGGACGCCAGGACCCTGGCGGACTCCTCGCGGAACGACACAGAAAACACTGGATCCCGCACCGCTTCCATGCGCAATTCCGAACTAATCAGCCAGCGCTCGCGGTCGGCCGCGAAGCTGTCGAAACGCTGGGCGAGGACCGGGGCCAGAGCGCCGATATCGGACCGGGCACAGATGATCGACTCCCAGGCGGCGATCTCCTCCTCGCAGGATTCAGTAAGGATTTCCAGTGCCAGATCCCGTTTGGCGCGATAATTGGAATAGAACGCCCCCTTGGAATAACCCGCCTCATTGGAGATGCGGTCTATCGACGCCCCAGCGACACCACTGCGCACAAACTCCTTGCGCGCCACGTCACGCAGACGGCGGCGCGTTAGCTCCTGGCTTTCTTTTCGCGACAAACGTTCCATATTCACTCCAGTATCTAGATACTGAAGTGAATATAGGACGTTTGTCAAGTTTGGCCTTCGTGCGACGGGATAGGCCGCGAGAGGAAAGCGTCCGGCATTGCACTTGGCAGCGATCAGCTCGCGTTGGGCGGAAAAGTGTAGAGCATTCCGCCGCTTTTCATGAAGTCGCGTTGACAGGTGCCGGGGCTGGTAAAGGTGGCGGATTGCGCTGCGCTTAGAAGCTCAGCAACTTTGCGCCGGAAGGGTATCCGCCCTACTTTGCTGCTTCCGCGTAATGCACCCCCGAGAACAACGAATATGGACGTTTTGGAGGCGTAAGACGTGGATGCCGGCGTTCGCCGGCATGACGGGATGGGGGCGTTGGGGGTGGGGCGGCGGTGGTTTTGGGATTTGTTGGGGGGTGGTTCTGGATTGCCGACCCGTGCCGCCTTCGCAGGGGTCGCATGACGGGTGTGGGGCGTTTAACTGCCAAGGGCACACGTGTTCTGCGGGTGGTGGCGAGGCTGTTGCAAAACTCGTTATGGTGAGTCAGTCGGCGTCGTTATCGAGAACCGGAGCGGAGCGTACGTAAGTACGTGAGCACCGGAAGCGGAGAGAACCGCGCCGAATGGCCTCCAGAACGGGTTTTGCTAGGGGCGGCGGGTGGCGGCCTGGAGGACGGCTATGGACATGATAAGAATCCACAGAAAGAACGCCACGAAGGGTAGGTACAGGGCCAGGATGCCGTGCCAGGAAAAAGGGCCGTCCTTGAAGAACAGGATCAACTGCCCCGGCGTAAACAGCATTGCGGCCCAGATATTCCCATAGCCGATCCAGCGCGGAAAAGGTTCGTTGCCTGGTTTGGCCATGAGGATCGGTAGGGCAATCATCACGCACCAGCCGCCGAAGCAGGGCACCGAAAACACCGCCAGAAAATAGGCGAAGTCGGCAAGGAACTGCACCAGTTCAGGATTATACTCGGTCGGCCGGAAGACCATTAGCGCCCAGCAGAACGACACCAGGAGAGCGATCATGGTGCCGCAACTGGTGAAGACAAGCTGGACATAGGAGAAGCCGGGGAGGCGCTCGGTGCGGCGGGTCTGGATTGCGATGCCGGCGCCGAAGGGGCCGAACAGAGCAAACGAGCACATCAGGAAAATCGAGCCGACGCGGATGCTCATCAGGTGCGCCGTCACCTTCTGGACCATGACGGCTGGAGAGTCGTAGGCCCGCAGCAAAGGAGGAAGCATACCTCCAAGAATGACGCCGCCGATGACGAATAAAATGATGGCGGCAAATCCTGACCATGCACAGAATACAAGCGTCTTCCGGAATAGTTCGTCGTCGTCGTTTGCGTTGATCATCAAGCGGTTCTCCCTGGGGATGTTTTTATGCCGTTACGTTATTTTGGGTCCTGATAAATATATCATGCACAGCAAACGCCTTGTACGACCCAATCAAAAGGCTGGGCGTTGAGGGTGGTTGCGGACCGCGCGTGTGGGCGCTTTTGAAAAGTAAGGCGTGGATGCGGCGTTCGCCGGCATGACGGTGGTGGGGGCGGCGGGTTTGGGAGTTGTTGGGGTTTGGTTCTGGATTGCCGACCCCGGCCTTCGCCGGGGTCGCAATGACGGCGGTGGGCGTTTAACTGCCAAGGGCACACGTGTTTTGTAGGTGGTGGCGAGGCTGTTGCAAAACTCGTTATGGTGAGTCAGTCGGCGTGGGTTTCGAGAACCGGAGCGGAGCGTACGTTAAGTACGTGAGCACCGGAAGCGCAGAAAGCCGCGCTGAATGGCCACCAGAACGGGTTTTGCTAGACGGTGAATTGTTCGGTGATGATTCGTTCGGACAGTGCCCGGTCGGGATCAAAAAGGACGGTGGCGGAGATGGTGCGGTCTTCGCTGACGGCGACGGAGACGACGTTGCGGACTTCGGTGAAGTCGGCCACCGCGGCGACGGGGCGTTTGTCGGGTTCCAGGATTTCGAACAGCACGTCAACCGTGGAGGGCAGCAGGGCGCCGCGCCAGCGCCGGGGGCGGAAGGCGGAGATGGGGGTGAGCGGCAGGAGGTTGGCGCTGAGCGGGATGATGGGGCCGTGGGCGGAGAGGTTGTAGGCGGTGGAGCCGGCGGGGGTGGAGATGAGCACGCCGTCGCAGATGAGTTCTTCCAGGCGCACGGTGTGGTCCACGTGGATGCGGATTTTGGCGGCCTGGCGGAGTTGGCGGAGGAGGGAGACTTCGTTGAGGGCCATGGACTCTTCCACCACGCCGGAGGCGGTGATGGCGTGCATGCGCAAGGGGTGCAGGACGCTGGGGTGGGCGCGGGCGATGCGGCCGGGGAGGTCCGGCTCGTGGAACTCGTTCATCATGAAGCCGACGGAGCCGCAGTTCATGCCGTAGACGGGTTGCGCGGTGCCCAGGACTTTATGCAGGCATTCGAGCATGAGGCCGTCACCGCCCAAGGCGACGATGACGTCTGAGTCGCGGGGGTCAGCGTTGCCGTAGGTGGCAGTGAGGCGTGCCTGGGCGGCGGCGGCGATGTCCGTGTTGGCGGCGATGAAGGATATTTTCAAACCAGTTTCCTGTGTTCGAGGACCGGCATGTTGGCGCGGACGCGGGCCATATAGGTTTTGTCGATGCGGGCGGTGGTCCAGCCGATGCCGTCGGAGGCTTTGGCGACGACGTGGCCCCAGGGGTCGATGATCATGGAATGGCCGTAGGTGACGCGGGGTTCGCCGTCGGCGTCATGGTGGGTGCCGGTGCAGGCGGGGGCGGCGAACCAGCATTGGCTCTCAATGGCGCGGGCGCGCAGCAGGACCTCCCAATGGTCCTTGCCGGTTTGCAGGGTGAAGGCGGCGGGGAGGACGATGAGGTCTACGTTTTTGCGGCGCAGGGCGAGGAAGAGCTCGGGGAAGCGCAGGTCGTAGCAGATGGCGAGGCCGATGTGGGTGGCGCCGATGTGGCAGGTGACGACTTTGTCGCCGGCGCCAAAAGTGGCGCTTTCGCGGTAGCCCTGGCCGTCGGGGGTGGTGATGTCGAACAGGTGGATTTTGCGGTAGCGGGCGATTTCCACGCCGACGGGGGAGAAGACGACGGTGGTGTTGTAGAGTTTGTCGCCGGCCAGCTCGCTGATGGAGCCGCCGTGGATGTGGACGCCGTTGGTTTCGGCCATTTCGCGCAGGAATTCGTAGGCGGGGCCGCCGGTTTCGCCGTGCGCGGGCAGGAGTTCGGCGGTGACGAATTTATGCTCGCGGCTGCCGCCCAGGCAGGTCCACATTTCCGGCAGGGCGATGAGGTCGGGCTTTTCAGCCGCGATCGCGCCCTCGATTAAGGCGCGGGCCTGGGCGATGTTCTGCGCCTTGTCCGCCCCTGGGGACATTTGAATCACGCTCATGCGCATGGCCGGTCTCCTTCAGCTAGCTATGAACATAGCTTTAATCGGCGGCGCTGACCACGGCCAGGAGCGAGAGGCCGAAGGGGAGGTTGATGCGGGGGAGGAGGTGGGCCTCGGCGCCGAACAGCTGGGTGAAAAGCGCGTTGAGCGGGCCGGGGGGGATGCTCGTGCCGCTGGGCTGGCTGGCGCCGCGAAACCTGTCCAGCCAGCGCAGGGCGAAGGCGAGCGGGGCGAGGGCCATGTTGATGTAGCTGAATTTGTTGATGGTCAGCCCGGCCAGATGCAGTTTGGCTTGTAGCTCAGCGGCGGCATAGCGGCGCTTGTGGTGCAGGGCGAGGTCGTGCGGGCCGAACAGCGCGGGGTGGGCGGGGACGGTGATGAGCGCGCGGCCGCCGGGGGCAAGCAGGCCGCGTATGGTTTGCAGCGTGGCTTCGTCCTCCTCGACATGTTCCAGGACATCGAACAGGCAGATGAGGTCGAACTTTTGCGTGGTGAACGGCAGGCCGTGCGGAAGCATGCCGGCGTGGACCTGCGTCTCCCCTCCCCTTGCCTGCGAAATTTCGCGCGCGGTGTCGTTCATTTCCACCGCCGTGACGTGGCCGAATTGGGCCAGCAGGGCGAAATTGCCGCCGGTGCCGGAGCCGAGTTCGAGGATTTGCGCGTTGGCGGGGAGTTTGAGGTTGCGAATGGTGGCGCCCAGAATCCGCCGCCGGCCGGCGAACCACCAATGGCGGGCCTCGACGGCGGCCATGTCGAGATAGGCTTCAGGTTGCATCGTTCTGGCCGTAGGTTTTGCGGATGAGGTAGCTGGGGCGCTGTTTGGTTTCGACGTAGATGCGGCCGATGTATTCGCCGAGCAGGCCGATGCTCATGAGCTGCACCGAGCCGAAGAAGGTGATGGCGACGAAGAGCGAGGCGTAGCCGGGGACTTTGTTGCCGAAGACGGCGGTGTAGATGACGATGAAGAGGGTGTAGAGGACGGTGCCCGTGGCGGTGAGCGCGCCGAGGTAGGTCCAGATTTTTAAGGGGGCGGTGGAGAAGCTGGTGAAGCCTTCCAACGCGAAATTCCATAGGGCGAAGCCGGAGAATTTGGTGGTGCCCGCGGCGCGCGGGGCACGGGCGTAGTCGATGGTGACGGTGTGGAAGCCGACCCAGGCAAACAGGCCTTTCATGAAGCGCTGACGCTCGGGCAGTTGGTTTAGCGCGTTGACCACAATGCGGTCCATGAGGCGGAAGTCGCCGACGTTTTCGGGGATTTTGGTGTGCGACATGCGGTTGTGCAGGCGGTAGAACCAGGCGGCGGTTTTGCGCTTGAGCAGGCCGTCAGAAGTGCGGTCGATGCGCCGGGCCAGGACGACCTCGGCCCCCGCGCGCCAGGCGGCGACCATTTGCGCGATGAGCTCGGGGGGGTCTTGCAGGTCGGCGTCTAGGGGGATGACGGCGGTGCCGCGGGCGGCGCTTATGCCGGCGGTGAGGGCGGCTTCCTTGCCGAAGTTCCGCGAGAATTCGATGACGCGGAAGCGCCCGTCGGCTTGGGCCAGGGCGACGAGTTGCAGCAGGGTGGTGTCGGTGCTGCCGTCGTCGATGCAGATGATTTCCCAGGTGGTATCCGGGATGGCTTCCAGGCAGGGGAGCAGCGTGGCGCGCAGATGGGGGATTGCCTCTGCCTCGTTATAGAACGGGACGACAAGGGAGATGAGCTGGGTCATGGGGCGGGTACTGTGAACACAGTTACGTCGTCGATTTTTTGCGCGCGCCAGTCAAGTGCCTGCATAAGCGCCATGGCGTGGGGGCTGGTGCCGGGGCCGGCGACGATGAAGTCCGTGTGGGTGGATTCGCAGAAATGGATGAAGTCGGGCGTGAAGCCGGAATGGTCGAGGCCGAAGTAGAACCACATGATGGGTTTGTCCGGCTGGATGGCGGCGGGGGGGAAGCCGAGGTAGCCGCCGGTTTGGGCGAAGCTGAACTGGCTTTGCGCCTGCCAGAAGGAGGATGGCCCCATGATGCCGAAGGGGAGGATGAGCAGGCGTTTGTTTGGGCCGAGTACCGCTTGCTCGCGGCCGGGGGCGAAGAAGGTTGAGGTGGGGACTGGTTGGCCTGGATGGGTTGCGGGGATTAGTACCACGCAGGCGAAAACGCCGGTGAGTAGGCGCAGGCGGCTTTGCCTGGGTGGCGCGGCGGCAATCCATAGGGACGTGATAATGGAGGCTGCCAGATTGGCGTAGAGCATGAAGCGGGCGGGCAGGGCCATGCCGATGAGCGGCAGGTGGCGGAACAAAGCCCATGGCAGTGGGATATGGGTGGCCACCCCGCCAAGCCAGAGCTGGGGACCGCAACTGGCGAGGAGGATGCTGGCCAGGAGGATGCCAAAAAACCGCGAATGGTTGCGGCAATACTGCCAGAGGATGAACAAGAGGGGCAGGCCGAGGTAGGCTCCCTGCTCGTTGAGCAGGCCGGCGAAATTGCCGCTGAGCGGCAAGGCGAATGCGCCGCCCAAGCGCGTGACGATGGTGGGGACGACGAGATTGAGCGGGTCGGTGACGTAGACCAGCGGCCAATGTGCGGGCAGATGAATGCCGCGCGGACGGCTGAACATGCCCCATAACAACGGCGATACCAGCAGGACAAACAAGGGCGCCGCGATGAGGCCGTCCACCGCGAGACGCTGCAGCGTGGGCCGGCGGGCGGGGAACTGCCAGAATGCCACGGCCCAGGCGAAGCCGCCGAAGAACAAGGCGGTCGCGCATAATTCAACCGAGGTGCCGAACTGGCAGGCGAGCAGGAGTGCTGTGCCCAGCACCGTGGACCAGCGGCTAATTTTTCCATCCAGCCGCAGGAGGGCGAGGAGCAGCAGGCAGGGGATGAGGGCGGTGAACGTGAGGTTGAGCTGTGCACCGGCATGCGCCAGTTCGTAGCTGGAGAAGCCAAACAGATAGCCGCCAAGCACGGCGGCGGCGGGGACGCGGCTGACATATAGACAAAGGAAATAGGCGGCCCAAGCGGCAAGCACAGGTGCCGCCAGCGAAAGGAGGTTAACCGCCGTCACCGGGCCAGCGAGCAGAGTGAACGGCAAGCCCAGCAAGGCCAGGAGCGGGACACTGGTGGTCCAGGTTAAATTAAGGCCGGCGGGCTGCCAGACGAGGGTGGTGAACAGAGGATTGATATGGTGCGCCAGCGTCCAGGGCCACCAGCTGAAAAACCATACAAATTGCAAGGGGTCGCTGCCCTCGCCATACAGAGTGCGCGTGAGGGAGGCGCCGTGGGCGATGTAGCCAGCCGACAGCGCCACGTAGAGAAGCAGCGCGCCGAGGTGCCAGCGCCAGGACATTTTAGCGTTAGCCATGATCACCACCCGGAACGGTAAAAATTTTCACATCATCAGCCTGCCGCGAGGGCCAATGCAGTCCTGCCAGCGTGGCCAGCATCGCCGGTGGAGTTCCAGGACCCGCCACGACGTATTGCGTGCCGGTCTGTTCGCAGAGACTGGTGAAGCTTGCGGGGAAATTTGGTACTTCCATGGCCCCCTCCAGTTCATACACCGCACTGAATCGCAGCATCGCCGGAGACGGAAAGCCAAGATACCCGCCGACCTGCGTAAAGCCAAAATTATTTTCGACCTGCCAGTAAGCCGAAGGACCGCGAACCGCGAAAGGTAGAATCAGCAGGCGGGGATTAGGTCCTAATTGGGCCTGTACCTCTCCGGGCGCAAAAAATTTCGAATCGGGAATTTTAGTCCATGGATGCAAAGCCGGAAGCAGAGCGAGGCACGCGAGGCCGGACAGAGCACTGCGCCACCACCTGGATTGTTGCGTTTTTGCCTGAGACAGCCAGAGTGCGGCCATGATCGCGGTGACCAGCGATACGAACAAGGCGAACCGCGCCGGTAAGGCCATGCCCAGCAAGGGCAGATGCAAAAAAACA
>PLSD01000003.1 GCA_003164135.1 Acetobacteraceae bacterium
GCGGCATCGCCGTGTCGCAGCATGATCTGAACGAGCTAACGCCCGGTCTTTCAACCCAGACCGACGCGCAGGCGCTGCTGGGACCGCCGACTTTCGTGGAACAGTTCGACAATAATAACTGGGACTATGTGAGCCAGGTCACGAAAATCCGTATCGGCAATACCGAGGGCGTGAAGCAGCAGCACGTTGTGGTGCTGACGTTTGATAATAACGGCACCTTGCAGAGCGTGACGCAGAAGGACCTGAAGGACAGGGTGCATGTGGCGATGGACGATGCGGAAACGCCGGTGCCGGGCGGCAAGCCAGGGTTCTTCAAGCAGTTGATCGGCGGCGTGGGCAGCTACAATCCGCTGGGCACCGCATCCGATACCAGCGCCGCCAGTAGCAGCGCCAGTGGGCTTGGCGGCCCAAGCAGCGGCGGTACTACTGGCGGCTTCTAGCCCATGAAACGGCGGGACCTGCTCAGCGGCCTCTCGCTCGCTACTGTTTCCCTCGCTACCGCGCGGGCGCAATCCGTGCTTGGCGTATCATCCGTGCCGATTCCTCCTGCCCCGCCGGCACCGAACCCGCAGGCGGCCAAGGTGGACGATACCGTGAGCAGCGGGTTCAAACGAATTGTAATTGCCCGCTGGGGCGATGGCGTGCTGCCGGAAGCGCCGGCGTTTGATCCGCATCCGCTGACTGGGGCGCAGGCCGATACGCAATTTCCCTATGACGCCGTGATTGCCGCACTGGTGACACCGCCGCCAGCGCAGGATGGCATTGCCCGGCTTGTGCTGGTGGTGGCTAACCCGGCGGCCCCAGCGCGCATGGTGTTTCCGGGCGGCGTTGACGACCCGGATACGGCTGGGCGGTTGCAGGGCGTGACCGTGATGAACCTGCAATATATGGCCGGGCGCTGGGTGACGGTGGATGGCGGGTATCAGTCGCGCCGCCTCTCGGATGGGACGCTGTGCGAGATAACCGGGCCGGTGGCGGCGGCTATCGGGGAGACGGTGCAGGGCTTGCTGGCACCGCAGGCGGGATGCGCCACGCCGTGGGGGAATGTGCTGCTGGCCGAAGGCGATGCCGCGCCGTGGCTCAAACGCCTGGCCGGGGTGGGGTATGGCTATGCCGACCCAGCGCAGGCGCCGCGGTTTGGCTGGGTGGCGGAGTTGAATGCGCTCGACCCTGGGGCAATTCCGGTGAAACGCACGGCGCTGGGGCGGTTTGCGCGGGCTGGCATTGCCGCGACGGCGACGCCGGACGGGCGGGCAGTGATTTTCATGAGCCAGGACGGCCCGAGCGGGTTTTTGTTCCGCTTTATTGCCGCGACCGCCGCGACCGATGGTACAGCGCTGGATTCGGGCACGCTCGCGGTGGCCCAGCTTAATGACAGCGGTGTTAGCTGGGTTGATCTGGACGGGGATATTCCCTCGCTGGTGGGGGCGGTGGATGCCGCCGCAAATGCCGGGGGCTCGGCCTTTGACGCGCCGGGCGGGATTGCGATCAGCGGCGATAAAAGTGCCCTTTACCTTGCCTGCGCGGGCAATGCGGCGCGCACCGTGCCCGACGCACTGAACCCGCGGGCCGGAGATGATAACGGGCATATTGTGATGCTGGCACCGCCTGGCGGAGATGTGACGGCGAAGAACTTTGCCGGAGAAGTGGTGCTTGCCGCCGGCAACCCGGACAGCGCCGCGGGGACGCTATATGCGGCGGGCACCAGTTGCTGGTTGCGGCGGCCGCGCACGCTGGATTTGGACCAGGCCGGGCGTTTATGGATCGGCACCGACCAGGGGGGCGATACCACGACGACGGCTGACGGGCTGTTTGTGATGGAGACGGCCAGCCCGTACATGCTCACCACCGCTTACCTGGCGCCGGTGGGTGCCGCGATGGGTGGGGCAGCTTTTGATGGTGCGACGAAGACCGTATTTGCGCCGGTGCGCCACCCGGGGGCGACGCCGGGCGCTAGTTTCGATGCCCCGGCGACGCGCTGGCCGACTTTGCGGCCAGATATGCCGCCGCAGACCACTGTTATTGGGCTGGTGCGACTTTAAGTTTTAGCGCGTTGTAGGCGTCGCGCTGCGCAGGGCTGAGCGGGACGGAGCGGTGGGCTTGGGAGTCGACCTGGACCATGACGGCTTCGGCGGTGGCGACGCAGCGGCCTTGCTGGAACAGAGCCTGCGTTACGGTGAGTGAGCTGTTGCCGACGGATTTCACCGCCGTGCCGATTTCCACGGTGCCGGGCCAGCGGATTTCAGCCAAGTAGTCGATGGTGATGCGGGCAAGGACGAAGTCGTACCCTGGTTCGGTAAGCGGGCGGTCTCCGGCTTCCAGCACCGCGATGCGCCCGGTTTCAAACAAAGTGGTGAATACGGCGTTGTTGACGTGGCCCTGGCGGTCGGTGTCGCCGTAGCGGAGCTTGTCGTAGGTCTGGGAGGGGAAATCCGTCAGCTGTGGGTGGGCTTGCATGGTGGTTCAGTCTTTCTCGGGGATCATTTTGCCGGGGTTGAACAGGTTTTGCGGGTCGAGCGCGGTTTTGATGGCGCGCATGAGGTCCAGTTCGACGGCGGATTTGTGGGTGCGCATGCCAGGCAGGCGGAACTGGCCGATGCCGTGTTCGGCGGAGAAACTGCCGCTCCGGGCGGTGGCGATGGCTTCGACTTCGGCGGTGATGGCAGCTTTGCGGCCGGCCAGGGCGGCGAGGGTTTGGCCCGCCGGGGGGCGGATGTTGATGTGCAGGTTGCCGTCGCCGAGATGGCCGAAGACGTTGAGGCGGCAGTCCGGGTATTTTGCGGCCACCAGGGATTCGATGGCGGCGACGGTTGCGGGGATGGTGGCGAGCGGCACGGCGATGTCGTGTTTGATGGCGCCGCCTTCGCGCAGCTCGCCCTCGGAGACGGCTTCGCGCATGGCGATGAAGTTTTGCGCCTGGGCGGTGGATTGGGCGATGACCGCGCCGGTGGCGAGTTCCGATTCCAGGGCCTGCGCCAGCAGGGGCTCCAGCGTGGCGGCCGGGGCGGCGGTGGCGTCGAGGGCGGAGATTTCAAGCAACATATAGGCGGGCGCGGTGAAGGGTAAGCGTCCGCCGGGGGTGTGGGCGGCGCCGAGTTGCATCGCCGGGCCGTCGATGAATTCGCATAACGTGAGCGCGGGGCCTGCCTGGGCGCGCAATGCCTGGAAGAGTTGCAGCGCGGCGGCCACGTTGGCGACTCCGACCAGGGCCGCCGTGCGGGCGCTGACCGCCGGGTGCAGGCGCAGGGTGGCGGCGGTGATGATGCCGAGTGTGCCCTCGGCGCCGATGAAGAGTTGCTTGAGGTCGAGGCCGGTGTTGTCCTTGCGCAGGGATTTCAGGCCGTCCCAGATACGGCCGTCGGCCAGCACGACTTCCAGCCCCAGCACCTGGGCGCGCATGGAGCCGTAGCTGAGGACCTGCATACCGCCGGCGTTGGTGGAAATGATGCCGCCGGTCTGGGCCGAGCCTTCGGCGCCGAAACTGACCGGGAAGAGTCTGTTTTGCGCCGCCGCCGCCTCCTGCACGGCTTGCAGGGTGACGCCGGCTTCGACGGTGATGGTGTCGCCGACCGGGTCCAGCACGCGGATGCGGTTCATCCGGCGCAGATTGAGGACGACCTGATTGCCGCCGGGTGCTGGGACGGCGCCAGCAACCAAGCCGGTATTGCCGCCCTGGGGTACGATGCCGGCCCCTACCCCGGCGCAGAGTTTGACGATTGCCGCGATCTGCGCAGTGGATTGGGGCAACACCACGCACAGCGCCTCGTGGCTGGACAGGCCGCGCCAGTCGGTCTCAAAGGCCGCGCGGTCCTCGGGCGCGGTGAGGACTGCGTTGTCCCCTACCAGTTCCCGCAGGGCGGCGAGCAGTGCCATCAGGCCGGTTTGGCAGCCTTCCCCAATTTATGCGCCAGGGCTTCCTCCGCGGTGCCGACGCCGCCGTTTGCGGCGGACCAGGCCATGGGGTTTTCGAGGAATTTGCGCACGCCGGAGAGGGCCGAGTCGGAGAAATAGGGTTGGTTTTTGGCGGCTTCCAGCACGTCCCACCAGGTACAGAGGTGGTGCAGGGAAATATCCATGCTGGCGAGGGTCTCGAAGCTGCCGGGGAAGACGCCGTAGAAGAAGACCACGAAGGCGTGGTTGCAGATGGCGCCGGCGTCGCGCAGGGCTTTGGCGAACTGGATTTTGCTCCCGCCGTCGGTGGTGAGGTCTTCCACCAGGAGGGTGCTCATGCCCTCGGGGACATCGCCCTCGATGAGAGAATTGCGGCCGAACCCTTTGGGTTGCTTACGAATATAGGCCATCGGCGTGCCCATGCGCTCGGCGATCCAGGCGGCGAAGGGGATGCCTGCTGTCTCGCCGCCGGCGACGGCCTGGATGGCCTCGTAGCCGATGTGGCGGCTGATTTTTTCCACCGCCAGATCGCAGATTTTGGCGCGGGCGCGAGGGAAGAAGATGATTTTGCGGCAGTCGATGTAGACCGGGGATTTCCAGCCGGAGGTGAGCGTGTAGGGCTCCTCCGGGCGGAAGTTCACCGCCTTGATTTCCAGCAGCAGCTTGGCCGTGGTCAGCGCGGCGTCCCTGTCCCAGTCGCTCGCCCAGTCGATTTTCGCTGCAATCCGGCCGCTCATGTCTTGCTCTCCTCAGAAGTCCGGTTTTTCCTATCCCGAGTTGCGCAACCCGTCCATGCGGAGGGCTGGCCATACGATAGGCTTGCCTCCCCGGCCCGGAATGATATGGAAGTTGCGAGGATATAAGGAGCGTTGCGCATGGCGAAAATCAAGGTAAAGACCCCGGTTGTGGAGATGGACGGCGATGAGATGACCCGGATCATCTGGGGGTTCATCAAAGAGAAGCTGATCCTGCCGTATCTGGACATTGACCTGAAGTATTATGACCTGGGTATTGAGTACCGTGACCAGACCGACGACCAGGTGACCCTGGATGCGGCGTATGCGACCAAAAAATACGGCGTGGGCGTGAAATGCGCGACCATTACCCCCGATGAGGCGCGGGTTGTTGAATTCTCCTTAAAGAAGATGTGGCGCAGCCCAAACGGGACCATCCGCAACGTGCTGGATGGGACCATTTTCCGTGAGCCGATTATCTGCAAGAACGTGCCGCGTCTGGTGCCGCATTGGTCGGAGCCCATTGTGATCGGGCGCCACGCGTATGGTGACATTTACCGCGCCGTGGAGATGAAAATCCCCGGTGCCGGCAAGGTGGAACTGAAATACACCCCGGCGGACGGCGGTGAGCCGGTGACGCTGGATGTGCATGACTTCAAAGGTGCCGGTGTGACCATGGGCATGCACAATACCCTGGCCTCGATCGAGGGTTTTGCCCGCGCCAGCTTCAATTACGGCTTGGCCCGCAAGTACCCGGTGTATCTCTCGACCAAGAATACGATTTTGAAGGCCTATGACGGCACCTTCAAGGATGCGTTCGAGGCGATTTTTAATGCCGAGTTCAAGGCGAAATACGATGCCGCCGGACTGACCTATGAACACCGGCTGATCGACGACATGGTTGCCTGCGCCCTGAAGTGGAGCGGCGGGTATCTGTGGGCCTGCAAGAACTACGATGGCGACGTGCAGTCGGACATCGTGGCGCAGGGCTTTGGCTCGCTCGGGCTGATGACCTCCGTGCTGCTGAGCCCGGATGGGCAGACCGTGGAGTCCGAAGCGGCGCACGGCACGGTGACGCGCCATTTCCGTGACCACCAGAAGGGCAAGCAGACCTCGACTAACCCGATTGCCAGCATTTTTGCCTGGACACGCGGGTTGATCTACCGCGGCCAGTTTGATGGTACGCCTGATGTGGTGGCATTTGCCGAGACGCTGGAGAAGGTGTGTGTGCAGACCGTGGAGTCGGGCTTCATGACCAAGGATCTGGCGATTTTGATCGACAAGAACGCGCCGTGGTTGAACACCCAGGACTTTTTGGACAAGCTGGATAGCAATTTGAAGATTGCGATGAAGTAAGCTGTGGGCAGAACGGTTTCCCCATGGACCGCGCCATCACGGCGCGGTCCATGGAGAAGCCGCCAACGTATCGTGGTTGTTTCGTGACTTTCATAAATAACTAAACGCAAATGCGAAGAAAGCTAGATATGTCCCGTATTGTTTATGGCATTTTGTGCCACAACTCAGCTGAGTATGTTCAAGAACAATACAAGTTGATGTACGCCCCGGACACACAATTCATTTATCATGCCGATGAGAAGTCTCCCGCGAACTTAAAGGACTATCTCAATCAATTAGCGCTTCGGAACCCGAATGTGTCCGTAGTTTCGTCCATATTATGTAGTTGGGCAGGTTTTAGCCTGACAAAAGTTATGTTGCAAATCATTGAAGCTGCGACTGAACTAGAGGATTGGGACCATCTTATTTTTCTAAGCGAACAGCATTTGCCGTTGCAGAGCCACGAATACATCTCTGATGCGGTGAAGTTGAACCATAATTACCTCGAAGCCCATCCCTATCGAACTTTTTGGGAACAAGGGAAAATTGACATCCATAATCGCTCCGCGCAACTCTATCGTGAACTACCCGGCGTCGGTGCGTTCGGCACAATATCAAACGATCCTGGCGACGTATTTTTTGACCGTCTCCGGCATGGTAGCCAATGGATGACGCTTTGTCGTGCTACGTGCCTTCAACTGGTCGCGGCTGAGGGCAAGTACGATTTGAAGTTTTTTGAAAATTCCATTCTGTCCGATGAAAATGCCATCCAGAGCTGGGCGACCCAGTTAAAAAACGATTCCGTAACAAATATCAATCAAATTGTGACCTTTGTCGCCGATCCGTCGCGAGGTGGATCCAAGGATATGACTTTTGATGAAGACCTGTTCTTTGTAGCGCGCGATACGGGCCGTCTTTTCATCCGCAAGCGCATGGCAACCATCCCGCCACGGATGACCGCGTACTTTGACCAGATTTTTCCTATCTCGCAACGGCCGCCGAGCATTGCTCTACGTACACCGCCGCCGGCCTTCAACCAGCCCCTGGCGGCGCAGAGCCTCGTCAGGTGCATGAACGAGCAGACCGCCGCAATGAACTGCGAACTAGTTCCCATGCGTCGCAATGCGAACACACCGAACTTGTTTTGCAAAATACACCATGCGGATATCAAACCGCCGTTCAACATTTATATTGTTTCACAGGATTTGTTTCACTTTAAAGTGCTCACAGTTTTGAACGAACCATTCAAAGGCTTTGGGGATATGACGGTGGGAGGTTATCGGGCCAGCGTGGTCCGGGCACGGCTGAATGAAATTTCTTTCCATCGGGAAATTCACCTTGCGCCAGACTATGATTTTGGGTTCTATACCATGAAGGAATTATCGGACCTGACCGGCCTTATTGACCTGATTAAACTGCATGTGTCACGCACTGCGGCGCTCACCGTAATTTAAGTCACCGATGCGCCGAAAGGCATGGAGCTTTATAAACTCTAAGGAACTGGAAAAGCCAAATGCACCTATTCCGCCAACCATTCCTCGGGTTCTCGGTAGCGATAGCTGTTTTGTTTGTCGTTATTCCCCAGGCCAAAACCCGGGCGAGCCCCAGCAGCCTATCTGCACCGGTTGTCGGCGGGGAGGATATGATCCCCGAACCCAACCTGCCGATACCACGCCTAAAATTTGGGACAGAGACAGTTGGTCCCAACGGGCCTGAAACTTCTCCTATTTTTCCTGATATTCCCGGCCCGGTGTCGCAGTGGACAATCGGCCAATGGCACCAGACGCAGATTGTTGAACCAAATTTGATGCAGCGCAATGATCCTAGCACCAAGGACCCCATATTGGGAATTGCCGAGTATAGCTTCGATTCATCGGACGGTGATTCACATTTTTGGATATATCGTGACAGTCAACTAAATCGGTATGTATATGAATTATACGAACATAATGGAGTAATGGTCCCGGATGGGGGCGCCAATCTTTTGCTTGGCACGAAGTTCCTCCCCGGAGAAGAGCAGTTAAGCGGAACCGTCTACTACCAAATTTCGGCAAAGATATCGAAAGCCTCGATCTCATTCGATAACGACGAGGCACAGACAAATGGCGCCGTGAAAGCGCAAGTTCTCTCCGGTTTCATCATGCAAGATATCGATGCCGAGACCGGGCGCGTGTACACCATTTTTATGCAAATTCCCATGGCAACCTCTGGCTCCGGAATTGACAGTTACCAATCCTGTCAGGTCGGCAAAAAAGGTAATTTCGTGTTTGTAATAAATCAACTGCTTCCTGGGGAAAGTATGCTGCCTTTCGCCGTTGATAGCGGACCTTTACATGACTTTCGGTACAGTCTTACGGATCACCTCCAGTTTATTCTTGGTCAGACATACAACTGTAAACAACCTGACGGGACAAGAGCGCCCTTCAGTTTCTCCGGAGACCTCAGCAACATGGCCAATTGGAAAATAAAGTCGATGTATGTCGGACTCGAGACCCAAAATACCGATCACAGGAGAGCCTCAATAAATCTTCTCCCACAAGGAGACGTCGAAATAGGCCTGCAAGTTGCAGGCATCGATATATGGCGTCAACCATAATGACTGGTGCTGGTCGGGTTACACAGAGTTTCTCATATGATATAGACGCGGTGTCTGGATGCCTCGTTCTTGTCTGTACCTGTCATAGGTATTCATACAAAGAGTTCTTAGTAAAAAATTACGTTGACGCAAAGTGCAGTGATTTGATCGTGTCCACTTTTTGAAACTCTGTTATACGCTCAGAAAATCACACGATTCATGCACAGTATGCGATACCTCAGTCTAAGCAAGAGATAATATGACCTCCCTTCCATACGCCGTTCAACATGTACTTCACCACTATCCAAAACTTGATCCATTACGGATAGAAAGGGAGTTACGCTATTCGACCTTTGTAAGCCTGGAACGTCGTTATATGTATTACGAGGTGCCCAAGGCGGCGTGTAGCACGATGAAAACTCTGCTACAAAAAATTGAAGGACTGCCACCGATTCAACCCTTTACTGGACTGAACCGCGAAGTACGCCGCGACATGTTTATTCATGAGCGGGGCTTATTTAAAATGGCATCTTTATTGGACTTTGATTCCAAAGTTCAAGAAATGATCCTCAATTCACCAGAGATATTCAGGTTTACCATAGTGCGCAACCCATATACGCGCCTCTCATCGGCGTGGCGGGATAAGGTACGGCTATGCGCGCCTGGTT
Organism: Acetobacteraceae bacterium; assembly: GCA_003164135.1. GTDB lineage: Bacteria > Pseudomonadota > Alphaproteobacteria > Acetobacterales > Acetobacteraceae > Acidocella. Next base: position 9,204 of record PLSD01000003.1, read on the forward strand.
ACGAATATTTCTATGCGGCCACAGGCCGACCTTTGCCGACGGGTAGTGATCCAGATTCTCTGCTACCATTCGAAGAATTTTTGTCTTTTATCTCAACAGAAGATCTTGATCTCTGCAACAATCATTGGCGACGTCAAACATCACATACGTTGCTTGCTGCGATGAACTTCTCGCACATTGGGAAACTTGAACAGCTTAACGCTACATTAACAGAATTTTTTACTCAAATCGGTGTCGACCGTAGCGAGGCGCCACACGCAATCAACGAGGCAGGCGGCTGGGCCAATTTTAATGTTTCCACAGCATCGATTATCTACGATCTTTATAAACAGGATTTTGACGCATTCGGGTACGATCCAGACAGTTGGATCGAGCTCACACGGCCTGAACCACAATTTGTCCCGGTCACGAGATACATCGATGAAGTTGTTGAGCGTAATATTACAATTGGGCATCTTTATGAAATAAAGCAGACTCTGAATGATAAAGCCATGAAGTATAGTAATGAAGTTACCGAGCGCAATCTTACGATTGGGCATCTTTATGAAAAAATAAAGCAGACGCTGAATGATAAATGGGAGGTCAAGAATTATGATTGTTTAAACAGCTATAAAAACAAATCATTTGATGAAATTTTTGACTCCTATATCCAGCCTATTGATGGTTGGTCTACCAAGTCGGAGATTTCGACTCTTTATGAACTTAGCTCTTCTGTCAGTGAGGGGTGCATCATTGAAATTGGGAGCTACCGAGGCCGATCTACAGCTGCCCTCGCCCTAGGATCGTTGGCAGGGTCTGAAGTGCCTGTCTTCGCTATCGATCCGCATGACTTCTTTTTAGGTAAAAATGGCGGCCGGTTTGGACCTATCGATCGAGGTCTTTTCATGCGCAATATGCTTGAGCTTGGTTTATTTCACATTGTCCGGCTAATCAATCTGGGTTCGGATTCGTTAAACGACCGTTGGCCCGTACCTGTCTCGTTGTTATGGATGGATGGAGACCACCGGTACGAAGCCATTTCTCACAATTTTACTCATTGGAAGCCATCACTGGGCGATGGGGCTATTGTGGTTCTTAACAACGCCCACGATCAAAACGAAGGTGCCGGAAAACTCGCCGCGGAGATTGGAGCAAATACTGAATTCCACCGCATCGGGGTTACCGGTAACATGGTGATTTTCAAGTATGCGTGCGCCAAATTAGATACATCCGCGTGACGTACTCTATGATAGGGTGGTTAGATTGTCCTCAGAATCATCGGCCGAGATAATTCCTCGCCGCGCTGTCTCAATCAGAGCCTCCACCTTTGCTGTCTCGGCGCCCGCTACTGGCAAGGCAGCTTGATACGCTTCGAGCGCATCTTCCAGCCGTCCTGCCCGGGATAAAAGCTGTGCCAAATTAAATAATGATAAAAATTTCTCGCCTTTTTCCACTGCATGCTGCTCCGAAAGGATAGCCTCTTCCAGCCGCCCCATGCCTTCAAGCGCCCTTGCTTTCACATGCAGATATACCGGAGGAAAATATCCAAAACTCATTGCTAAGCTGATGGCGCGCTCTGCTGCCACAAAATCCCGTTTTGCCAGCAGACATCGGGCTTTGTAGAAATAGGCACGGTGATTAAGCGGCGCCGCAATGGCGGCTCTTTGGGCGTAGTACAACGCTTCGTCAATCCGGCCCGCATCCAACAAGGCGATCGAAGCCTCGAGTTGCCAATTCGCGGCCGGTTTCGCGGAACCCGCGATCTCGATAAAAGCTTCAGCCGCGGTTTGGGCATCAAATCTGTGCGTTGCGCGTTGCGCCAGTGTCGCCTGAAAAATAGCCTCGAGGTTGCGCGGCGCACGGGCCAGCGCACCGATCGCCATATCTTCCGCCTTGGCAAACATACCTCTGGCCATGTACCAGCGCGAGAGCTCCAACGGGTACTCCTGATTTTGTGGATTCGCGCCAATCGCCGCCAGTAATTGCGCCTCGCTGAAGCGGTTATCCGGCATCAGGTTATAGTCGTCATGGGCACTACCCAGAATTTCCACCGTGGCATGCTGATACGGTGCGTCAATAAGCCCTTCCTCCGCCAGCATTTTCGACCATTCGCCAGGATGACCCAGGCTAGACCCATCGTTCTTGAAGACCCGGGCACGGCCGTTGGCTGTTTGAAATTCCTCTCCCTTGTTCTGAATATATAGAAACCGCACATCCGCGCCAGGAAACCGAGTTAGCACCACCTCTTCCAATTGTTGGGCCTGTTGAGGCGTCAGGCCCTTGCCTTGCCTGACCAAAGTCACTGGCTTGGTGCGCAGGTAATTCCGGAACCGTTCCGCAAGATACCCAAATTTTTTGATGAATGACTCATAGAACAGCAAAAAGTCAGGCTGTACATTGCCCGCGAATAGGGGAAACTGGTGATAAAAATGTACGCCCGTCACTTGATCCTTAACATAATGTGGGGCCTGATCCGTCGCTAGAATTAAATGGTCAGGATGGAACACATCAAAGTCAGCCTCGATAATCTTGATTACCCCCTCAAGTGGCGTCGAAAGCCAGTCAAAAAAATGCGCGACATTCTCTTGCCCATGCATCCGCAACTGGAATGCCACATCGCATCGAAAGCCAAGACCAATCAGGTGTCTCATGATGCCCTCATTACTAAAAACTCTACCGATACCCTGGCGGGCGTCAAGAAAAAAGCTCCGGCGGCCAGCCGCCGGATAACCGGAAACGCCCCGCCCATTCAGCGTAAATCCGGGGGCGTTGCCTCGGCCTTGAGCAAGGCGATGGCATCGGCCAAGGGGAGAATTTCCTGTGCCGCGCCGCCCAAGCGGCGGATGGCGACGGTGCGCTCCTCGGCCTCCTTGCGGCCGACCACCAGGATGTTGGGGACGTGATGCAGGGAATGGTCGCGGATTTTGGCGTTGATTTTCTGGTTGGAGACGTCGGTTTCCACGGCGAGACCGGCTGCGCGCAGGGCGGCGGCGACTTCCTCCGCGTAGGGGTCGGCATCCGAGACGATGGTGGCGACCACGGCTTGCGTGGGGGCCAGCCAGAGCGGGAAGCGGCCGGCATAGTTTTCGATGAGGATGCCGATGAAACGCTCGAAGCTGCCGATGATGGCGCGGTGGAGCATGACGGGGCGCGCGCGGGTGGATTCGGCAGTGACGTATTCAGCGTCCAGGCGCTCGGGTAGCACGAAGTCGACCTGGATGGTGCCGCATTGCCAGTCGCGGCCGATGGCGTCGCGCAGGACGAACTCAAGTTTCGGGCCGTAGAAGGCGCCCTCCCCCGGGTTGAGCACGTAGTTGACGCCGGCGGCATCGCATGCGGTTTTCAGCGCGGCTTCGGCGCGGTCCCATACGTCGTCGGCGCCGGCGCGCTCTTCCGGGCGGTCGGAGAATTTGACGGCGAAGCTGTCGAAGCCGAAATCCTTGTAGACGGATTCTAAGAGTTCCACGAATTTGACGGTTTCGTCCGCGATCTGGTCCTCGGTGCAGAAGATGTGTGCGTCGTCCTGCGTGAAGGCGCGCACGCGCATGATGCCGTGCAGCGCGCCGGAGGGCTCGTAGCGGTGGCAGGCGCCGAATTCGGCCATGCGCAGCGGGAGCTGGCGGTAGGAGCGCAGGCCCTGCTTGAAGATTTGCACATGGCAGGGGCAGTTCATCGGCTTGAGGGCCAAAGTGGACGCCTCGTCCACGACCTCGGCGATGAACATGTGCTTGCGGTATTTGTCCCAGTGGCCGGATTTCTCCCACAGCTTGCGGTCGACGAGCTGCGGTGTGCGCACTTCCTCGTAGCCAGAATTGTCCAGGCGGCGGCGGATGTAGGATTCGACCGTGCGGTAAAGCTTCCAGCCTTTCTGGTGCCAGAAGATGGAGCCGGTAGCTTCTTCCTGGATGTGGAAAAGGTCCATTTCCTTACCGATGCGGCGGTGGTCGCGGCGCTCGGCTTCTTCCAGTTGCAGCAGGTAGGCGTCCAGCTCCTTTTGGTCGCGCCAGGCGGTGCCGTAGATGCGGCTGAGCATGGGGTTTCTGGAATCACCGCGCCAATAGGCGCCGGCCGTCTTCATCAGCTTGAAGGCGCTGCCGATGTCACCCATGGTGCGCAGGTGCGGGCCGCGGCAGAGGTCGAACCAGTCGCCCTGGTGGTAGATGGTGATGGTCTCGGTGTTGGGCAGGTCGCGGATCA
>PLSD01000067.1 GCA_003164135.1 Acetobacteraceae bacterium
GGGCACTTCAATAAATTACCCTGCCTGATGGCTAACACCGTTGGCGGCCAGTTGGCGGCACGACGGGGGCTGGCCGCCGACAGCGCCGCTGACAGCGCGCCCGCGCCGCATGGCAGCACGATCTGGGCCAGCGGGCTCGGCGGCTACGACACCATTGGCGCCGGCGGTGGCTCGCCCGGCTTCACCGCGGGGCTGGGTGGTATGGCGGCCGGCACCGGGCGCATCGGCGTGGCGATCGGCACGGTCGAGGGGCAGACCTGGTCGCAGTCCGGCGGCAACACCACCAACAGCACGGCGCAGCTTGTCGCCTATGGCCAATGGCAGCGCGGGATGTTGTTCGCCGAGGCGCAGTTGGGCCTGATGTATCAGCAGGAGACTGTGCACCGGGCGTTACCGCTGTTCGGCGCCTCGGCGCATGGCGCGACCGACGGGCTGGCCGGCGGCGGTAGCGTGCGCGTCGGGATTCAGCAGACCCTCGCAGGTTGGCTGATCGAGCCGAGCCTCGGTTTCGGCGGCCTCGGACTGCATCTTGGCAGCGTGGCGGAGACTGGTGGGCCGTTGGAGGAGACTATCGCCGGCGCGACACTGGGAAGCGCCCAGAGCACGCTCGCGGTCGATGCGCAACGTGGCTTTGCCCTGACTGAGACCTTGCGGATGACCATCACAGGACGGCTAGGCTGGTCACATGAGTTTGCTGACAATATAGCCACGGTCTCGGCGGGCTTCGCGGGCTTGAGTGGCAGCGGCTTTGCGCTGAACAGCGCGCCAATCGGGCGCGACGCGGCGGTTGTCGGGCTGGGCGCCGACATCAAGGTGGCGTCCTTGCCAGTGACCATGTTCGTCAGCTACGGCGGCGCAATCACCGCCAGTATCAGCGCCCAGTCGTTCAATGCCGGCGTGCGATTCATCTGGTAGGTCGGACCTCCGCAATAAGTTGTGCACAGGCAAAACTCTGCTCGAATCGGTGTGTCGCCGACCGACGACGCGATCCGATCGGCACCGCTGCTGGCCGTCGGCGCCTCCCAGGATCGAATACCCTGTGTTGGACTGTACTTAATACTGCGAAATCGCTTCCCAGAAAATCAATGCGTTACGCTTGCACTTAATTTGCGAAATTGCAGCTAAAGCTGCGAATATTGTTGGACGTTATGTAGTTAATGTGAGGATATAGTGATGATGTTGATTTCCACGGAGATCTGACCCGGGGTGTCGGAAATTTTCATCGAGAACTGACCCGGGTTGAAGATATGTCCCGCGTTGCGTGGGACGGTCAAGATGCTGTGGATTTGTCCTTTCTGGTTTTGGGTTTGGTGGTACTGTCCTTGAAGCGGAAGCTGTCATTGCCTGTCTCTATGATATGGCAATTGTGGGTAAGGCGGTCGAGCAGAGCCGTTGTCATCTTGGCGTCGCCGAACACGCCCGCCCATTCGCTGAAGCTGAGATCGGTGCTGATGATGACGCTGGTGCGCTCGTAAAGCTTGCTGAGCAGGTGGAAGAGCAAGGCGCCGCATGACGGGCTGAACGGCAGGTAACCGAGTTCGTCGAGGATAACGAGGTCGAGGCGCAGCAACCGTTCGGCCAACTTTCCAGCCTTGTTCATTGCCTTTTCCTGTTCAAGCGCGTTGACCAGATCGACGGTGGCGAAGAACCGGACCTTCTTGCGGTGGTGCTCAACCGCCCGCACGCCCAAGGCGGTGGCGATATGGCTTTTGCCGGTTCCGGGTCCGCCGATCAGCACGACATTATTGGCACCTTCGGTGAAGTCGCCGCGGTGCAGTTGGCCGACCAGGGCCTCATTCACCTCGCTGGCGGCAAAGTCGAAGCCGGCCAGATCCTTGTAGGCCGGGAATCGGGTCGCCTTGATCTGGTAGGAGATGGACCTGACCTCGCGCTCGGCCATCTCCGCCTTGAGCAACTGGGAGAGGATGGGCGCGGCGGCGTCGAAGGCGGGGGCACCCTGTTCGGTCAGCTCGCTCACGGCCTGGGCCATGCCATACATCTTGAGGCTGCGTAGCATCACCACCACGGCGGCGCTGGCTGGATCATGACGCATGGCGCTGCTCCCTGTCGCGAAGGGCGTCATAGCGCTCGACATTGGCAACCGGCTCCCGTGTCAGGCGTAGGGCTTGGGGCGCGTCGATTGGCGCTGCCGGCGGGGCCTTGCCGTCCGTCAGCCGGTGCAGAACGTTGATGACATGGGTCTTGGTGGCAACACCCGCCTCGAGCGCCAGTTCAACAGCACACAGTACCGCCTGCTCGTCATGCTGAAGCACGAGGGCCAGGATCTCGACCATCTCGCGGTCACCACCAGGACGCTTGAGAAGCTGTTCCTGCAGCTGCTTGAAGGCTTCCGGCAGCTCGGCGAAGGGGGCGCCATTGCGCAGATCTCCTGGTTTACGCTGAATGACGGCGAGATAATGCCGCCAGTCATAGACCGTCCGCCCTGGCAGGTGATGGGATCGGTCGATGACCCGGGCATGCTCACACAGAAGCTGCCCCTCGGCGGCGACAACGAACCGCTCGGGGTAAACCCGCAAGCTGATGGGCCGGTTGGCAAAAGAAGCCGGCACGCTGTAGCGGATATAGTCTGCCAGCATGCCGGAACAAACCAACAATGCCCGGCCATGCCAGGATCTGGCGCAGTCCTTCGGCGAGGAATGGCACGCCAAGGACCATCAGGTCCGGCTCCAATTGCGAAACCCTCCGCAACCCGGCACATTGGCCCCAGGACCGCTCTCAGCACTCTGCTGGACCAGCGTGAGGCCAACTTCTTCGGCCGTCAGCCCAACAACCCCCCGCTTGATATTGCCCACCTCAATCGTCTCGACCTCGCCCCAGCCGCTTTTAGCTTCCAGTTTCACCACTCATTCCATGACTGCGCTCCGATGCTGATAAGGGCCAGCATCGCCGGAGGCCGACCTTCAGACCAGCTTTTTTCCACTCCCGCCTCATTCAACATTATCGCGGACATCAGTGAGAAGAGGAACAGAGGGATAAGCTTCGTCTTCGCCCCCTTCAGTTGGCGGATGGATGAGCGCCTCCAGCCTTGCCTTCGTCGCGGCAAATTCGGCGGAGCCAAAATGCTCAAGCCGACGCGGGCGCTCCAACGGCACTTCGATCAATTCCTGCAAACGCCCCGGATGAGCGGAGAGCACCAAAATCCGGTCGGCCAGAAAAATCGCCTCATCAAGATCATGAGTGATGAAAATCACGGTAATGTCGATTTTCTTCCAGATTTCCAACAGATAAGCCTGCATGCGCGCACGGGTCTGCGCATCAAGCGCGCTGAACGGCTCATCCATCAGCAAAATACGCGGATGATTGACAAGCGCGCGGATAATGGCGACGCGCTGCTTCATGCCGCCGGAAAGCTGGTGCGGATAATAATCAGCGAATTTTTTCAGCCCGATAAGATCGAGCCATTCGTTGGCCTGTTTTTCAGCATCGAATCGGCTGACGTTATTCATACGTAGCCCAAACATAACATTCTTGCGCACGGTCAGCCAGGGGAACAGGGTATAGCCCTGGAACACCATACCGCGCTCCCGGCCTGGCCCATTCACTGGCCGGTTATCCAGAAGCACCTGTCCATCACTCAAGGTTTCCAGCCCGGCGAGAATTCGGATGAGCGTGGACTTGCCGCAGCCCGATGGCCCGATAATGCATAAAAATTCACGCCGATGGGTCTCGAACGAGATTTCATCCAACGCCGTAACCTGGTTCTTGCCTGCTTGGAACTGCTTAGTCAGCCTGTCGACACGCAAAATTACGTCGCGCGCTTTCAGCCGGTCAAGCCGTTCTTTCACCGCATCGGATTGGTCGAGATAGCTCATGGTGGTATCTGGCATAGGAATCTTGGTCATTAGGAGGCTGAGCGGTCCCAGGGAAATAATTTACGGCCGAGTGCGGCCAGAATAAGATCCATGCCGAGACCCAGAATCCCAATCATGGCGATGGCCGCATAGACATTCGCAAAATGCTGGTAGCGCGATTGCTGTGTGATGAAAAGCGAAATGCCCGAGCTTGCACCGACAAGCTCGGCGACGATCAGATAGGTCCAGGCCCAGCCGAGCAGCACGCGTTGGTCGCGATAAAGATCAGGCAGCACGCTGGGGATGACGACCTTGGTGAGCAGGCGCAGATTTTTCGTGCCCAGAGTCAGCGCCGCCTCAACCAGCGAAAAATCAGCCTTGCGCGTTGTATTGGCAATGATAAGAATTTGCTGGAACAAAGTGCCAATGACGATGATGGCGATTTTCGGCCCGGCATAAATCCCAAGCACTGCGACACAAAGTGTGCTGAAGGCTGGTGCGGGGAGGTAGCGGAAAAACTCGACAAAAGGTTCCACCAGCCGCGCCGCGGCACTATGCGCGCCGCATAAAATACCAAGCGGTACGCCGATCATGGAAGAAATCACAAACCCCCAGAAAATCGTCTGGATGCTTTGCCACAGGCTCTGATGCAGCCACAATCCGTTCTGATCCATGGGCGGGGTGGTGAAAGAGGTGTAGAATGCCATCAGCACATCGCCGGGGGCCGGCAAATACACTGGGTTGGCAGGTGTGCCTACGGGCGGTGCGGTGCCATTGGTTTTGGCATTCGCAATTTCAGAGGCGAACATTGCCTTATCCACACGCATGCCAGGCTGAAAATAATCGACATCGCCAGGATCGCTGATCAGCATGTCCGGATGCCAGATGAAAGGCACGTAGCTGACCGTGGACCATAGGCCCAGCGGCAGCAGGATCGAGGCGAACGCGAGAAGGATGCGGGCGCGCCGGCTAAGCCGGGCGCGCACTCGAAACCACTGGCCAGGCACAGCCTGGCCAGTCTCCACTTCGGATATCGGCCGAAGTGCGGCGTCCGAGATGCTCAGCACTCAGGGGCTCGCCATCAGTGAGGAGTCGATATAGTCGGAGATTGTCTGCGGTGATTTATACACGCCATTGCGAACGTTGAACGCATCCGCGTTCGCATCCGAGCCATAGATCGAAGAAATGGCATCGCTCTTGGCGAATGCTTTTTCCGCTTCAGTGCGGCTCAGCAGATGCGTGCCTTTAACATAATGCACATATAGCGCCGGCGATACGCCATCACGCGCAGCCATAATGGCCAGCGCATCAGCATGCGTCTTAGGATCGTTGAAATAGGCAAGCACACGGTACCAGACCGTGATAACTTTTGCCCAATCCTGCGGCCGCTCTTTCAGGCTTTCCGGCGAGACCGTCAGCCCGTCAAAGATCAGGCCCGGCGCTTCGGCGGAAGTGTAAATGGGGCGTGAACCGGGCAGCTGCATCATGGCCTGACCGGAGATCGGCTGCCAGGCGGCTATGGCGGCGACGGAACCGGAGGCCAGCACCTGCGGCGTGTTATTGGTCACGGTGTTGACGAGGGTCACCGAGCTGATCGCCATCCCATTGCTCGTCAGCGCATGTTCGAGCAGAAGATGGTCGACCAGCCCGACCTCGACGCCCACCTTTTGCCCGGCTAGCTGCTTGATGCTGGTAATGCCAGGCTTGCCGACGACCATGTCATTGCCGTTGGAATAATCAGTGAGCAAGATCAGTACATTTTTGGCACCACCCGCGCCTATTGCCAATCCGTCGCCATTAGCAATGAAATCGCCATCCAACTTGCCGGCGGAAAACGCATCAAGCGATGCAGAATAATCAAACCACTGCAGGTCGACATTAACGCCGGCCTCTTTGAACCAGCCCTTATCGATCGCGATCTGCCAAGGCGTCCAGCCGGGCCAATCACTGAAGCCGATGCGCAAAGGTGTCTCAGCCTTGGCATGCGTGCCGATGCCGGCGGTGGCGAATGCGGCAATCGCGACTGCCAATGCGATGCGGGAAATTTTCTTAAGTGCAATTCTCACGATATGAAACCTCCATGGTGCGTAGCTGTTGGGGAAAAGGGGAGACAATGGTCCTCTATAAAGATTGCGTTGTTGCAGAAATTTGTGAAGCAAGAACAGCGCCACGAGGGTGGCGCTAGAAAGCAAAAAGATTGTCGCGCAGAGTCTTATGCGCATAGGCGGTGCGGGTCAGGCCACGCTTCTGCAGTGCCGGGATCAGCCCGTCGGTAATGTCCACCACATAGCGGCGGCTGACGCGCAGTACCGGCGTGGTGATGAGGAATCCATCGCCGCCAACCTCCTCCATTACCTCGCCCATGCGCGTGGCCACCGAGTCCGGCGTGCCGATCAGCTCGACTGAGGAGACGATGCCCCCGGCGCCATCCACCACAAGCTGGCGCAGGGTTTTGCCGCTTCCATGTTGCTGGAATTTGTCGAGCGATCCTTGCTCGCCGTTCGTCATCAGCCGCTCAGGTAAAGGCTGATCGAGATCAAATTGCGCGAAGTCGATATCGGTGATCGCAGAGACGGAGGCGAGCATATCATCGATGAAATGCGGTGCATTCAACATGCGCATATGTTTGGCTTGCGCTTCTTCTTCGGTCTCTGCTACGGTCGGCGTGACGCAGAACAGGATCTTGATGTCATCCGGATTTCGCCTGCTAGCTGCGGCCCTGCCGCGGATATCGTCGCGGAATGCTTTCATCTCAGCCACGCCGCTGGCGACCGAGACAATGGAATCCGCATGCCGCGCCGCAAAATCCCGCCCGCGCGGTGAGGCGCCGGCCTGCACATAAATCGGACGGCCCTGCGGCGAGCGCACGGTGTTCAGCGGTCCGCGCACTTTGAAGAATTCACCTTTGTGATCAATCGGCCGAATTTTAGTATGGTCGGCGTAAATACCGGCTTCGCGGTCGAGCACCACGGCGTCCGCATCCCAGCTGTCGAAGAGTTTGCTGACCACCTCCATATATTCTTCCGCCATAGCATACCGCTGTTCACGGGAAGGCAGTTTTTCCAAGCCGAAATTCTGCGCGGCGAGATTTTCAGCACTGGTCACCACATTCCAACCAAAGCGGCCTTGCGTCAGGCTGTCGACAGTTGAGGACAGCCGCGCCAGCAAAAAGGGCGGGTAGCCGAGTGTGGACATGGTGGCGATAACGCCAAGCCGCGTAGTTGCCATGCCCATCGCAACGGCGAGCGGCACGGGATCGTGCTTGGGCGCCATCACGCCGCTGCGTAAGCCAGCCTCGCGCGAGCCGCCATAGGTTTCGGAGACCATTAGTTTGTCTTCGATCATGATATAATCGAAACAAGCGCGTTCGAGGGCGCGGGCCATTTCAATATAGAATTGCCCACCCCATGGCTGGCCGCCCTGGCCGAAGGGCTCACGCCATTCATCCGGCGTAAAATTCATAAACCAGCCTAGGTGGAATTTTTTACCGGCCATCGCTATTCTTCCGATTCCTGCTTGAGTTACACACTCTTCTGCTGCTGGGGCAGAAGAAATCCGTCGGCGACGAAATGATGCTTCGCTCTTGTTAAACGTTCATTCAGCCATCCCGTCAAGGCTCATTCTGGTAAGAAAATACGCTGAGTTTTGATGGTAAGTTTCAAATTTGATCATATGATGCTTAAATAGGCAGAGGCCTGAGAATTATATATGCAACCAAAATCGGAGGAGTAATTCCTCCTTTTTTAACGGCTCTGCAAATTTGATTTGGTTCATTCGGGGTTATGTTCTGATTGTTTCATGCGGCGAGTATAACATTTCACATCGTTGACGTGGTTTGGTATGAATTGGTACTTTACTGAGGTAGAATTGGTTTTGCGAATACGGTGAAGGAGTTCGATGCTGTCAATGGTGATTTTGTGCCCGCTTGCTTCTATTGAAGCCGAGCATGGGGCCAATCCTGGCCTTCACACTCCGATGACCCTGTTCGATGATATTGTTGAGATATTTTGATGACCGAAGCTGGATTTTATTCCACATCTCATTCTCCTCTGGCAATTCGTGGCCGGCATCTAAGAGATGCGGCATAGCCACATCGTAAAGACGCAAGGAGGATGCCCTTGCGTCTTCAGTGCCTTCCGGAAGAATGACCTCAGGCCCTAACTCTCAAAACTAAAAATGTGCACCAGAGCCTTCCTGGGGAGTATCGAGGTGCAATGTGTGAACATGCGGTGATTACATCCGCTGGATCAGCGCAAGCGCTCTCCACATTGGCCGGTTGTGCCGGTCATGGTGTCAGCGGCGGTCCTTCGCCCTTGGAATGGCCAAACGACTGTAACCCGACTGCACATTCCGGCAGTTTAAGCTTGCCGCGTTTGATCCGCTCGAGTAGATAGGCAAACGTCTTTGCCGTCTGCGCGAATAGATGCTCACCCGCCACCAGCGCTGGCCTGGCGGGATTTTGCGCCGTCACAAATCGTGGCATGGGTACGATCCGCGTATCGTAATCGAGCGAGAAAAATAACGGAAAAGAATAGCGCTCTTCACTGACTTTGCGCACCCGGTGGGTGGTTGCGACGAACGCCCCGTTCGTCCACAATTCCAGCATATCGCCAATATTCGCCACATAGGCATCTGGTAATGGCGGCACGTCGATCCAGTCTCCGGCACCATTACGAACTTCGAGCCCCGGCGCCGTCGCGCGCAATAATGTAAAACATTCATAATCCGTATGCGCGCCAATTCCAGGCTTATCTTCCGCCTCCGGGTCATGGGGATAATGGATCAACCGCAACTGGCTTGGCGGCTTGGTCAACAGCGCATCGAATGCGTCCATGGGTTCTCCGAGCGCCAGGGCGAAACCACGCAGCAGAACGCGGCCTATTTTAACAGTTGCGTCATAATACGCCGCCACCGCTTCAGCAAAATCGGGCAAGTCAGGCCACTGATTGGGCCCAAGCAAAGGATTGCCAGCGCGATAATCCGGGTCATCCGCCGGCAGGTCGCGGCTCAAATCATAGGCTTCTTTTGCATCCTTGGTGCCCATGGTAAAAATCTCCTCACCCTCAGGGACATAGCCGCGGTGGTTACGAGAGTTCCCAATATAGACCTGCATCTTTTTGTCGAGAGGCAACGCAAAAAAATTCTTGGTGGCCGCCAGCATTGCATCGAATCGCGCCGCGTTCAGCCCGTGCCCGGTCACGTATAAAAACCCGACCTCGCTGGCTGCGGTCTTCAGTGCCATGGCAGTTTGCGCGATGGCGGTTGCGTCAGTGCCGTATAGCGGTGAGATATCAACCACGGGAACGGCGGAAAAAGCTTTATTCATCGTTTGCCTCCTTTATGAGCCAATGCGGCTGCGGCGAGCACTCCCGGATCGCCCTCGCTATCCGTGATTTCCCAGTGCCGTCGGATCACAGCGCCATCGGCGGCGCGGTCCCGGGCTGTCAATTCGTTCACGGTAAAATGCTGATCCAGAGTATCGCCGATGCGGTAAGGCAAAGTGGAGGCGGTGATGCGGCACCCCAGGGGCTCCACGACGCCGAAGGATATTTCGCAATCCACCAAAGCCCGGGCAGCTTTGAGATCCGCGCTCCCCCGCACGCAATCGAAGAGATGCTGCTGTGCCGCGGGAATAAGCGTGCGGTCGCGCGCAAACATGAAATACGCACCCACCCGCAGGAAGCGTCCATTCACGCCGGTATGCCGACAACGCAACGCCAGCGAGGCGGCAGGGGCTGCTTTCACCGTCGGGTCCCGATGCCAATGTTCGATATAGGCGATATCACGACCGGTCTCCACAAGTACATCATCCTCCCAGCAGAGCGATCCGGAGTCGGAATACAGAGGCTTGGGTTGAAAATCGATATCTCTCGCCCATTCAAAAAACGTGCCATCAAATGTAAAATGTCCGGCAAATCCTTCCTGTTTGGCAAGATGAAGGCAATCTTCCGTCGTCAGAGTCGCCAACCCGCTCACATGGGCGAAGTCGGGCATGTGAGCGGGTTGGCGCAGATCTATATACACGCTTTGGCCCTGCAGCCACCGGACCTGGGTTGTCGTGTCGCGCGTGCCATCTGGCCAGGAAATTAGTGAGCGCAGCCATAGCCCCTGCAATTCACTGACACGTGGTGTTAGCATCTTCAGAGACGAGCTCAATTCATTTTATCCTTACATCGATGTTTTGAAAACATGGAGATTATGGCTCGTCGCGAAGATGCTTCCGCACTGCCGCCACCAGGAGTGAGGCCGGCGAGCCGTCCGGCAATTCTGCGCGGGTGACCGCGTAAAGATGATAGCTCGGCATCTGAAACTCCAGCAGCAAAGGCCAGAGCGTGCCTGCCGCCACATGCGGTGCTGCCACGGCGGTTGGCAAAAACCCGATGCCAAAGCCAAGTTCGATCAATCGCCTGGCTTCATGCAACGTATCCGCCGCGCCGCCAACTTTGCTCCCGAGACCGTAACGCCTTCGGAAATTTGCAAGCTCATCTGGCTCGTCCTCACCCGTCAACACAAAACTCTGGTCGCGAAATTCTGCGGGCGAGCCCGGCGCGTTGCCGAAAAGCGATGATGTTTTTGCGCAGTAAAGCTGCTGCACTTCGCGCACCACGGGCAGATAGTGCAGATCCTCGCGTGGCGCGCTGTCGCAGGCGATGCCAAGATCCGCATCACCACGCGCCACCGCATCCACCACCTCGCGCCATGCCGCAATATTCAGGCGGATCTGCACCCCGGGGTAGCGCTGATGGAAACCCAGCATCGCTTTATCCATGGCGGGCGCAATAACATCCGAAATCGTGCGGATTTTGATCAGCCCTCCCAATTGCCCGGCCGCTTCGGCTACGCGATGCGGCATGGAGTGCACATCGGCAGCGATCCCCTCACATAATTCTGCCATTACCTGTCCCGCCGGGGTGAGGGTGATGCCCTGCGCACCGCGCAAGAAGAGCGGTTCGCCCAGATGTTGCTCCAACCGTTTCAACGCAGCGCTCATGCTAGGCTGCTGCCGCCCCGTCGCCCGGGCCGCGGCACCTATCCCGCCATGCCGGACCAGTTCAACAAAATCTCTGAATAAGTTCCAATCGACATGGCGGGCAAAGCGCCGCTCATCATGGGCCCGGCTTTGGACCTCTCGCGAATCCGCCGCTCCAATTGGGGGCGTCGGGCTCTCGGGGGGTTCGGCAGCTTCATCCATACTCACTACTCCCCAGCTGCCGGCGCATAACCGCCCAGCTCGATTTCTCTGGATATGACCGCGCTGCGTTCACGGTCCACGTCGATTCCCTTGCCCATGAGATAATACGAGGCGCCGGCCGCCAGCAGGCACATCAGCCAGCTGATATCCACCCCCGCCAATCTTAGCGGCAAGCGGCCCCGGCCATACACCCGGCAGCACGGCAAAAGGTAGAATCGCAGCCCAGCCCGGCGCGTAGGATAACATCCCCCGCCACGCCCATTTGCCGTAAATACCCTCGGGTTTTAGCAGTTCAGTCACCGCATAATGACCCCGCCGCACGAAGAAGAAGTCAACCAGATTCACCGAAGTCCACGGCACCAGCAGGTAGGGGACAATGGTCAGCACCAAATTCAGCGCCGTCATTGCGTTCTGGCCGCACAGCAGCGCTGCACCCGCCCAGAGCAGCGTAATGAGCGTGATGAAAATTGCCCGGACCATACGCGTCCGCGGCATGGCCCTGAAACTGTCCACCGCCGTCACCAGCGTGAGCATGCCGCTGTAGTTATCGACGGCAACCAGGGCGAACAGAACCGCCACGCTGTCGATGACCAGAAAGGCACCAAAATGAGGGAATACCGCATTGCTCGAGGCGTTCAGCGCGACCAGCGGATCGGAGGCGCCCATCATCACGGCAAGCCAGGCGCCGAGCACGACCAGCCAGGAGCCGGACAACGACGCTCCCCAGAACACGTTCATGATAATCGTGGATGCTTTGGTGTTACGCGGAAGATAGCGCGAATAATCCAAAACATAGGGCGCATAGGCGATATTGTAGGCGGCACAGCCAGCAAACTCAACGCCAGAGGCCACCAGGTCAAAGCCGAGCTTGGGCGGCACCGGGTCCGGCACGGCGCCGAAAGCGATGGCAAGCGTCAGCACGGTGAGCAGCGGCATGCTAATCCAGACAGGATTTTGAAGCAGCGGTGCAGCCAGTCATAGCCATATAACGCCAGGATGAAACTCGGGACCGCTGTTGCCGCCAGCACCAGATATTGGTTCCAGCCAAAAAGATTATGCGGCCCGTCCATCAGCAGCAAAGCGCAGATAACATTGAACCCGACATAATTCACGAGAGTGCCGAACAGCGGCACGATGACGCCGCGAAAGCCAAATTGCGCCCGGCTTTGCATCATCTGCGGCAGGCCCGAAATCGACCCTTGCGTAGCGTGGAATGCCATGAATAGCGTGCCGAACATAATCCCCAGAACACCGGAAACGGCTGTCCAGAAAAGCGACAGCCCCATGGACGGCCCGATAAAGCCGATGGATATGGTGAGGAACTGGAAATTGCCCGTGAACCAGAACGGCCCCTGGTCCCGCACTTTGCCATGCCGCTCCGTCGCCCGAACGTAATTGATCGAATGGCTTTCGACTCCGCGGATTATGCGGTCCGTATCAGGTGTCATATTCAGCACTGCCCTTCGTTTGGGTTGATGCCGTGGTCTGGTGGTAGCATAGGGCTCAATCCGGCCCCTTATACCAGAAGGCTAATGCAGAACAACATTCAGATGAAACTGGCAGAATATCAATGCCTGGCATAGATTAAACTGATGGCCATGAAGCAGATTAGGTATCCGCGACAGCGCCGCTTCGTCAGCGAGATGCTCTCCTGCACCGAGAGGCCTCCCCTGGACTATCCTAGTGGATAAAATCCAACATTTGAGTCTAATTTAGGATTCTCATTTTCCTTCACGCGTGCGATTCTGTGGCATGCTCAATGGTATCACAGTTGCCATAACGGCCAAGGATCGCGCGAAACTTGAGGCCGTTGTGGCCGATCGGAACAGTCCGCAAAAACATGTCTGGCGGGCGCGGATCATTTTGTTGACCGCCGATGGCTGTGGCACGGCCGAGATTATGCGCGGCAGCGGTACCAGCAAGACCGCTGTCTGGCGCTGGCAGGAACGCTTTATGATGGAGGGTATCGCGGGACTGTTGCGCGACAAGAGCCGTCCGGCGCGTATTGCGGCTCTTGGGACGGAGGTGGAGTCACGGGTCGTGCGGGCGACACTCTCCGATCTGCCAACG
>PLSD01000082.1 GCA_003164135.1 Acetobacteraceae bacterium
CAAAGTCAATGACGCGACACACTAGACGAAATCGAAGGTATTTTAATTGAAGTTCTAGAGCCTCGTCTAAACAAACAGGGGGCTAAGTGGAAAAAAACGGCTGACGAGTATGTTCAAGACGGCCTCCCTCCTGAGGCAGAACGTATGTCTAGGATTGAACTTCAACTTAGTAAAATTCAAAAAATTCTTGAAAAATAAAGGAGCAATGAGTTACTCGCGGAGGCAGTAAGGTGGAAAGGCGTATTTCGTCATTTTTCGCTGTGGCATTAGTTTTCAGGAAGGGCGGATAAGTATACCGCAATCCGCCTTGAATGTGCTATGCTCTACGTTTCCAGGACGCCGGTTTGCCTTTTTTCTGATATCAGAGCAGTCTCTGAATCGCGTCCTAGTACCATTGTTGACGTCCATGCCAGTGTTCCACCAATTGCGCGTCGGTGAACCGCCACCAGCATTTCTTCCAATCCATCGTTATCAAGATCAGCACGAAAAATCTCCTGGATATATGTGCGAAAATTTCTTTCGACAGTAAGTGAATAGGGGGAACTTAGGTCAAGACGAAACCCTTTATCTGAGACAATATCCTGGATAGTCCCTGTAAGCGCCTCGTCGCGCAACTCTCTGGCCAAATCGGCAGAGAGTGTGCTCGCATCATGTAATGCTTCACTACCAGGACAAAAATGACTTTGCCTTGCAGGTTTGGCGGTAGCTAGCGCTTTGAAAACGTCCGATGTCAAAACGAACCATCCTTGAAGCTTCATATCCTTGCCTGTCCGTGCAAAAAAACCTTGACTGATCGCAGCGTCATATTCTCGAACGGTCTTTATGGCTCGCCGTTCTGTCTCGTCCTTTGAAGTAAGGATTAAATCAGGAACGTAGTCACCGGAGGCGATTGTTAAATCCTTTAGTGATTCAACCATCGTTTGGTCGATTTCATCTAGTTCGGCTCCACCAAGAAATGTAAGTTTCCTCGAAAGCAAAAACTTGGCTGCATCGTTCTCACTAAGCTCATGTATGTACCCAGCGTCGGCCTGAGTTAGTTTTCCTGAAAAAACGGCGAGAGCAGCGGCGCATGCCAATAAAGCTCGGCGGCCTATTTTTTGAGGTTTCATGGTCTAATCTCCATAACGATTGGTGCAAATAATAATTGCATTCTGTCTGTAGTCTTCGATTGGCATATATAATGTTCAGAGGCTTTTTGCCGCGGCCGCTTCTCGCGCTCGCCATGACGGTGGGAGCGCCGTGAGGTGGGCGGTTTATGCACGTACCAGATGATTCACCGGCCCGTGCCCGGCGCCGAAACCCGGCGCGGTGGCGATGGCTTGTTGCAAATAGTTGCGGGCGCGGTGGACGGCGGCGGAGAGGGGCAGGCCTTGGGCGAGGCCGGTGGCGATGGCGGAGGCTAGGGTGCAGCCGGTGCCGTGGGTGTTTTTGGTGTGCAGGCGGGGGAGGGAGATGGTTTCCACCGCGCCGGGGGTGATGAGGTAGTCGGTTAGAATTTCCCCGGTGGCGTGGCCGCCTTTGATGAGGGCGGCTTGCGCGCCCATCGCCAGCAGGGCGCGGCCGGCGGCGATTTGTTCGGCCTGCCTGCCCACCGGCAGGCCGGTGAGTTTGGCGGCTTCGGGCAGGTTGGGGGTGACCAGCGTGGCGCGGGGGAGCAGCAGTTCGCGCAGGGCGGCGATGGCTGCATCGGGCAGCAGCACGGCGCCGGAGGTGGCGACCATCACCGGGTCCAGCACCACGGGCACACCGGCGGGCAGGCAGGCGGCGACGGCGCGGATGATGTCCTCATTGGCCAGCATGCCGAGTTTGATGGCGTCGGCGCCGATGTCGGAGAGCACGGTCTCGATGGAGAGGCGCACGAACTCAGCGGGCAGGGCATGCACGCCAAACACGCCAAGGGTGTTCTGCGCGGTGACCGCCGTGATGCTGGTGCAGGCGTAGCCGCCCAAAGCGGAGATGGTTTTGATGTCGGCTTCAATGCCGGCGCCGCCGCCGGAATCCGACCCGGCAATCGTCAACACACGGAACATTTATTCAGCCGCTTGCGTGGTGGCCAGCGCGATGGTGTCGCAGAGTTCACCGACGATCTGGTGGATCAGCACGTCATCCTCGCCCTCGGCCATGACGCGGATCAGCGGCTCGGTGCCCGAGGGGCGGATGAGCACGCGGCCGGTGTTGCCGAGTTTTTCCGCCGCCGCCGCGATGGCGGCTTTGATCTCCGGCAGGCGCAGGGGGGAGGCGCCGGAAAAACGCACGTTGCGCAGCAGTTGCGGCAAGGGGGCGAAGACGCGGCATGCTTCCGAGGCGCGTTGGCCGGAGCGGACCAGCACGGCGAGCACTTGGAGTGCGGCGATCAGGCCGTCGCCGGTGGTGGCGAAGTCGGACAAAATGACGTGGCCGGACTGCTCGCCGCCGAGGTTTTTTTGCTCCTCGCGCATCGCCTCGGCGACGTAGCGGTCGCCGACCTTGGTGCGGGTGAGGGTAAGGCCGAGGCTGGCGAGAAACCGCTCCAGCCCGAGGTTGGACATGACGGTGGCGACGATGCCGCCGCCGGTCAGGCGGCCGGCGGCGTGCATGTCGCGGGCGATGAGGCCGAGGATTTGGTCGCCGTCGATGATTTCGCCGTGCTCGTCGGCGAGGATGACGCGGTCGGCGTCGCCGTCGAGGGCGATGCCGATGTCGGCGCCATGTTCCAGCACCGCGGCGCAGAGGTTTTTGGGCACGGTGGAGCCGACGTCTCGGTTGATGTTGAAGCCGTCGGGCTCGACGCCGATGGAAATGACGGTGGCGCCGAGTTCCCACAGCGCGGCGGGGGCGACTTTATAGGCGGCGCCGTTGGCGCAATCCAGCACGATGCGCAGGCCGTCCAGGCGCAGGCCGCGTTCCAGGGAGCTTTTGGCGGCCTCGATGTAGCGCCCGGCGGCGTCCACCAGGCGGGAGGCGCGGCCGAGTTTGTTGGAGGTGGCGAGGCGGCCGGACAGATCCATGTCCATCAGGGCCTCGATTTCCAGCTCCGTCTCGTCGGAGAGCTTGGCTCCGTCCGGGCCGAAGAGTTTTATCCCATTGTCCTCGTAAGGGTTGTGCGAGGCGGAGATGACCACGCCGAGGTCCAGCCGCAGGGAGCGGGTGAGCATGGCGATGGCGGGGGTGGGCAGGGGGCCGGCGAGGGTGACGTTCATGCCAGCACTGATGAAGCCCGCGGTGAGGGCGGGTTCCAGCATGTAGCCGGAGAGCCGTGTGTCCTTGCCGATGATGACGCGGTGGCGGTGGTTGCCGCGCGTGAACAGCAGCCCGGCCGCCTGGCCGAGTTTCAGGGCCATTTCGGCCGTCATGGGGGCGGTGTTCGCGGTGCCGCGAATGCCGTCCGTGCCAAAAAGGCGGCGTTTAGAAATTTGGTCCATGCTTACTCGCGGTTAGGTTTTGCCACATGCGCAAGGCCTGCACCGTCTCCGGTACGTCGTGCACGCGCAATATATGCGCCCCTTGTGTCACCGCATAAAGCCCGGCGGCAATGGACCCTGGGCCGCGTTTGGCCGGGTTGGGCTCGCCGCCGAACTCGCCGATGAATTTTTTGCGGGAGAGGCCGATGAGGAGCGGGTGGCCGAGGGCGGCGAACTGCGCGGTGGCCTGCAGGAGCGTGAGGTTCTGCGCGCCGAGCTTGGCGAAGCCGAGGCCGGGGTCCAGGGCGATGTTCTCGGGCTTTATGCCGGCGGCCAGGGCGGCGTCGCGCACGGCGGTGAGTTCTGCCAGCACGTCGGCCGCCACGTTGGCGTAATGCGCCTGGGCGTTCATGTTTGCCGGGGTGCCGCGCGTGTGCATCAGCACCACCGGGCAGCCGCGTTGGGCCGCCAGGGTGCTGGCGCCGGGGGCATGGGTCAGGCCGGAAACGTCGTTGATAATCCGCGCACCGGCGTCCAGCGCCGCCGCCATGGTGGCCGCGTTGCGGGTGTCCACGGAGATGATGGCACCTTGCGCGGCCAGCGCCTCGATGGCGGGGAGAATCCGGTCCATCTCCTGCGCGGAGGACACCGGCTCCGCACCTGGGCGCGTGCTCTCGCCGCCGATGTCGATAATATCCGCGCCGGCCTCCAGCATGGCCTCCCCGGCGGCGATCGCGGCCTCGGGTGTGTCGTACCAGCCGCCGTCGGAGAAGGAATCCGGCGTGACGTTGAGGATGCCCATAACAAGGGGGCGGTCCAGCCGGAGTCCGGCCCAGGTGAGGGGGGGCGTTTGGTGCATGAAAGCTGGTTATCATAGGCTGCCGCGACGGCCAAAATATGCTACGCCGCAGCGGCCAAGCGGAGAGACGAATTATGGACGCAAAACTTTATCTGGGCACCAGGCGCTATTCTTCCTGGTCGTTACGCGGCTGGCTCATGGTGAAACTGGCGGGGCTCGAGGCCGAGGAGATTGTCATTCCGCTTGCCGGGGGGAACACGCCGGGGGTGAAGGCGGCGTCGCCCAGCGGCATGGTGCCCTACCTGGAGCATAACGGCGCGCGGATATGGGAGAGCCTGGCGATCGCGGAATATTGCGCGGAATTTGCGCCCAGCCTGTGGCCGGCGGAGCAGAAAACCCGGGCCCATGCCCGCTCCATCGCGGCGGAAATGCATGGCGGGTTCCGCGGGCTGCGCTTGGCCATGCCGATGAACCTCGGCCGCAGCTACCCCGGTTTGGGCCAGAACCCCGAGAGTCTGGCCGATGTTGCCCGCATTGACGCCATCTGGTCGCACACACGGGAAACTTTTGGCGCCGGCGGCCCGTATCTTTTTGGCGCCACCTTCAACGCCGCGGATGCCATGTTTGCCCCGGTGGCGGCGCGCTTCCTCACCTACCGGCCGCCGCTCAGCGCCACCGCCACCGCCTATTGCGCCGCCGTGCGCGCGCATTTGCTGGTTGCCAACTGGTACGATCTGGCGGCAAAAGAACCCGTCTCGTGGCAACTTGAAAAATATGAAAGCCTAGCATGAAGATTAATCTGGGTTCCGCCTTGCTGACTGCATTATTGCTCGCAACACCCGCCGCCGCCCTGGCCGAGCAGGATATCACCACGGATCACGGCGCCGTCTGGCAGGTAAAAAAGCTGGGCGGTTCAACGCAGGCGTTTCTGCAAATCCACAATACCGGGAGCACCGACGATGTGCTCACGGCTTGGAGCTGTGGCGTCGCGGATACCACCACGTTGATGGGTGCCGACGGCAAACCGTTGCAGAGCCTCACCATTCCGGCCGGGCAAACCGTGACGCTGGCGCCCAAGGGCCCGCATTTGGTGTTGCAGAACACGCATTTCGCGATTGCCATGGGCAGTATTCTGCCCTGCGCGTTCACGTTCCAGAATGCCGGCGCTCTGGCCGTCTACTTCAATGACGCACCCACCCCGGCCGGCAATTAACGTACCGCGCGCGCGGGCTCGGCCCATTAGGCGTATCATCCTTGTAACATGAGGGGATATAAGTAATCTGAGTTTATGCGCCGCCGCGCGGAACGGCGCCAGTTATGGATGAGGCTTCGATGGCAGATATCGACGATCCGGCCGCAACGGCGGAGGAGGCAGCCAGCCACGGAGAAGTTGCGGCAAATCCTACGGTGGCATTTGACGAGGAGACTTATCTTCGCCTGAACCCTGACGTGCGCTTGGCCGTGGCCAGCGGCGGCTTCCGCTCCGGCCGCGACCATTATGAAAGATACGGGTGCGCCGAGGGCCGGCCTTATCTTATGCCGCAAGGCGTGGTGCGCGGGCGGGTCAACATGAACGCCAACCCCGATATGCGCCGCGAAAAACTCAAGCCGCCCGCCGCCGCGGTGGACGCCGTCAAGCTCTCGCATGCCGGCGGCATATATGTGGCCGGTTGGGTCAACGATAGTACCGACCCGCTCGACAGCCTGGACCTGTACTTCTCCAACTGGTCGGTCTCGCTGGATGGGCGCAACCTGGCCCGCCAGCGCCGCCCGGATACCGAGGAGGCGCTGGCCACCGCCGCGCGCCATCCGTATGGATTTATCGCTTTCCTGTTCGCCGCGCGGCGGCTGCCCGGCGGGGTGTGCAGCGTGGTGGCGCGGCTGAAATCGGGTGCTGAAATCAGCTTCATGGTCACGGCCGAGATGGTCGAGGACCACGACATGCGCAAGCTCATGCTCAGCCAGTTCGCGCGGGCCAAATATTACGGCAACCCGTATTTTGAGGCCGTGGCCGCGATCGATGCTTCGATCGGCGAGCAAATGGTCGACTTCAACAAAATGCTCAGCCGCCGCGCGGTGAATGACCCTTATGTTGAACGCTTCGGCGGCGCCGGCCAGCGCTGTAAAGGCTCGATCATTGTCTGCCTCTACGGCAAGGTGGAATACATGTTCCTGCAACAGGCAATGTTTTCCAAACTGCCGGGCATGCGCGACTATGAGTTCATTTACGTGGTCAACAGTCCCTGGATCTCCGAGAGGGTGCTCCAAGAGGCAAAGCTGTGCAGCCTTATCTACGGGCTGCGCATGACCGTTGTGATCCTCAACAGCAATGCAGGGTTCGGCGCCGCCAACAACGCCGCCGCGGAACACGCGAACTCGGACCGATTGCTGCTAATGAACCCGGATGTGTTTCCCAAGGACGTCGCCTGGGCGCAAAAGCACACCAGCCTGATTGAAACCCTGCCCCCCGCGCAAACCGCCCTGTTCGGCGCCCCGCTGTATTACGACGACGGCTCGCTGATGCACGCGGGCATGTATTTCCAGGCCGACACGCTGCCCGGTTTTCCCGGCCGGCGCAAACATGAGACCAGCATTCTGCGCGTCGAACATTACGGCAGGGGCGCCCCGCCCGATACGGCAAAATACCTCAAGTCCCGCCCGGTTCCCGCGGTCACCGGCGCTTTCATATCGGTGGAGCGCGCCTGGTTCGAGCAGCTCGGCGGTTTCACCCAGGACTATGTATTCGGCCATTACGAGGACGCGGATTTGTGCCTGAAAAGCATCGAGGCCGGGCGCCTGCCCTGGCTGCATGATAACCGGCTCTGGCATGTGGAGGGTGCCGGCTCCGATCGCCGCCCGCAGCATGAGGGTGGATTGGCCGTCAACCGCTGGCTGTTCACCAGAAACTGGAGCGAGATGGTGCATAACGGCCTGCTGGGGCCTGAGCCAAGCTACCCCGGCTTTGGTGGTGAGGTGTCGCGATGAAGGTGCTGATAATCTGCATGTACCACCCCGAACTGGTGCGCGGCGGCAGCCAGCAGGTGGCCTACGAGCTGTTTCAGGGCCTGCGTCAGGTGCCGGATGTGGAGCCGGTTCTGCTCGCTTCCATCACCGGGATGTCGCCAACCTTGTACAAAAGCGGCGCGCGGATCACCGGCTTCGACGGCCGGCCCGATGAATATGTCTTCCTCAGCCAGGAATATGACTACCCCTGGCAAAAGAGCGGCAATGTGCAGCTGGCGGAGGCCTTCGCGGATTTCTTGGCGCTCATCAATCCGGATGTGGTGCATTTCCACCATTTCATGACACTCGGCATCGACTACCTGACACTCACCCGCACGGTGCTGCCGTCGGCCAAAATAGTCTTTACGGCGCATGAGTTTCTGACCATCTGCGTGGCCGACGGCCATATGCGCCGCTTCACCGATCAGTCGCTATGTACCAGCGCCTCCGCCGTGCGTTGCAATCAATGCCGGCCGGAACGCCCGCCGGAGCATTACTTCATGCGCGAAATGTGGATGAAGCGGCACCTGGAAGCCGTGGACGTGTTCACCACCCCCAGCCGCTTCATGGTCGAGCCCTTTGTTAACTGGGGCCTGCCGCGCGAGAAATTCATGCAGGTGGCCAACGGGTTGGATCCGCGCCGCACTCCGGCGCTGGCAGCACCAGCGCGCACGCACCGCAACCGCTTCGGCTTCTTCGGCCAGTTGGTGGATGCCAAGGGTGTGCAGGTGATCCTGGACGCCGTTACCCTGCTGCGCGCCGAGGGGTTCACCGATTTCAGCGTCGAGATCAACGGCGGCAACATCCAATTCGCCACCCCGGAATGCCGCGCCGGGATCGAGGCATTTCTGGCCGCCGAGGCAGCATTGCCCCCACTGGAACGCAATGTCGTGTTGAACGGCGGCTATCATCCGGACCAGTTGCAGGCGCTCATGGCGCGGATCGACTGGTGCCTGGTGCCCTCGCTCTGGTGGGAGATTTTCTGCCTGGTGATCTCCGAAGCCTGGAGCTTTGGCCGCCCGGTCATTGCTTCCAACGTCGGCGGCCCGGCCGAGCGCATTACCAATGGGGTGGACGGCCTGCTGTTCGAACTCGGCGATGCGCGCGCTCTGGCCGAGATCATGCGCCGCGCCGCTACCGAGGAAGGCCTGTGGGAACGCCTGGCGGCGGAAATTACGCCCCCCGCTTCGCGGGCGGCGATGGCGGCGGGCTTTCTCGATGTTTACCGGGCCCCCGCCGGGGCCGCGAGCGCGGCGGCGGCGGGGTAGTCGTCAGGTAGTAACCGGCGGCCGTGCGTGGAACAGTTTTCCGCGCTCGGCCCAGGTGACCACGCCCAGCCCCAGCACGCCGCACACGCAGAACCCGATGGACAGCGGCGCCAGCGTGCCATTGAAATTCTGGCCGATATACAGCCCGATGAGCGCGCCGCCGAACATCACCATGAACCCCTGCACGGAGGCCGCCGTGCCCGCGATATGCCCCAGCGGCTCCATGGAAATGGCGCCGCAGTTGCCCCCGAGCAGGCCAAACCAGAACATCATGGCCGATTGCAGCAGGGCAAAGCGCAGCAGGGTGTCGTGCCCGCTTACCCCCAACGCCGCCTGCGCCAGCGCCACCAGAATGTAGCCAACTAGCGCCAGATGCGCCAAGGGCCGCATGCCGATGCGCTCCACCAGCCGCGCGTTGGTGAGTGCCGCCACCGCCATGCAGATGGAACAGGCGGCGAAAATCAATGGAAACAGTTTGGGCACATGGAATACCCCGGCGAACACCTGCTGCGCCGAATTGATGAAGCCGAGCCAGCCGCCCAGCAGCAGGGTTGAGGCGAGGGTGTAGCCGAGCGAGAAGCGGTTGCTCAGCGTCAGCCGCAGCGCCGCCGCTGCTTCGTGCCAGACGATCGGGCGGCGGTCTTCCGGGTGCTGCGTTTCGGGCAGCCGCAGCCCGGCCCAAATGGCGATCAGCAGGGCATACACGCCGAGGCCGATAAATATCACCGGCCAGGGGGCGACCAGCAGCACCAGTTGGCCGAGCGAGGGGGCAAAAATAGGCGCCGCGAGGAAGACCATGAAGGAGAGCGAGTTCACCTGCGCCATGCGGCGGCCGGAATAGCAGTCGCGCACGATGGAAACGGTGGCCACTTGTGCCCCCGCGGCGCCGAACCCCTGCGCCACGCGCGCGGCCAGCAGCCAGTGGAACCCGGGCGCCGCCGCCGCCGCGAAAGCGCATAATGCGTACAGGCCCAGGGCGAACAGTAGAATCGGCCGCCGGCCAAAGCGGTCCGCCGCCACGCCGTACAGCAACTGCGCCGCGCCGAACCCCAGTACGAAGGCGGTGATGACCCATTGGCGGTGATTGGCCACGGTCAGATGCATCGCGGCACCTATTTGCGCCAGCCCCGGCACCATCATGTCGATGGCCAGCGCCACCGTCGCCTGGATCAGCGCGATGCATGCCACGAACTCGCGGAAACTCATGCCGGGATGCGGCACGGTGGCTTCGTTCAACAGTGGTTCTTCCGGGAGACTAGGCGGCAATGCGGCGCGAGCGGCGGAGCAGGAGCATGCCCAGGGTCGCGGAGGCGATGAACATGGCGCCACCGAGCATCAGCATATGGGCGTGTGTTGGCGCGCTGCCCTGGCCGAACACGGCGAAGATGAGGGTTTGCGGAATAAACCCGATGGCCGAGGCGGCGAGGAAGGGCACGGCAGGGATGGAGGACAGCCCGGCGGCGAGGTTGAGCAGGATATTGCTGCCCACCGGCATCAACCGCAGTGTCAGCGTCGCGATGAAGGGCTGCGCTGCCAAAGTGGTGTCGATCTGCCGGAGCACCTTGCCGAAATAGCGGCTGATAAAGTTCCGCCCGACGGCGCGCGCCCATATAAAGGTGAGGCTGCACGCCATAACCTGGCTGACCAGTGCGATGACGGTGCCGTACCAGGGGCCAAAGGCATAACCGGCGATGAAGGCTGGCACCTGGCGCGGCAGGCCGATGGCAGTAAGGAAGGTTGCCGCCAGCAGGAACATTGCCGGACCGCGGAACCCACCTTGCGCCAGGAGGTTCGCCAGCGTCGCCTGTGCCGAGGCGGCACCCAGCAGCGGCAGCGCGGCCGCCACCGCGACCATGCCACACGCCATCAGTGCGGGTTTTATCGCCTTGGTCGCGGCAATGGCGGTAGGAGACCTCGCGCGGTTCATGCTGTCACTCATGGTGTGGGATCAATATGTGGCAGTTTCCAGCGGCGTTGCAACCAGGCGACGCCGAACAGGTCGACAATGCCGACTTTCAGGCGGTCCCAGGTGCCGTAATGCGAGGCGCCGTGCGTGCGCTGGTGGTGGCGCACCGGTACCGAGACGACATGCCCGCCGGCGCGAATGAACAGTGCCGGCAGAAACCGGTGGATATGGTCGAAATGCGGCAGTTCCAGAAACGCCGCGCGGCGGAATAGTTTCAGGCCGCAGCCGGTGTCGGGGGTGCCGTCCTTCAGCAGGTAGCCGCGCACCGTATTGGCAATGCGCGAGCCCCAGCGCTTGGCTTCGTTGTCCTTGCGGGTGACGCGGTGCCCGGCGATGAGTACCGGCTTTGGCCCGGTGGCTTCGGCTTTCAATGCCGCGTCCAGCATGGCGGGAATATCCGCCGGGTCGTTCTGGCCGTCACCGTCCAGCGTGGCGATGAACACGCCGCGCGCGGTTTTGACGCCGGTAATCACCGCGGCGCTCTGGCCGCAGCTTTGGCGGTGGCGCACCCGCACAAGCGTGGACAGCTTGGCGGCGATATCGGCCAGGATTTTCGGGCTGGCGTCGGAGCTGCCGTCATCGACGTAGATGATTTCGTGCTCAATCCCCGCCAGCGCGGCGGTGATCGCGGCGATCAGAGGCGGGATATTCTCCGCCTCGTTATGCACGGGCACCACCACGGAAATAAGTGGCGTACCCGGAACGGTTTCAGGCAGGGTGAGGAATTTGGGTTCGATGTTCATGGGGACCATTCAGCCGTGGCATTAAGGCGTATATGTGGCTCAAATCCGTCAAGAAGCAGATCGCGCCCGCCGAATCCGCCTGGTTTCAGTAAAAAATTGTAATCGCCGGCGCCGAGCCAGCGGAGCCCCACCACGGCGGCCCCGGTGGTCAGGTGCGTTACCCCCAGCCGGTCCAGCACGGCGCTGGCGGTATCGTTGCCGGTGACCACAAACCTCCGCACCCCGGCCGCGGCCAGCCCGGCGGCGATTTCCGCCAGCAGCGCCGCCACCGGCAGATCCCGGCGCAACCGGTCCGGTGCGCCGGACGCGGCGATAATCATTGGCGCCCCGCTTTGCGCGGCGGCCCAGGCCAGCGCCTCCGCCACCGGATCGGCCCCGGCGAAATCCAGTTGCAGAAACGGCAGCACATGCCGCGCGGCGCCAAGCTGGAACAGGGTCTGCCGGTCCACGGCGCCAGAGAGGATCGCCAGCCGCCCGCCAGGTGCCGCCGGCTCGTCACCGCCCTCGCCAGGGCACAGCCAGGCGGGACCGCCGGTTAGCGCCTGCGACTCCACCGCCATGGCAATGGCGGCGCATTGCGCCATGTCCACCGCATCCAGCAGCGCCAGCGCCGCGCCTTGCTCTTTGAACGCCGCCAGCTTGCGCCGGATCGCGGGTACCCCGGCCGCCGCCACCTCATGCGGCACAATCCCCACACGTCCGGAAAGTGCTGCGCGCAACGCATGGTGCAAATTCACCACCAGCCGGCCGTCCTGGAACAAATGCCCCTGGTATACGGTGCGCCCCTGCGCCGGGGCGGCAAAACTCGCCGCCATGAAGCCGGTACCCGCCTGTTCAATGAGACAATCCAGCACCGGCGCCAGCGCATCAATCGCGGGAGCGGACTCCTGATTGCCGAAGCTGAAAAACCGCCGTCCGGTGTCCGTCCGCAACGCCGCCGCCGCCTCGCGCGCCGTCAACGTCAAACCAACCGGCGCCAGAACCCCGCCCGGCGAATGGCTGCCACGCGCTACCGCGCAGCCCGCCCCCCAGGCGCAAGCCAGCGCAACGGCGTCCTGCAACGTCCAAGCCAGGGAAGACGGACTTATTTGCGGCATTTTGTCATCGTCCGGTCATCAACATACGCAATAAATGGCACGGCCCACGCCGCGCATCCAGATCGCGCGGTGCAAAAAAGTTTCAACGCCGTAAACCCTGGCTTTAATTGTTTTCCGGCCTTGGCTTGGCTAAGGGGCGTCGCTATAAGCCCGCTCAACCACGGGGGTCAGTTGCGGCCCGCCTGAATAGAATTGAAGGACACGGACGGCATGCTAATTTCGTTGCCACCGGACTACCGGCCCTCGGATACCGAGGAGTTCATGAACCCCATGCAAACCGAGTACTTCCGCCAGAAACTGCTGCGCTGGCGGGCGGAGCTGGTGAAGGAAGCCAATGGAACCCTCGCCTCGCTGGGTGAAGGCGGCATCCTGGAAGCAGACATCGCCGACCGCGCCAGCGTGGAAACCGACCGCGCCCTCGAACTGCGCACCCGCGACCGGGCTCGCAAACTCATCGGCAAAATCGACCAGGCCCTCGCGCGCATCGAAAACGGCAGCTACGGCTACTGCGAGGAAACCGGCGAACACATCGGCCTGCGCCGCCTGGAAGCCAGACCTATCGCTACCCTCTCCATCGAAGCTCAGGAACGCCACGAACGCATGGAACGCGTCCACCGGGACGACTAGAGACTATTCCAGAAGCCACTCTGGCGGCCGTCTTGCGGCGATTTTTTGCGCTCCGGTGCTCACGTACTGAAGTACGCTGCGCTCCGGTGCTCAAAAATCCCCGCTATACGACTCACCAGAGCGACTTCTGAAACAGTCTCTACCCCCGGACCGGGCTATGTTGCGTCCCGGGCGATGCGGACGCGTTCCACGCGGCGGCCGTCCATGAGGAGGACGTCGAATTTCCAGTTGCCGAACACGATGGCGTCGCCTTTGCGTGGGGGGCGTTGCAGCAGGGCGAGGATGAGGCCGCCGAGGGTGTGGTAGGAGCCTTCCGAGGGCAGGCCGGGCAGATGCAGGCGGGCTTTTATTTCGTCGACGGGGGTGAGGCCGTCGAATTCGTAGAAGTCGGCTTCGGGCGAGTCGGTGCCTTCCTTGGGGCCGGTGTCGTCGGCGTCGCCGACGATGGCTTCGAGCACGTCGGCGGCGGTGACCATGCCCTCAAAACTGCCGTATTCGTCGAGCACGATGGCGATGCCCAGGCGGTCGGATTTGAGGCGCTCCAAGGCTTCCAGAGCAGAAACTGAATCAGGTATGGCCATGGGCTGGCGCAGGGCGGCGGCGAGGGAGAAGTCCTTGCCGTCGAGCACGCGGTCGAGGATGTCTTTGGCTTGGACAATGCCGGCGACGTTATCGATGGCGCCGTCGCAGACCACGAAGCGTGAGTGCGGGGCGGCGCGCAGGGTGGCGATAATGGCGGCGCGGGGCGCGGTGCGGTCGATCCAGGTGATTTCCGTGCGTGGGGTCATGATGGCGCGGACGGGTTTGTCGGCCAGGCGCAGCACGCGTTCGATGATGTCGCGTTCCTCGTTTTCCAGCACGCCGGTTTCCGCACCTTCGACCAGCATGGCTTTGAGTTCTTCCTCGCTCATGGCGCGGCGGTCCTCGCCGGGCGGGCCGAACAGGCGCAGCACCAGCGTGGTGGTGGCGCCCAGCAGCCAGACCACCGGCGTTGTCACCGCCGCCAGAATTGACAGCGGCTGCGCGATGACGGCCGCCACGCGCTCCGGGTGGCGCAGCGCCAGTTGTTTGGGCACCAGCTCGCCGAACACCAGGGTGAAGAAGGTAATCGCCAGCACGGTCAGCCCCAGCGCCAGCGGATCCGCGTAAGGCGCGATCATCCGCACCTGTGCCAAGTGCAGCGACAGATGGCTGGCCAGTTGCGCGCCGCCGAACACGCCGATGAGAATGCCGATGAGCGTGATGCCGAATTGCGAGGCCGGCAGAAAGCTCTGCGGGTTATCCGCCAGCACCCTTGCCCGCGCCGCGCCGCGCAGGCCCTGGCGTTCCATCAGCGTGAGCATGGCCCGCCGGGCGGAGACCAGCGCCAGCTCGCTTAGGGCAAAAGCACCGTTGAGCAATATGAGAATGGCCAGAATGAGCAGTTGCAACGCGAGAGTCATGCCCTCTTTGTACGCGCATTTTGCAAAAATTGCAGCTTCGCAATCCTACGAAAATTTCACTTTGCCACAATCACGACACATTCGTGCCCAGACCCCGCCGCTTTAGGTAACCATACATTGCGGCGTGCGAGGCTTGTCTCGCTCATATCCGGACCAGCACCATGACGTTTCAGTCGCAAATCCTCCGCCAGTCGCCGCAGGTTTCCACCCGCAAAGCCCGCAAGGGCTGGACCAATCCCAGCTCCTGGGCCGCGTCCCTGGGTGTTGGCGTCATTGCGCTCGGCCTCTGGGCTGGGCTCAACCGGCCGGTCACGGATATCGCACCCTATAAAGGCGACATTGGCGGCTTTGCCTTCTCGCCCTTCCACGCGGGTGAGAACCCGGCGACCAATAATTACCCCACCGCGGCCGAGATCAAGTCTGACCTCGTGCTTGCCGCGCAGCATACCCACAACATCCGCACCTACACGGTCGAGGGCGATCTCGGCACCATCCCGGCCCTGGCCGAGGGCATGAACCTTAACGTCACGCTCGGCGCCTGGCTGGACCGCCACCCGGACGCCAACGCCGCCGAGCTGGCGAAAGTGGTGCAGGTCGCCAACGCCAACCCGGACGTCAAGCAGATCATGGTCGGCAACGAGACCGTGCTGCGTGGCGACCTTCCCGTGCCCGAGCTGATGGCCGACATCGCGCTGGTGAAATCCGAGACCCATGTCCCGGTTTCCACCGCTGAGCCCTGGCATGTCTGGCTGAAGCACCCCGAACTCGCCAACCGCGTCGACTTCATCACCGTGCATCTGCTGCCCTACTGGGAAGGCGTGCCGGAAAACATCGCCGTGCAGGACGCCATGAACCGCTTGACCGCGGTGCATGACCGTTTCCCCAACAAGCGCATCGTCATTGGTGAAATCGGCTGGCCGTCGGATGGTATCGACATCGGCGCCGCCCGCGCCAGCACGGTCAACCAGGCCCGCTTCATGCGCGACTTCTTCAACCTCGCGCAGAAGGACCACATCCAGTATTTCGTGATGGAAGCCTTCGACCAGCCCTGGAAGACCAGCTTTGAAGGCCGTGCCGCCGGTTACTGGGGCATGTTCACGGAAGGCCGTCAGGCCAAATGGTCGCTCACCGGCCCGGTTGAGAACAACCCCGCCTGGGCCTTCTACGCCCTCGGCGCCGCGCTGCTCAGCCTCGCCGCCACCATGGCGCTGCTGTCCCGCCGCCCGGACATCCGCTTCTCCGGCAAACTGATCTTCGCGGCACTGGTTGAAGGCTTCACCGCCACCCTGGCGCTGTTGTTCATGACCATGAGCGAGACCTACCTTTCCCTGGGTGCCGCCACCGTGTGGGGCGTGCTCGCCATGGGCCAGGCCATGCTGCTCTTCCTGCTCATCGCCGACAGCTTCGACCTGGTGGAAACCATCTACGGCCGCGTCTCCAAGCGCCACTTCGAGCCGATCCCGGCCCCGGCCGGCGCGCATCTGCCAAAAGTCTCCATCCATCTGCCGATCTGCAACGAGCCGCCGCACATGGTGTGCCAGACGCTCGATGCCCTGGCAGCACTCGACTACGACCGCTTCGAAGTTCTGGTCATCGACAACAACACCATGGACCCGCTTGTCTGGGAGCCGGTGGCTGAACATTGCGCCCGCCTTGGTCCCAAATTCCGCTTCTTCACCCTGGGCAAATACAAAGGCTTCAAGGCCGGCGCGCTGAACTTCGCGCTGCGCGAGACCGCCCCGGATGCCGAGATCATCGGCGTGATCGACAGTGACTACATCGTCGACCCGGACTGGCTGCGCTGCATGGCGCCCGCCTTCGACAACCCGAAGGTCGGCTTCACCCAGTCGCCGCAGGATTACCGTGACAACGACGGCAGCCTGTTCAAGCGCCTGATGTTCTGGGAGTACGCCGGCTTCTTCCATGCCGGCATGGTCGCCCGCAACGAGCGTAACGCCATCATCCAGCATGGCACCATGACTCTGGTGCGCAAAGCCGCCCTCATTAACGAGAACGGCTGGGCCGAGTGGTGCATCACCGAGGACAGCCAGCTTGGTCTGCGCCTGTTCCGCGCCGGCTACGAGGCGATCTATTCCAAGAAGAGCTTTGGCAAGGGCGTGATGCCTGATGACTACAACGCCTTCCGCAAGCAGCGCTACCGCTGGGCCTACGGCGCCATGCGCATCGTACGTGCCAACTGGCGCGCCCTGTTCTCGCCCTTTAACCACGAGCTGACCCTGGGCCAACGCTGGCACTTCATCACCGGCTGGGTGCCGTGGTTCGGCGATGCGCTGGGTCTGGTGTTCCTCGGCTTCGGCCTCGTCTGGTCCGCCGGCCTCATCCTGGACCCGGTGCGCTTCGAGTTCCCGATCGCCCTGTTCATGCTGCCCTCGATCGGTCTGTTCTTCTTCAAAATCGCGCAGATACTGGCCCTGTATAAGGACAAGGTTCCCTGCGGCCTGGGCGACCGTATCGGCGCCGCCATTGCCGGCCTTGCTCTCTCGCACAGCATCGGCAAAGCGGTCTGGAAAGGCCTGTTCTCCAACAGCCTGCCCTTCCTGCGCACCCCGAAGATGAAGAACGCTCCGGCCCTGGTGCAGGGCCTGGTGATGTCCCGCGAGGAACTCGTCCTCCTGGTCCTCACCTGGGGCGCGCTGCTCGGTGTCGGTTTTGGCCACCACTGGGCGACGCTGGAAACCAAGCTCTGGTGCGCCGTGCTGTTCACCCAGTCGCTGCCCTACCTGGCCTCGGTCTCCGTCGCCATCCTGGCCGCCATGCCCGCCCCGGCGCCCAAGCTGGTGCAGGCCCCGGCGAAGCAAGCCGCCCCGGCGCGTATCGGCAACATGCACCCCGCCGCCGGCGACTAACCGCCCGCGCCGCGCCGCCTAAAAAATCCCCGGCCGCATTCCGCGCGCCGGGGATTTTCTTTTGCACGCCATTGCCGCCATAACCGTAAAAACCAAGGGGGAGCCGCGCAATGTTCAAAGTCGTCATGCCGATCAAAAAGCGCCCGGACATCACGCGTGAAGAGTTCATGGACTATTATACCAACCACCACGTCCCCTACATTCACAAGCTGCTGCCCAAAGGTGCCGCCGTGCACCGGCGCAACTTCGTGGCCGCCCCCAGCCCGCTCGGGCCGGATGATTACGATGTGATCTCCGAGGTGTTCTACGAGGACCGCGCCACCGCCGAGGGCGCCATGAAGGCGTTCGCCGACCCGGATATCCACCGCCTCGCGCAAGAGGACGAGGACCAGTTCATCCTGCCCGGCTCGATCAAGCGCTATATCGTGGAGGTCCACGAGACCGTCTACCGCCCGCTGCCGGTTTAACAAACCGTTAGACCGGCCCCGCGCACCCCAGCCCTGCAAATGATTTCTTGCGTTTTGCAGCGCAACATGCGCATAAGCCCCTCGTCGACCGCGAATGCGCGACCGGATCATTGATTCGGCCTTGGCGGTTGATTTGTCTATTGGGGCGGGAACGCCCTTCCCGGGCATTCCTTTACCCGTCCAATCCAAAATCGCGCGTGGAAACCGGACATTATCGCTGCAAACCAATTGGTTGCGGCGCCGGAGACGTATATTTATGACTGAAGTTACCTTTGAATCCTTTGGCTTTGCCACGCCGATTCTTCAGGCCCTGACCAACAGCGGCTTCCACAAACCTACCCCCATTCAGGCTGGCGCATTGCCGGCTGGCCTTGCCGGCCGCGACGTTCTGGGCACCGCCCAGACCGGCACCGGCAAAACCGCCGCCTTCGCGCTGCCAATTTTGCAGCAGATGGCAGCCAACCCGCTGCGCCCGCGGCGTTTTGCGACCCGCGCGCTCATCCTCTCACCTACCCGCGAACTCGCGGTGCAGATTGAGCAGGAGTTCAAGAAATTCGGCACCGGCCTGGCGCTGAACACCGTCCTCGTCGTCGGCGGCGTCGGCCGCACCGGCCAGGTTAACCGCATGTCCCGCGGCGCGGACATTGTTGTTGGCACCCCAGGGCGCATCTGCGACCTTATGAGCACCCGCAACCTGATCATCGACCAGTGCCAGTTCTTCGTGCTGGACGAAGCCGACCGCATGCTCGACCTCGGCTTCATGCCCGACATCCGCCGTGTCGTGGCGCAACTGCCGGCCCGCCGCCAGTCAGCCCTTTTCTCGGCCACCATGCCGAAGGAAATTCTCTCCCTGGCCGAAGGCCTGCTGCGCGAGCCGGTGCGCGTTTCCATCGAGCCCGTGGCTTCCACCCCGGTGCTGGTCGAACAGCACGTGCATTTCGTCGAAGGCTCGGGCAAGCGCCATCTGCTCAGCACCCTGCTGCGTGATTCCTCACTGACCCGCGCCATCGTCTTCACCCGCACCAAGCGCGGCGCGGACCGTGTCGCTTTGCAGCTCACGCAGGAGAAAATTTCCGCCACCGCCATGCACGGCAACCTCGGCCAGAACGCACGTCAGCGCGCGCTGGAAGACTTCCGTGCCGGCAACGTGCGGGTGCTGGTCGCAACTGATCTCGCGGCGCGCGGCATCGATGTCATGGGCGTCTCCCACGTCATCAACTACGAGCTGCCCAACGAGCCGGAAAGCTACGTGCATCGCATCGGCCGTACCGCGCGTAACGGCGCCACCGGCATTGCCGTTGCCTTCTGCGATGCCACCGAGCTGGCGTTCCTCAACTCCATCGAGAAACTCACCGGCGTTAAAATGGTCATCGCCAGCGGCACCCGCCCAGCCCACGCCGCCGCGACCAAAAAGCCGGCCCGTCACCCCGAGTTGGTGGTGCGCAAGCCCAAGCGCGTGCAGTACGGCGAGAAGAAGAACTTTTCTCGCGCAGCGTAAGTGAAAGGCGAGGGGCTCTGCCCCTCGACCCCGCGAAGGGCCGCGCCCTTCGATCGGCAATAATTTAGAACGGCGCCCTCAACAGGCGCCGTTTTTTATGCGTGGAAAAAACGCCGCGCCCCACCCACACCGTCATGCCGGCGAACGCCGGTATCCACGACTTAACCTTCTGTTTTTTGAAACCGCTGCTTTTCAGTTTGGCCAAGAGGCCCGATTATCCGCCCCGGCCCCACCCCCAAAAAAAGCGCCACACGCAGGCTGGACCAAGGCCGCGCGTAGCGCGATGATGGGGGGTGGGTAGCGCTTATTTATTCCGACTAGTAAATGGTGGTTACCTATGCCTATATTTTGGAATGAACAGATGTATGAAGTCATCGCTAGCAATAACCACTCTGGTTGGCTGGTTGATAGGTTTTATTGATGGCTCCTGTCATCGTGCTATGGCCCAAAATGTCGGTCCTAAAGACCCTTTTTCGGAAGGATTGAACGACATAATTTCCCACAACTATCTAAAGGCCATAGACGACTTTACGGTTGCGGCGAATAACGGGAATTCAGATGCATCGTTCAACCTTGGTCTTATTTATTTTTATGGTGAAGGGACTCCTGTGTCCTATAAAAATAGTGCGTATTGGATGATCAAGTCTGCCGATGAAGGAAACGTAAGAGCCGAATTCAATTTGATTTGGTCGTATCAGGATGGCAACGGCGTTCCGAAGGATTATGACCAAGCTGCTTTTTGGCAGCAGAAGGTTACTGACCAGGGGTATGACGACGAGTACAATTTAAGTGAAATGTTTTCGAATGGAAGTGACCGGCCGAACAATCATATTTCGGCTATAATGTGGACGCGGAACGCAGCTGAGCACGGGGATGCTATTTCCGAAGAGGCTCTCGCTTTAAATTATGGAGCTCAAGGAAGTTTTCCTAACGATGTTGTTGAAGCATTTCATTGGCATAAGAAGGCGGCTCTACAGGGAATAGAAGATGCTCAAGTCAATCTTGCGTCTGCGTATTGGAATGCGCAAGGAACACCTGAGAGCCTTGTCTTAGCCTATGAATGGGAAGATATTGCGGCATCGCAGGGTGACGATACTGCGGCATATAGTTGCGCTGAAATAGCGAAAAAATTAACGCCGCAACAATTGATTCAAGCCAAGACTTTGGCTGATAATTTTAAACCACAATAGTGCTAGCTTTTTTGGTACTCTGAGTACGACTTGATGTTTTGTTTTCAATTAAATTAAAAAATTTAATGGGCAAGGTGCCTAACCTCCACCTCGGTCGCCACCGCCTGCAACCGCAAATCCCGCTCCCCCACCGGCACCTCCGCAACCTCCTGCGCCGCAAACGCACACCCCAACCGGAACGCCCCCGGCAGCGCCGCCAGCGTACGGTCATAATACCCGCCGCCATACCCCAACCGGTTGCCTTTCGCATCAAACGCCAGCAGCGGCATCAGCACGAAATCCGGGCGTAAAATCTCGCCGGTCGGGTGCTCCGTGCCAAACCTGCCGGGAACCATTTCAGCCCCCGGCTCCCATTTCCTGAACACCAGCTTTTGCCCGCGTGGCGGCGTCTCCGGTAGGCAGATCACAAATCCCCTTTCCGCCAGCGCATACAACAACGGCCGGATATCTATCTCATCGCCCATCGGCCAGTACCCGGCCATCACCGCGCCGGGCGGCGGCGGGAAACCTTCCAGCACATGCCGGGCAAGTTCCGTCCCCAGCGCCGGATCGTACTCCGCGCGGATGCGCAGGGCCCGCTCCCGTAGCTGGGCTTTCGCCTCGGCTAACGCAGCGGCGCCATCCTCCGTCACGGCGTCGTCAGCCGGAATTCAATCCGGCGGTTCTGCGCGTAATCAGCCTCCGTATCGCCTGGCGCCAGCGGATTGTTCGACCCCATGCCGGACGTCACCAGCCGGCCCTCCGGCACGCCGTCGGCAATCAGCAAATCCAGCACCGATAGCGCCCGCGCCGAAGACAAATCAAAGTTTGACTTGAACGGCCCGCCCTTGATCGGCTGCGCATCGGCATAGCCATCCACCGAAAGCACCCAGTTCACATTCGGCGGAATTTTCGCGGAAATTTCCTTCACCGCGTCAGCCACTTGCGCAATTTCCACCGCACCCGCCGGCGTAATCGTCGCGTCATCCACCGGGAACAGCACGTCGCTCTCAAACACAAAGCGGTCACCGACAACTTTTATGTTCTTCTCGCCCTTCAGGCTCTCGCTCAGCGCGCGGAAGAAAACGCTCTGGTATTGCTGCAACTCTTCCACCTTGCGCGCCAGCGCCTCATTCAGCTGCTTGCCCAAATCGGCGATCTGCACATTCTCTTTCACATCCGCCGCCTGCGCCGCATCCAGTGCCTGTGCCAGCGCCGCCAGTTGCGTGCGCATCGCCGCGATCTGCTGGTTCAGCAACGCCACCTGCGCCAGCGCATCGTTGGAAATTTTCGTCTGCGCCGCAAGCTTGCCCTGCGTATCGGTCAACTGTTCCTGCAACCCCGGCCCCGCATTCGCGTCAGCCTGCGCCTGCGCATCCATCTGCGCCTGCAACGCGGAAATCCGCCCGGCCGAAGCCGCCGCCTGCGCTTGCGCGTCCGAGAGCTGCGCCTGCAAACCCTGGCCCTGGCTCTGCAAACTCGTAATCGTCGCCGCATCTGCGCTCAACTGCTGCGTCAGCCCCGCATTGGCCGCCTGCGCGCTCGCCAACTGCGCATTCAGCGCGGAAAGCTCCTGCGCCAGTGTGGTATCTTTCGAGGTCTCCATCGAAAGACTTTGCGTCAGCTGTGCAATCTGGTCGCGCAACCGCGAAATCGTGTTGTCGCTGCCGCTAAGTGCCGAGGATAAAAACGCCTCCGCCAGCACGAACACCAGCAGCACGAAAATGGTGACCATAAGCAGCGTGGAAAGCGCGTCCACATACCCCGGCCACGCATCCAGCCCGTTACTGCCGCCGCGCTTCCGGCTCATGCCCGTGCGTCATCCGCAAGGGCGGCGATGGTGCGGGTGAGAATCTTCAAATCGCTGCGCAGCTCGTTGGTGGTTTGCATCCGGC
The DNA here is from genome assembly GCA_003164135.1 of Acetobacteraceae bacterium. Classification (GTDB taxonomy): domain Bacteria; phylum Pseudomonadota; class Alphaproteobacteria; order Acetobacterales; family Acetobacteraceae; genus Acidocella. The sequence goes on from PLSD01000082.1 coordinate 22,222, forward strand.
CTTGTTCGGTCTCGGTCAGCATCCGGGTCAGCAGCAGTTCGATGTTGCGCAGGTGCGAGCGCGTCGCATCATCGCCCACCGGCTGTCGTGCGCTCCCCAGCCGGTCCAGCGCCGGGCCAAGTGCGGCGTGGGCATCCGCCAGCTTGGCCATCAACTGCTGGTTCAGCCGCAGCGTGTCGGCCAGATTGCCCATGCGCTCGCTCAACGCCAGTAGTGCTACGTTGCCCTGCGCGCGGCTGTCCTCGCCACGGCTCAGCACGCGCTGCAACGAGTCCATATTCTCCGCGGTCTGTTCCAGCAGCGCCTGCACGTACACGGGCACGCTGGCCTCGCCATCGCCGCCAATTGCCCCCGTGGAAAGCCGCGTCAGCCCCGCCAGCCATTCTTCCACTTCGTTGAAAAACCGGTTCTGCGCCTGGCCGGCGGTGAGGTCCAAAAACCCCAGAATCAGCGCGCCGGAGAGGCCGAACATCGAGGAGGAAAACGCCGTGCCCATGCCGGCCAGCGGCCCCGCCAGCCCGCCTTTAAGCTGCGCGAACATCGCATTCACATCGCCGCCCGAAAGGTTCATGCCGTTGATAACGGCGGCGACGGACGACACCGTATGCAGCAGCCCCCAGAAGGTGCCGAGCAGGCCGAGGAAAATCATCACCCCGGTCACATAGCGCGACAGCTCCCGGCTCTCATCCAACCGGCTGGAAATGCCGTCCAGAATGGTGCGCATCGCCGGGCCAGAGAGCGTGATCCGCCGCTCGCCATCGGCGCGGCCCTGCAGCATGCGCGCCATCGGCGCCAGCAGCACCGGCGGGGTGGCCTGCGCCAGCGTGTGCCGGGCGCGGCGGAAATGCTCCACCCACACCACCTCGGGGTTCAGCCGTTGCACTTGCCGCAAGTTCCAGAACACGCCAAATATCTCGACCGCGACAATGACCGAGTTGATAACCGGATTGGCCATGTAGAACTTCGCCAGCGCCGGCGAGATCACCGCCGCCACCCCGTACACCACCACGCAGAACACGATCATGCGGATGAGATAACTGGTCGGGCGGGTCATTTTTGCACTCCCAGCACGGTTTCATCCTCGTTCTGCCCCGCCACGGCGCCCAGCGCGCGGGGCAGGATGTTCTGCGAGGGCACGCCGCAAGACGTCAGCGCATCGCGCAACGCCAGTGCCCGCTCCAGGGAGAGCCGCATGGCAATGGATGGATCGTTCGGGTCGGCCGGGGCGCGCGCATCGATGCCGATGACCCCGCCGCTCTCACAGAAAGGTTTTAGTGCTGCCCGGGTGCTGGCGGGCAAGGCCGCGCTGCCGGGGGCAAAATCAACCGTCAGCCCATGCGGCGGTGCTACGGGTTTGGGGGCAGGAGCGGCCAGGGAGGGCGCGGGGGGCACGACCACCGCCGCCGCGATTGGTGCGGGCTTGGCCACCGCCGGTATCGCTTTCGTCACCGGTACGGGTTTCACAACGGCCACCACCACACGGTGATGATGCACCACATGGCGCACCGGCGGCGGCATCGGGGCCACCACCTGCGCCGGTGGCGGCGGGGCAATGCCCGCCAGTTGCGCCAAAGCCGCGGAATTCACCGTAACCTGCGCCTGCGCGAGGGACGGGAGCAAAGCCGCCAGAATCAGAGGAATTTGATATGGTTTCACATGGAAACCATATCCTTAACCTTTCGCTGCCGCCAGACCGTCCTGCACAACTTCCAGCAGCTTGGGGTGCATATGCGGGTTCGCGGCCACCACGGTGTCAGCCACCACGTCCTTGCCCTCGCTATCGGTGGCATAACCACCAGCCTCACGCACAATCAACATGCCGGCCGCAATGTCCCACGGCTTGATGCCGGTCTCCCAGTAGCCATCGTACCGCCCCGCCGCGACCCACGCCAAATCCAGCGCCGCCGAACCAAACCGGCGAATACCCGCCACCTGCGGGATCAGCGTGCTCAACGTGCGGGCAAACGACAGCCGGTTCGCCCCGGAACTCACCGCAAAAGGAATCCCCGTGGCAAACACCGCATCCTTCAACTCCCGCCGAGCGGAAACCCGCAGCCGCTTGTCGTTCAGGTAAGCGCCCACGCCCTTCTCGGCCCAGAACATCTCGTTGTTCACCGGGCAATACACCACCGCGGCCGCAACCTCCGAACTGCCATCCGGCAGCCGCTTCTCCAGCGCTATGGAAATCGCCCAATGCGGAATCCCGTGCAGAAAATTCGTGGTGCCATCCAGAGGATCAACAACCCAGCGCCACGCCCACTTCTCGGACCCGCTCGCACCCGACTCCTCCATCAGCAACGCATAACCCGGACGCGCCTTCTCCAAATCCTCGCGCAAACTAGCCTCCGCGCGCAAATCCGCCTGGCTGACAAAATCCCCAGGACCCTTCACGGATACCTGTAAATTCTCAACCTCATTGAAATCGCGCAGCAACCGCTTGGCCGCCTTCTGCGCCGCCGTATGCATCACCGTCATATGCGCGGAAAGACGTGGCATCATGGAAATGGGCTCCTAGAGGTTTAAGTAAGGCCAAGGGGCTCTGCCCCCTGGACCCCCGCCAAAGGCTAGCCTTTGGAATCCGCTAATTAGGGTCTTGGGCGGGAGGGGGAGTTCGCCCGCTAAGGCCATAGTATAACTGTATTGATCTAAGCAGGCGAATTCCCCCTCCCGCCCAAGACCCTGAACTAATGGGTTCTAAGGGCGAGCCCTTAGTGGGGATCCAAGGGGCAAAGCCCCTTGGCCTTGCTTACCCCTTGGCCCGTTCCACGTAGCTACCGTCTTCCGTGCGCACGACGACGCGTTCGCCGGCTTCGATGAAGGGGGGGACGAGGGTTTTGACGCCGTTGGAGAGTTTGGCGGGTTTGTAGGAGGAGGAGGCGGTTTGGCCTTTGACGACCGGGTCCGCTTCGACGATCTCTAAGGTGACGTGTGGGGGCAGGGTGATGGAGACGGGGTCACCTTCGACCAGGCCGACGGAGACGGCCATGTTGTCCTGCAGGAAGGGTGCGGAGTCGCCGAGGATGGTGGCGGGGACGATAAACTGTTCGAAGGTATCGCCGTCCATCAGCACGAGGTTATCGCCGTCGGTATAGGAGTAGGTATAGTCCCGGTCTTCGGTGGTCAGGCGTTCCACGGTATCGGCGGTGCGCCAGCGTTCGTTGGTTTTGTTGCCGGTTTTAAGGTTGCGCATTTCCACCTGGATAAAGGCGCCGCCTTTGCCGGGGGTGATGATCTGCTGTTTCAGCACGGTCCAGCGGTTGCCTTCGTGTTCGATGACCTGACCGGCGCGGATTAGGTTTGCCTGCTGTTTCATAAAAGAGCTCTGCCTGAATAATTCTTAAAGTGGATTGCGATGCGGGGGCTTACGCCGGTGCAGGGCTTTCGGCAAGGCGTGGCGGAATTTTTGGGGTGGGTTCCAGGGAGAAAGATTACAAAGATAAAATCTTTTGCCCGTTTTTCAGGGGGTTTGGTTAACGCTCGATTCACGACCTGAGCCGTAACTTTACACTACTTCAGGTAGTGCAAGGGTCGCCGAGGCGGCCCGGTTAAAGGATCAGGTTCTATGGTTTGCCATCAGGATACAGCCCGGCTCCGGCGGAAAATTGCCCTCATGGGCGGGTGCGCCGTGCTTGCATTGGGGGTGGCGCTCGCCGCCCCGGCACGGGCGCAGAGTGTGGTCCAGAGTGTGGCCCAGAGTGTGATCAGTGGCGACATTTACGCCTCGCTTGATCTTGGCGGTTACGGTCCTGGGCAGGTGAGCGTAACCGCCGGGTCCAGCGTTACCAGCAACGGTCTCGCGGCACTGAGCGATAGTACCGGCGGAGTCACGCTAGAGAACGCGGGCAGCATCAGCGCGGCGGACGGGGTGGGCATTTTCCTGGGGGCCAGCGGCGCTGTGGATAACCAAAGTGGCGGCGCCGTTTCCGGTATGGATGCCATCCGGTTGAACGCCGGGGGGAACGTGCAGAACGAGGCCGGTGGCGCCATCCGCGCCACGCGCTACGGCGTGCTGGCGCGCAACGCCGCCGGCAGTGTGAGCAATGCGGGTGTGATTGCCGCGGGGTATGATGGTGTCAGCCTCGATGCCGGCGGCAGTGTCACCAACGCGGCGGGCGGCAGTGTTTTTGGCGCGCATATCGGCGTTTACACCGGCAACGGGGTGGGTGTTGTGGCCAATAGCGGGGTGATTTCCGCACGCACCGGCGATGCGGTGTCGCTGTATTCCGGCGGCAGTTTGAGCAATACGGCGAGCGGCCAGCTGCTTGGCGGCTATTCCGGGGTTTATGAGGGTGGGCGCGGCGCCTCCGTGCAGAATGCGGGGCTGATCAGCGGGCCGGCGTTCGGCGTGTACATTGCCGGGGCGGGTAGCCTGGTGAACAGCGGAACTATTGTGGGCGGCATCGACGGCGTGATCGCCGTGGCGCCGGAGGCGGTGGTCACCAATACGGGCATCATCAAAGGCAACAGCGCCGGGGTGCGGTTGGGCCGGGGGGATACGCTGGACAACAGCGGCGGCATCACCGGCGGCACGGGCGTGCTGGTGAAGGGGGCCGGGGCGAGCATTGTCGACGCCGGGCTGATCGCTGGCAGTAACGGCGAAGCGGTTCAGTTCGAGGGCGGGGCGAGCAGCCTGACTTTGGGCACCGGGGCGGTGATTCAGGGCGGCATTGATGGCGGCGGCACGGATAGCAGCCTTGCCCTCACCGGCAGTGGCGTCCTGGGCAGCGATATCAGGAATTTTGGCGCGGATAGCGTTTTGAATGTGGCTTCGGGGGCGAATTGGACGGCCTCGGGCAACTGGATGGTGGGTACGGTCTTAAATTCCGGCACCCTCCAACCCGGAATTGTGGGTTCCCCGTTGAAAATTACGGGGAGTTTTGTGCAGCTTTCCAGCGGCACATTGCGGATTGTGGTGACGCCCGCGGGGGCTTCGCAGATGTCCGTCACCGGCACCGCGACGTTGGGCGGCGCGCTGGTGTATGTGCTGGCGCCGGGCAATTACGTGCCGGTGGAAGGTGCGTTCTTGACCGCGGGTGGCGGGTTGATCGGCAGCTTTGCCAGTGTCACCACGCAGTTGGCGGCCGGTGAGACGGCCTCCGCGGGGGCTTCGGTGCAGGCGATTGATCCGCCGGGGGTGTTTAACTACCGGCTTGGTGCTTTTGCGGTGGCGCCGGCGGATGACGGGCTGTTCGCCCGGACGCGCCAGGCGATGACGCTGGATGCCGACCATGCCGGTGACACGCTGCTGGGCCACGCGATGGATGCGCCGGCACCTGCCTGCTCTCGGGCGGGGGCTTTGCCGGGAGGAAGCAGCGCGCAGGCGGGGATTGCCCAGGCGCTGGCCAGTACTTTTTGCGGCGCGGGTGGCTGGGTGGAGGCTGCGGGCACCGCGATGAACCAGCCCGGCACCTATGACGCGCAGACCGCCGGGTTTTTGGCCGGGGTGGGCCGCGAAGTGAATGCGGCGGGCACGCGGCTGGGGCTGGCGGTGGGGTATGATGCGACCTCGCTGACCGACGCGCAGAGCGGCAAGGCGAGTGCTGATACCATGCGCCTGGGTGTGTACGGCGCGCAGCCGCTGGGGCGGTTTGTGCTTTCGGGGGATGTGATGGGTGGGTTTATTTCGGCCAACACGACGCGGGCGACCGGGGCGGGGGCGGCTGCCGCCGCGCCGGGGGGGAGTGTGGTTTCTGGCGTGGTGCAGTTGGCGATGCCGATGCGGTTGGCGAGGTTTTCGCTGTCGCCGTCGATGGGGGTGGGGGTGGCGCATGTCAGCCTCGGGCGGTTCAGTGAGAGCGCGCGGCAGACTGCGTTTGCGCTGAGCGGTGCGGAGTCATCTGGCACCAGCGTTAGGCCGTATTTGCGGCTGGCGGTGAGCCGGGCATTTGTGACCGCCGCGCGGGTGGTGTGGACGCCGCAGCTTGGGCTGGGGGTGGATTATGAGGCGGGGAATCCGGGCGGTGCGGTGAATGTGACCGCTGCCGATGGCACGGGATATGTGGCCGGGACGAAGCGGTTGGACCCGCTGGCCGGGGAGATGACGGCGGGGCTGACGGCGAGCCGGGGCAATGTGTCGCTAGTGGTGAGCTACGGTGCGCAGGTGGCCGGCAACTGGACCTCGCAGAGTGCCGAGGCGGCGGTGCGGGTGGTTTTTTAAAGCGGGATTTTACCGAGGCCGCCGGGGCGGTCAAAAATGTAGGTTGGCAGGGCGGTGCCGCTGATTTTGCCGCGCAGGTTGGCTAAAATTTCCCGGCCGCGTTCGGGCGGGACGTGGAAGCGGGCGGTGCCGGGGGCGGCGTCTAGCTGGTGCAGGTAATAGGGTTTTATGCGGGCGCGGAGCATGGCGCGGAAAAGGTCGCCCAAAGCTTCCTCAGAGTCGTTGACGCCGGCGAGCAGGACGGTCTGGCCGAGGATGGGGATGCCGAGGCGTTGCAGTTTGCGCAAAGCGGCGCTGGCGGCGGGGGTGAGTTCGGCCGCGTGGTTGATGTGGGCGGCAATGAACAGGGGTTTTTCGATGTCCAGGGCCGTTAGTAGGGCGTTGGTGATGAGGGCGGGGTCCGCCACTGGGACGCGGGTGTGGATGCGCAAGACCTCGATGTGCGGGATGGCGCTGAGGTTGTGCAGGATTTCCGCAAGGCGGCGGGGCGAGAGGATGAGCGGGTCGCCGCCGGTGATGATGACTTCTTTTATTTCCTTGTGGGATTGTAAGTAGGCGTAGGCGGCGGTTAGCTCGGCGTCAGTGAGCAGGCCGCCGTCGGGGCCCACTTGCTCGCGGCGGAAGCAGAAGCGGCAATAGACGGGGCAGGCGAGCAAAGGTTTGAGCAGCGCGCGGTCTGGGTAGCGGTGGACGATGCCGGGGACGGGGGAGAGGGCTTCGTCGGCGATGGGGTCGGCGCTCTCATGCGGCGCGGTGATGAGTTCGGCGGCGTGGGGGATGAACTGCAGGCCGATGGGGTCGTCTGGCGTGGTGATGAGGGCGCGCAGGGCGGGGGGGATGGCGATGGCGTAGCGGGCGGCGACTTGGCTGAGTGCGACGCGTGCGGACTCGCTTGCCAGGCCGGACTGGATCATGTCTTCAACGGAGCGCAGCGTGCGTTTGGCGGGGAGAATACCGTCGGGCATGGGTGGGATGTAGAGTGGGAGCGCAAATGTCTCAAGCTTGGGAGCGGTTGGAAGACCGCATGGCGGCACTGCGGCGGCGCAATTTGCTGAGCGCCGGGGTGCGGGCGTTTTTTGGGGCGCGGGGGTTTTGTGAGGTGGAGACGCCTTATGTGGTGGTGGCGCCGGGGGAAGAAGTGCATTTGCGCGCGGTGCCGGCGGGACGGGGGTATTTGAATACCAGCCCGGAGTTTGCCATGAAAAAGCTGCTGGCCGGGGGCTCGGGGCCGATTTTTCAGCTGGCGCGGGTGTGGCGCGATGAGCCGTGGAGCGACACGCATGCGCCGGAGTTTACCATGCTGGAGTGGTACTCGCTGCGCGCGGATATGGGCGTGTTGATGGATGAAACCGAGGCGCTGTTGCGGGCGGTGCTGCCGCCGGTGGTGGAGTGCCGGGGGGTGCGGACCAGTTTGGAGACCTTTGAGCGGATTACGGTGGCGGAGGCGTTTGCGCGCTACGTGGGGGCGGACGTGCTGGGGACCGAGGGCGATGCGGTAGCGTTAGCGGCACAGGCAGGGGTGGTGTTGCGTGAAGGTGAGGACTGGGAGGATTTGTTTTTCCGGTTGTTGCTGGAGCGGGTGGAGCCGCATTTGGGGCGGGAGTGCCCGACGTTTTTAACGCATTTTCCCGCGGCGCAGGCGGCGTTGGCGCGGCGGGACCCGGCGGATACGCGGGTGGCGGAACGGTTTGAGCTGTTTGTGTGCGGGATTGAGCTGGCCAATGCGTTCGTCGAGTTGACCGATGCGGATGAGCAGCGGGCGCGATTTGTGGCGGACCGGGCGCGGCGGCATGCGATGTATGGGCCGGATTGGGAAATGGATGAGGCGTTTTTGAACGCCGTGGCGAAGTTGCCGCCGTGCGCGGGGATTGCGCTGGGATTTGACCGGCTGGCGATGCTGGCGACGGGGGCGCTGCGGATTTGTGACGTTTTGTGGTTGCCGTCGTGAAAATGGGTGGGCTGTGCTTATGTTAGGGTGAGTTTTTGCGGTGAGTGAGGTGGATATGCGGTACGGTGTTTTGGCGGTTTTGCTGCTGGCGGGGTGTGCCACGGGGCCTAGCGTGCAGACGCGGATGGCTGCGTATATCGGCGCGGATGAACAGACGCTGGTGAACAAATTGGGCGTGCCGGATAAGCAGATTACGGTGAATGGGACGGAGTATTTGGCGTATGACGCGCGGCGGGTGGTGAGCGAGCCGGGGGTGTATCTGGGCGGGGGGTATGGGCCGTATGCGGGGCCTTGGTTTGGCGGGGGATTTTATCCGGATGTGTTTGATGCGGCGGTGCCGCCGCGGGTGGTGGTTTATGAATGTGAGACGACGTTTTTGCTAAAGAGTGGCAAGGTGGTGGACTTTACGCTGCGGGGGAATGATTGCGGGTGAGGGGGTGTTTCACGTGAAGCTATTGTGAGGTTTTTGCTATAACGCGTTGTTAGTATGGCTTAATTTTTTGCTTGCACCCCAATTTGTGCGGGTTTGTGTCGGAAAAGGAATGAGTTGGAGGTAAAGCTGGCGGAATGCGCTTTGCCAATCCGCCCTTGCGGCTATTAGTTGTAATGACTACCCTATCGGGGTTTGTATCATTTTTACGCCTAGGCAAGAGAGCTAATGGACCTTTCAACATTTTGCCATCTTGTCGATGAAACTAGTGGGGTCATCGACCAATGGCCAAACGAGCTTTTCGGGAATTATCGATATTTAGGTCTACCCGAGACAGGTAATTTTACGTCGACGACTATAAGCGATGAGCTGGATAGTCGAATCCGAAATGCCTTTGTTCCCGGAGATAAGAGAATTGCCGAGCAATGCAGACAGTTGCTAGGCGAACTTATCCATGAGCACATTTTGGAAAATCATCCTTTAAACCCGTATTGTGAAATTCTAGCGAAGATAAAAGACGCTACTCAGTTTCAGCAGACAGTCGGAAATGATACCTGCCAGGAATGGCGTCAAGCAGTCGAATACGGGCATCTAAGTGTCAAACAAATGAGTCTGAACACTATAGAGCGTTTGGATCACATTTACCCTGAATATTATGCAGTAGGCCATGCGGCAGCGCGTCTAAAGCGTTATGGCTATCCGATTGAACGTGCAGGGGATAAAATTTCCCTAAACGAGGCGATGCAAATACGATTAGTAGCTAAGATAGAAACACTACTCGCAGAACTTGGTGGACTTTTTGTCGCACGACAAATTTTCAACCGCATGAGTGTCGGATATGACTTACAGCAAGAGCGATACCACCTTGTCGCTCCCAAACCTAACGCACAAATCGTCCAGCAACCATTGATTCCCTTTGGATACCTATTTCAATTAGCAGTCAAGCATTACAATAATGGAAAGGCAAGCGGCACTGCCGATCACAACAATTTTGGAAAAGCAGTGTCACTGATCCTAGATTATTCCACGCTTCTTGATGTGCAAGATTTTAGCCATTTCCCGCACTTTCCGTTCGTACCAGAAAAAATGCTTCAAGCACTGCAAAGAATGGCATTAGCAGACACGTTGTATAAAATTCCCCAAGTTCGCGGAAGTGATATCACAAAGATTCTTCGTGGCCTACTTAATATTGAGACCGTTGATGAACCTTTTGAAAAAGGTTGGACGATAAAACAAGCTATTGAAGTGATAGATGTTATCTTAAATCAATCAAAAGAAAAGCGCGGTCCGATCCGTGTTCGCGCGCGCGAAGTTAGAAAATTATGCCCGTCAATCGACGGGCATATTGTAGATATAATCTTGAGCGACGTTTTGTCGCATCCACACGCGGGCGCCAACCAAAATTTTTCTAGACCGACTGATGCGCCAACTACGCCAATGGGCAACAGCAACACTTCTGGTGCTGATTTTTCCCAGTTTCCCTTGCTGAAATATAGCGATCAAAGCTACATCCTTATGGATCGGTCAGCTTGCTCAGGGGCATTCCTAGAAGCAATTTTCTCACAGATGCGGAAAAAAGATGATCACTTTGATCGCGACCTAGGCAAACCAATAGAACGTCTCGTCAAAGGCATTTTGCTTCAACATAATATTCCCTCACGTAGTGGCAATTACAAAATCGGGTCAGAAGAGGGAGAATGCGATATCGTCATCGAAATGGATGAGATCGTAATTCTGATTGAAGTGAAAAAGAAACCTTTAACTCGTCGCGCTCGCGCAGGATCTGACTTGTCTTTGGTTTTAGACCTCGCACAAAGCCTACTAGAAGCTCAGGAACAAGCCGGAAATCACGAGATGCGACTTCTACGGGAAGGCTATTTAGATTTAAACGAAAATGGAGAGACTTATCGCGTTCAGCTCAACGGACGAAGCATTGAACGCATAGCACTATCTTTCACGGATTTCGGCAGCTTCCACGATCGTTTGTTTCTTGAGAAGTTTTTGAACGCGATCATCCGACTAAAATTTGGTGTCGCAGACTCGCGATATGAAAGACAATTCACAGCGATTAATCAGGCTATTACTGCTCTTCAAGAGCAGAGCCGCTTCTTGTATCCTGCGGATGGACCGCGAAAACGCCCATATTTCAATTGCTGGTTCTTCAGCTTGCCTCAACTACTGATCCTTCTCGATGGAGTTGACAGCCCAGAATCTTTTCGCGATGCGCTTTGGGCAACGAGAAACTTAGGCAATGGAAGCGGCGATCTTTGCTTTGATATACATCACGCTGAGCACATAAGAAAGACACAACCTGCTATGTGGGAAATGCTGTTAACATTGAAAGACCGCGAGGTGACATTCCTAACTGGATAGCATAGCTGAAAAACGGAAGCCTTGGATACGTCTACCGGCGTTCGCCGGCATGACGGGTGGGGAAGGTGGGGGTTGGGCGGCGGCTGTTTTGGGATTTGTTGAGGGTTGGTTCTGGATTGCCGACCCCGGCCTTCGCCGGGGTCGCAATGAGCTTGGGGGCGGGTTTTGGGTTAGATTGATGGGGCGGGAAGATGGATCGCCACGGCCGCGTCGTGCGAATGCACGCATTCGCGTGACGCGGCCTCGCGATGACGTTGGGGGGCAGGCTGGTTCGGGAAGTGTTGAGGCTGGTTAAGGAAGACGTGGATGCCGGCGTGCGCCGGCATGACGATGGGGGGTTAGATGGGCAGGGGGCCTTCCTTCATGCGTTCCATGGCGAAGCGGGAGGAGACGTTGCGGAGGGGGACGGCGGCGATGAGTTTGCGGTAGAAGGAGTCGTAGGCGGCGATGTCGGGGACGATGACGTGGAGGAGGTAGTCGACGTCGCCGGACATGCGCCAGGCGCCGACGATCTCCGGCGTGGTGGCGATGGTTTGGGCGAAACGTTCGAGCCAGGCGGCGGAGTGGTCGGCGGTTTCAACCGAGACGAAGACGGAGACGGGGAGGCCTAGTTTGTCGGCGTCCAGCACGGCGATGCGGGCGCGGATGATGCCGGTTTCCTCCATGCGCTTGATGCGCTTCCAGCAGGGGGTGGCGGTGAGGCCGACTTTGTCGGCGATTTCGTTGAGGGAGAGCGATGCGTCCTGGGCGATGAGGCGGAGGATGGCGCGGTCTATGTTGTCGAGGTCTGACATGCGGCTTGTACTGCCTTGCGTTGCGGTGAAGGACTATTGCGGCGGGTTGGGAAACGGGCTAGGAGGCTGGCTGGGTCACGCCCCCCCAATGGGGCGCTTTTCTTCTGTAAGGGAGAGTTATTATGGCAGATTTTTCTGTTGCCGCAATGCCGGTGACACGTCCACAGAATCCTAATTTTTCATCGGGGCCTTGCGCCAAGCGGCCGGGCTTTACGCTTGAGGCACTTAGCGGTGCCGCGCTGGGGCGTAGCCATCGGGCGAAAGGGCCCAAGGCGAAGCTGGCCGAGGTGATTACCCTTTCCAAACAGATACTTGGCATGCCGGAAGACTGGCGGCTGGGGATTGTGCCGGGCTCGGACACCGGGGCGGTGGAGATGGCGTTGTGGTCGATGCTGGGCGCGCGGCCGGTGGATGTGCTGGCGCATGAGAGTTTTTCCGAGGCCTGGGCGACGGATGTGGTCAAGCAGTTGAAGCTGGCCGATGCGCGGGTGTTGAAGGCCGATTACGGCAAGCTGCCGGATGTGGCGGCGATTGATTTCAGCCATGACGTGGTGCTGGCGTGGAATGGCACGACCTCTGGCGTGCGGTTTCCGAACGGGGATTTTATTCCGGATGACCGCGAAGGGTTGGTGATTGCCGACTCGACCTCCGCCGCGTTTGCGATGGATTTGCCGTGGGCGAAACTGGATGTGGTGACCTGGAGCTGGCAGAAAGTGCTCGGCGGGGAAGGCGGGCATGGGATGCTTGCACTGAGCCCGCGGGCGGTGGAGCGGTTGCTGACGTATAAGCCGGCGTGGCCATTGCCGAAGGTTTTCCGGCTGACTTCGGGGGGCAAGCTGACCGAGGGTATTTTTGTGGGCGAGACGATCAACACGCCTTCCATGCTGTGCGTGGAAGATGCGCTGGATGGGTTGCGCTGGGCGCAGAGTGCCGGTGGGTTGCCGGGGCTGATTGCGCGCTCCGAAGGTAATTTGAAGGCGATTGCCGATTGGGTTGAGGGCAATGAGCGGGTGAAGTTTTTGGCGGAGAAGCCGGAGACAAGGTCCTGCACCTCGATTTGTTTGGTGATTGCGGCACCCTGGTTTGTGAAACTGGATGCCGAGGGGCAGGCCAAGGCGGCGAAAGCCGTGGCGGCGCTGCTGGAGAAAGAGAAAGTGGCGCTGGATGCGGGGGCGTATCGTGATGCGCCGCCGGGCTTGCGGATTTGGGGCGGGGCGACGGTGGAGACATCGGACATTGCCGCGCTGCTGCCGTGGATTGATTACGCGATCGACGCTGTTTCCACTGAATTTTAAGAGGTTTGCAAAATGGTTAAGGTTTTGATCAGCGACAAACTGTCGCCGGCTGCGATTGCGATTTTTAAAGAACGCGGCGTTGATGTGGATGTGAAGACGGGGCTGACGCCCGCGGAGTTGCGGGCGATTATCGGCGAGTATGATGGGTTGGCGATAAGGTCTGCCACCAAGGTGACGAAAGAGGTTTTGGATGTTGCCACGAAGCTGAAAGTTATTGGCCGGGCCGGGATCGGTGTGGATAATGTGGATGTGAAGTCCGCGACGTCGCGCGGTGTGGTGGTGATGAACACGCCGTTCGGCAATGCGATTACGACGGCGGAACATGCGATTGCGCTGATGTTTGCGTTGGCGCGGCAGTTGCCGGAGGCTTCGGCTTCGACGAAAGCTGGCAAGTGGGAGAAGAACCGCTTTATGGGCGTGGAGCTGACCGCGAAGACGCTGGGGCTGATCGGGTGCGGGAATATTGGCTCGATCGTGGCCGACCGCGCCGTTGGCTTGAAGATGAAGGTGCTGGCGTATGATCCGTATTTGACGGAAGCGCGGGCGGTGCAGCTGGGCGTGGAGAAGGTGGATCTGGATACCGCGCTGGCGAAGGCGGATTTCATTACGATCCATACGCCGCTGACCGATGCGACGCGCAATATTTTGTCGCGCGAGGCGATTGCGAAGACGAAGAAGGGCGTGCGGATTGTGAACTGCGCGCGCGGCGGGTTGCTCGATGAGGCGGCGCTGTATGATGCGCTGGTGAGCGGGCATGTGGCGGGGGCGGCGCTGGATGTGTTCGAGGTTGAGCCTGCTACCGATAGTCCGTTATTCGCTTTGGAAAACGTGATCGCGACGCCGCATTTGGGTGCGGCGACGACGGAAGCGCAGGAAAATGTGGCGTTGCAGGTGGCCGAGCAGATCAGCGATTTTTTGCTGACGGGCGCGGTGGTGAACGCGCTGAACATGCCGAGCGTGAGTGCCGAGGAAGCCCCGCGGCTGCGCCCGTATATGGAGCTGAGCCGGTTGCTGGGCGCGTTTGCCGGGCAGCTGACGCAAGCGAAGGATGGTGTCATCAAACGGGTGCTGGTTGAGTACGAAGGCGCCGCGGCGCCGCTGAACCACCGGCCGCTGACCGCCGCCGCGCTGGCGGGGCTGCTGGGGCCGGTGATGGAAGGGGTGAACATGGTCTCGGCGCCGGTGTTTGCGCGGGACCATGGGATCGAAGTCTCCGAAGGCAGCAGCGAAAGGGTTGGCGACTACCAGAGCCTGGTGCGCATTTCGGTGACCACCGGCGATCAGACCCGCGCGGTGACCGGCACTTTGATCGGCAACGGCAAGCCGCGCCTAGTGGAGATCAAGGGTATTAAAGTGGAGGCCGATTTCGCGCCGCATATGCTTTATGTGACCAACAAGGATAAGCCCGGCTTTATCGGCCGGTTCGGCATGCTGCTGGCGGAAGCGGGGGTGAATATCGCCACCTTCCACCTCGGCCGTGCGGCGGAAGGCGAAGATGCCATCTGCCTGGTGTCCACCGACGGCACCACGCCCGCCAACGTGCTGGCCCAGGTGCGCGCGCTGCCGCTGGTCATGCAGGCTACGACACTGACGTTCTGAGCGTGAGCAAGGCCAGGGGGCGTCGCGCCGGAGGCGCGCCTGTTAGCTAATAGGCGCCCCTTCGCTGGGGGGCCAGGGGGACAGCGTCCCCTTGGCCTTGCTTACGCGCGGAAAGCCAGCATCCTAGCCAGAGTGACAGGGCCAGCAGGGCGAGGGTGCAGGAGAGGCGGGTGTGGGGGGGGAGGTAGGAGAAGCGGATGATGCTGGTGCCCTCGGGTAGGGGGATTTGCTGGAAGATTTCGGTGATGGGTTGGATGGGGGTTGGGGTGCCGTTGACGGTGGCGTGCCAGCCGGCGTCGACCATTTCACGGCGGATGAGGGTGGCGGGGGTGGTGCAGGTGGTTTGCATTTTTTGGCGCGACAGGATGGCCAGGGTGCAGGTGCCGTTGGTGATTTGCGCGTAGGGGGCGGGGTTGGGGAGTTGGTAAATGTCCATTGCGGGGCTGTGGAAGGCCAACGTGGGCATGGGGCTGGGCGCGGGGCTGGGGCCGGTTGGTTGGAAGGGGTTCGTGCCGGGGTGGGCGCCGACGTATTTGATGCCGATGGCCTCATAGGCGGCGAGGTTTTTTTGCAGGGCGGCGATTTGTCCGGGTTGGCCGCCGACGAAGATGCGGATGTGGCCGCCGGGGAAAAGGTGGTTCCCCACGTAGCGGGTGAAGATTTTCGGTGCGGGAATTTGCACGAAGTTTAGCGAGGCGATGCCGTACATGGCTGGAAAATTAGGGGTGAACGGGCCGGTGGTGTAGAAGCGCGACAGGCCGATGTTCTGTTGCAGGAAGGTGATGCCTTGGCGGTCTACCTGGCAGCCGCGCAGGCCGGCGAACTGGGGCAGCAGGAAGATGATGATGCCGCCGGCGATTATGCAGGTTTGCGCGGCGAGAAGGCCGCGGCCGCGGAACATGACATAGAGCAATGTGAGGGTGGTGAGGGCGGCGCCGGCGAAGCTGAGCAGGGCGTAGAGGCGCAGCTGCGGGTAAGTGTTGAACCAGAGCGTGGCGAGGTGAAGGACGGGCATGATTGAGAGGGCGAGACAGGCGAGGAAACCCGCAACGGCATAGAGCAGGTGGGAGCGGCGGAAGGGCAGGCGGCGGGCGAGGTCGTCGAACCCGCAGGCCGCCAGGGCGAAGATGGCGAATTCCTGGGAAAGTCCCGAATAGCGGATGAGATCGACACGGACCATGCCGGGGATGAGGTTGAAGGCGGTGGTGAGGCCGGGGGTGCCGAAGTAGCGGGCTTCCCACAGGAGTATCCAGCCGGCGAGGAGGGCGCGGGCGGGGAGGCGCCAGACGGGGGCGGTGTTGGACGCGGTTTTGGGTATCAGGGCGTAGCAGGCAAGTAGGACTGGGGCGCAGCCGAACCAGCCGCCGATGCGGACCCACATCCAGTCCTGAAAAATGTCCGAGCCTGGGCCGGAGGCGAGCGGGCCAATGGCGCCGTAGAACAGCGGGAACATCTGTAAGGGCGCGGCGGCGGGCGGCAGGGTGGTGTGTGCCAGGAAGCCGAAGTCATGCGCCCCGGTATCACCAACGCCCAGGTAGGCGAGGAAGGGCAGCACGAGCGGGAGCGTGAGGGTGACGCCGATGCTGGTGCCGAGCAGCATTTTGCCGAGGAAGCGGGCGCGGGCCTGGCCGGGGCTTTGGGCGAGGCGCAGCAGGGTCCAGCAGGCGCAGAGCAGGCCGTTGAGATAGGCTGTTTCGGGGAAGCCGGCATAGATGGAACCGGCGAGAGCGAGGGGCACCAGTGACCAGCCCATGCGGCGGTGGGCGCGTGCGGCGTGCCAGGTTTGCTCGATGCCGAGCAGTAGCAGCGGCAGAAACATGATGGGTGCGGTGACGGTGCCGGCGGTGAGGATGAAGGTGCCGTTGAGGGCGAACAGCGCGCCGCCGAGCAGGGCGGCGGCGGCGGTGAGGTTGAGCCGGATGAGGAAGGCGTAGGTGAAAATGGCGCTGAGGAGCTGGAACAGCATGCGCTGGAGGAACCAGCCGTTATGGAAATGCAGCAGCAGCACGAAAGGCAGGAAGAAGGATTCGTTCTGCATTTCCGCAGCGAGCGGCATGCCGACGCCGCTGTAGGGATTCCACCAGGGGATGATGCCGTGCAGCCAGTCCTGCGCGCTGAGGTGGCCCATGGGCTGGGTGAGGAGGGCGACCGCGGGGTCGACATAGCAGGCGGAGCCGGGAAAGATGCCGAGTGTACCGCTGGTGGCGAGGGTGGCGTGGAGGGTTTCGGGGTCGCAGTTGAACTGGCCGCTGAGGATG
>PLSD01000042.1 GCA_003164135.1 Acetobacteraceae bacterium
GTCGTTTTTTTTAGTGATCTTTTTCTTTTTCAGCGCAACCCAGATCGAGTTGATCCGTACACCGAAATGGGCTGCCCGCTCTCGCAACAATGCGTCCGTAAAGTCTCTAACATGAGCAGCAAGTGCTGCCTTATCCAACTTGCGCCGACGTTCTTTGGCAGGTTTCGGGCGCAAATCTGAGGCGCCAAGCCAGCGGTATAAGGTCACTCGGCTGATTTGAAACAATCGCGCAGCTTGCGTCGGGCTGCCGCCCCCACGCACATAGCCGACAACACGCTCACGTAAATCAACACTGTAGCTCATCATTCACCCCCACAAGGTGGCAAATATTAACACGTAATATTGTTAATGTGAATCACTATAAACGTGGAAACATCGACAAACTCGCCACTGAAGCTGAAACCGTGCTGATTAAATCTGGAATCCCCGCCTTTCAACAGGGTAACAGGCTGGTGCGCCCGTACAGAAAGGAGCTCCCGGCCTCGCACGGGCGCGCGACGGTTGCGGCAGGCTTGACGGAAATTGAGCACGCCGGTCGGCTTAGTGCTGCGTGATCCGGAGGATGTAAAGGTACTGGCCGGGCAGTTTCAGCAGGATTGGAAGGCCGCGCAATAGGCGTGACACGCCGCAGATAAATGAACATCCAAAAATTCAACAAACGGCTGTACCGGAAAAGAAATCTCGTCGAACGGTTCTTCAATAAACTCAAACACTTCAGGGCAGTCGCCACTCGATTTTGGAAGCACGACGCAAACTTCCTCGCCCTCGTTAAGCTCGCATCAGCCAGAATTTGGATGCGGTTTATGAGTCGGTGACCTAGGGCTTTTGAGCGGCCATGACGAGTCGTTGATTTTCTACTGCCGCATCAACAATCCGCCGCACCTCTGCGAGAAAACCAGAAGTGACCTCCGTAATAATCGCTGATGGTACGGGGGCGGCCTCTTCATACATATTCGCTGCTTCCGGCCGTGGTGGCGAACACTCCTTCCACCTTGTTCCAATCCGCCACCCAGGCAGGCAGGGGCTGGGGCGGGCCGAGGGCGAGTTCGGATGGCGGGGTGAGTTTGCCGTTGCGGATGAAGCCCGCGCGCTGGATGGCGATGCAGGCCAAGCCCTCGCGCCCATGCATGGTCTGCTCAAGATAGACCCAGGCTTCATCCCAGCCCAGCAGCCTGGTTTGCAGGGTGAAGGGCTCGAAGGGTTTTAACGCCCTGCGATAGCGTACCACGCTGGCGCCGAGCACGGCGGCGAGACGGTGTTTGTGCATCAGCCGCCAGATGCCGGCGCGCAGAATCAGATCCAGCCGGCCGAGATCCATGATGGCGAAATAGCGTGAATTTGTCATGTGCAGATTGAAATCGAGGTCGTGCGGCCAGACGCGCAGACGCAGGTGGGAGATGTCTGTTGGTTTCAGCCTCGGGCGGTAGAGTACGCCGAGGCTGACCAGCAATACGCGCAGGATCAGGTTCATGGCTAGGCGGCGCCCTCCTCCGCGATCAGCTCTTTTTTCGAGAGTTTGCCGACGGCGGTTTTGGGCAGGTATGCGCGGAACTCGATTTTCTTCGGTCGCTCCACCGGGGAGAGATAGTCGGCGAGGAAGGCGTGCAGCTCGGCTTCGGAGAGGGACACGCCCTCGCGCAGCTTCACGAAGGCTTTCGCCACCTGACCGCGTTTAGCGTCGGGGATGCCGATGACGATGGCCTCGGCGATGGCTGGGTGATGGTAGAGGGCTTCCTCGACGACCCGGGGATAGATGTTGTAGCCGCCGGAGATGATGATATCCTTCAGCCGGTCGGAAAGGAAAATATAGCCGTCCTTGTCAATATAACCGGCATCGCCGGTGCGCAGGGCGCCCTCAAAGAAGGTTTTGGCGGTCTCGTCCGGGCGGTTCCAATAGCCTTGCATGACTTGCGGCCCGCGGATGAAAAGCTCGCCGATCTTGCCTTGGGGGAGAAGATGGGCGGGGTTTTCCGGGTCGCGGATTTCCACGATGGTGCCGGGGAGCGGTTTGCCGATGGAGCCCTCGCGCAGTTGGCCGAACGGGTTGCAGGCGACGACGGGGGAAGCTTCCGAGAGGCCATAGCCTTCCACCAGCGCGCAGCCGGAGAGGGCCTCAAACCGTTGGCGGACATCGGCCGGGAGCGGGGCGGCGCCGGAGACGCAATAGCGGAGGGATGAGAGGAACCAATCCTCCTTGGCGGCGGCCTCGTTGATGGTGGCGTAGAGCGTGGGCACGCCGGGGAACATCAGCGGCTTGGTACGGCGCAAGGTGGCGCGCAGCAATTCCTTGTCAAAACGCGGCAGCAGGATCATGTTCATAGCGCAATGAACGCTGAGATTCATTGCCACCGTCATGGCGAAGACATGGAAGAGCGGGACCATGACCAGGATGCCCCCTTGCCCTGGCTGCATATCCGGCAGCAACGCCGCGATCTGCTGGCAATTGGCGCTAAGATTAGCGTGGGTGAGCATCGCGGCTTTTGGAATTCCCGTGGTACCGCCGGTATATTGCAGCACGGCGAGATCTTGCGCCGGGTTGATGCTGACGGGCGTGGGGGAGCCTTGGGCGGCGAGTTGGGCGAAGGGTATCTGCCGGGAGTCGGGCGCGACGCGGGCGAGTTCCTTGCGTTTCAGCGCCCAGAAACCTAGGCGTTTGAGGAGCGGCAGAATGCCGAGCATGGGGCAGACGATCAGGCGGTCGAGATCGTTACTGGCCAGCAACGGGGCGATTTTGCCGTGCAGCTCGGCAAGGTCCAGCGTGACGGCGATGCGCGCGCCGCTATCCTGCATGAAATGGCGCAGTTCGCGCTCGACATAGAGCGGGCTGAGATTGACTACGATGCCGCCGATTTTGAGAATCGCGTAATAGCAGATGACATAGTACGGCGTGTTGGGCAGGCAGAGCGCGACGCGTGCGCCCTGGGTGACGCCGAGGCGCTGCAGCCCTGCGGCGGTTTTGTCCACGAGTGCGGCAAGCTCGGCATAGTTTGTGGATTTGCCAAGGAAATCCATCGCCGGACGGTTCGGGAAGCGCGCGGCGGCGCTCTCCAGCAGCGCGGGGACGGCGAGGCTGGGTGGGGTGATGCTCATGGTGCCTCCGGCTTACTGGCAGGGGGGCAGGGCGGCGGCGGGGCGGGTCCAGGTCTCGTTGCGGCCAAACAACGGAATACCGAGATAGCCGCGCACGCGCAGCGTACCATCTTCGGCCAGATGCAGGTTTGATTTATAGGTGTTGCCGCTTTCAGGATCGTAAATCCAGCCGCCATGCCAGGCACCGGCGCCATCTGGCGTGAAGCCGCCCAGCATGGGGATGCCGCAGAGCAAACGTGGGCGCAAAGCGGCGTTGGTATTGTGGATGTCAGTCTTTTTCTGTCCGACGGCGTTTAGTGGGGTGCGCAACCAGTCGATGCTGCCGCACAAGGTGCTGCCGCCGCAGGGAGAGATGAGGATGCCGGCGCGCCCGCTTTGGTCCAGCCACCAGCCAGTGAGGGATTGCGCGTGTGCTGCCGGGGCGCCGAGACACCATGCGGTGAGCGCTCCGGCGGCAAGAAATAAAAATTTCGTCCTGAGTTTGAAAGTGAGCACTTGCGTTTCCCCTCCTATTTGGTGTTTAACCTACTCATTACGTCAGGTACCAGATCAATTCAATAGGCGTGAAGACAAAGCGGTCCCGGCGTAATGCAAAAAACAAGGAGGAAATGAACATGGGAACAAACAGCCAAGGACGTAGAATTCTACTGACTTCGACAGCTTGCTTTGCGGGGATGCTGGCAACGGCGCCAATGGCGCACGCTTCCGGCTTCGGGTTGCGCGAGGGCTCGGCCGATACGCTGGCCAACGCCTTCGCCGGCGGCCCGGCAAAGGCCTATGACGCCAGCACGGTATGGGACAACCCGGCCGGCATGGCACTGCTCGGCCAGGATGAGGTTGAGACAGGCGTCAGCTATATCGGCCCATCGGCGACATTCACCGGTTCGGCGACCAACCCGATCGGCGGCAATGTCTCCGGCGCGCAGGGCGGCAACAGCATTGCTGCTGCTGCGGCGGCGGCTGCGTTCGGCGTGTTGACGCTGGGCCCGGACTGGCGGATTGGCGCCTCTCTTACCTCGCCGTTTGGCGAGCGTGTGGCTTATCCGGGGGATTTTGTCGGGCGATACCAGAGCCTGACCTCCAGCATCACGGATATCAATTTCGGGGTGGCGGCGTCCTATCAGGTAAACCCGCAACTCTCTCTCGGTTTTGGGCCAAATTTTGATTATTTCGCTGCGCGGCTGACGCAGGACCTGAATATGGGGCCGCTGAGCGTGGGGACCGGGCAAGATCCGAGCGTGGGGGTGCACGGCAACAGCCTGGGCGTTGGCTATAATCTGGGCGCGCTGTATAAGTTCGACGATGCGACGCGCATCGGCATCGATTATCATTCGCGCATCCGGCACAGTATTAACGGGGCGCAGAACGTCACTATCCCGGCGATTTACTCGTTTGCTGACCCGGGCGTGGTGCCGCTGCTGGAAGCACTAAATAGCAGGGCGACCACCAGCATCACCCTGCCGGATAGTCTGAGCATCGGCCTGTACCGGCAGATAACGCCGGCCTGGTCGGTGATGGCCAGCGTGCAGTGGACGGATTGGTCGCTGTTCAACAAGCTGGCTGTGCGCGCGACGAATGGCTCGGGCACGTCTGTGATCAACGAGAACTGGAAGAATGCCTGGTATGCCGGCGTGGGTACGAATTACCAACTCACGGATCAGATCATGCTGCAAGGCGGTGTAGCTTATGACGGCTCGCCCGTAACCAATGCCAACCGCACGACGCGCGTGCCGGATTCCGACCATTATGACGTCGGCGTTGGGGTGCAATACGCGCTGAACGCGAACACCCGCCTGGAGCTGGCTTATGGGCATGTGTTCACGCCGGGCGGGAGCATCCACAATACGGCGTCCACGTCGCCGCTGACGCCGAGCGGGACGATCAACGGCAAATACGCGACCTCCGATAACAGCGTGACAGCCGGGTTGGATGCGAAGTTCTGATCCCATCCAGCGGCGGGCGCGGGTTTTGGCGCGCCCCGCCCCCTGGCCCGGCGGTCAGTGATGGATTATCGGGCGGTGAGGCGCATGACTTAATGGTAATGTGCCTCACCCCTGACGCCTATGGAGATGCCGCCATGCCGCAACAATACCCGCTCTACACCGTTACCCAGCTCAGCGCCGAGCTCGGCATTACCGTGCGCACGCTGCATTTTTATGAGGCGCAGGGGCTGCTGACGCCGCGCCGTGTGGGAAATAACCGGGTGTACGCGCAGCGCGACCGGGCACGCGTGATCTTGATCCTGCGCGGCAAGCGGCTTGGCTTCTCGATTAAAGAGATCAAGGAATATATTGAGCTTTATGACATTGACCCGACCCAGGGACAGCAGACGAAGACGCTTTTGAAGGTGGTGCGCAGCCGGGTGGCGAAGCTGGAAGAGCAGCGCCTGGCGCTGGAGGAGACGCTGGTTGAGCTGCGCAGCATCGAGCAGCAAGCCCTGGCGGCGCTGAGAACTCTGGAGACCACGCCCACCCCACCTGGGGTGGAGAAGACCAAAGTGAAACCACGCCGCGCGGCAGGGGCCGCAGGCGGTAAATTGACTGGGAGAGTTACGTGAAACATGCCGTTATTGCGGGTTATGCCCGTTCCCCCTTTACCTTGGCCGGAAAAGGCGCGCTCGCGCGCGTGCGGCCCGATGATATTGCCGCACAGGTTGTCGCGGCGCTGGTGGCGCGCACCGGGGTAACGCCCGGAGACATTGAGGCGCTGGTGCTGGGCTGCGCCTTCCCCGAAGGCGAGCAGGGGCTGAATCTGGCGCGGCTCGTGGGCTTGCTGGCGGGGCTGCCGCAATCGGTCGGCGGATATACGGTTAATCATTTCTGCGGTTCCTCGATGCAGGCGGTACATATCGCGGTGGGGCATATCGCCGCCGGGGCGGGGGATGTGTTCATCGCCGCCGGGGTGGAGAGCATGAGCCGCATCCCGATGGGGGGATATAACGTGCTGCCCAACCCGGTGCTGAACGAGAAAGTGCCGGGGGCCTATATCGGCATGGGCGATACGGCGGAGAATGTCGCGAAAAAATGGGGCATTTCGCGCGCGGCGCAGGAGGCGTTCGCGCTGCGCAGCCAGAAGCTGACGGCGGCGGCGATTGCTGACGGGCGGCTGGCCGATGAGATTGTGGCGATCAAATCGCGCGCCGGGATGGTGGCGAAAGATGGCTGTCCGCGCCCTGAGACCACCGCAGAGGGGCTGGCCGGGCTGAAGCCGGCGTTTGACCAGGCGGGAAGTGTGACGGCGGGGACGTCCTCGCCGCTGACCGATGGGGCGTCGGCGGTGCTGGTGTGCAGCGAGGAATATGCGGCCAAGCACGGGCTGAAGCCGCTGGCGCGGATTCTCTCCAGCGCTACGGCGGGTTGCGCCCCCGAGATCATGGGCATTGGCCCGGTGCCTGCCGTGCAAAAGGCGCTGGCGCGGGCCGGGCTGGAGATCGGGGCGATCGACGTGGTGGAGTTGAACGAGGCGTTTGCTGCGCAGGCGCTGGCCTGTGCGCAGGATTTGGGCATTCGCGACGAGATTTTGAACATCGATGGCGGGGCGCTGGCTTTGGGGCATCCGCTTGGCGCCACCGGGGCGCGGATTGTCGGCAAGGCGGCCAGCCTGCTGGCGCGCAGCGGCGGGCGCTATGCGCTGGCGGCGCAGTGCATTGGCGGCGGACAGGGCATTGCCACCATTCTTGAACGCATCTGAGGGAGGCCGCGATGCTGACCATACGCAAAGCCGCCGTGATTGGCGCCGGCACCATGGGTGCCGCGATTGCCGCGCAATTCGCCAATGCCGGGGTGCCGGTGCTGCTGCTGGATATTGTGCCCCAGGGGGCGGCCAGCCGTAACGCCCTCGCCGAGGGCGCGATTGCGAAAATGCTGAAGACCGAGCCGGCGCCGTTCATGTCCGCCCGCGCCGCCAAGCTGGTGATGCCGGGGAATATCGAGGATGATCTGGGGCAGTTGGCAAGCTGCGACTGGGTTGTCGAGGCGATTATCGAGCGGCTGGATTTGAAGCAGGATTTGTACCGCAAGATCGACGCAGTGCGCCGGCCGGGGACAGCGGTGTCTTCCAATACTTCCACGATTCCGCTGGCAAAGCTGGTGGAAGGGCTGGGCGCTGCGTTTGCGCGGGATTTCCTGATTACGCATTTCTTCAATCCGCCGCGCTATATGCGGCTGCTGGAGCTGGTGACGGGGGAGAAGACGGACCCTGCGCTGGCGGCGCGCATCGGCGCGTTCGCGGATGTGGCGCTGGGCAAGAGCGTGGTGCGGGCGAAGGATTCTCCGGGGTTCATCGCCAACCGGCTCGGCGTGTACTGGCTGCAGACCGGGGTCATTGAGGCGATTGACGCCGGGATTACCGTGGAAGTGGCGGATGCGGTGCTGGGCACGCCGGTGGGCATTCCCAAGACCGGGGTGTTCGGGCTGATCGATCTGGTCGGGCTCGACCTCATGCCGCATATCAATGCCAGCCTGTCGGCCACGCTGCCGAAGGATGACGCGTTCCATGCGGCGAACCGGGATTTGCCGTTGATCCGCGGGATGATCGCGGCGGGGAATATCGGACGCAAGGGCAAAGGCGGGTTTTACCGCAAAGGCAAGGCGGGCAAGGAAGCCATCGACCTCGTCAGTGGCGAATACCGCCCGGCGCAGAAAACCGTGTTGCCGGAGCTGGCGGCGGCGGGGCGCGATTTGCGGGCGCTGCTGAGCGCGCCCACGCCGGCGGCGCGCTATGCTTGGCGCGTGCTGGGGCAGACGCTGAGCTACGCCGCGCGGCTGGTGCCGGAAGCGGCGGAGCGCGTGGACGCCATCGATGAGGCGATGCGCCTTGGCTATAATTGGCAGTCCGGCCCGTTTGAGCTGATCGACAAGCTCGGCGTGGATTGGCTGGTTGAGAAACTCCAGGCCGACGGCTTCACCGTCCCGCCGCTCCTCGCCGCAGCAAAGGGCAAGACCTTCTACCGCCTGAACGGCATCGAAACGGAGTTCCTGGGTGTGGATGGCGCCTACCATCCGCTGCACCGCCCCGAGGGCGTGCTGCTGCTGGCGGATTTGAAGCGCGGGCAAAAGCCGGTGCTGAAAAACGCCTCTGCTGCGGTCTGGGATATTGGCGACGGCGTGCTGTGCTTTGAGTTCACCTCGAAGGGCAATTCGCTGGATGCGCAGAGCCTTGAACTGCTCGGCAAGACTCTCACCGTGCTGCCGAAAGCACATAAGGCGCTGGTGATTTATAATGAGGGGCAGAATTTCTCCGCCGGGGCGAATTTGGGGCTTGCGCTGTTTGCCGCCAATATCGCGGCCTGGGGCGAGATCGAGAAACTCGTGAGTGGCGGGCAGCAGGTTTACAAGGCGATGAAATACGCGCCCTTCCCCGTGGTGGCGGCGCCGTTCGGCATGGCTTTGGGCGGCGGCTGTGAGATTTTGCTGCATTCGGATGCCGTGCAGGCCCATGCCGAGGCGTATATCGGCCTAGTGGAGTGCGGCGTGGGGCTGGTGCCGGCCTGGGGCGGATGTTCGGAAATGCTGGCGCGCTGGGCAGCTTCACCCGGTATGCCGCGCGGGCCGATGCCGGCGGCGGCGAAAGTGTTCGAGACGGTGAGCACCGCGACGGTCTCAAAATCCGCCGCACAGGCCAAGGAGCTGCTGTATTTGCGGCCCGATGACAGGATTACGATGAACCGCTACCGGCTGCTGGCCGATGCCAAGGCGCGGGCATTGTCCCTGGTGGAGGGGTATCAGCCGCCTGCACCGCCCGTCTATCAGCTCTCCGGCGAGGCCGGGAAGCTGGCCTTTACCGGCGCCGCCGAGGGATTTCACAAACGCGGCGTCGCCACGGATTACGACATGGTGGTGGCGGATGAGCTGGCCGGGATTTTGTCCGGCGGCCCGGCGGATATTATCGACCGGCCGAGCGAGGCCGATATTCTGGAGCTGGAACGCGCCGCGTTTATGCGGCTGATCCATCAAGAGGGCACGCTGGCGCGGATTGAGAGTATTCTCGCCACCGGCAAACCTCTGCGCAACTAAGGAGAGAGACGATGCAAACCTATACTGCGCCGCTGCGCGATATGCGCTTTGTTCTGCACGAGCTGCATGGCGGGGAGGCTCTGCCGGGGCGCGAAGAGTTTACCCCGGAGCTGGTGGACAGCATTCTGGAAGAAGCAGCAAAGTTCTGCACCGAAATTCTGCTCCCGATTAATGCGAGCGGAGATGCGGAAGGCTGCGTCCATGAGAATGGCGCGGTGCGCACGCCTGCCGGGTTTAAGGCGGCGTATCAGGCGTTTACCGAGGCCGGATGGGGCGCGCTGAATGCGGACCCGCAATATGGCGGGCAGGGATTGCCGGAGACGGTGGCGAAGCTGGTGGAGGAGATGATCTGCGCGTGCAACCTCTCCTTTGGGCTGTATCCCGGACTCAGCCATGGCGCGTATCTGGCGTTGAAGAGCCACGGCTCGGAGGAACTCAAGGATTTCTATCTGCCGAAGCTGGTGGCGGGGAATTGGGCCGGGACGATGTGCCTGACCGAGCCGCATTGCGGCACGGATCTCGGGCTGCTGCGCACGAAAGCCGTGCCGCAGGCGGATGGCAGCTACAAGGTGACGGGCGCAAAAATTTTCATCAGCGCGGGCGAGCATGATCTGAGCGAGAATATCGTGCATCTGGTGCTGGCGCGCCTGCCGGACG
The DNA here is from genome assembly GCA_003164135.1 of Acetobacteraceae bacterium. Classification (GTDB taxonomy): domain Bacteria; phylum Pseudomonadota; class Alphaproteobacteria; order Acetobacterales; family Acetobacteraceae; genus Acidocella. The sequence goes on from PLSD01000042.1 coordinate 9,762, forward strand.
CCCCTGCCGGGGTGAAGGGAATTTCGCTCTTCGTCGTGCCGAAATTTCTGCCGGATGCGCAGGGCAACCCAGGCGCGCGCAATGGGGTGAGCTGTGCGGCCATCGAGCATAAGATGGGGATCAAAGCCTCGGCGACCTGTCAGATGAATTTTGACGAGGCGACGGGATGGCTGGTCGGCGCGCCGCATAAGGGGATGCAGGCGATGTTCGTGATGATGAACAGCGAGCGGCTTTCGGTCGGCACACAAGGCCTGGGCGTTGGCGAGGCGGCGTATCAGGGCGCGGTATTTTATGCGCGCGACCGTTTGCAGGGGCGCTCTTTGTCCGGGACAAAATACCCCGACAAACCGGCGGACCCGATTATCGTGCACCCGGATATAAGGCGCAATTTGCTGACCATGCGAGCCTATAACGAGGGCTGCCGGGCGATGGGCGTTTGGGTGGCCGGGATGATGGACCGCGCCGCTAATGCCGCGACGCAGGCCGAGCGCGACGCAGCGGAGGAATTCGTGGCGCTGATGACGCCGGTGGTGAAGGCGCTGTTTACCGACCTTGGGTTTGAGAGCGCCAATCTGGCGGTGCAGACCTATGGCGGGCATGGCTATATCCGCGACCACGGCATGGAGCAGCTGGTGCGCGATGCGCGCATTGCGATGATCTATGAGGGGACGAACGGGATTCAGGCGCTGGATCTGGTGGGGCGCAAGCTGCCCGCGAACATGGGGCGCTCGCTGCGGCGGTTTTTCCACCCGGTGGCGGAATTCATTGCGGCGCATGAGGCGCATCCGGCGTTGGGCAAGCTGGTGCAGGGGTTTGGCCGAGCGTTTGGCGCGTTGCAGTTGGCCTCCGGCTTTATCGCCGAAAAAGGGCTGGCGGATGCGGAAGAGGCCGGAGCGGCGGCGACCGATTATCTGCGGCTGTTCGGGCTGGTGGCGCTGGGCTTCATGTGGGTGCGCATGGCGGTGATTGCCGCTGAGAAAGTGCAACTGGGCGCGGTGGATGCGCCGTTCTACCAGGCCAAGCTGGCGACGGCGCGGTTTTATGTGGAGCGCGTTCTGCCGCAAGCCGGCGGGCTGCTATTTGCCATCAAGGCCGGTAAGGCGCCGCTGATGGAGATGCCGGAGGCCGCGTTCTAGAGTCTCTATTCTTCTGATACCATGTGTGGACATCGGGTAATCGCGGCCGGGACCAATATCCCCATATTACCGTGACTCGGGCGCTTTCGCCTGGTGTTTTTCACCGTGGGAGGCACGTCAATGACCCTATTTGTTGGTTTGGATGTTTCGTAAAAGATTACTTCGGTCTGCGTTGTTGACGATACCGGTCGAAGGGTGTGGCGTGGTCAGTGCACCACGGACCCGGAACAGATTGAGCAGGTGGCGCGACAACATGCTGGAGGCGACGCACACATTGGGCTTGAAACTGGTCCAATGACACCATGGCTTGTGCATGAGTTGCGCGCCCGAGCACTTGACGTCACCTGCCTTGACGCGAGGCACGCGCGCGCGCGGCGCTCAAGATGCAAATCAATAAGACCGATCAGAACGATGCGGAGGGACTGGCGCAGATCATGCGTACCGGATGGTTCCGGTCTGTGCATGTGAAATCTTTTGATTCCCATCGGGCACGAGCCTTGCTCGGGGCACGCGCCCAGATGGTCGGGATGACGACACGGTTGTCGAACAACATCCGTGGTGTACTCAAGGTTTTCGGGATGATGTCATTAGCCCGCTGCTCGATGGTCTTTACCACCACCGATCTCATGCTGGGACGCGATGCAGCCTCACTGATCGCCGCGGCGTCGTTGCGGTCATTCTTGCCGCGTTTAACAAATGGTTTGACATATTGTGGCGGGATCAGGCGAACGCGATGCCCCATGCTGGTCAAACACACGGGCCCAGTGGTGCGATCCGCCGCAAGCCTCAAGAACCACATCCACTGGCGGCAACTTGCTAAAAAATGCATCAACCTGGCCGCGCTTAAGCTCGCGCCGCAGAACCGGCCGCTCCTGCTCATCCACGCCATGCAACGTGAAAACATGTTTAGACGTATCAATTGCAATGCGCTTACTCACGCCCAGCTTTCACAGGGTTGCTGATGCAGTCAGCGATAAACACGGCGACGTCGCCGTCATCGATCGGGTTGATGCGATGGGACCCGTCTCCGAGCACCGTATGCCGTCCGTCCTTGAGTACCGAGTCGAATGCCCGGTCGGTCAGAGCGCTGAAATCGGCGGTCGGCCGGATGACCGTGAACGCGGCGCCGGCCTCACGGCAGGCCGCACCCGTGGCATCGACGGGCAGCCTCTTTTGCGTCGCTGAACGCGGTGACGTGCCGGGAGGGCCGTCCTTCGAAGGTCGCAACGAGGATCACATGCGTGGCACCCGCGCTCAGGGTCATCCCTCTCTTGAGCGTCGTATGACGTCTGGGACGTTACCGCCTCCGCGGTTACAACCTCAGGGGCGGAAAATACCTACGACATGGCGCCTGCGCTGGTTTGTTGCGGCAATTCCGGGAAGTCTCTCGCTGGCGCAGGCGCGGTTAGTAGTTTCCGAGCCTTCTGCACGTTACCGCCCGCCGGTAGGGTTGCCCGAGCCCAGAGAAGGAGGCCACATGAACTGTGGAATTTTCAACTGGCCTTGGAGGGATGCGCGATGACAGAGGGAAAATCGAATGAATTCCCGATCGTCTGCGTTGGCTCCTATTTCGGCCAGTAGAGGTGATGGTTTCCATGCACCCCAAATTGTATCATCCCTGTTCCTTTTTCATCGCCGCATTGACATTCGACCATGAAGGTTGGGGCTTCCTCCATTTTTCTAATTTCATCTGGGTCGGTAGCATCCACCTTTTCACCGTCGATCCAGTTTTCTCCCATCCAGGCGCCTAATTTAAAGCCTTTGTAAGGCCAATAGCCGGCGGCGTGGATAAAAATGACGGTAATAACGTTGAAGGTAATCACGATTTCATCGCCGCCTTCCGTTGTGTAAGTAATGCGCCCTGATTTCAATTGCTTGGTACCAGGAACAAGCTCAAATTCAACTTTTTCGCCAACAAGCGCGGTCGCTGGGCGATTTTTATGGAAGGCGTAGGATATGCCGCCACTGAAATGAACCAAGTTACCTTCGTGATCTTCACGATGCTGCGAAAGCAACCACCAATCCTTAAATTGCAAGGTATTCCAATCAAAGGTCAAACCATGAAAAGGTTCGGGAGGCTGTAGCTGCATCTCGGCAAAGTTGAAGTTTGGATGCCAGCGAACGCCCCATGATCTGTCGCGATGCGCTACCCATTTGTCAGGCGTAATCTCGTAGGTTTTACCCTCTACCTTCACCCAACCTTTGGCTCGGCCCGTTTGAGCCCAACGACACATATTTTCTTTGAGCCGGCCACGGCTTCTGGCAAACTGGGGTATCTCTTCGCGTGGCGGCATGGTCGCCTCAAAGGTGATATCCCAGCTAATGCCGTAGTCATTTTCAGCCAACAACCACCTGACTGAATGCAGACCCTCAACAATTTCGTAGGACATGGGGCCAACTTTTATGTCGGCGTTGTTTGGCCGTAATTCTCGTGAAGCCCTGATGGTGTATTGGGTTTTGCCGTCAATAGTCAGCTGAGCTGAGCTATCCATGACATTGCGGTTTGTCGAGACGCCAAAAACGGCACCTATAAAGATTTTTCCTGTTACATCATAAATACATGCCCACTGATTTTCACGCCAATACTCACCGCTATCGGCGACATGATCGAACGTTGTCGGCGTTTGGTGGCAGAAAAATTCATCGTATTTTGTGAGCATGGGATTATCGCCTACTGCAGTGGTTGAGAGTTGATCATATCACTGTATCAAATTAGCTAATTCTAAAAGGCTAAACGTTTTAACAGTGACAAACGATCAGGGGATTGGCACCCTTGACAGGGTGCAATCCCAGCTGACGAATGCCCGGAAAAATTGGGGCTTTGGGCTATGCTTCTTGTATTTGCGCAATGTTCAGGGGGGCCCGTGGAACCACAAGCGCGTCTACCGCATCTATCGTGAGTAGGAGCTGAACCTGCGGATCAAGCCCCGCAAACGGCTGCGCCGTGGCCAGCCTGATACCTTGGCCGTTCCTGATGCGCCGAACGTTTCATGGTCGATGGATTTTATGGCGGACCGGCTGGGGGATGGCCGGGCGTTCCGGCTGCTGAACGTGCTGGACGACTTCAACCGCGAGGGCTTGGGCATCGAGGTTGATTTTTCGTTGCCGGCCGAGCGCGTGATCCGCAGCCTGAACCGGATCATTGAATGGCGGGGCTCGCCCGCGAGCATTCGTGTTGATAACGGCCCGGAATATATCAGCGGCAAGCTGCTGGCGTGGGCTGAAAAGCGCCACATCAGCATCCGCCACATCCAGCCGGGCAAGCCGCAGCAGAACGCTTATGGCGAGCGCTACAACCGAACGGTCCGCCACGAATGGCTGGACCAGCATATCATTGAAAGCATAGAGGAGGTACAAGACTTCGCCGCGCAATGGCTCTGGACCTACAACAACGAACGGCCCAATATGGGCATCGGCGGGATGACGCCCGCCCAGAAATTGAAACTGGCCGCGTGAATTCTACAGACAGGCCCCGTTACAAACGGGGGAATTACCAGTTGGAGTCTTGACGCTTTTACAAAACGATTGAGTGGCCGGCATGCCGCCGCTCCATAACGCTGGAAACCTCCTTCAAAATGAGCCATAATCCCACCGACAAGCGGCCAGCCTTGGCCACCTAACCGGAACTCGATCCCGTCGGGGGGCGACGGCTCCCACTCAACGCCGTAGGAGGCGAACTAATGCTGGGTGAAATAAGTTAAGAAAAATGAATAAAGCTGAAACCATAGAAAATATAATAGCCGCCGCTACCCGAGAAATTAACCTCAAAGGGGTGGACAGGGCAAGCATTAGCACTATCGCGGAAAATGCCGGCGTCACAAAGCAGTTAGTTTATCATTATTTCAAAAACAAAGATATTTTATACTCTGCCGTATTGGAATCTGTAGCCAACGGAATTCGCCTAACAAAGAATATTGAAATATATGATACGTTATCACCAGTGGAATCAATAAATCATATTATTGATACCATCATTTCTGGATTTTCAAGAAACCCAAACTATGTCATATTGGCTCTTGATCAATCCCTCCATGAAAATAATCACATTAGTAAAAATAATGAATTTATATCATCAATGAACTATTTTGTAGATAATGTTTTTTCTTTAATTATAAAAAAAGGAAAAGAAAAAGGCACCTTTAGAAAAAGCTTGGACAGTCGCCTTGCATTCTGGATGATTTTTAACTTGGTGTCATCGGGTTTTTTAAATAGCAATATGATGTTATCGGTATCAGAAATTAATATGCAAAGCAATCATGATATAGAGTTGTGGCGTATATCAGTCCGTGATTTTGTGTTAAATGCTCTTCTATTATAGTTTTAATGGAGACCTCTGTCAGAAATTTACATTGTCAGTTTTGGCGGCGAACGAGACTCTGGGAGTTTGATCCGAAATTATCCTTACTAGTGGATAAAATCCAACATTTGAGTCTAATTTAGGATTCTCATTTTCCTTCACGCGTGCGATTCTGTAGCATGCTCAATGGTATCACAGTTGCCATAACGGCCAAGGATCGCGCGAAACTTGAGGCCGTTGTGGCCGATCGGAACAGTCCGCAAAAACATGTCTGGCGGGCGCGGATCATTTTGTTGACCGCCGATGGCTGTGGCACGGCCGAGATTATGCGCGGCAGCGG
>PLSD01000051.1 GCA_003164135.1 Acetobacteraceae bacterium
GCCGACCCCAAGGTCAATATTGACGAGTTGATCGCCGACCCGGTAAGCGAGGCGCGTAAAATTACGCCACTTGGCGCGCCGCACGAAAAAATCGCGTTGCCACGTGCAATTTTCGGCACTGAGCGCGCCAACTCAGCTGGGCTCGACCTCTCCAACGAGCAGCGCCTGGGCTCCCTCGCCTCCGCCATGCTCGCTGGTCTGGCCACGCACTGGCAAGCAGGCCCGATCCTCGCCACCGGCGAAGTTGCCGGCGAGGCGCGGATGGTCCTCAACCCGGCGGACACGCGCGACAAGGTCGGCCAGGTGATAGAGGCGACACCCGAGCTCGTCAGCACGGCCTTCACCCTGGCGCAGGAGGCGGCGCCCATCTGGCAATCCACCCCTCCGCAGGACCGTGCCGCCACCTTGCAGCGTGCCGCGGACCTGCTGGAAGCCCGTTTGCCCTCACTGGTCGGCCTGATCGTCCGCGAGGCCGGCAAGACCATTCCCGCCGTCATCGGCGAAGTCCGCGAGGCGGTGGATTTCCTGCGCTATTATGCCCACCAGATTGCCCACGGTTTCGATAACGACACGCATCGTCCGCTGGGTCCGGTCGTGGCCATCAGCCCGTGGAATTTTCCCTTGGCTATATTCATCGGCCAGATCAGCGCCGCGCTGGCCGCGGGCAACGTGGTGCTGGCCAAACCGGCGGAGGAGACCCCGTTGATCGCCGCCGCCGCGGTGCATCTGTTGCTGGAGGCCGGCATCCCGCCCGGCGCGCTGCAAATGCTGCCAGGTGACGGCCGCGTCGGCGCGGCGTTGATTACCGACACGCGCGTCCGTGGCGTGCTGTTCACCGGCTCCACGGAAGTTGCGCGGCTAATCCAGGCACAGCTTGCCGACCGCCTGGATGCACGCGGCCTGCCAATCCCGCTCGTCGCGGAAACCGGCGGGCAGAACGCGATGGTGGTGGATTCCTCCGCGCTGCCCGAACAGGCGGTCGCCGACATCATCGCCTCCGCCTTCGACTCAGCCGGGCAGCGCTGCTCGGCCCTACGGATATTGCTGGTGCAGGAGGATATCGCGCCGCGACTGCTCGCCATGCTGCACGGGGCCATGGCGGAGCTTAGCCTGGGCCGTCCGGATCATCTTGCCACGGACATCGGTCCGGTCATCAGCGCCGAGGCGCGGCAAAACATCGCCGCGCATGTCGAGGCCATGCGCACGCGCGGCTATCCGGTGTTTGCCCCTGATCTGACAAAAGCCTGCGCACAGGGCTGGTTCATGGCACCCACGGTAATCGAAATTCCCTCAATCGACGTGTTGGGACGCGAAGTTTTCGGCCCCGTATTGCACGTACTTCGCTACAAGCGGACGGAACTCAACAATCTAATCAGTGCCGTGAATGGGCTCGGCTACGGCCTGACCTTTGGCATCCACAGCCGGATTGAGGAAAGCATCACACATGTGACGAACCGCATCCATGCTGGAAATATATACGTAAATCGCAACATCATCGGCGCGGTGGTGGGTGTGCAGCCGTTCGGCGGGCACGGGCTCTCTGGCACCGGGCCAAAGGCCGGTGGACCACTGTACCTGCGCCGCCTGTTGGCGGAGCGTCCCGCCGCGCACGGCCTGCCACTCGGCGACGCGCCCGAGGCCTTGCAGGTTTTCCTCGCGCATTTGCAGGCGCGCAAAGTGGAGACCACCGATTTTTCCCACTACGCGGCGCATGCGCCAGCCCGCGCGGACGTGACGTTACCTGGCCCGGTCGGTGAGCTGAACCAATACCGGCTGTTGCCCCGGGGCAAGGTTCTGTGCCGTGCGGCAACGCAAAGCGGCCTGCTGCGGCAGATCGCCGCATGCCTTGCCACCGGCAACACTGCAGCCGTGCAGAACCTGACGGATTATCCAGCATTACAGGACCTTCCTCCAGATTTGGCAAAGCACATCGTACCGGCGGACACCGCGCCCGATGCCGCGCTGTTCGATGGTGACGCCAATATGTTGTGCGCGCTCATGGCGGAACTGGCAGCACAGAGCCACGCAGTCGTCACCGTACACAGCCTGCCGCGCGATGGTGGGCGCACCGGGGATTATCCGCTGGAATTCCTGCTCGCCGAGCAATCCATCAGCACCAACACCGCCGCCGCCGGCGGCAATGCCAGCCTGATGACGATCGGTTGATTTCATAGAAAGACAAAGCCATGCTCTCCATTCAATCCCCGCGCAGCGTCGTCATGGTCCGCCCGCATCATTTCTCGCCAAATGCGGACACCGCCCAGGACAACAGCTTCCAGGCCAACTGGGCTAACAGACCCTACCCGGCTTTTTTGGTATTCCAGTCCGCAATTTGATAGCGACTACCAAGGCTATAGCGGCTGCCCGGATGCAGCAGGCGCGAACTAGTCGCCGGACCAGCTTGCGTCCAGGTGCGCCGTTCAACCAAAAGGCAAGCCTCGGCGGCCGGAATTTCCAGCAACACCCGCTCCCGCCCATCCGGCGCCACGGCATGCACGATATGCTCGACCTCCGTTGGCGCGCCAATGCTCTGCAAATAACGGTTGCTGGTCTGCTGTGTAAAATCCTGATCAAGATAATGCGGCGCAAACCGTGGTGAGACAAACCGCATCTCCAACTGCACAGGCAGATTGTTCTCGTAATGCACTATTTCCGAATGAAAAATCTTGGCGCCGCGCCTGACCGTGAACGCTGCCGCCAGCGTCTCGTCGGCGCGGATCGCCTCCAGCCGCACAATCCGCGACTTGTGCGCATGGCCCCGGCGCTGAATATCCTCTGAAATATCATAGATTTCCAGCAGAGCCGACCGCGGTGGCTGCGCGCGCACAAACGTGCCCAGCCCCTGCACGCGATACAGCAGCCCCTCGGCTGACAACTCCTTTACCGCCCGGTTTACGGTCATGCGCGAGGCATGCAGCACCTCCATAAGCTCATGTTCCGACGGGATTTTTCCCCCATCCGGCCACCGCCCCGCGGCAATGCCATCCAACAGATACTGCTTGATCTGCTCATAAAGTTTTTGCGGCTTGGCCGCTTCCATTTTGTTCATGCCAAAAGCTTCTTCACCACAGTGTCGAAACGCATCCGGCTGCGTTCCGCTAGTTCGTGCCGCCCATCGCGTACGCATTGTCTCCCACGCACCCATACGTCTTTTACCACAGGTGCGCGCGTAGCAAAGACGAATTGGGAAAGCGCAATATCCGGATTATCCCCAGCCAGTGTCACAATATTTGCCGGCGCCCCAACCACCAGACCGCCCATCATACCCAGCGCCTGCGCCCCCCCGGCAACCGCGTTTTGGAACATCGCCTTAGCCGTTGTCCGCACCGCCTCCGTGGCCATGACATTACGCTGTCGCAAGGCAAGCCGCTGCGAATACTCCAGCATCCGCAATTCCTCGGCCACCCCGATCAGCACATTGGAATCTGAACCAATTCCATATTTTCCCAAAAACTCCTGCGCCGGAAAAACTCCATCTCCCAGATTGGCTTCCGTAATCGGGCAAAGTCCCACCACGGCACCGCTGGCGGTAATGCCAGCGCACTCGGCGACCGTCACATGCGTCGCATGCACCAGGCACCAGTTCGCCGCCACTGGCGCATGGCGCAACAGCCAGTCGATGGGCCGCAACCCTGACCAGGCCACGCAGTCATCAACCTCGCCGGTTTGCTCGGCAATATGTATATGCAGCGGCGCCCCCCCTGCCAAAGCGGAGAGCACACTCAGTTCTTCCGGTGTCACGGCGCGCAGTGAATGCGGCGCAACGCCCGTGTTTGAGATTTGCCGGCACCGCTCATGAATTTTCGCATATGAGTCGAGACCGTTAATAAACCGCCGTTGCGCCGCAGCAGGTGGCGTGCCGCCGAAACCTGCATGGGCATAAAAAACCGGCAGAAGCGTCAAGTCGATCCCCGTGGCCGCCGCCGCCACACCAACGCGCGAAGCCATCTCGGCGATGTCGCCATAAGGTGTTCCGTCCGGCGCGTGGTGCAGATAATGGAACTCGGCCACGGCGGAAAAGCCACCCTCCAGCATTTCCACAAACGCCTGCGTTGCCACGGCTTCGACATCATCCGGGTCCATTTGCAACGCGAAGCGATACATCAGATCCCGCCAGGTCCAGAAGTTCTCTTCTCCCGCGCCCCGGTGCTCGGTCAGCCCCGCCAGGGCGCGCTGGAAGCTGTGGCTGTGCAGGTTTGGCATCCCAGGCAAAGCGATCGTCCCCACGTCGCCTTGAGCCGCCCCCTCCGTCTCGACGCCTGAGATCACGCCGCCGGTTATGATGAGCCGCACGTTCTCCGCCCAGCCCGTGGGCAGCAAAGCATGCCGGAAAAACAATTCATTTCCCACTGGACAACTCCCTGAAACGCACCTATTGTATATACAACTTAAACGGCCCGGCCAAGGGTTATTTCATGCAAGCAGACCATATTTTCACCAACGCCCGCCTCGCAACCATGGACCCGGCTATGCCCGGCATCGGCGTGGTGGAAAACGGCGTGGTGGCTGAGCTCGCGGGGCACATTGTGTACGCAGGCCCGGCACGGGACTTTGCTGCGGCGCGTCAGGTTACCGACTGCGGCGGCCGCTGGATTACTCCCGGCCTGATCGACTGCCATACGCACCTCGCCTTTGCCGGGAACCGCGCAGCGGAATTTGCGGCGCGGCTGAACGGCGCCTCCTATGAGGACATCGCCCGGGCGGGCGGGGGGATTGCCGCCACGGTGCAGGCCACGCGGGCCGCCAGCGAGGCGGATTTAGTCGCGGCAAGCCGCCCCCGGCTGAACGCACTGTTGGCTGAGGGTGTCACCACTGTCGAGATCAAATCCGGCTATGGCCTCTCCGAAGAGTCCGAGCTGAAGCTGCTGCACGTGATTGCCGCTCTGGGGTATGCCACCCAGGTGGACATTTCCCCGACATTTCTCGGCGCGCATGCGTTACCGCCCGAATTTTCCACCAACCGCGCGGGCTACATCGATCTACTCTGCTGCAGACTGATCCCACAGATCGCCACACAAAAACTGGCCGATGCCGTCGATGGATTTTGTGAAGGCATTGCATTCTCTCCCGATGAAATCGCGCGCGTTTTTACCGCCGCCACCGCACATGGGTTGCGGGTAAAACTCCATGCGGACCAGCTTTCCAACCTGCACGGCGCGGCACTCGCCGCAGGTTTCAACGCGCTCTCCGCGGATCATCTGGAGCACACCGATGATGCCGGCGCGGCCGCCATGGCCGCCGCGGGCACAGTTGCGGTGCTGCTCCCCGGCGCCTTTTACTCATTGCGGGAGACACAAGTGCCACCGGTCGCAGCACTGCGCACGCACGGCGTAAAAATCGCCGTCGCCACGGATCTAAATCCAGGCACCTCGCCGCTCAATTCCTTGCTGCTGGCCATGAACATGGCCGCGACACAGTTCCGCCTCACCGTGGAGGAATGTCTGCTCGGCGTCACGCGCAACGCCGCCGCCGCATTGGGCCGGCCCGGCGTCGGTACGCTAACCCCCGGCGCAAAATGCCATCTCGCAATCTGGGACATCGAAGACCCGGCCGAGCTTGTCTACCGCATCGGGTTCAACCCGCTTTACCGCCGCATCTGGAGCCGCTCATGAATCTTATTCCCGGCAACGTCAGCCTCGCGCAATGGCGTGACATCTATAAAGGCGGCCCCGTCCGTCTCGCGCCATCCGCCTTGCCCGCCGTGGAACGCGCCGCAGCCGCCGTGGCGGAAATCGTCGCCGCCGGCGCGCCGGTTTATGGGATCAACACCGGTTTCGGTAAACTCGCCAGCGTGCGCATTGCCGAGGCCGATCTTGAAACCTTGCAGCGTAACCTCGTACTTTCCCACGCCGCCGGCGTGGGCGAGCCGATGCCCATCGCCGTAGCCCGGCTGATGATGGCGCTCAAAATGGGCTCACTGGCACAGGGAGCCTCGGGCGTTCGCCCGCAAACGGTGATGATGCTGGAGAAAATGCTGGCAAAAAACCTCATCCCCGTTATTCCCGCGCAGGGGTCCGTCGGAGCCTCTGGCGACCTCGCCCCGCTGGCGCATATGACAACAGCGATGATCGGGCATGGTGAGGTTTTCTGGTCCGGCAAGCGTGTTTCCGCTGCTGCGGGTCTGGCTGCCGCGGGTCTGGAACCGCTCATCCTCGGCCCCAAAGAGGGCCTGGCGCTGCTCAACGGCACGCAATTTTCCACCGCTTACGCCCTTGCCGGGCTTTTCGAAGCAGAAGCCCTGTTCCGTGCGGCACTTGTTACCGGCGCACTCTCGACTGACGCCGCCAAAGGTTCCGACGCGCCATTCGACCCGCGTATTCATGCACTGCGCCGCCACAGAGGTCAGGCCGAAGTGGCGGATGCTTTGCGCGACCTGATGGCAGGGAGCGCGATCCGCGCCTCGCACACCACCGGCGATGCGCGCGTGCAAGACCCCTATTGCCTGCGCTGCCAACCGCAAGTGATGGGCGCTGTGCTGGACCTTCTCCGTCAGGCAGCAGCAACGCTGGGTACCGAGGCCAATGGCGTGACCGACAATCCGCTGATCTTCACCGATCCTGCCGAAGCATTATCCGGCGGCAATTTCCACGCCGAGCCGGTTGCCTTCGCAGCCGATATGATCGCGATGGCCGTGTGCGAAATCGGCTCGCTGGCTGAGCGCCGCCTGGCAATGCTGGTGGACCCCGCCCTTTCCGGCCTGCCGGCGTTTCTCGCGCCCAAGCCTGGGCTGAATTCTGGTTTCATGATTCCGCAGGTCACAGCAGCAGCTTTGGTGTCAGAGAACAAAGGCCGTGCATTTCCTGCCTCGGTGGACAACATCCCCACTTCGGCAAACCAGGAAGATCATGTTTCCATGGCAGCACACGGGGCGCGCCGGTTGATGGCGATGACCGAGAATCTGCGCGGCATTATCGCCATAGAACTTCTAGCCGCCGTCCAGGGGTGTGATTTCCATCCCATGGCGTCCAGCACCGTTCTGGAAACAGCCCGTGCGGTGCTCCGGGAAAAAGTGCCGCACCTCGATGACGACCGCTATTTCGCACCGGATATCGAAGCCGCGATCGAACTTCTCAAAAACGCGGCGCTACCGGTGCAAAACCTACCGGGTGTCGCATGAGCTTTATCAGCATCCGGCAAGGATCGGCGCCGCTGATTCTCAGTATCCCACATGCGGGGACTGAGCTTCCAGAAGCGTTGCAACCCGCTCTGGTTTCACCCTGGCTGGCCCGCAAGGATGCCGACTGGTGGTTGCCAGAGCTTTATGCCTTTGCGGAAGCGTTGGATGCAACGATCATCCGCACGAAAATTTCGCGTACCATTATCGACGTGAACCGCGACCCGTCCGGTGCATCGCTCTACCCAGGACAGGCAACCACTGGACTTTGCCCGACAGAAACCTTCGATGGCGAGCCGCTTTACCGCGCGAGGCAGGAGCCCGATGACACTGAAATCCTGCTGCGCCGGGTTACGTATTTCGATCCATATCACGAGGCCATTGCCGCCGAAATCAGCCGCCTGCGCCGCATGCACCACTCCATCGTGCTGTACGATTGCCATTCCATCCGCAGTGAAATCCCCAGGTTTTTTCCGGGCATTCTACCAAACTTCAACCTCGGCACCAACGATGACAATGCCTGCGACCCCACGATTACGGATCGCGTAGCAGCCATCTGCGGCGCCGACCCGCGTTTTACCTCTGTCGTGAACGGCCGGTTTAAAGGTGGTTACATCACCCGCCATTACGGTAACCCTATTGATGGCATCAACGCCATTCAAATGGAACTCGCCTGCCGCGGGTATATGGACGAACCGGGGTCCCCAACACCGGTAAACTGGCCCTCTCCCCTCAATACTCCCACGCCTATTCTTTCAATTTTAAACACCATTCTGGAAAGTTTGCTCCCATGAACCGTCTGGACAATGCCCGTATCATCCACGCGCCTCACGGCAATAAAATCTCAGCCAAGTCGTGGCAGACCGAAGCACCCTTGCGCATGCTTATGAACAATCTCGACCCAATGGTGGCCGAGCGCCCGGAAGAACTGGTCGTGTACGGCGGCATCGGCCGTGCCGCGCGCGACTGGAATTCCTACGACCGCATCGTCGAGACATTGCGCCGGCTGGAAGGTGACCAGACCCTGTTGATTCAGTCCGGCAAACCCGTCGGCGTATTCCGCACACATGAGAACGCACCCCGGGTTTTGCTGGCAAACTCAAACCTCGTGCCGCATTGGGCGACCTGGAAACACTTCCATGAGCTCGATCGCAAGGGGCTTATGATGTACGGGCAGATGACGGCCGGTTCCTGGATCTACATCGGCACACAAGGCATCGTGCAAGGCACATACGAGACCTTTGTGGAAATGGGGCGCCAGCATTACCAAGGCAACCTTGCGGGAAAATGGATTCTCACCGCCGGCCTCGGCGGCATGGGCGGCGCGCAAACGCTGGCCGCCACCATGGCGGGTGCCAGCTGCCTGGCGGTCGAATGCCAGGCCAGCCGCATCGAAATGCGGTTGAAAACGCGCTATGTGGACGTGCGCGCCGACACGCTGGACGAGGCGTTGGAGATCATCAACCGCTCGGTTCTTGAAAAGAAGCCTATTTCCGTTGGTCTCCTCGGCAACATCGCCGAGGTCTTACCCGAACTCCTGCGCCGGGGCGTGCGGCCGGATGCACTCACCGACCAAACTTCCGCGCACGACCCCATCAACGGCTACCTGCCCAAAGGCTGGACTGTCGCGGAATGGATCGAACGTCGCGAAACCAACCCGAAAGCCGTCGAGGCCGCCGCCCGCGCCTCCATGGCAGGGCATGTGCGCGACATGCTGACCTTCTCGAAAATGGGTGTCCCTACCTTTGACTATGGCAACAACATCCGGCAGATGGCAAAGGAAGAGGGCGTCGAGAATGCCTTTGATTTTCCCGGCTTCGTGCCCGCCTACATCCGCCCCTTATTCTGCCGTGGCGTCGGCCCCTTCCGCTGGGCCGCTCTTTCGGGCGACCCGGAAGATATCTACAAGACCGATGCCAAAGTGAGAGAACTGATGCCGCATGATAAGCATCTGCATCACTGGCTCGACATGGCGCGGGAAAGAATTGCATTCCAAGGCCTGCCCGCGCGCATCTGCTGGGTTGGGCTTGGCGACCGGCACCGGCTCGGCCTGGCTTTCAACGAGATGGTTGCCAATGGCGAACTCTCCGCCCCCGTGGTGATCGGCCGTGATCATCTGGATTCAGGCTCCGTCGCCTCACCCAACCGGGAAACAGAAGCCATGGCTGATGGGTCAGATGCCGTGTCTGACTGGCCCTTGCTGAATGCCTTGCTCAATTGCGCCTCTGGCGCGACCTGGGTTTCACTGCACCATGGTGGCGGTGTCGGCATGGGGTTCTCGCAACATTCCGGCATGGTGATCTGCGCCGACGGAACCCCGGAAGCCGCGAAACGCCTTGCGAATGTTTTATGGAACGACCCCGCAACGGGTGTGATGCGGCATGCCGATGCCGGCTATGACATTGCAAAAGATTGCGCGCGGCAGTTTGGCTTAGATCTACCTGGTATTTTAGGGTAAGCTCTCCATGGCTTCAGCATTATTGATTTCGTAAATGCGCAATACTCCATATTCTGGCTACCGCCAGATGACTTGGAAAAATGGTGGTGGCACAACAACGGAAATCGCAATTTTACCCTCAGAGACAGAGACTGGTGAATTCGACTGGCACGTCAGCATGGCGCAAGTGGCCTCTGACGGATGGTTTTCCGAATTCCCCGGGGTGGATCGAACTCTTGCCATTCTTGCCGGTAACGGCATTCATCTTTCAGTTTCGGCCGCAGCGCCGGTAAGGGCCGGACCAGCGTCGGATCCCTATAGTTTTCCTGCAGATGCACCCGCCTTTGCCAGATTGATTAGCGGACCGGTGGTCGATCTCAACATCATGACACGCCGCAATTGTTTTACGCACCGCCTGGTGCGGCTGCTAACATACGCCCCGGTGACCTGGAATCTGAACGCTAACATAACCATGTTTTTGTCCTACCCTACTCCTTCTGCCCATGTGGTTCCCAAGGACAGCGCTATCTTTGAAAATCAAACTGGACTTGAGCCGCTGGAATGGCTCGGACGTGTACTGGCTGCCGTGGTCTGAATGATGCAGCAGCGCGTCGGGTTTGCCGCGGCGCCAGATCGCCATCACCAGCGCATCGGTGACCAGCTGCGCGGTCATCATGGCGCTCATCGACCAGCCGACCACGCAGCGGGAGAAGAGATCGATCACCACCGCCACATACAACCAGCCCTCGGCAGTTCAGATATAGGTAAAATCAGCGATCCATTTGCGGTTTGGTGCTGCCGCCACAAACTGCCGGTCCAGAACATTTCAGGCAGGAACAGCACTTCGCTCACCTTTGTCGGCCGGCAAACCTCTGCGCCGAGGACGGGCGCGCAGAGCCTGGGCCCGCATCAACCGCTCAATTCGGTGCAGCCCACAAGCAATGCCCTCGGCCAGCACATCGTGCCACACGCGCCGGGCACCATAGGTGCGGTCGCTGCTCAGGAATCTGGTTTTGACCAGAGCCCCAACCCCTTCGTCGCTTCAAGCACGGGCACTAGGCGGGCGGCATGCCCAGGCATAAAACCCGCTGCGCGAGACATCGAGCGTCTCGCAAAGCAACCGCACCGGCCATATTCCTCGATGCTTTGCAACGAAGCCGAACTTCACATCGACTCCTTGGCAAAGTAGGCCGCGGCTTTTTTTAGAATGTCACGCTCCGCCTTCAGCTTGGCGACCTCGCGCCGGAGCCGTTCAAGCTCCAACTGCTCGGGCTTCATCTGCCCCAGGCCGGGAAAGGCCTGTTGAGGATCCCCCGAAACCTCCTTGGCCGAGCGGCGTAGCACGCCCTCGCCAACCTCCAGATCACGCGCCGCCTGAACAACCGAAATACCGCGTTCCTTGATCAGGCGAACCGCCTCAATTGTTGATTTCCACTGAGATCTGACCCGGGGGTGGCGGAAATTTTCACTGAGAACTGAACCATGTTTTGACCTCCCCCTGGCTTTGGTCGGAGGACCCAGGAGTGATCGACATGGCGTTATTGAGCGTAATTCGTCGCTGGCATTTGCGGCAGCATATCCCGATCCGTGAGATTGAGCGGCGGACCGGATTGTCGCGGAACACGATCCGCCAGTATCTGCGGGCGGACGCGGTGGAGCCGAAGTTCAAGCTTCCCGACCGGCCAACCTCGGCAGCCATAAAAGCCCTGCAGTACGCAAAGCCATCCGCGAGGCTGGCGCCAAACTCCTATTCCTGCCGCCCTACAGCCCGGACCTGAACCCCATCGAGCAGGTCTTCGCCAAGCTCAAAACACTGCTCCGCAAGGCCGCCGAGCGCACCGTCGAGGCAACCTGGAAACGCATCGGCACATTGCTCAATGAGTTCAAGTCAGAGGAACGCGCAAACTACCTCAGAAACTCAGGGTATGCGTCAAATTAGGTGAAAGAGACTCTAAGCTGGCTGACACCGCGGAAGATGAGCATATGCGTGCGGG
This sequence comes from Acetobacteraceae bacterium, assembly GCA_003164135.1. Classification (GTDB taxonomy): domain Bacteria; phylum Pseudomonadota; class Alphaproteobacteria; order Acetobacterales; family Acetobacteraceae; genus Acidocella. The sequence continues at coordinate 11,546 of PLSD01000051.1, forward strand.
CCAGCGGCTTGTCGAGGATTTCGATTTTCGAGAAGCGGGGCAGGAAGATTTTAAAGAAATGCGCCAGCTCGACCCGCGCGATGTAGTGGCCGATGCAATGATGCAGGCCGGGGCCAAAAGTCATCACATCCGAAAGGTTTGGCCGGAACAGGTCGAATTTTCCGGGATCGGGGAATTTGGCCGGATCGTGGTTGGCTGAGAGTATCCAGAGAAACACAACGTCGCCCTTTTTGATCTGCTTGCCGTGGAATTCGAAATCCGTGCCGGCTACTCGGGCCTGGGCGGTGGACATGCCGATGAAGCGGGAGAGCTCCTGCATTGCCACCAGCGGATCGACCTTGCCTTCAAGGAACTGCTGCACCTGTTCCGGGTGGCTGGCGAAGGCGTTGAGGCCGAGTACCATGGTGTTGACCGTGGTATCATGCCCGGCCGTGAGCAGGATGTGGCAGAAGCCCAGGATGTCATCCTCGGTGAGCATCTCGTTGGAGGATTCGTCCTTGAGGGTGACGAGCTGGGTCAGCAGATCCTCGCGCGGCTCTACCCTGCGTTTTGCGATCTCGGCGCGCACCATGTCGTTCATTTCCGCCATCGCCTGGTTGCAGGCAATGAGCAGTTCAGGCGGCGAGAAAGGCGCGACCAGTGCGGAGGTAATGGCGCGGGTCCAGTCGCGGACTTTTTCCAGATGGTCCATCGAGAGGCCGACCAGAGTGAGGATGATGCTGGCGGGCAGGTAGTAGGCGATTTCGTTGGCGAAGTCGCATTCGCCCAGTCGCGCCGCTTTTTCGGTCAGCTCGGCGGAAATGGCGTCAATTTGCGGAATCATGGAGTCCACGAGTTTTTTGCTCAGCGCGCGGGTGGCGATGCTGCGCAGGCGCTTGTGCGGCGCGCCATCCATATTGACGATCCAGTCCTTGACGCCGCGCTGCAACACCGGAATTTGGGCGTCACGCTCTTCTTCGGGGATCGAGCGGAAGGCAAACCCCGACAAGCGGACGTTGGAGAAGCGGACATCCTGGAACGCTTCATTGACGGCATCGTAGCCAGTGAGCTGCCAGCATTGGTTAAGCTCGCTCCAGTAGACGGGAGCCTGCTCGCGCAGCCCGGCCAGAGCGGGCAAGAGTTTCTCGTCCGTGACCATCGACGGATCGCCCATGCTGAAATCCAGGGCGTCGGGAGCGGTGTTGGTTTTTAACATTTTATTTCATCCTTGTGTGACAGCCGGTACCGCGGTCCAGCCGCACGACGGCGCGCGCGCGGATGGACCGGCAAGTTGAGGTGTGAAATATCATGAGTAATAGCTCGCATTATACTCGCCATTTATGTTTAGGTCTTGGTTGCATCCGCCGGCCGACGGGCGATGGCCATGAACAACGTCAGCATGAGCCGTCCTTGTGAGGTTTGCTTTTTCCCCGCGCGTCAACTGGGAGTGTAACCCGTAGAGTGCTTTCCAGTAAAACGGAAACATTCGTTTTTTCATTTTACGAGCAATTTCATTAGGTTAATCCAAACCAAACGGTCTAATTTAACGGGACGTTTCTCTAGGCCGTCGCGATCAGGCGTGAGCGCAGGTGTTTCCGCACCGTTGTGTCGAGACCCAGCCCCTCTTCGAAATACCGGGTCATGCTCCCAAAAGTGCTGGTGGCTTCTCTGAACGCGGCGTGCAGATATTCAGATTTGGCGGCAAACAGGTCTTGGGCGATCGCAGGATCGCCGCCCTGCGCGGTGAAGCGGGCGATGTAGGCCTGGTACTCGGGTAGGATGTAGTCGTTGGTACGCAGGTAGTCCTGATACACAATGTGCTCTGGCACCCCGAGCAGCGTTAGCAGCGCCGCGGCGCCCCAGCCGGTGCGGTCCTTGCCGGCGGTGCAATGGAAGAGTTGTGGCCCGGCGCCATTGCTCAAGGCCAGGAACAAGGTGCGGTAGGATTTACGTGCGCTCGGCAGCATTACGAATTGCTGGTAGGTTTGCACCCCGAAGACGGCCATTTTGCCGTTGCCCAACGCCACGTTGGCTTGCTTCGGCGTGGCGAGCAGTGTGGTGATGTTGGCGGGGATGCCGCCATTGGCGTCGGCGAGGACGTTGAGCCAGATATCCGCCGGGCCGGGGGGCAATTCGTCGGGCCGTTGTGCGCGTTCGGGCTGGGTGCGTAGGTCGAACACCTGGGTAAGGTCCAGCGCCGCCAGTTTTGGCATGTCCTGCGTGGTAACAGGGTGCAGTTTTTCCGAGCGGTAGACGAGACCGCGGCGCACCATTCCATGAGGCGTTGGGTAGCCTCCGAGGTCGCGCAAGTTGGGGACCGAGGCGAAACCAAGGCTGCTGCCCGGCGGGGCGGCAACCTCCGCCAAGGCCGTGGAATGCCGGCCAAGCGGGAACCCGGCGAGGCCAAGCGGCAAAGCGGCGGCGAGGAAGTTACGTCTTTTCATTTGGCGATCCTGAAGCGGTGGTCAGCAAACTGTGCAAATCGATTTTTACCAGGGAAGGCTGGAGGAATTTATGACGGTTCGATGACTTCAGGCGGGTGGGCCAAACGCGGCCATCTGTTCCTGCTGGATGGATTCGATCAGCCCCCGGAATTCGGGATGCGTGAAAATATAGAATTCGCCGGATTTAACCGCCCGCGCCACGCTCTCGCCGATGGCATCGGGCGAGGAGCCCTGCGCCAGCGCGGCGGCAAAGGCGGCGGTGTTGGTGGCATCGCGGCTGGAATCGGGCAGATGCTGCTGCGAGCAGCCGCGTGGAGACATAGCCGGGGCAGAGTACGCAAATGCCGGTACGGCTGCTTTCCAACTCCGAACGCAAGCTCTGCGCCAAGGCAAGGGCTGCGAATTTGGAGGCGCTATAGGCGGCGGTATGCGCGGTGGCGAGCAGCCCAGCCATGGAGACGGTGTTGACGATATGCGCCTCCTCGCCGCCGGCGCGCATTTCCGGCAGGAAGGTGCGCAGCACGTGCAGATGTGCGTCCAGATTGATGCCGAACAGCCAGCGCCAAGTCTGCGGGTCGATGTTTTCCACCGGGCCGCCGGCGGCGAACACGCCGGCGTTGTTGCAGAGAATGCGCACCGGGCCGAATGCCTGCTCCACCTGCTCCTTGGCGCGGGCCCAAGCGGCGGGGTCGGCGGCATCAATAATGGACATTTTGCACTCTCGAATTCCAGGCCCACGAACGGCACCGGGTAATTTTTTTACAGACGCTCAGTGGCAGTAAGGCAACAACCCGCTCACCGGCAGGCCAAACAGCAAAGCAAATTGCAGCATCAACCGCGCCGCATGCAGCGAGTATGCGATGTAGAGCGCCAACGGCATCATCACCGCACTTATCGCCAGTTGTGAGCGCAACGGCCGCTCCCACCCCACGGCAGTCTGCACCGGCGCGGCACCATTCAACCGCCACATCGCCGCATTCGGCCGCTCCACGGCAACTGGCGCAAACCCCAACGCACTGCGCACCGTCCGTGTAATACGCATCAACAGCCCAAAAATAATCGCCCCGAGAATACAGCAGCCCATGCTTATAATCCCCTCATCCGCCAGCGCCTCAGTTCAGCGCTGGCGAAATGGTCACTTCCGTGCGGCCCTCTATCAGCACTTCAATCGCCGCGCCCCCTTGCGCATCGGCGGTAAACATCTGCCCACCGGGTGCCAGCGTGTAGCTCTGCCCAGGGTGCAGCCGTTCCAACCGCAGCGTCTGCCGGCCATCCGCCCCGCCCGCAGACAGCACCAGTTCCAGTCTCTCGCCATCGCTGAACGCCTTCGCCACCAGCACATCGGGATAACTCACCTCCGCCAGCACCGGCCCGGTGAGCGCCCCCGGCGGCGGTCCCTCCAGGATCAGCTTGCGCATATCAAACCGCCGCAGCAGCCGCCCCATAATAATGGTCGCGTTGTTCACATTGGATGCCTTGGCGTAGGACACCACGCCATCGCGCTCTACCCGCCCAAAGTCCTTATCCAATTTGCGCAAAATCGCGTCGGCCACCTCCTGGTCGCCCTGTTCGCGCGAGAGCATTAAAAACTGCGCATACAGCCCGGCCTCGCTCTTCTTGTAATTACCGGTATCAATCCGGTCATAGGCTTCAGCCGCCAGCGTAATTTCACCATCGGCGCCAAAACTCACGCATTCCTCGCGTGATGCCGCCCAGGTTCGCTTGCTCAAATCCGGGAAAAACGGCGAGGCCATCCAGCCCCACATCGCCGCCACATGGTTGCAGGTGTAAACCGGAATCCGAATTCCCAGCGCCGTCATGCGCCCCGCATGTGGCGAACCGTCAATGCCCATCATTTCCGACATATGCAGCGGCTTCAAATCATGCAGCAGTTTCGGCGCGTAATTCGTCGCGAAAATCCGGTCCGCGGTCAGATGCGCCATCTGCCCCCACAAATTGCACGCGCTATAGGTCAGGCGGGGCTCGCACGGATACAGCGGCGCGTACACCGCCTCGCGCTGGTTTTGCCGCCCCGCCTCCAGCACCGTGCGCAAATCGTGTTTAAATACGGTCTTCTCATCCCAACGGAACGTCAGTGACCCCGGCTGCAAATACCGCTGGTCACCGGTCACCGCCGTGTACAGCGCGATATGGTTGCTGGAAAAACCGCCAAACATAATGTTGTCCTTGGCGATCGGATCGACACTAAGGCTAAAATTCCCCAGCAAATTTTCCCACCGCCACCATTTCCACACCATCGGCACGGTCAGCTTGTCAATCAGATTGCGTTGCGCCTGGTTCAAATACCCATGGAAATTCGGCGTGTAGTGGCATTGCGAGAGTTGCAGCGCCCACAGCAGATAGTCGATCTGGTAACGCACGGAAGACGTCTGGAACTGCTCGATCACATCGAACCCGGCAAACCCATCCACCGGCTGCAAGCCCCGCTCCAGTGCATAGCGCAAATTTGCCAGGTCCGCCGGGCTCATCTCCCGTTCACCCGGTGCGGGTGCGTCCACCGCCCGCGCGCCAACAGCCGCCATCGCCGCAGGCAGGTAAACCGCCCGCGCATCGCGCCGCGCGGCCTCCGCCGCCATGGTCCGGCGGCTCAAATACGTGCAACCGGAAAAAAACCCCACCGCCAGCACCAGCGCCGCCCAGGGCGACCACCCGGTAATCCGCTCACCCGCCAGCCCACCCGCCAGCGCCGCACTGCCAAACCATACCACCAGCGGCGCCACGGCATTGGCCATCAAAACCCAGGAGGCGAAAGCCACAAACATCAAGGCCACGGCCAGGGGAAACAGCAGCATCGCCCAGCCGCCATCGGCCAGAAACCCAGCGCCGGGGCAGATCACCCCCAGCCCGGCCGCCTGCCATCCCGCGGCGGAATGCAACACCAGCGGTGCCACCCCAAGCACCACCAGTAGGGCATAAACCACCTGCGCACGGCGCCGCAACGGCCCACTCGCCACCGCCGAACCAAACTCCGCCACTGGATAAACCGGGGGCAATTCCCCCGCGGCAACAGCCATCGACATTATCTTTTTCCCCTTGGCGCGCCGGCAATCAGGCCGTGTTTTTAGTTTTCTGCGGCCAGTTTACACGCTTCGGGCTAAATAGTGAACATCTATATATTGAACCAGCACACTAAAAGTCACCCGCGCCGATGAAACCGCACATCCATCTTCGGAATGGCGCGGAACACCCAAACCGGCGAGTAAACCAGCTTGCGCTCCAACACTTCCACCTGTTCAAAGCGCTTGTAAGTGCGCGAGAAAAACTCATTCAATTGCATCCGCGCCAGCACATGCCCAATGCAATGATGAATGCCCGGCGCAAACGTCATCGACTGGAACACATCCCGCGAAAAATCCAACACCTCGGGGTTCTCAAACACCCGCGGGTCGCGGTTCGCCCCCGCGATCATCAGATACACCGCATCGCCCTTCTTCAATTTCTTGCCGTGCCACTCAAAATCTTCCATCACCAGCCGGGTCTGCCCGCCGGACATCGCAAAGTAGCGCATCAACTCCAGCACCGCCTTGTCCACGCCTTCCGGGTTGGCCGCAATCTGTGCCCGGTGCTCCGGATGCCGCGACAGCGCCTCCACCCCCATCACCATCGAATTCAGCGTCGTGTCGTGCCCCGCCAGCAGCAACACCACCGATGACCCCACCATCTCCGCCATCGTCAGCCGGTCGCCGCCATCCACCGCCTGCACCAACCCGGTGAACACATCGTCTTGCGGATGCGTCCGGCGCTTCTCAATCTCCCGCTCAAACAGCTCGAAAATCTCAATCACCGAGCGCTCACCTGCCGCCAACTGCTCATCCGTCGCATTTACCACCGCCAGCGCGCCCAACATGCTCGCCGCCCAGTCTTTCAACTTCGGCAAATACTCCTGCGGCACGCCCAGCAGATGCAAAATCGTCTTGCCGGTAATCTGCCGTGCAATATCCTCATTGCATTCTGCCGTGCCGCGCGCCTCCATCTCGTCCAGCACCGCCTCGATATTGCCCTGCGCAAAATTCCGCACCGATTGCACGACCTTATGGCTAAAAGCCTTGTTCATCAGCGTGCGCATGCGCGTATGCGCCGGCGGATCGGAGTTGATAATCCAGTCGGGCAGGGACTTCATCAGCGTCGGCATCTTTGCCGCCCGTTCGGGAAACCCTTGCACCACCGTCTCCACCAGCCGCGCGGTGGAAAGCGGCATCCGTCCGCTGAACCCTTCCAGAACATCCGCATGCCGCGTCACAATCCAGCCGCGCTGGTGCTCGCTCCAGAACACCGGCTCCGCCTCGCGGATCGCGCTCAGCCGGTCCAGAAACCCATTGCCGATCTCCGGCAGCGTGTTGAAATCGAAGTCGAGCGCCCCGCCCGCATGGTCCAGCATATCTTGTTTTCCCCACGAAATTTCCCGGTCATTTGCCGGGTGTGCAATTTACCCCGCCAAGGAGGTTGGTAATTCGACACTAATGTCGAACATTGGATTGTCAAGAATTATGCTAAACCCGCACCATCACACGCAACCATCACACGCAAGGACCCCGCCCCATGTACATCGCCATGAACCGCTTCAAAATTCCCCTCGGCTCGGAAGCCGCCTTCGAACAGGTCTGGGCCAGCCGCGACTCCCACCTCAAGCAAGTTCCCGGCTTCGTCGAATTCCACCTGTTAAAAGGCCCGCAGCGCGAGGATCACACCCTCTACGCCAGCCACACCATCTGGGCCGACCACGCCGCCTTCGAAAACTGGACCAAGTCCGAAGCCTTCCGCGCCGCCCACGCCAACGCCGGCAACAACCGTCCCCTCTACCTTGGCCGCCCCGAGTTCGAGGGTTTCGAGGCCGTGCAGACGGTGAAATAACTACCTGCGCCGCAAGCCCATCCTGGTTGCCACCAACTGTCGAATAGCGGCAAACCGCCGTGCCACCCCGGCGCGGCTGCCGCGCATCAGGCGCAGCGCGAGTTCCCGGCCTGGCCGTATCCGCTCCAGCACCCAGGCGCGGCCACGCAAAACATGCCGGTGTAGCCACGCAAACCAGCGGACAGAGAGCAGCTTGCGCTCGCAACTCTGGTAGATCCACACCACCATCAGCGTGGCACTGCCTTTAATCACGACACCGACCAGCATGGCCGCCACCCATTGCCGTTGGATGAGCAGGTAGGACGCCCAGAACCCGCCGATATGACTGAAAATTTCAGGCACCAGGAACAGCGGCAGAACCGCCACCGCCGGCAATCTCTCCAGCTTCCGCTGCGCCGCCGTCACCACCCCGGTCCGCGCAATTTGCCGCAGCAGCGCCTTCGCACCGTTCCAGAAAACCTCTTCAACAATCACATAAAGCAGGGCAGGGGGCAGCAGCAGAACATCGCGCAGCAGCCGTCCCCATTTACGCCGGCCGTTCAAGTTGGAACTCATGGCCCGAGTGTAGACCATGTCCCGCCCATTCAGGCTAGCGCGAGCACCACCAGCAGAGGCCGGTGGTCCGATGCCCCTTGGTCGAGCACCTCCGCCGACACACACTTCAACGCCCGTAAAAAGCAGCGGTCCAGCCGCAGCGGCACCATCCCGCTCATCCGGTGCGTCGCTATCCGCGCGCCGACATCTTCAAACCCCGGCAGCAGCGGCGCGCCCAGCATGTTGCAATCGCCCAAAATGGCCGCCTTTTGCGGCAATACACGTCCAATGCGCCGCAACTGCCGCCGGTTCAGCACCTGCCCATGCGAGAGATGCACGTTCGCCACGCTGAAACTGCCCAGATCCAATATCTGGCACACCCGCTGCACAATCACGCCCCGCTGCAAGGCCAAACTCCCCGCCGGTGCATGAAACGGATGTTTGCTCCACGCCGCCAGCCCATGGTGCCGCCCAGGCAGCGCCACCCGCGCGTAATGCCCGCCCAGCCGCTCCGGTAGGCTGTCTATCCCCACCGTCGCCTCTTGCATCAAACACAAATCCGGCTTGTGGTGCTCGATCAGCGCCTGCACGTGCGCTGCCTCCGCCCCCACCGAGTGCAGCAGGTTCCAGCTGATAATCCTGAATTCAGCCTGCCTGTGCATCTTTACCGGCCCGCCAGAGTTTGAGCGCCCGCAAAACCAACCCAACTCCCGGCCACAGCGCTGCAATAGCAACCACCCAGGCGATCACGCGCGGCAGAAAAATCGCCAAAATCCCCAGCAAAATCAGCACCGCGCCACCGCCCAGCACCACCATCGATTCCGCCGGCTGCAACTGCCGCCGCCGGGTAAAACTCGCACTCAGCGTACTGCCAAGCCCGATAGCGCCAGAGAGCAACCGCTCGGCATTGGCGATGGAACGATCCGGCATGCCATCATCGGGAGCCACCGGCCGGGTAATCCCGCTCCGCCCGCGCGCCAGCACCACCTCGGTAGAATGGAGCATATCCGCCTCGAACATCGCCTCCATCCGCGCCGCGAGCGCATGGTCCTTTATGGTCACATCCAGTTCGCGGTTGATAATCCAGCTCGCCAAATTGGAATTGCTGGACCCGATGCGGCTCCAGCAGCCATCCGCCACCGCCGTCTTGGCGTGCAGCATCGGCCCGTTCCACTCAAAAACCCTAACCCCCGCCTGCAACAGCGGCAGATACGCGGCCTTCGAAAGTGCGCCTACCAGCGGCCAGTTGCTGGAACCAGGCACCAGCAGCCGCACATCCACCCCGCCCCGCGCCGCCCCGGCCAACGCCCGCACATACGCGGTGGTCGCAACAAAATACCCATCGGTCAGCCACAGCGAACGTTCCGCGATTTCCGCAACCAACTGCTCCAGCCGGTACAACCCCAGCCCATCCGGCCGCCCGGCAATCACCGATACTTCCACGCCGCCGCCCGGAGCCTCACCCACAGGCACAACCCCCTCGCCGGGTGGCGCCAGCCTGGCCGCCGCCGCCCAGCTATCGCCAAACGCGGCATCCACGTACGCCACCGCAGGCCCGCGAATTTCAACCGCCGTATCGCGCCAGGGTGGCATATTGCGCGCCGTATCCCCCGCCCAGTCATGGCCGATGCACAACCCCCCGGTGAAGGCCATATCTCCGTCAACGCACAACACCTTGCGATGATCCCGGGTGATCCACCGCAACGGATGCAGCGGATGCGGCGGATTATAACACCGCACCTCCACCCCGCCCGCGCGCAGCCGTGCCCAGAACCGTGCCGGCGTCCGCCGCCAGCAGCCCAGCCAGTCATACAGCACCCGGCAATTCACCCCGCGCCGTGCCGCCGCCACCAGTGCTTCGGCAAACGCCCCGCCGGTGGCATCATCCTCAATGATATAATTTTCCAGCCACACAAACCGCTTTGCCTGCCCAATCGCCTCCAGCCATGCGGCAAACGTCTCCGGCCCATCGCGCAGCAGGCGCACCTGGTTTCCCACCGTATGCCGCGCCTCGGCGACGCGGCAAAACGACTCGCTGGCCAGCGCGTCAAGCAAATCCATGCGTTCCGCTCAACCGGCCGTTTTCAAGCTGTCATCTCATGCACATGCACATCATGGGCACCCTGCAGCTGCAAAATCTCCAGCGCCTTAGCTTCCGCGGTGGCATCGCGCAGGCCTACCCACAACACCAGCCCGCCGCGTTCCACCTGCTCCTTCACCCGCGTGACGAAATGCTGGTGGATCAGCCCCCCAAGGGCAGCACCAACTAACAATCCACCGCCCGCCGCGATCACCACGGGCAATATCCCCCCGGCACCCACCAGCGTGAGCCCGCCAAGCGCCGCGAGGGCAGGGGCCGGCAAATACGTCGCTTCCAACCTGGAAACCCGCGAGAAAAACGTATCGCGCGGCACCGCCGCATCGTCCTCGACCTCCTTAACGTGCTGATATGGGTGCCCCAGCTTCGCTGCCACCGCCTCCTCGCTGGCCAGCAGCGAGAACGCAGCCCGGTCGAACCCATGCGTCTCCAGCGCAAACACAGCGGCGTCGAGCGCCTCGGCGGTATCAAATACGGCGACAGCTTCCCGGTAAGTGATTGGCATGGCGTTTTCCTCTTCGATGTTGTCGTGGTTGCCGTAACACTGCATCAGTTTTTCGCGTTAGGATACGCCGCCGGCAAAGCGGCGTCATCGCCTGTCAGGCCAGCAAGGTTGCGAACAGCCCGAGCGCACACATCGCCATCACGCCAAAGGTAACCCACACCAGCCAGCGCGACAAAATCCCGCCACGGTTCGGCCCCAGAATCTCCCGGCTGGCATTGATCCGGGCAATCATGAACAGCAGCGGTACCGCGGCGATGCCATTGAACACGGCGGTGAACACCAGCGCCTTGATCGGATTGATGCCGACGAAATTCAACAGCAACCCAACGCCCGTTGAGACAATAATCACCCCGTAAAACCCGCGCGCCTCCATGAACTTGCGCGACAATCCCTCCCGCCAGTCAAACGCCTCCGCCAACGCATAAGCCGCCGATCCCGCCAGCACCGGAATACCGAGCAGCCCCAGCCCGATCACCCCCACGGAAAACAAATCACGCGCCAGCTGGCCGGAATTGGGGAACGAGTGCACCAGCGGCTCCAGCGCCTTCGCCGCATCAGCCGCCGTGGCGATATTTTTAATTCCATGGCTGAACAACACCGACCCGGTGGTGATAATAATGAACCATTGCGCCAGCTCGGCGGCAACCATGCCGATCGACGTATCGATGCGCATTTCGCTGATAAAGTTCTTGGGCAACACGGGCTGGCCGTCAGCCCCATTTTTCAGGCCAAGGGAAATTTCCTCCTCAACCTCCTCGGAGGCCTGCCAGAAAAACATGTAGGGCGAAATCGAGGTGCCGAACACGCCGGTCACAATGAACAGAAACGCGAAGGAAAATTCCACGTGGGGAACAAAAGTGGCGTATAATATCCGTCCCCAAGGTTCCGCCACCATGAAGGTCGTCGCCGGGTATGCCAACAGGGCAAGCGCCAGCCATTTAAGTGCCTTGGCGTAGGACCGGTAGCTGACCAGCACCTCCAAAGTCACCACCAGCCCCGCGACGAATACTGTGTACATCCACAGCGGCGCATTCACCACCAGTTGCGACGCAGCGGCAACCGCACCGAGATCCGCCCCGATATTGATGGTATTGGCCACCACCACCAGCCCGACCATGGCCGTCAGAACCTTGCGGCTGTAGTGCTGCTTGATCACCCCGGCCAGCCCCTTGCCGGTCACCGAGCCAATGCGCGCGCAACACTCCTGCACCGCCAGCAGCAGCGGAATCTGATAAAACGCGGTCCACAACTGGCCAAAACCAAACTGCGCCCCGGTCTGGGAATAGGTCGCAATGCCGGAGGGATCATCATCCGCCGCGCCGGTAATCAGTCCCGGCCCCAGCAGCCGGAGCAGCCACATAATTCCGCGCCGTTGGGGGCGGTCATCGGCACTCACGTCAGGTTTCTTTGGAAATTGGCGCACAGGCTCCCACTATCGGCCTAAATGAACAGGCAGCCTCAAGCTTACCGGCAACTTCACCGGCAAAGCAATCCGTGTGGACCAAAGCCGCCAACCTCATTCCACACGTTCAACTCCACTTTATCAGGCACCATCTTATCCGGCGAGCAACCAATCCCGGGCGGGCAGGGGGCTAAACCGGAAATTTTCCATCCCGCACGTCGGTGGCATAATCGCTCAGCGCCGCCTGCATCAGCGCCGCCCCGTTCACATACTGGCGCGCAAATCCCGGTGCGCGGTCCATGTTCAATCCCAGCACATCATGCAGCACCAGCACTTGCCCATCTGTCCCCGGCCCCGCGCCAATGCCGATTGTCGGCACGCCCAACCGCTTGGTAATCTCGGTTGCCAGCTCGCTCGGAATCGCCTCCATCAGCACCATCCGCGCCCCTGCCTCTTCCAGCGCAATCGCCTCATCCAAAATCCGCGCCGCCGCCTCCTGCGTCTTGCCCTGGCGCTTGAACCCGCCGAGCTGGCGCACATGCTGCGGGGTCAGCCCAATATGCGCGCACACCGGAATCGCCCGCAGCGAGAGATACTTCACCGTCTCCACCATCGGCATGCCGCCCTCCAGCTTTACGATATCCGCCCCCGCCTTCAGCAGTTTCGCCGCCGCCGCAAACGCCTGCGCCGGTCCTTCCTCAAAACTGCCAAACGGCAAATCCGCCATCACCAGCGCCCGCGTCACACCTTTCGCGACAATCCGCGTGTGGTACACCATCTGCTCCAGCGAAACTTTAAGCGTATCGGCATCCCCGGCCACCATCATGCCCAGTGAATCCCCCACCAGCACCGCATCCACGCCCGCGGCATCCGCCAGCCGCGCAAACGGATAATCATAGGCCGTAATCATGCTCATCTTAAGGCCTTCGCGTTTGGCTTTTTCCCAAACAGCCAGGTTCTTGCTCATGCGTGTACTCCTTCCCGCAGCAGGTCCAGGGCGAATGCCACACTCGCCCGCCGCACATCGTCACGGCCGCCGCTGAAAACTTTATGATACGTGGTGACTCCGTCCGCTTTCGCCAAGCCGAACCACACCGTCCCCACCGGCTTTAGTGCCGTGCCGCCATCCGGCCCGGCAATCCCGGTCACCGCAACCGCCAGGTCTGCTCCGGCTTTCACCTGCGCCTCAATCGCCATGCACCCCGCCACCGCAGCGGAGACCGCGCCAACTTCCTCAATCAACCCCTCCGGCACGCCCAGCATCTGGGTTTTCGCCGCGTTGGAGTAGGTGACGAACCCATGTGTAAACACCGCCGAGGCCCCCGGCACGTCGGTAATCGCGGCGGCAATCATCCCGCCCGTGCAGCTCTCCGCGGTGGCAATCGTCAGCCCCCTGGCCTTGCAAACCGCCACCAGTTCCACGGCACTCATAACGGCACCACCAGCCGCAGCAGCAACACCACCCCCGCCGCCATCACCCCTGCAATCAGATCATCGCCCATCACGCCATACTCATCATGCCGCGCATCCGCCCAGCCCACCGGCCCCGGCTTGAAAATATCGAACAACCGGAACAGCGCGAAGCTGAACGCCAGCCCCCAGAACCCCACATGGCTCAGCACCAGCAACGGAATCATCTGCCCGGCAATCTCATCGATCACAATCCACCCAGGGTCTTCCGCCGCATTCCCCACGGCACGAATCGCCTCCACCCCCACCACCGAGAACACCACAATCCCCAGCAGCAACGGCAAATGCCCGTAGTGCAGCAGCGCCGCCCCCAGCGCCAACCCCACCAGCGAGCCAAACGTGCCGGGAGCCTTGGGCGCATACCCAGATCCAAACCCGGCAGCGAGAAACGTCCAAAAGTTCATGGCTGCATCCAAGGCGTCAGCGGAAAATCAGCCGAACCGGTAATTTGCGCGCGATAGATGGTAATGCTCTCGGAGACCCGCTCCACATAGTTGCGCGTCTCGTTGAAGGGAATTTCCTCCACCCAGTCGATCATATTCGCTCCGCCGGGGTTCTTTCCCAGTTCCGGATCGCCGTATTCGGCGAGCCAGTTGGCAACATTGGTCGGCCCAGCGTTATAGGCGGCAATGGCCATCGGCAGGCAGGTGCCAAAATCCTGCACCAGCCCCGAGAGGTACGTGGTCCCCAGCATCATGTTCTGGTCCGGATCAAACAAATTATTATAACTCAACCCGTTCTTCCTCGCCGTACGCTGCGCGGTGGCCGGCATCAACTGCATCAACCCCACCGCCCCGGCGCCGGAAACCACGGCCGGATCAAAACTGCTCTCCTGGCGCATAATACCATCGGAAATGGAGGCCTCCAGCACCCCGGTGGGAGGAGTAACCGGCATCGGCCAGCCCTCGCGCACCAGCATCTGCCCATCAGTCCCGGCGGTGCGGGAAATCGCCACCGCGCTCTGCGGCAGGCCCAACCCCAGCGCCAGCTTGGCGGCCATCTCACGCGTACGGTCATCAATCGCCACCTGTCCCAGCCGGTTCAGGAATATCGCCGCATCCTTCGGGTCATCCATCTGCACCAGCAAGGCGGCGGCGCGCGGCAACTCCATCATGGCAAAACCCAGCGCATCGCTGGCGCCGAATGTCGGCTCCCCCGCGCTCAATATCCGCACCGCCAGTTGCTGCGGCGTATCCCCCAGTGCAATTGCCGCCAACTGCCCGTAGTACGTGTCAGGATACTCCGCCGCGCGGTTATAATCGGCCGTGGCCTGCGCACCCGTCTGGCTCCGCCCCAGCCAGTACCAGGCCCGCGCTTGCGTAATCACCGAGGGCGACAGGCTGGCCAGGTTGGTGAACCAGATCGCCGCCTCATCCGGCTGCTGCAGGAACCGCAACAGCAAAAACCCGGCCAGAAAATCCCGCTCGCCCACCTGCTGCTGCGCAATGCTGCCATCCGCCGGCGGGTTCGCCGCCGTCACCACAATATAGGCATCCTTGGCATCCCCGGCCGCCAGCAACGCCCGCGCCAGCCGGTTCTGGTCCGGCCAGAACATCAACTGCTGGTCAAAATCCGCCGCCGCCGCGGCCGCCTTGCCCTGCGCCGCCCACATCGCCGCCGCCTGGGTATCCTGCCCGGCCGCGTGCAACGCCTCCACCTGGGTCAGAAAATCCGGCACCGTGTTAACCATGCTGGGAGACTGCGTGCCCGCCGCCTGCGCCTGCCGCAGCGCCAGCAATCCCTGTTCCGGCCAGTCCGGATTGGCATCAATAAACGCCTGAATCTCATCCGCCGTCCCGCCGCCCGGGTCCAGCAGCTTGAAGAAAATCACCAGTTTCACCATCAACGGGTCGCCGGTCGCCGCCGCCAGCGCCTGCGCATCGCGGAAATTCCCCATGTTCACGTCGGTCATAATCTGCGGCGAGGCCGGGGTTTGCGCGAAACCCACGGCCGGGAGCAGGGCGAAAAGCAGGGCAGCCAGACATCTCATGCACGGTGTTGTAGCAGCTAGCGGCTTGCAGGCTACCCCCGGTCAGATTACGTCATGGACCAACAGGAGTAGTTTATGTTTCATGGTTCACTAACCGCGCTGGTCACGCCGATGCACGCCGACGGCCGCATCGACGAAGCGGCTTACACGCGCCTGATCGACTGGCAGATCGAGCAGGGTACCCAAGGCATCGTCCCCGTCGGCACCACCGGCGAATCGCCGACCCTCACGCACGACGAACACAAGCGCGTCGTCGAACTCGCCATCGCCGGGGCGCGGGGCAGGGTGCCCGTCATCGCAGGTGCTGGCTCCAACTCCACCGCCGAGGCCATCGCGCTCGCCGCCCACGCCAAAAAAGCCGGCGCGGACGCGGTGCTGGTCGTCACCCCCTATTACAACAAGCCGACCCAGGAAGGCCTGTTTCGCCACTACATGGCGATCGCCGATGCAGTGGAAATCCCCCTGTTCATCTACAACATCCCCGGCCGCTCGGTCATCGACATGTCGGTGGAAACCATGGCCCGCCTCGCCGCGCATAAAAACATCGTCGGGGTGAAGGACGCCACCGCCAACCTCGCCCGCCCGCTGCACACGCTACGCGCCTGCGGGCCGGAGTTCATCCAGCTCTCCGGCGAGGACCATACCGCGCTCGCCTATCTCGCCGCTGGCGGGCGTGGCTGCATCTCCGTCACTGCCAACGTCGCCCCCAAACTCTGCGCGCAACTCCACGCCGCCTGGGCACGCGGCGACCTCAAAGCCGCCATGGCCATCCAAATGCGCCTGCTCCCGCTGCACGATGCCATGTTCATCGAGAGCAACCCCGGCCCGGTGAAATACGCCGCCTCCCTGCTCGGCTTCGGCACCAACACCGTCCGCCTGCCGCTGGCCGAGGTCAGCGCGGAATCCGCCGGACGCATCAAGGCGGCAATGCTGGAAGTGGGCCTGCTCGCTTGACCGCCAACGACAAGGAAAAGAGCAAATCCGGCTACATCTCGCACGGCATCGCCGCGCAGAACCGCAAGGCGCGCTTTGACTATAAAATCCTCTCGACCGTCGAGGCCGGCATCGTGCTCAAAGGCGTGGAGGTAAAATCGCTGCGCCTCGGCCGCGCCACGCTGACTGAAGCCTGGGCCGGCGAGCGCGACGGCGAGCTCTACCTTTTCAACGCCTACATCCCCGAATACCAGGGCGGCGTCCTCTCCCGCTTCGACGTCCGCGGCACCCGCAAACTCCTGGTCAAGAAAAAAGAGCGCATCCAACTCTTCGGCGCCATCAACCGCGAAGGCGCCACAATCGTCCCGCTCGACATCCATTTCAACCCACGCGGCCTGGCAAAGGTCACCCTGGGCATCGCCGAAGGCCGCCAGAAACACGACAAACGCCACGCCGTCGCGGCGCGCGATTGGCAGCGCGATAAGGCGAGGTTGCTCAGGAATAAGTAGGGTGGGTTAGCGCAGCGTAACCCACCATCCGGCCGCTACCCCCGCAAATACCCCCTAATATCTCCCACCACCTTCTCAAACATCGCTGCATTCAACCGTTTCGTACTCGTATTGTACCGCGACACATGATAACTATCCGCCAGCAACAACCCCGCGCGCGGCGTATGCATCGCCCCATGCCCAAAAACATACCCCGCCGGCTTCACCCCCAGCGCCTTCAGCGTCATCAGATGCGAAATCCCCCCCAGCGCCAAAATCACCCGCAACTTTGGCATCGCCGCGATCTCTGCCTGTAAAAACGGATTGCAATGCGCCTTGTCCGAGGTCTCCACCTTATGCTGCGGCGGCGCGCAACGCACCGCGTTGGTAATCCGGCAATTTACCAGCTCCAGCCCGTCGTCAGCCCGCTCCTGGTAAACCCCCTTGGCAAAGCCAAACTTCACCAGCGTCTCATACAGCAGCACCCCGGCATAATCCCCGGTAAACGGCCGCCCCGTCCGGTTCGCCCCGTTCACCCCCGGCGCCTGCCCAACCACCAGCAACTGCGCATCCAGCTCGCCAAAACTCGGCACCGGCGCATTGAACCAGCCCGGCTCACGCGCCCTATATTCCTCCCGGTACGCGACCAGCCGGGGACACAGGCCACAATCGCGGTCCGGCGTCATGCGAGGTCGTCATCCCGATTCGCCGTCCGCCCGCGCGGCTCGGAAGCCTTGCGCGTAAACTCCGGCGCAATCTCCGAAAGCTCAACAAACTGGTCCGCCTGCCTGCGCAACTCATCGGCAATCATCGGCGGATTGGTTTTTATCGTGGAAATCACCGTCACCCGCACACCCTTGCGTTGCACCGCCTCCACCAATCGCCGGAAATCCGAATCCCCCGAAAACAGCACGGCATGGTCAAGCTTCGGCGCCAGCTCCAGCATATCAATCGCCAGCTCGATATCCATATTCCCCTTAATCCGCCGCCGCCCCAGCGCATCGGTGAACTCCTTGGCCGGTTTGGTCACCAGGCTGTACCCATTATAAGCCAGCCAGTCGGTCAGCGGCTTCAGCGGTGAGTATTCCTCCGTATCCAGCAGCGCGGAGTAATAGTATGCCCGCACCAGATTGGATTTACCGCCGAAGTAATCGAGCAACCTGCGGTAGTCGATATCGAAGCCAAGACTACGGGTGGCCGCATAGAGATTAGCCCCGTCGATGAACAAGGCCGTGCGTTCCTGGGGAACAAAGCGCATGTCAAATCTTTCCTGCCATGAAATAATAGTGAAAATGGATGTACAATTATTCAAGAAATGTTAGATAATAGATACTCTTACCCAAATTCGTCCTTTTCTGGAAGGGAAGCCGTGAAGAGCTTTCGTTTATGATACTCATAGCAATCGGTGCCAATCTTACCGCGGCCAACGGGTCCACTCCGCACGAGACCTGCTGTGCCGCAGTGCCTTTGTTGTGTGAGATTCCCGGCCTTTCCTTCGTCGCGTTGTCCAACTGGTACCGCACGGTGCCGCAGCCGCGCGCCGACCAGCCCGACTACTGCAACGGCGCCATCCGCTTCTTCGGTGACATCGACCCCGAGGAACTGCTGCATCGTCTGCAGGCGATCGAGGCCCATTTCGGCCGCGAACGCGCCGAGGTGAACGCCGCGCGCACCCTCGACCTCGACATCATCGACATCAACGGCATCATCCGCGCCACTCCGCCACCCATCCTGCCGCACCCGCGGGCCCATCTGCGTTCCTTCGTGCTCCGCCCGATCCTGGACGTCGCCCCAGGCTGGCGCCACCCCACGCTGCGCCAGAACGTGTCCACCCTGCTGGCCGAACTCCCCCCGCAAGGCATCCAGCCCTGGCAAGAGGAACTGGCTTAACCCCCGTTTCACGACCCAGCCATCCCCCCTCAAGGGTTGCATCGCACAAGCGCGCGGGCTAAGGCGAGCGTTCAATTTTCTCCCTGGAGCGTTTCGGATGGCCCGCGTCACCGTTGAAGACTGCGTTTTAAAAGTTCCGAACCGGTTTGAACTGGTTCTCCTGGCGGCCCAGCGCGCCCGCAATATCAGCCGCGGCGAGCAACTCACCATCGACCGGGACAACGACAAAAACCCGGTCGTCGCCTTGCGTGAAATCGCGGAGGAAACCCTTGTCCTGCCCGATCTGGAGCAGGACCTGGTCAAATCCCTCTCCCGCGTGCCCGAGCCCGAGCCGGTGGACGAGGAAGTGCTCGACCTGATCCCGACCGACCAGAACATTTTCGGCCTGCAGGACGTCTCCGCCGAGGAAGAAGCCGCCGCCATGGCCGCCGAAGCCGAGGAAATGTCCCCGGAAGACATCCAGGCCGCCATCGAGGCCGAACTCGGCGGCAAAACCCGCCGCTAATTTCCCCGCCGGTTCCCGCCGCAAGCCGCCACGGTTTGCACTCCGGTTTGCACTCCCTGGGGCGCCAAGCATCCTTTGATATCTAAATAGAGTCTGACCCCCGGTCAGACTCTATTTATTTTTATACACAATGCTCTTCCCCCCGCATTGAGTGCTTTGCACCGCAGCATGGCTGCCGTAAGCTCACTCCATTATGGTAGCAGCTTGCAGGGGACCCGTTATTTGTTACGCGCCCGAGGGCGTGGCCGCTGCCGGGGTACACCCGGAACTCGGCGGCCTGCTCTCGCGCATCTCCGCCTACGACAGCAAAGCCGAGCCCGCCCTTATTAACGAAGCCTACGGCGTGGCCCTCAAAGCCCATGAAAACCAGAAGCGCGGCAATGGCGAACCCTACATTACCCACCCGCTGGCCGTGGCGAACATCCTCGCCGGCTACCGGCTCGACTCCGCCTCCATCATCACCGCCCTGCTGCACGACGTGGTGGAGGACACCTCCGTCACCCTGGCAATGGTGCAGAAAACCTTCGGCCCCGAAGTCGCCGGGCTGGTCGACGGCGTCACCAAACTAACCCGTCTGGAACTACAATCGGACCGCACCAAACAGGCCGAAAATTTCCGTAAGCTCGTCCTCGCCATGAGCAAGGACATCCGCGTCCTCATCGTCAAACTCGCCGACCGCCTGCACAACATGCGCACCATCGGCGCCATCGGCGCTGCCCCAAAGCGCCAGCGCATCGCGCGCGAGACCATGGAAATCTACGCCCCCCTGGCCGAGCGCATCGGCATGGAATCGGTCAAAACCGAGCTGCAAACGCGTTCGTTTGCCGAAATGGACCCCGAGGCATTCGACACCATCCAGGCCCGCCTCAACTTCCTGCGCGGCCAGGGTGCCGATGTCATCGAGGAAGTCCGGCAGGAACTCATGCGCGTCTGCGACGAGGCAGGCGTCGATGTCGTGGAAATCGCGGGTCGCGAAAAATCCCCTTACTCCATCTGGGAGAAAATGCAGCGCCGCAACGTGGCGTTCGAACAGCTCTCGGACATCATGGCTTTCCGCATCATCGTCCCCACGCGCGAGGCCTGTTACGTCGCCCTTGGCGCCATCCATGCCGCCTACCCGGTCATCGCCGGCCGCTTCAAGGACTATATCTCAACCCCCAAAGCCAACCGCTACCAATCACTGCACACCGGCGTCACGCTGCGCCACCCGCGCAACCAAAAAATCGAAATCCAGATCCGCACCCCCGACATGCAGATCGTCGCTGAAAACGGCGTCGCGGCGCACTGGCTCTACAAACAGGCCGACGCCTCGCAGGGGGACATCAAACAATTCCGCTGGGTGCAAGACCTTCTCGAAATTCTGGAAAACTCCGCGGCGCCGGACGATTTTCTGGAAAACACCAAACTCGAACTCTATCAGGATCAGGTTTTCTGTTTCACCCCCAAGGGCCAGCTCATCCAGCTTCCCCGTGGCGCCACCTCGGTGGATTTCGCCTACGCCGTGCACAGCCAAATTGGTGACGCTTGTGTAGGCGCCCGCATCAACGGCCGCCTCATGCCGCTGCGCTACGAACTGCAAAACGGTGACCAGGTCGAAATCCTCACCGCGCGCGGCGGCACGCCATCCCCGGCCTGGGAACGTTTCGTCATCACCGGCAAAGCCCGCGCCCGCATCCGCCGCTTCCTCACGCAACAACTGCGCGAACAGCACCGTGACGCAGGAAAATCCACTCTCGCGAAAGCCTTCCGCCAGGAAGGCGTCGACGGCTCGGAAAAAGTGCTGGAAGCCACAGCCAAAACCCTCAAGCAAGCCTCGCTCGACGACCTCTTCGTCGCCGTCGCCACCGGCACGCTCGGCCCCAAGGAGGTCGTCTACGCCGCCTACCCGGAACTGAAGGAAGCCCGCGCCCCGCGCATGCTCCCCGCCTTCATGGGCCAGTCGCTTACCGCCCGCTCACCGCGCAACGCCGCCCACAAACCCGAGCCCGGCATGGCTCTCACCGGCCTCGTCGCGGGCATGGACGTTCACTACGCCGGCTGCTGCCACCCGCTCCCCGGCGACAAAATCGTCGGCATCGTCGCCACCGGCAAAGGTGTGACCGTCCACACCAAGGACTGCGCCACGCTCGATACTTTCGCCGCCACCCCGGAACGCTTCATCGATGTTGATTGGGACACCGCCCATCTCGCTGCCGCCGCCCCAAAATCCAGCCGCTTCCTTGGCCGCATCAGCGTCATCGCCACCAACGCCCCCGGCGCCCTGGCGGCCCTCACCAACGCCGTCGCCAAACAGGACGGCGCCATCGCCAATCTCAAAATCACCCACCGCCAGCAGGACTTTTTCGAAGCCCTCGTC
Organism: Acetobacteraceae bacterium; assembly: GCA_003164135.1. Lineage (GTDB taxonomy): Bacteria > Pseudomonadota > Alphaproteobacteria > Acetobacterales > Acetobacteraceae > Acidocella. Next base: position 33,012 of record PLSD01000051.1, read on the forward strand.
GATGTCGAAGTCCGCGATGTCCGCCACCTCGGCCAGGTCATCGCCGGCCTGCGCGGCGCCACCGGCATCGCCCAGGTCGAACGCGCCAAGTCATGATCCTCGGCCTCGGTTCGGACCTGTGTGACATCCGCCGCATCGAGGCTAGCCTGACGCGGTTTGGCGAGCGGTTCACGCACCGTGTATTCTCGGAACTGGAGCGGGCGCGGGCGGAAAAGCGGCCACATTCGCTGGCATCGAGCTACGCGAAGCGGTTTGCGGCGAAGGAGGCTTGCGCGAAGGCTTTGGGCACCGGGTTTCGCGATGGCGTATTTCTGTCGGATTTACGCGTGGTGAATTTACCCTCCGGCCAGCCGACGATGCAGTTGCACGGCGCCGCGTTGGCGCGGTTGCAGTCCATGGTTCCGCCGGGGCATGAGGCGCGGATCGCGTTGTCCTTGACCGATGAATACCCCTACGCCTTCGCCCAGGTGATAATTTCCGCCGAGCCGTTAGCCCCCGGTTAACTCCCTCCCTGCTAGCATGTGAAAGAAACCGGATATTAACCAATCCGGCCTGGTTCTTTCCAGGGTCAGGCTCTTTCCAAGGTGGGACAAAATGATAGCCAATGCATTTGGAGCGATAGCGTATATTGCGATGGCAGTTGCGGTGAACGAAATGTTCGCCGCGACGGAGTCCTCCGTGCTGGGGCAACGGCGCCGGGTTTTGCTGGCGGCGCTTGCGGCCGGGGCGCTGGTGCAACTGCTGCTGGGGCTGGCGGCATATTTCAATTTTCCGTCCGTGGTGCCCGGCTTGCAGATGGCGGCGGCAGTCTGCCTGGTCTCGATCCCGCTGAATTTCTGGCCGGTGGTGGCACGGATCAAGGCTCGCCGCCTGCGTGTCCTCAACACCCGGCTATCGGCCCGCGCGCAACGTGCCGAGGCCTCCGTCACGGCATTGCACGCGTGGCTCGCCCTCGCCGAGCAAAGCGGTCATGTCGGCCACTGGCAGCTCACCGTGGCGGAAAACCAGCTCCTCTGGTCGGACGAGATCTACCGCATCCACGGCCTGTGGCGGGAGCACTACAAACCCCGGATTGAAACCGCGCTGGCCGCGTTTCACCCCGTCGACGGCAAGCGGGTAGGGGTCCTTATGCGCGAGGCCCTCGCCACCCAGGGACATTTCGAGGTCGCGGCGCGCCTGCGCCGTCCCGACGGTGAAATCCGCCACGTCATCATGCGCGGCGCCGCGGCACTGGATAGCGGCGGCCACGTGGAGTCACTGAACGGCGTGATGGTGGACGTCACCGAACCCAAGCGGGCGGAAGCCAGAGCCCTGCCGCACTCGCCGGCCCGCGATCAGCCGTTGGAAGACGATCTCACCGGCCTGGCCGACCGCCGCCAATTCGACCTCAGCCTTGGATACGAGTTCAAACGCGCCGTGCGCAGCCGCAAGCCGCTGGGCATGGTGCTGCTGGAGATCGACCATTTCCGCGCCTTCACCGCCTATTACGGCTTGCTGGACGCCGACGCCTGCTTGCGCATGGTGGCCCAGGCAGTACAGGCCGTCCCCCGGCGCACCGGCGATGTGGTGGCCCGCTACGGCGACACCGAAATCGCCGTATTGCTGCCCCTGGCGGACGCCGCCGGCGCGCAGCGCGTCGCCATGCAAATTCTCGAAGCTGTCCGCGCCCTCGGCCTGCCCAACGCCGGCCACGAATCCGGCGCGCTCACCGTCTCCTGCGGCGCCGCCGCCTTCGTCGGCATGGACGACCTCTACAACCCGCTGGAACTAACCCGCCGCGCCGCCCGCGCCCTGGCCGACGCCAAGGATTCCGGCGGCAACCGTATCTGTGGATACCGTGAGGTAGAATTACTTGAAGTTTGATCGTCCAGTAGTGGAATCTCGGGCGATTAGCAAAATGTTAAACCGTTGTAATCTAAGCTCGGGCGAGCCTGAACGTTCGGAACCACCGCACGGGATTCCGGCTTGGTAAACATGGCAGCGCGGGCGCGAGCCTGTCCTGGCCCGGCTGGAGGTTAATGGCGATGGTGATCTGGCAAGCCGAACTCTCCGCGTTGATGAGCGCCCTTGCCTATGCCGCGGTCGCCCTGGCCCTGGTTCGGCTGTTCCGGGAGCGCGACGCCGCCACGCTGGGCAGCCGGCGCTGGCTTATCGCCGGCGTCCTGGCCGCCGAGGCCATGTTGCAGGCGATACTGCTACTGGGCCTCCTCCAGGGCTGGCAGGGGGCGGCAGCCGCTTTGCCCCTGGCCGCCGCAGCTGGGCAACTGGTCATCGGCATCAGCCTGTGGCCCTTGCTGGCGGGGATAAAAACCCGTTTCGCGCGCGCCATGGGCCGGCGTATCCGCCAGCAGGTGGAACGCGCGAATACCGAGGCCACAACCGCCAACACCTGGCTGGAACTTGCCGAGGAGGCAGCGCAGTTCGGCCACTGGCAGGTGGATCTGGCCAGCCAGGAGTTTATCTGGTCGGCGGCAATGTACCGCCTGCACGGCGTCACCCCTGATGAATTCATCCCGACACTCGAATCGGTCCTGGCGCTGTTCCACCCTCATGACCGTAAAACCTTCTCCGGCAATCTCGCCCTGGCCATGGCTGGCGGCGGGGATTTCGAGGTCAAACTACGCCTGCGCCGGCCGGACACCGAACTGCGCCACGTCGTCATGCGTGGCCGCGCCCTTGGCAAAACCATGTTCGCCGGCGTGCTGGTCGACGTCACCACGCAGCATCAGGCCGAAGCCCGCCTGCGCGAGGCCAACGCCGTCGCCCTGCAAGCCAACGCGGCCCTGCGGGAAATGACCTTTGAAGACGACCTGACGGGCATCTCCAACCGCCGCCAGTTCGACCTCAGCCTGGTGCATGAGTTCAAACGCGCGGTGCGCAGCAGCCTCCCGCTCGGTCTGGTGCTCATCGATCTTGACCATTTCCAGGCCTATAACGAGACCTACGGCCAGGCGGCGGGCGATGCCTGCCTGCGCCGCGTCGCCCAGGCGATCAAATCCGTACCCCGCCGCACGGGGGACGTGGTCGCCCGCCATGGCGGCGGCCAAATCGCCGTGCTGTTGCCGCTGGCGGACGGCAAAGGTGCCGCACGCGTGGCCAGCGTCATCCTCGCAGCCGTGCAGGCCTTGCGCATTCCCCATGCGGGTACCGAGACCGGCATCCTAACCATCAGCTGCGGTGCCGCCGCCTTCACCGGGGTTGCCGACCTCAACAACCCGCAGGAACTCGTCCGCCGTGCCGACCAGGCGTTATACAAAGCCAAGACCGACGGCCGTGACCGGGTCATGAAGTTCGACAAAACCATGAACGGCGACCTGCGCGAATTCTACAACCCGCCAATGGCGCAGGACATGGAGCGGTTCATCAAAAGCCGGGTGAGTTGATCCCGGACGTTTTGCGGACATATCCTGCCTAGAGCAATATGTGATTAGGTTGAACCGGCAGGTTCGACATAATCACATGAAATTGCTCGCTAAAATAAAGGTTAGAGCATTCATCTAAAAGATGAATGCTCTAGGAGGCTGGATATGAGCACAAAACATTTCTACGAACCGGCATCAGGTCATGGCCTGGCGCACGATCCATTCAACGCCATCGTGGGGCCAAGACCCATCGGCTGGGTTTCCACCCAAGGCGCCGATGGTTCGGTCAATCTGGCGCCGTACAGTTTCTTCAACGCCTTCAACTACAAGCCGCCGATCATCGGCTTTTCCAGCATCGGCGCCAAGGATTCGCTGCGTAATGTGCGTGAGACCGGCGAGTTTGTCTGGAACCTCACCACCCGCCCCCTGGCCGAGGCGATGAACGCCAGCAGTGCCGCCGTCCCCTACGGCGTGGATGAATTTACCCTGGCCGGGCTCACCAAAGCTCCCTCGCGCCTGGTCGCCCCGCCGCGCGTGGCTGAAAGCCCGGTGAATTTCGAGTGCAAACTGGCCGACATCGTACAACTGAAAACCGCGTCCGGCACCCTGGTACCAAGCTGGCTAGTGCTGGGCGAGGTCATAGGCGTGCACATCGACACAGCCTTGCTGAAAAACGGCGTGTTTGACACCTTTGGCGCCCAAATCCTGCTCCGCGCCGGCGGTGCGACAGCCTACGCCGAGATTCAACCGCAAACCCGGCTGGACATCACCCGGCCGGAATAAACCGCGTACCCCTCCGGTTCTGGCGCGCAGCCGGCGCGCCAGTCTACATTTATACCCCGGCTTCGAGCGGGAAATCGCGTACCGGATCAACCCCGGCCGCTTCCAGGAATTTACGCATTTCCACGACTTCTTCCTTGGAAAGTGTGTGCCGGCTGTCATGAAACCCGTGCGTATGACCGTTCAGCTTGACCTTAACGTGGCCATTGCCGCCATGGGCAATCTCGCCGCCCAGTTCCTCAATCACCGCATGCACCAGGCGCGGGTCAATATTGCTGCTGACCGGATGCGCGAACAGAGCGTGCAAAGTGTTGCGATGCTTATGGTTCATTTAAACTCAAACTCCTTATAACCAGTATTTCCCAGATGAAGCGGTCATTGCGCTTCAATCGCGCAATGATAGTCCCCAGAAACCCGATTTGAAAGCCTCAGCGGCGGCCAGCCTTACCCCGATGCGTTAACGGAGCGGACAAATAAACCGGGCGGCCACAACATGGCCGCCCGGTTTATTCGCTTAGTTAGGGAGGTTTTTCAGCCGTCCCGGCACCCCGCGCCGGCGTGTCTCAGTTCAGCGGCAGGCCAAGCTGCCATTGGCCACCCACCGGTAACATGCCGGGGGATTTCTGGTCTTCCTTACCGGCTGTCGCGGGCAGCGGCTGCTCCAGCGAGCTCATCAGTCCCGCGCAAAACGCCGCTTCGCTGATCCGGTACCGGTGGCAGACTTCATGCATTGTCGAGCCAGCTTCCACTTCCCGGGCAATGCTGAAGAGGCGTTCTTCCGTAATATTTTTGCTCGGCATAGCTATATTCCTCAATTCAGGCAAAACATGCACAACTCATGGCGCATGACGCATTTATCCTTTATTCTCAGTAGATTAGCTGCTGAGGTTCGGCTTTTTTAAATCCTGAGTTCAATTCATATTAAAATTGCTCGCCACGCAAGGGAAAAACCATGCCTGCCAGTTCACATGTCAGTTATCACCTCTCATGGGCTAAATCAAAAATCCCTTCTCACAGACTTGTGATTTCTTAATTTGATGAATCCGCCCCGCCAACAATCGCGCATATTCCAAAAAATGGAACATAGCCTGTGAGGCCGGTCAATATCTAGATATAACGATCTGATTTTTAACCATTTTTAGGGGCATCTCAACCCAGCTACGTTTCGTGGGGGGAAGCGATACTGGTACGGTGCGCGGCGTCTCGCCCCCGCCGCCATAACTGTTTGACGTACCGGCACACGGCCGCCACCGCCCTACCGCCGGGGTTCGTCACTTCACTTATCTGGCGCCGGGTACGGGGGCCGCAGCCCCCGGGCGCTTACCCCTCAGCCGCTTCCTTGAAGTAGGCTTCCACCTTGCCCTTCAATTTCATCGTCAGCGGCTTACCGTGGCGGTCCACGGTCTTGCCCACGGCAACGCGGACCCACCCCTCGGAGGCGCAATATTCCTCCACATTGTGCTTCTCCACGCCGTTAAAGCGGATGCCGATGCCCCGCTCCAGCGCCGGCTCGTCAAAAAACGCGGATTTCGGGTCGTTGCTCAGGTGGTCGGGGGGTGTATCGCTCATAGGAAATGGCTCAGTTTGCGTTTGAGTTTGGTGACAAAGCTGGCGGGCGCTGAGTCCGCCAGGGCGACCGCCGGGGTGGTGGCAAGGGTCTTGCCGTCCAGCGTATAGGTAATGGTGCCCAAGGTCTCACCCTTGGTGGCCCCAGATGTCAAATCGGCGGTGTAGGCAATGGCGTGGGTCACCCGCGCCGCCGCATCGGCAGGCAGTGTCAGAGTAATATCCTTCCCAGCGCCCACCGCCACGCTGCCCGAATCCAGTGCCTCGCTCGCCAGCGTGTCCACCTGCTGCCCAGCGGTGGCAACCTTCGCGTCGGTGAAAAACTTCTGCCCATAATCCAGCAGCGCCTCAATGGCGGCGGTGCTGGAGGTCCAGGTCGGGCCGCCCATCACCACGGCGATCATCCGCATATTGCCGCGCAGCGCCGTCGCGTCGATGCAATGCCCCGAGGCATCGGTCAGCCCGGTCTTCATCCCGTCCACCGTCGCGTCATGTGCGAGCACCGGGTTCCAGCTCGCCTGCGTTATGTTGTTATAGGTGTAGCTCTGCTGCTTGGATATCTGCAGGAACTCCGGCTCACTGGCGATAATGTTGCGCGAGAGAATGGCCACATCCATCGCGGTGGTATGCTCAGCCGGGTCGGGCAGCCCGTCCACATTGGTGTATACCGTATTGGTCATCCCCATCGCGGCGGCGTCTTTGTTCATAATCTGCACAAACGCGTCCGTGCTGCCGGCAACCTGCTCGGCCAGTGCCACCGCGGCGTCATTGCCGGAGACAATAATCAGCCCGTGCAGCAGTTGGTCCACCGTCACCGTGCTGGTGGTATCGATAAACATCGTCGAACCGACGGAATGCCACGCATCCACGCTAATCGGCACCACCTGGTCAGACTTCAGCGCCCCGCCATGCAGCGCCTGAAATACAATATGCGCGGTCATCAACTTGGTCAGGCTGGCCGGCGCCACCTGCAAATCAGGCGCCGCCTCCGCCAGAATCGCGCCGGTCGTGGCGTCCATCAGCGTATAGGCGGTGGCCTGCGGCAGAGTCGGCGGGGCAGGGGTGTTCTTATCCGCCGCGGGGCTATCGGGCACCGGCGCCGGTCCCGTGGGTCCTGCCGTGGCGGTATCCTTGTTCTTGGCGCTCGGTGCGGCGCCATGCGCCGCGTGGTGGTGTGTCTTGGCCTGCGCCACCGGCGCGGCGGCGGCCAGGGCAGCGGCCAGAACCAGGAGTGAGATGCCGGTGGGTTTCATCATGAACAGCTCTTTCTTCATGCGGGGCAGGCGGGAAGGGGCTTTCTGCACCGATTTCTTGACAAGCCGCAAGCACCGGGCTTCATGCGGCAACTCCACGGATAAGGTTGAACATGTCACGGCACGAACGCAAATCCGGCACGGCTGCCGAATTTTTCAAGACGATCTTCTGGGCCGGGCTTATCGCGGTGGGCATCCATACCTTCCTGTATGAACCATTTTTCATCCCCTCCGGCAGCATGGTGCCCTCCCTGCTGGTCGGTGACTACCTGTTCGTGAACAAATTCGCCTACGGCTACTCGCATTACTCCTTCCCTTTCTCTCCGGATTTCTTCTCCGGCCGCATCATGGGCAGGCTCCCGCCGCGCGGCACCGTGGTCGTATTCCGCCCGCCGGGACAGCCGGATGAAGACTTCATCAAGCGCGTCATCGGCCTGCCGGGAGACACCATCCAGGTCACCGCCGGCCAGCTCTACATCAACGGCCAGCTCGTACCCCGCACCCCCGTGGGCACCTACACGGACAACAGTTCCGGCGGCCCCGTGGTCGCGCAGGACTTCACCGAGACCCTCCCCAACGGCAAAACCCACGCGGTCCTCAAGGAGACCGACGAAGGCTTCGCCAACAACACCCCCCTCTACACCGTCCCCGCCGGCGACCTCTTCATGATGGGCGACAACCGCGACGACTCCGAGGACTCGCGTTTCATGGACGGCCCCGTCGGCTACGTCCCCCTGGAAAACGTCATCGGCCCGGCCGACCGCATTTTCTTCTCCATCGACCTGCAATACCCCTTCGCCGAGTTCTGGGAGTGGCCTTTTGAAATCCGGTGGGACCGGATGTTCCAAAGAATCTCTTGAGCAGACTCGAACACGCACAGACCCTGCTGGGTCATCGCTTCACCCGGCCTGAACTCCTGGCCGAGGCCCTGACTCACCGTTCCGCCGCCGGCGCCAAAGGTGTCGGCTCGAACGAGCGCCTGGAATTCATCGGCGACCGTGTGCTCGGCCTCATCGTCGCCGAATGGCTGATCGAACGCTTCCCCAACGAGCAGGAGGGCAAACTCGGCCCCCGCCTGGCCGCCCTGGTCTCCAAACCCGCTCTGGCGGACATCGCCCAAACCCACGGCCTCGCCCCCCTCCTCAACGTCGCGGCCGGCGAGTCCAAACGCGGCGTGCGTAACCAGGCCACCGTCCTGGCCGACGCCCTGGAAGCCATCATCGGCGCCCTGTACCTCGACGCCGGGCTGGACGCATCGCGCAATTTCCTCCGCCGCGTCATGGCCGACGTGGTGGACAAACAGTTCACCCCGCCCAAAGATCCCAAAACCGCCCTGCAGGAATGGGTACTCAAACGCGCCCTCCCTCTGCCCGACTACGAGGTGGTCGAAATGTCCGGCCCCTCGCACGCGCCGCATTTCGTCATCAAAGTCTCGGTGGGCGACGCCTCCGGGCGCGGCGAAGCCGGTTCCAAGCGCGCGGCGGAACAGGCGGCGGCACAAGCCTTACTGGAGTTATTGCCATCATGACCAAATGCGGCTTCATCGCGCTCATCGGCGCACCAAACGCGGGCAAATCCACCCTGCTCAACCGGCTGACGGGTGCCAAGCTCTCCATCGTCACCCCCAAAGCCCAGACCACCCGCGCCCGCGTCCTAGGCATCCTGCCCCGCGGCGACGCACAGATCCTCTTTGTCGACACCCCTGGCATCTTCGCCCCCAAGCGTCGGCTGGACCGCGCCATGGTCGCCGCCGCCTGGGACGGCGCCACCGAGGCCGACTACGTCCTCCTCCTGGTCGACGCCAAACAGGGCCTCACTGACTCCGTGCGCGAAATCGTCCGCCAGATCGCCGCCACCGGCCGCAAGCTCGCCCTCGTCCTCAACAAGGTCGACCTCATCGAGCGCCACAAACTCCTCCCCCTCACGCAGGACCTCGCCGCCCTCGCCGATTTTGAACAAGTCTTCATGATCTCGGCGGCCACCGGCGACGGCCTGGACGTGCTGCTCGACTTCTGCGTCGCCAAACTCCCCGAAGGCCCGCACCTCTACCCCGACGATGAACTCACCGACCTTCCGGACCGCCTGCTCGCCGCCGAAATCGTACGCGAACAAATCTTCCTGCAAACCCGCGACGAAGTCCCCTACGGCGCCACCGTGGAAACCGAGAGCTTCAAGGTCCAAAAGGGCGGCATCCGTATAGACGCCATAATCTACGTCACCAAAGCCAACCACAAAGCCATCCTCATCGGCGCGAAAGGTACTCGCATCAAGGAAATCGGCACGCGCGCCCGCAAGGAACTGGAAAAAGTCCTGGAAACCAAAGTCGACCTCTTCCTGCGCGTCAACGAACGCCCCGGCTGGGACGAAGAAGCCGCCCGCATCCGCGCCACCGGGTTGAATGACCCAAAAGTCTGAATCATTATCGCGCTGGCACCTCGGCGCGCTAGCACTTTATGCGGCGCTCGCGGTGCTGTTCATTAATCATGGCGTGAACCTGAGCCGGTTTATCGCGGGGCAGGGTACAGACCCCTACCTCTTCGTCTGGTTCCTCGCCTGGTGGCCGCATGCGCTGCTGCATCATCTCAACCTGTTATATACGCCACTCGTGTGGCAACCGCTGGGCGCGCCGGTGCTGTGGCTCACCTCAATACCGCTGCTGGGAATTTTGCTGGCACCGCTTACGTACATCGCCGGGCCGGTTGTGGTATATAACCTCATCATTCTTGCCGCCCCTGTGCTCTCAGCCACTTCAGCCTATTTTCTCTGCCTGCGGGTCAGCCGCAACCCGCTTGCCGCAATTTTTGGCGGTTACCTCTTTGGCTTTTCCTCCTACGAAATGGCGCAGGGCAGCGCCACGCTCAACCAAAGCCTCACATTTTTGCTGCCCTGCTTGGTCATTGTCGCCTTGCGGCGCCTTTCGGGGGAGGCAGGCCGCTGTCAAACCGTGATCCTCGCCAGCGTCACCATGCTCGCGGAGTTCTTTATCTCGCAGGAAGTCTTTACCATGATCGCGGTGTTCGCCGGCGCCGCTTGGCTGCTGGCCTACTGGCTGCTGGCCTCTGCACGGGTTGGCTTGCGCGGCCTGCTGGGTGATGCCGTGATCGCTGGTAGCCTCACTGCAATCATTATGGCGCCGTTGTTAGTGGAAATGTTCCGCCACGCGCACTACCTTAACCTGCCGGCAATCTGGCCATATTATTTTGTCGCCGATCTTGCGAACTTCATCTTTCCAACCGGGCTGACCTGGCTCGGCGGCCACTGGGATGGCCTTGTCACGAAGCACATGCCGGGCATTTTGCAGGAACAAGGTGCTTATATTGGCCTGCCGGTGGTATTTATTCTGCTCTCCTACATGCGAGAAATGCGGCATGTGCCGGCGGCAAAATATCTGCTCACGCTCTGGCTGAGCTTGGCCGTGGCCAGCCTTGGGCCGCAGCTCTGGGTCGCGGGCATTTTCACTGGCGTATTTCTACCCTGGGCCATCGTTATGCATCTGCCGCTTCTTGGCATGGCCTTGCCGGCGCGGTTCATCTTGTTCGTATCGCTGGTCACGGCGATCATTGGCGCCTTCTGGCTAGCCCAAACGGAAATGCAACCATTGAGATGGCGCCGCCGTGCCCTTAGCGCGCTTGCCTGCTTGGCCTTACTGCCGGGCCTGCACCCTTGGACCCAGATTCCAGCTGCGAAATTTTTTGCGCCCGGTGAGGTGCAAGCGCAGCTCGGCGCAAACCCCCGTCTGCTGATCCTACCTTTCTGGCGCCAGGGCCCCTCATCCTACTGGCAGGTGGAAAACAATTTCGGTTTCACGCAAACTGGCGGCTATCTCGGCTTTCCCCCCAAGGCGATGCAGCATTTCAACGCGATCTGGGAAATGGCCGGCAACATCCAGGTACCGGACTTCCCCGCGAATTTCACCAGTTTCTGCGAACAGACCAACACCCAATACGTCGTGGCCGGTCCCGGAACATCGGCGGAGATGCTGGCATTCCTGGCAGACCTGCACTGGCCGTCCCGGCAGGTCGATGATGTAACCGTATTCACCGTACCGAGGACAGTGCATGGTTAAGTGGCGCTGGCATCTGGGCGCACTGGCGCTCTATAC
>PLSD01000137.1 GCA_003164135.1 Acetobacteraceae bacterium
TTGCCGCCCAGCGGCTGCTGGGTAACGAGCGAGTACGGCCCGATCGAGCGTGCATGGATCTTGTCGTCGACAAGGTGATGCAGCTTGAGCATGTACATGTAACCCACGGTCACCTTGCGCTCGAACGGCTCGCCGGTGCGGCCATCGACCAGCACTGTCTGCCCCGAGATATCCATGCCGGCCTTCGCCAGCATGTCCTCGATGTCGGGGATACGCGCACCGTCGAACACCGGCGTTGCGATCGGGATGCCCTTCTTCAGGTTACCGCACAGCTCGACCACTTCCGCGTCGTCCATCCCGGCGATCTGCTCGTTGTAGATCGTCTCGCCGTAGATGTCCTTCAGCAGGTCCAGCAGCTCCAGCTTGGCCTCGCCGGTGCGGCGGTATTCTTCCACCGCGACGCCAACCTGCTTGCCCAGGTTCGCGCAAGCCCAGCCCAGATGCACTTCGAGGATCTGCCCCACGTTCATACGCGACGGCACGCCCAGCGGGTTCAGCACGAGGTCAACCGGCGTACCATCGGGCAGGAACGGCATGTCCTCCACGGGCACAACCCGCGAGACCACACCCTTGTTGCCATGGCGTCCGGCCATCTTGTCGCCCGGCTGCAGCTTGCGCTTCACCGCGACGAACACTTTGACCATCTTCATCACGCCGGGCAGCAGCTCATCGCCGCGCTGCAGTTTCTCGACCTTGCTCTCAAAGCGGTCCTGCAGGCGTTTCACCGCCGAGTCGAACTCGCGCTTGAGGATTTCGATCGAAGCCATCACGGCATCGTCCTGCACCACCACATTGCGCCAGGCGCCACGCGGATGCTCGGCCAACACCTCGGAGGTAATTTCCGTACCCGCCTTGATGCCCTTGAAACCGGACCCGGCAACCTGGCCAAGCAGCGTCTCGCGCAAACGATTAAGGAACGAACGCTCCTGAATCGCCCGCTCGTCATCACGGTCTTTCGCCAGACGTTCAATTTCCGCACGCTCAATTGCCAGCGCGCGTTCGTCCTTATCGACGCCGCGGCGGTTAAACACCCGCACGTCAACAATGGTACCAGCCACGCCCGGCGGCAGCTTCAGCGACGTATCACGGACGTCAGAAGCCTTTTCGCCAAAGATGGCGCGCAGCAGCTTCTCTTCCGGCGTCATCGGGCTCTCGCCCTTCGGCGTCACCTTACCCACCAGAATGTCGCCCGGGTTCACCTCGGCGCCGATATACACAATGCCGGCTTCGTCGAGGTTGCGCAGGGCTTCCTCACCGACGTTGGGAATATCACGGGTGATTTCCTCCTGGCCGAGCTTGGTGTCACGCGCCATGACCTCGAACTCCTCGATATGGATCGAGGTGAACACGTCATCCCGGGCAATCCGCTCGGAAATCAGGATGGAGTCTTCGAAGTTGTAACCGTTCCACGGCATAAACGCGCACAGCGCGTTGCGCCCCAGCGCCAACTCACCCAGCTCGGTCGACGGGCCGTCGGCGATGATATCACCCTCGGCCACGCGGTCACCCACCTTCACCAGCGGACGCTGGTTGATGCAGGTGCTCTGGTTGGAGCGCATGTACTTACGCAGGCGGTAAATATCCACGCCCTTGGTCGAGCCATCCTCGGCCGTCGCCCGCACCACGATGCGCGCGCCGTCGATCTGGTCGATAATGCCGGCGCGCTTGGCGACAATGGTCGCACCGGAGTCGCGCGCCACGGCGGCTTCCATGCCGGTACCCACCAGCGGCGCATCGGACTGGATCAGCGGCACCGCCTGGCGCTGCATGTTTGAGCCCATCAGCGCGCGGTTGGCGTCATCGTTTTCCAGGAACGGGATCAGCGCCGCGGCAACCGAAACCAGCTGCTTGGGCGACACGTCGATCGCGGTCACTTCTTCCGGCTTGACCAAAAGGAAGTCGCCGTTGCGGCGCACGGACACGAGGTCGGCGGTGAACCGCCCGGTTGCATCCTTCTTCGCGTCGGCCTGCGCCACCGTCAGGCGCTCTTCTTCCATCGCGGAGAGGTACTTCCACGAAGGCTGCACCACACCATCGACCACCAACTGATACGGGGTCTCGATGAAGCCGTACTTGTTCACCTTGGCATAGGTGGCGAGCGAGTTGATCAGACCAATGTTCGGTCCTTCCGGCGTCTCAATCGGACAAATCCGCCCGTAATGCGTCGGATGCACGTCACGCACCTCGAACCCGGCGCGCTCACGCGTCAGACCGCCTGGCCCGAGCGCGGAAAGGCGGCGCTTATGCGTCACTTCCGAAAGCGGGTTGGTCTGATCCATGAACTGCGACAGCTGCGAGGAGCCAAAGAACTCACGCACGGCAGCAGCAGCCGGCTTCGCGTTGATCAAATCATGCGGCATCACGCTGTCGATATCGACCGAACCCATGCGCTCACGGATCGCCCGCTCCATGCGGAGCAGACCCACGCGGTACTGGTTCTCCATCAGCTCACCGACCGAACGCACCCGGCGGTTGCCGAGGTTGTCGATGTCGTCGATGGCGCCACGGCCATCCTTCAGCTCGCACATGATCTTCACGGTGCGCAGAATGTCTTCCTTGCGCAGCGTGCGCACGGTGTCCTCGGCTTCCAGGCCAAGGCGCATGTTCATCTTCACGCGGCCCACGGCAGACAGGTCGTAGCGGTCGGTGTCGAAGAACAAGCCGCGGAACAGCGCCTCGGCCGTCTCGGAGGTCGGCGGCTCGCCGGGGCGCATCACGCGGTAGATGTCGATCAGCGCGTCTTCACGGTTGCTGTTCTTGTCCACGGCCAGGGTGTTGCGAATCCACGGGCCATTGCCCTGGTCAACCGCCAGGGTCGGCAGCTCGTCGATGCCCTTTTCTTCCAGCAGCAGCAGCTTCGCCTCGATCAGCTCCTCACCGGCCTCGGCAAAAATCTCGCCGGTCTCCGGGTCGTACATGTCAACCGCAATAAACCGGCCAAGCAGGTCGTTGCGCGCCACCAGCACGCGGCTGGTCTTCTCGGCGATCTTCTTGACCACGCGCGCGGTCAGCTTCTCGTCGTTCTTGGCCACCACTTCGCCGGTATCGGCATCCACCAGGTCTTCAATGAGCTTCTGGTTACGGAAGGCTTCCGCCTCGAACGGGCGGGCCCACTGGCCCTTGGTGCAGGTGAACAGCACCTGGCCGTAAAACGCGCCGAGAATTTCCTCGGCGTCCATGCCTTTGATTTCGCTGATCTCCAGCGTCTCGCCCTTGGCCGCACGCGCCGCGCGCAGCGCCTCGGTGGCGACACTGGGGAGCGCATACAGCAGCGTCGTAATGGGGAGCTTCCGCTTACGGTCGATGCGCACGTATACGATATCCTTGGCGTCGAACTCGAAATCGAGCCAGGAGCCGCGATACGGGATCACCCGCGCGGTGAACAGATATTTGCCCGAGGAATGCGTCTTGCCGCGGTCATGGTCAAAGAACACGCCAGGGCTGCGGTGCATCTGCGACACAATCACGCGCTCGGTGCCGTTGACCACGAAGGTGCCGTTATCGGTCATCAGCGGCATGTCGCCCATGTAAACGGGCTGCTCTTTAATATCTCGGATCGACTTGGCACCGGTATCCTCGTCCAGATCCCACACGATCAAACGGAGAATCACCTTCAGCGGGGCGGCATAGGTCATGCCGCGCTGAATGCACTCCTCAACGTCGTATTTCGGCTCTTCCAGCTCGTAATGCACGAACTCCAGGCGGCCGCGGCCAGCAAAATCGTCAATCGGGAACACCGATTTGAACACTTCCTGAATACCCGAATGCGTCCGCGCATCCGCCTTCACATGCATTTGCAGGAAGCTGTCATAGCTCGCGCGCTGCACATCAATCAGGTTTGGCATGGGTGCCACTTCAGGGATTCGCCCAAAGCTCTTACGAATGCGCTTCCGGCCGGTGAAAGACCCTTTACCCAGACCACCAGTAATCGCGTTCATCGTACTCACCCTCGCTTTTAAATTTTAGCTCAGTCTTACAAAAACAGGCGGCAGGCGATCACCGTACGGTAATCGCCTGCCCTTTAGGCATATGGCCGCCGTGGCCAGTGGCCACGGCGGTGAATAGGGAATTACTTGACTTCGACAGTCGCGCCATTCTCTTCCAGTGTCTTCTTAATCGCGGCAGCCTCGTCCTTCGTCGCGTTTTCCTTGACGGTCTTCGGGGCGCCCTCAACCAGATCCTTCGCTTCCTTCAGGCCGAGACCCGTGATGGTGCGAATTTCCTTGATGACGTTGATCTTCTTGTCGCCAGCGGCGGCCAGGATCACGGTGAACTCGGTCTGTTCCTCGACGGGAGCAGCGGCAGCGCCGGCCGGGCCAGCAGCAGCCACAGCCACAGGAGCGGCAGCGGAAACGCCCCACTTCTCTTCGAGCAGCTTGGAAAGTTCAGCGGCTTCCAGAACGGTCAGCGCCGACAGTTCGTCAACGAGTTTGCTAAGGTCGGTCATAATAAATGTCTTTCGTTAAGTAGGCTTTGATAGGTTCACTGCAAGGCCGCACCACGCGACCCCACGAATTACGACAAGATTTCGAAGTGCCTTCAGGCCGCCTCGCTCTTGTTGGCATCGGCATACGCCGCAAAAACCCGTGCAAGCTGTCCGGCCGGCGCCTGAAGCACGCCTGCGATCCTGGTTGCGGGAGCATTGAGCAGCCCCAGCAGCTTGGCACGCAGCGCATCCAGCGACGGCAGTTCGGCAAGCGCCTTAACACCAGCTACATCAAGCAACTGGGTGCCAAGCGCACCACCAACCAGAACAAACTTGTCATTGGTCTTGGCGAAGTCGACAGCGGCTTTCGCCACGGCTACCGGGTCTTTCGACCAGGAAATCGCGGTAGGCCCCTTAAGCAGGGGCGCCAGGCCGTCAAACCGGGTTCCATCAAGAGCAAGCAAAGCCAGACGATTCTTCGCAACCTTGAAGCTCGCTCCCGCCGCCCGCATCTTACGGCGCAGATCCGTGACATCGGCAACCGTCATGCCCGCATTACGCGTCACAACAACCATCGAGGTCTCGGCAAACACCGCAGACAACTCAGCGACGAATTCACGCTTCTCTATGCGATCCACATCCGTCTCCAACTTGCGGTAACGCACCACTGATGCGCCACCAGGTTACCCAAGGTGCCAAAGGACCATCCCCTGACACCAATCGCCTGTCCTATTCATCAGAACCACCAAAACCTCTGCTTTACGCAAAGTCTCTGGCACCTCGTCTACCACTTGCGGGATCACTCCCATCAAACCTCACGGTACAGGCGGTCTCGGACAGGTATCGGCGGGGTTGCCCCCGCCTGCCCATGGCAGCCTAAGCCGCCATGAATTTCGTCATTCCTTTGCGCGTGGCCGCCCAAACAGCCCCACGCGCATCAGATTAAGCCGTAACGCTCGCCACATCCACGCGGATGCCCGGCCCCATCGTCGAGCTCATCGCAACCTTCTGCAGATAAGTACCCTTGGCACCGGTCGGCTTGGCTTTCTGCACCGCGTCAATCAGCGCCTTCGCGTTCTCAACCAGGCTCGCATCGTCGAAGCTCGCCTTGCCGATACCAGCATGGATGATACCAGCCTTCTCGGCGCGGAACTCAACCTGACCCGACTTGGCCGCCGTAACGGCGCCCTTAACGTCCATGGTCACAGTACCCAGCTTCGGGTTCGGCATCAGACCGCGCGGGCCTAAAATTTTGCCCAAACGGCCAACCAGCGCCATCATGTCCGGGGTCGCGATGCAACGGTCGAAAGCGATTTCGCCGGCCTGCACCTTTTCCGCCAGATCTTCAGCGCCAACCACATCGGCGCCAGCGGCCAGAGCTTCATCAGCCTTGGCGCCACGGGCGAACACGCCCACGCGCAGCACCTTGCCGGTGCCGTTGGGGAGCGAGATCAGACCACGGACCATCTGGTCGGCGTGACGCGGATCAATGCCCAGGTTCAGGGAAATTTCGATGGTCTCATCGAACTTCGCCTTGGCATTCGCCTTGGCCAGGGCCACGGCCTCGGTCAGGGCATAGTTCTTGTTGCGGTCAACAAGGGCGAGAGCCGCCGTGAGGCGTTTGTTATGTGCCATTGGTTCAGCCCTCCACCACGGTCACGCCCATGGAGCGCGCCGAGCCAATCAACATCCGCACCGCGCCATCAACATCGTTGGCGTTCATGTGGATCATTTTCTTTTCCGCGATTTCGCGCAGCTGCGACATCGTCACCTTACCGACAGCAGCGCCCTTACCCGGCGTGGTCGTGCCCTTGGTGATGCCCGCTGCCTTCTTCAGGAAGTAGGTGTTCGGCGGGGTCTTCATGATGAAGTTGAACGTACGGTCGCCGAAAGCGGTAATAACCACCGGAACAGGCATACCGGGCTCAAGCCCCTGCGTCGCCGCGTTGAATTCTTTCACGAACTGCATGATGTTCAAACCACGCTGGCCAAGCGCCGGGCCCACTGGTGGGGACGGGTTAGCCTTGCCTGCAGGGATCTGCAGCTTGATATAGCCGACAATCTTCTTTGCCATTTCTGGCTCCTTAATCCTTTGGCACGCGCCAATGGACCGTGGTACATCCGGCCTGACGAACCATCGCCAAACCTCCCACGTTCCTTGAGGGGCGGAGCCTTACAGTATTTTCCGCCACCCTGTCTATATGTCCTGCGGCAAATTGCTTATATCCCTGCCATGCAAAACAATGCCGCCCTCCTGGTTATAGACGTCCAGAACGATTTTTGCACCGGCGGCGCCCTCGCGGTACCGGATGGCGACGCCATCGTCCCCCTCATCAACCGCCTCGCGGCCAAATTCGCCACCGTGGTCATCACGCAGGACTGGCACCCGGCCAACCACATCTCCTTCGCCGCCAACCACCCCGGCCGCCAGCCGTTCGAGACCACATCGCTTCCCTACGGCGAGCAGGTACTCTGGCCCACCCATTGCGTCATGGCATCCCACGGCGCCGCCCTGCACCCCAACCTTACCATCCCGCACGCAAGCCTCATTCTCCGCAAGGGCCTGCACCGGCAGGTGGACAGCTACTCCGCCTTCCTGGAAGCCGACCGCACCACCAAAACCGGCCTCGACGGCTACCTCACCTCACGCGGCATCACCGCACTCTACCTCTGCGGCCTCGCCACCGACTATTGCGTCGCCTGGTCCGCCGAGGACGCCCGCACCTTCGGCTTCAAAACCACAGTCATTGAGGACGCCTGCCGCGCCATCGACCTCAACGGCTCCCTCGCCGCCGCATGGGCGCGCATGGGCGCCGCTGGCGCCGCCCGCGCCCACAGCGCCGCGCTGTAATCCGCGCACCGTCTATACATATGGAGATGCTCTTCACCCGCGACTTCACCGGCTTCTCCGGCGGGCACCTTAAATACTACGACTACCTGCAACACACCGCCGCCAGCGGCCTCGCCGCCCCGGTCCTGTACCAAACCCCCGGCTCCGCCGAGCTCCCCGGCAACCCGTTCAACCACTGCGGCATCCCGCAAATCCAAGCACTCCGCCCCTTCCCGGCCTATTTCCTCGCCGGCATGGACTGGTACCTGCTGGACGCCGCCGGCATCGCCCCCGGCAGCTCGCCCGTGGTCAACCTCATCCAGGGACTGCGCCACGCCGAACCCGGCACGAAGCTGTTCGCCTGCCTCTCCCGCCCCGCCCTACGCATCTGCGTCAGCCAGCAAGTCGCCGATGCCATCGCCCCGCACGCCAACGGCCCGGTCCACGCCATCCCCAACGGCGTCGGCATCGGCCCGCCGCCCGCCTTGCGGCCCCTCTCGGACCCGCCGCGCATCCTCATCAGCGGCTTCAAAAACCCAGAAATGGCCACCGGAATCGCCACCAGGCTACAGGGCCAACTACAGAACCAGGTCGAATTTGACCTGTTAACAACCATGCTCCCGCGCGAAGAATTCCTCGCCCGCCTGGGCGCCGCCAGCATCTGCATCCTGCTGCCCCTCCCCGCCGAAGGCTTCTTCCTGCCGCCGCTGGAAGCCATGGCCCTCGGCCGCGCCGTCGTCGTCCCCGACTGCATCGGCAACCGCGGCTTCTGCCTGCCCAACCAAACCTGCCTGATGCCGGAATACACCGCCGAAGCCCTGGCCGCCGCCGCGCTGGCCCTCGCCCGCAACCCAGCCCAACAAGCCAGAATCACCGAGGCCGGACTGCAAATGGCCGCCAGCCACACCCTCGCGCGCGAACGCGCCGCCTACACCGCGCTACTGCGCCACTTTCTCAACGACAACCCCGCATGACCACCGCCCTGGCAGAACCGCTAACAAAAATCGTCCCGTTCTACGCCATCGTCCGCCACCCTGCGCGAGCAGGCATAAGCCCGTGGATGTTGGGCATTTGGGGGTAAGTAAGGCCAGGGGGCGCCGCCCCTTGTATCCCCGCGAAGGGCCGCGCCCTTCGAACGCATAAGTAAAGGGTTATGAAAGAGGGCGCCCCCTAGAGTCTCTTTCACCTAATTTGAGGCATACCCTGAGTTTCTGAGGTAGCTTGCGCACTCGTCTGACTTGAACTCATTGAGCAATGTTCCGATGCGTTTCCAGGTTGCCTCGACGGTGCGCTCGACGGCCTTGCGGAGCAGGGTTTTGAGTTTGGCGGAGACTTGTTCGATGGGGTTCAGGTCTGGGCTGTAGGGCAGCAGAAACAGGCGCTTGGCGCCGACCTCGCGTAGAGCTTTGCGGACTGCCGGGCTTTTATGACTGCCGAGATTGTCCATGATGACGATGCCGCGCTCGCCAAGCTCAATCACCAGGGCTCGCATCGTCAAATCCCGCTCCTGCGCAAGCCGGCCAAGTATCCAGTCACGATGTGGCGCCAGAGACCGAGGCTGCTGGCGGCCCTGCGGCTTGGCCGCCGCACTGCCCGTCTGGCGCAGCCGTTGCGACCACTTCACCGCACTCGCAACGCTCAGGGAAAACAGCGCCGCCACCTCGCGGCATGAACGGCCAGATAATACCGCCGCCGCAACCCGTTCCCTCAGATCATCCGAATAAGCTCGACCCATCCCGTCCACAAACTGCTTCGCGCTACGCCGAACCGACAAATGCTTGAATTCAGACATCCCGACATAAGAAGAGTGTTCGTCCGTGCAGAGGGGTGGCACCGGGCTTCAACTTCCGCTTCACATGCCCCTGAATGACCGCCGTACTGGTCCCGCTGATGACCGCAGCAGCAAGGCGTCCACCGCGCTCACGCAGACCCAGGATCGCCGTCTTGCCTACGGTGCCACCCCCAGCCCGTAATTTCTTGCTTTCGTGCTTATTGGTTTCCTTTCCACCGACATAAACCTCACCGGCTTCCACGATGCCGCCAAGGAAATCATCGTCGTCATCGGATTTATTGCTACAAGCCTCGCGGATGCGCTGCAACAGGAACCAAGCAGATTTCTGAGTAATTCCAATCTGTTGTGCCAGTTGCAGAGATGAGATGCCTTTGCGCTCGGTATTGATGAGATACATGGCGCAGAGCCATTTATCGAGCGGGATGTGAGATCGCTCGAAGATGGTGCCGGTTCTGACGGTAAAATCGAGCTTGCAGGCAAGGCAGCGATAGTATCCCTCGACTTTCCGAGTCTGGATACGGGTTTTTGCGTGGCATTTTGGGCACGTAGGTTCGCCCTTCCAGCGCACAGACTCGATATGGAGGCGCGCTGCCCGCTCATCTGGGAAGCGTTTCAGGAGTTCATAGAGGCTAATAGTCGTTTTTATACCGACTCTATAGCACAATCGGAACAGAGAGTCAAGTATATAGTTCCCAAATTAATGGGGTCCGGGCATCAGGCCCGGCTCGGGGGCAGGGCAACGCCCTGCTACTTCAATACGTTTTTTTCATCACCTTATTCTTACGGCGGCGTTCCTGTTCGGTGGGTTTGGCACCTTCGGGGCGGGCGGGGCGGATGAATTTGGTTTTTTCCGGGCGCGGGCCGGGGTCGCGGGCGGGGCCGGCGCCGGGGGCGGTGCTGGGTTCCACGAGCAGGTCGGTCACGCCGGGGGCGGTGATGGCGGCGGCGAAGCGTTCGGCGGCGTCCTGGGCAATTTCGAATTTGGTTTCACGGTCGAAAATGCGGATGGCGCCGATTTCGGCTTTGGTGATGCCGCCGAGGCGGCAGATCAGCGGGATCAGCCATTTGGGGTCGGCGTTGTGCTTGCGGCCGATGGGGGAGCGGAACCAGGCCATCGGGGCGTTGTCGGTGCGGCGCTCGTAGGGCGCGTTTTCACGCACCGGGTGGGCGGCGCGGTCCAGGCGCGCGGCGAAGGTTTCACGCGGGGCCGGGGCCTGGATGGTTACGTTTGCAGGCTCGGGCAAATGTGAACGGTAGAGGCGGATTAGGGCGGCGGCGATGGTTGGTGCGTCCTGGCGTTCCAGCAGTTTGGCGCCCAAGGCGAGCTCGTCCTCGGTTGGGGCCGCGGTGAGGATTTCGTCCTCCAGCAGGCGTTCCTGGTCGCGGGTTTTGATCTGGTCCGCCGTGGGCGGGTCCTGCCAGATGGCCTCGATGTTGGCGGAGCCGAGCAGGAGTTCGGCGCGGCGGCGTTTCGAGGGGGAGACCAGGACCAGGCACATGCCCTTGCGGCCGGCGCGGCCGGTGCGGCCGGAGCGGTGGAGGAGGCTGGCTTTGTTGGTTGGTAAATCCGCGTGGATGACGAGGTCGAGGTCGGGCAGGTCCAGCCCGCGGGCGGCGACGTCGGTCGCGATGCAGACCTGGGCGCGGCCTTCGCGCAACGCATTGAGCGCGGTGTTGCGCTCGTTTTGCGAGAGTTCGCCGGAGAGGGCGACGGCGTTGAAGCCGCGCGCGAGCAGGCTGGCGTGGAGATGGCGCACGGTGTCACGCGTCGAGCAGAACACCAAAGCGCGGGCGTCGTGGAAGCGCAGCAGGTTGACGAGGCCTTGTTCAATCTCGTGGCCGCCGACGCGGATGGCGCGGTATTCGATGTCAGCATGCGGCTGGTTGCGGGCGACAGTGTCGATGCGCAAAGCATTCTGCTGGTATTTGCGGGCGAGGTTGGCGATTTCCCGCGCGATGGTGGCGGAAAACAGCAAAGTGCGGCGGGTTTGCGGCGCGGCGGAGAGGATGAATTCCAGCTCGTCCTTGAAGCCGAGGTCGAGCATTTCGTCGGCTTCGTCGAGCACCACGGCTTCGCATTCGTCGAGTTTGAGGGCGCCACGGTTGATATGGTCCTGCAGGCGGCCGGGGGTGCCGACGACGATGTGGCAGCCGGCGGCGAGCAGGCGCTGCTCGCGCCGGGCGTCCATGCCGCCGACGCAGGAGACGACGCGGCCGCCGGCTTGTTCGTAGAGCCAGGTGAGTTCGGCGTGGACCTGCAAGGCCAGCTCGCGCGTGGGGGCGATGACCAGGACCAGGGGCAGGATGGTGTTGGGGAGACGCTCGGCGTCGCCCAGAATGGTGGAGGCGAGGGCGAGGCCAAAGGCCACTGTTTTGCCCGAGCCGGTTTGCGCGGAGACCAGAAGGTCGCGGTCCAGGGCTTCCGGTGCGAGCACGGCGAGTTGGACTTCGGTGGGGTCGTTATAGCCGCGCGCGGCCAGGGCGCGAGCGAGCGCCGGATTTTTTATGGGGAAGGGCATGGCGGCTCCTACCCCGGCGCGGGGGCCAGGGCTAGGTGTGCGTGTGAAGTTTGAGCGATGTTTTAGGAAATAACCCCGATTTTAGCTTGTATGAGGGGGTGAGAGGGGTATTTCGGGATTGATGGCAGCGCGGACGTGCCCTATGTTGCCCTCGCTCGGCTGGGCCGGGCAGGCCTAAAAATTATACCTGAACGATCACAAGAGGACTGTTTTAATAGTGCGACCCCCGAAAAATGACCGCCAGCGGCAACCGCGTCGCCGCGGTTTTGACGACGATAATTTCTTTGGCAACACGCCTCCTCCCCCGCCGTCTTTTTCCGGGTTTGGGTCCGCGTCCTCCGCGCCGGAGGCCAAAGCCACGGTGAAATGGTATAACTCTGAGAAGGGTTTTGGCTTTGTGGAAATGGCCGATGGCTCCGGCGATGTGTTCCTGCATGCCAACTCCTTGCAGAACGCCGGCTTCCAGGCGGTGACCCCAGGGTCCATCCTGCAGGTGCGCGTTGGCCAGGGCCAGAAAGGCCGTCAGGTCGACCAGGTGATCTCGGTCACCGAAGGCACCGGCGAAGCACCGCCGGCACGTGGCGGCTTCGGCGCTGAACGCGGCGGTTTCGACCGTCCGCGTGCCCCCGCCGGCCCGCGCGCACCGCGCCAGCAGGCCAGTGGCCCCGCCGTTGAAATGACCGGCACCGTGAAATGGTACAATGCCACCAAGGGGTTCGGCTTTATCAGCCCGCAGAACGGCGGCAAGGACGTGTTCGTCCACGCCACCGCACTGGAACAGGCCGGCCTGCAGCCGTTGCAGGAAGGCCAGTCCGTCCGCATGAATGTCGTGCAGGGCGCCAAGGGACCGGAAGTCAGCTCGATCAGCGTCGACTGATTTAAGCTCCGGTTCGATGTATTAAGGGTGCCAGTGGCCGCAAGGCTGCTGGCATTTGTTTTTCGCGCGCGGGGTTGGTGGGGCGGCCGCGCGCAAAATATCAGGAGGCTTTCATGGCGTTTAAAGTGAATTACGGGCTGGAGCGGGCTGATCGCAACCGCGCCAAACAAGCCAAAAAAGAAGCCAAGGCGAAGGCAAAGAAAAACCCTGGCACCGCCAGCGACGAAAACGAACTGCCACCCCCGGCAGCCGAACCCCCGGCGCCGGAACCGGAGCAGGCATAGGCCTGCGGGTGTTGGGCGCTTGGGGGTAAGTAGGGCCAGGGGGTGCTACCCCCTGGCCCCCCGCCAAAGGCTCGCCTTTGGAATCCATTAGAGAGGGTTATGAAAGAGGGCCGCCAGCAGCCTCGGTCTCTGGCGCCACATCGTGACTGGATACTTGGCCGGCTTGCGCAGGAGCGGGATTTGACGATGCGAGCCCTGGTGATTGAGCTTGGCGAGCGCGGCATCGTCATCATGGACAATCTCGGCAGTCATAAAAGCCCGGCAGTCCGCAAAGCGCTGCGCGAGGTCGGTGCCAAGCTCCTGTTCCTGCCGCCCTACAGCCCAGACCTGAACCCCATCGAACAAGTCTTCGCCAAACTCAAAACCCTGCTCAGCAAAACCGCCGAGCGCACCGTCGAGGCAACCTGGAAACGCATCGCAACATTGCTCAATGAGTTCAAGTCAGACGAGTGCGCAAGCTACCTCAGAAACTCAGGGTATGCCTCAAATTAGGTGAAACACTCCTGGAAACAGCGAGAGCGAGTCCCCAACCTCCCCACCCGTCATGCCGCGAACGCCGGCATCCATGTCTTTTTTCAAACGAAAAATTTTACTTTTATCGCTTTGGGCGGCGAGCGGACATATTACACTCGTGCCATGGGCGGCTGCTTCGCGCCTCAAACCGGTCAACCGGGGCGGCAGACGGTTCTCCAGATAGCGGACATAGACCCCGCCAGCCGAGACGGGCGGTAGCGATGATACAGAAGTTATGAAGCCTTGGCCCGCTGCTTTCGTTTCACGCTCTTGTAGAGATTTGTGAATACTGCTCCGGCAAAAATGCAGAGCACGCTGACGGCGAAATAAAAGGTTCCAGGCAACGCAGCAGGGTAAGCAAGCTGGAAGGCACCGAAAGCCGTTGGGACAAGGAGAAGAAATCCCCAGAATTCGGCGATGACACGGCAACTATGGACGAGATCCTTGTCGTACCATTGTTCCGGCGGCAGATCGGCCCGCGCGTACTGCAGCGTAAACGGTTTGCCTATCAGTACGGTCAACCAAATGATACCGTCCAAGAAGACGTTGGTGATAATCGACATATGAAGGGCGAACCAAACCCACTCGAAGCCGTAAAACGCTACGGCGGAGAACAGGAAGAAAGCGGTTGTGGCCCACTGCAGGATGAAGCCGTTGCGCAATTGCTTCCATGAAAAGGCAACGGAGAGAATCAGGCAGATCACGACCGCTCTCCGCAGCGACTCCAAGCTATTCGTCGGTAGGAACAAAAAGACAAGCCAGGGAAGAAACCCAAAGAGAAACTTCGCGAGCTCAACCAATTCATCAATCATTTCGCATTGCCTCATTCCCGCGCTTCCAGACATGACTTCATCTACCGAGCAAGGCATCATGCCTTTTTGTGTCCTGCTCAGGCGTTCGTGCCAATCGTTATCTTTGATACGAGACGTCTGGATTTGGCCCTAGTACGCCCACCCCACATACCCGCAATCGGTCGAACGAAGATTGACCTAAAACAATTAACGAGGGTCAGCTTATGACCATTCATACTCCGCAGCAGACCGTCCACAACCGGCCCATCTCTGACGCTCGGGCCAAGGCTACTTCGGACCGTTCAGCCTCGCAACGTAACCCCCCTACCCAAACTTCGAAAACGCCAACCGGTCCTTATTCTCCCGCATCAGCATCGCAAAGCTCGGAATCTTCTCAAACCCCAGCCCGCTTGGCCGTTCGCCTTCCTCATCATAAACAATCTGCGCATACGGGGCAGACGCAATCTTCTCCCATTTCCCCGCCGGCTTCTTCACTTCCAGGCTCACCACCGTCACCTTAAATACCATCCGCACAATCGCCTCTTTCGGCGAACTCGGCTTCACCAGGCTCAAATTCCCCGCCAGCATTTGCCAGCCGTTCTTCAACGCCCAGGCATTCAATTCTTCCTGTGTCATAAAACCCTCAGTACTGCCGCAGCAGTGCCACCAGCCGCCCTTGCACTTTCACCCGTTCCGCCGGCAAAATCTTCGTCTCATAGCGCGCATTCGCCGGCTCCAGCGCAATGGAATTCCCCCGCCGGCGCAGCCGCTTCAGCGTCACCTCGTTCTCATCCACCAATGCCACAATAATCTGCCCGTTCTCCGCCGTCTCGCCCTTGCGGATAATCACTGTATCGCCATCCAGTATCCCGGCCTCGATCATCGAGTCACCTTCCACCGTCAAGGCAAAATGCTCCCCCGAGCCGATCAGCGCCACCGGCACCTCAATCTCTTCGGCCTCATCGCGCAGCGCCTCAATCGGCAACCCGGCGGCAATTTTTCCGTACAGCGGCAAGGAAACCGCCCCGGCCACATTCGCCGCCCGCGCGCCCGGCAACCGGCCGGAAAAATCACCCTGGATCACATTCGGCGAAAACCGCGGCGGCGCCACGTTCGGTGTCATGTCCTCGGAGAGCCGCACCACTTCCAGCGCCCGCGCGCGGTGCTTGTGCCGCTTCAAGAATCCGCGTTCCTCCAGCGCCGTAATCAGCCGGTGAATCCCCGATTTTGAGCGCAAATCCAGCGCATCCTTCATTTCCTCAAAACTCGGGCTGCACCCGGTCTGGCGCAGGTGCCGGTCGATAAATACCAGCAGTTCGTGTTGCTTGGTGGTCAGCATAAAAGCCTCCAATGCGGCGCTCAAGGCAGGAACAAAGCGCTAACTCGCCCGATGTTCTAGTTTAGTTCTTCCGCGCCCGTCAAGCATTATGCATCATCGAGCCGCAGTATCTCCACCGCATCCCCCACCGCCAGCGCGCCCTGCCCCGGCGGGCGGCGGATCAACGCATCCGCCCGCGCCAGCACTTTCAACATGCTGGAGTCCTGCGCGGCAAAGGGTGTGGCCACCAAAACCCCGCGCTCATGTGTCAGCGTGGCGCGCAGAAAATCCTCGCGGGCGTCGTTTGGTTTCAACGCCGCCCCCAGCACCGCCGGTTCCAGCACCGGTGCCGCCCCCGGCAGCCCGGAGCAAAACTCCACCGCCGGGCGCAAAAACAGCCGCGCGCAAACAAACGCCGAAACCGGATTCCCCGGCAGCCCCAGCACCGGCAGCCCGCCCATGGCGCCAAACATCAGCGGCTTACCCGGCCGCATCGCAATCTTCCAAAAATCCAGCACAAACCCTTGCGCCGCCAGCCCCGGCGCCACCAAATCGTAATCCCCCACGCTGGCGCCGCCGATGGTCAGCAGCATGTCAGCCCCCCGCGCCGCGTCCGCCGCCTCCGCAATCGCCGCCAGCGAGTCCCCCGCCACCGGCAACAGCAAGGGCTCACCGCCGCAAGCGGTAACAAACGCCGCCAGCCCGGGCCCGTTACAGTTCACAATCCCCCCCGGCCCGACCGCCTCGCCGGGCAGCGAAAGCTCATTCCCCGTCGCCAAAACGGCAATGCGCGGCCGCCGGTACACGCCCAGCCAGGGGTGGTTCGCCGCTGCCGCCAGCGCAATATCGCGCGCGGAAAGCCGTTTACCCGGCTCCAGCAGCACCTCATCCACGGCAAAATCACCCCCCGCCCGACGAATATGCCGACCCGGCGTGCAAGCCTCGTTCACCGTGATAAACCCATCCGCCGCCGTGGCATTTTCCTGAATCAGCACGGTATCCGCGCCCGCCGGCACAAAACTGCCGGTAAACAGCCGCACCGCCTCGCCCTGCCCAACCGCCCCGGCAAACGGATGCCCCGCCGGCGCCGCGCCAATCACCCGCAGCCGTGCCTCCGCCACGCCATCCACGCCACGCAACGCATAACCATCCATCGCCGACACATCCGCCGGCGGCTGCGCCAGTCTGGCCCGCACCGGCACCGCCAGCACCCGGCCAAGCCCCTGGCCCAACGGCACGCTCTCAACCCCGGTACGGCCCAGCCCGGCCAAAATCCGCGCCCGTGCCGCCTCCACTGTAATCATTCCTGCACAAAATCCCCGGATTTACCGCCGGATTTACGCACCACGCGCACGGCCTCAATCCGCATGCCCCGGTCCACCGCCTTCACCATGTCGTAAATCGTCAGCGCCGCCACGCTCACCGCCGTCAGCGCCTCCATTTCCACGCCGGTCCGCCCCGTGGTGCGCACGGTCGCGGTAATTTCCACCGCCGCATCGCCCAACGCCAAATCCACCGCCACGGCGGACAACGGCAACGGATGACACAACGGGATCAACTCCGCCGTCCGCTTCGCCGCCATAATCCCGGCCAGCCTTGCCGCCGCCAGCACATCGCCCTTGGCCGCCTTGTTCTGCCCGATCAACGCCAGCGTTTCCGCCTGCATCACCACCCGGCCCTTGGCCACCGCCTCGCGCACTGTTTCCGCCTTAGCCGACACGTCGACCATGCGGGCCGCCCCCACCTCGTCAGTATGCGTAAGCCGGCTCAACCCGTCCCCAGCAATTTATGCACCGCCAAGGTCACATCCGCCTGGCGCATCAGCGACTCGCCGACCAGAAACCCCTCCACGCACACCTTGCGCAGCCGCAGCACGTCGTCATGCGTCTTGATGCCAGATTCCGAAATCACAAACCGCTCCGGCGGGCACAGCCGGGAGAGTTTTTCCGTGGTCTCCAGCGTCGTCACCATGGTTTTCAAATTGCGGTTGTTAATGCCCAGCAACCGCGTCTGCAGCCCCAGCGCCCGGTGTAACTCCGCCTCGTCATGCACTTCCACCAGCACGTCCATATCCAGCGCGCGCGCCAATTCTTCCAGGCTGCGCGCCTGTTCGTCGGTCAGCATCGCCATAATCAGCAAAATGCAATCCGCCCCCATCGCCCGGCTCTCGTAAATTTGCCAGGGGTCCAGGATAAAGTCCTTGCGCAACACCGGCAGCTTCACCGCCGCCCGCGCCGCTTTCAAATGCTCCGGGCTGCCCTCAAAATACGGCTGGTCTGTCAATACCGAGAGGCAAGCCGCCCCCGCCCCGGCATATGCCCGCGCCAGCACGGCTGGGTCGAAATCCTCGCGGATCAACCCGCCCGACGGCGACGCCTTCTTGATCTCGGCAATCAACCCCGCCCGTCCGGCAGCGGCGGCATCCATCAACGCCCGGCCAAAACCACGCGGCTTTTCCACATCCTTAATCTGGTGCTTCAGGTCCTCAACGCTCGTCACCGCCTGCCGCCGCGCAACCTCGACTCGCTTATCGGCACATATCTTCGCCAGAATATCGTCTTCAACCATCGCGCTCATACTAAATCCTGCCTCTCCGAGGCTACTTTAAGTTTCTCCAGCACGCCCAACGCGGCACCGGAATCAATCGCCGCCGCAGCCCTGGCCACGCCTTCCGGCAAACCTGTCACCACACCGGCAACAATCAGCGCGGCGGCGGCGTTAAATAATATAGTGTCACGATACCCGCTAGGCACGCCATGCAGCATTGCCAACAGCGCCGCCGCGTTTTCCGCCGCGTCGCCGCCTCGTATCGCCTCATGCGGCACCGGCGTCAGCCCGGCGTCGGCGGCGCGCACCGTAAATTCGCCGATCGTGCCGTCCTGCAACGCCACCACCTGGTTCTCGCCTTCCAGCGTCAGCTCATCCATCCCGCCGCCATGCACCACCCAGGCCGACTCGGTGCCCAGATCGCGTAACGTCTCCGCCACCGGGCGCAGCCACGCGGGGTCGTACACGCCCATCAACTGGTGCTTCACCCCGGCCGGATTGGCCATCGGCCCGGTCAGATTGAAAATCGTGCGCGTGCCCAGCTCCACGCGCACCTGCGCCGCATGCCGCAACGCCGGATGGTGGCGCGGCGCGAACAGAAACACGCAGCCCACCTCCGCCAAAATCGCCGAAAGCCGCTCCATCGGCGGTTCGATATTCACGCCCAGCGCCATCAGCACATCCGCCCCGCCAGCCCGCGAGGACAGCGCGCGGTTGCCATGCTTGGCCACCGGCACGCCGCAAGCCGCCAGCACAAAGGTCACGGCGGTGGAAATGTTCAGGCTAGCCGCGCCATCGCCGCCGGTCCCGCAGACATCCATGGCGCCCTCGGGGGCTACCACCGGCGACATACGCGCCCGCATCGCCGTCACCGCGCCGGTCAGCTCCGCCACACTCTCGCCGCGCACCCGCATCGCCATCAGCATGCCGCCGATCTGCGCCGGCGTCGCCAGCCCGTCCATCACCACACCAAAAGCGTCCCGCGCGTCATCCGCGCCCAACACCTCACCCCGCGCCAACCGCGCCAGCACCGGCTTCAACGAAGCCGTCATGCCGCCTGCTTGGGCTCGTTGAATTGGCCAGCGAGGTCCAGGAAGTTCTTTAAAATATCATGGCCATGGCTGGTCGCGATGCTCTCCGGGTGGAACTGCACGCCATAAACCGGCAGCGTGGCGTGGCGCAGCCCCATGATGATCCCGTCCTGGGTAAACGCCGTCACCACCAGTTCTTCCGGCAGGTCGGAGCGTTTCACGATCAACGAATGATACCGCGTCGCGGTGAACGGGTTGGGCAGCCCGGCGAACAAATCAGTGTTGTCATGGTACACCTGGCTGGTCTTGCCATGCACCGGCTCGGGCGCGCGGATCACCCGCCCGCCAAACGCCTGGCCGATGGCCTGATGCCCCAGACAAACCCCCAGCAGCGGAATTTTCCCCGCCGCCGCGCGCACCAGATCCACGCAAATCCCCGCCTCGTTAGGCGTACACGGCCCCGGCGAAAGCACAATCGCCTCCGGCTGCAAGGCCATCGCCTCTTCCACGCTCAGCGTGTCGTTGCGCTTGACCACGCATTTCGCCCCGAGGTCGCCCAGGAAATGCACCAGGTTGAAGGTGAAACTATCGTAGTTATCAATCAGCAGAATCATGACGCGCGCTCCGGGGCGGTGACATAGCGTGCGGCATCCTCCGCCGCGCGGAACAGCGCGCGCGCCTTCTGCACGCTCTCGGCATATTCGGCCTCGGGGTCGGAATCCGCGACCACGCCCACGCCTGACTGCACATACATCACGCCGTCCTTCAACACCGCCGTACGCAGGCCGATGCAGGTGTCCATCGTGCCGTTGGCGGCAAAATAACCAATGCAGCCGGCGTATAAGCCGCGCCGCGACGGCTCCAGTTCCTCGATAATCTCCATCGCCCGCACCTTTGGCGCGCCAGAGAGCGTGCCCGCCGGAAAGCCTGCGATCAGCACATCCAACTGGTCGCACTCCGGCCGCACGCGGCCTTCAACGGTCGAGGACAAATGCATCACATGCGAGAACCGTTCGACGGCAAAACTCTCCACCACGCGCACCGAGCCAATTTCAGAAACCCGGCCCACATCGTTGCGCCCCAGGTCGAGCAGCATCAAATGCTCGGCGCGCTCTTTCGGGTCGGCCAGCAGCTCGGCCTCCAGCGCCAGATCGTCGGCCTTATCCATGCCGCGCCGACGCGTACCGGCCAGCGGGCGAATGGTCACGATCCCATCGCGCAGCCGCACCAGTATCTCCGGCGACGACCCCACGGCAACAAAATCACCAAAATCCAGATAGAACAAAAACGGCGCCGGATTCACCCGCCGCAGGCTGCGATACAGCGCAAACGGCGGCAGTGAGAATTTGGCCTCGAAGCGTTGGCTCGGCACCACCTGAAACACATCCCCTGCGCGGATATAATTCTTTGCCGTCTCCACCATGGTCAGGAACTCTTCCTTGTCCATGTTGCAGCTCTGCTCCAGCGGCCCTTCCAGGCTGCCCACCAGTTTGGGCACCGGCTGATCCAGCGCCTTCGCCACATTGTTCAGCCGCAGCTCCGCCGCAGCGTACGCCGAAGCAGCGGAAATCCCGGCGCGCGGATACACCGGCGCCGCCAGCGTCATCTCATCGGTGACACCATCGAAAATCACGAACACGCCGGGGCGCACCAGCACGCCATCGGGGATGCCGAGCACATCCGGCTTGGTCTCCGGCAGTTCTTCCATCAGCCGCACCATGTCGTAGCCGAGATAGCCCGAAAGCCCGCCGGTCATCGGCGGCAACCCTTCCGGCACATGCAGCCGCGTCTCGGCGATCAGGTCGCGCAGGCTGTCCAGCGGCGCATCGCCCACCGGCAGAAACGCATCCGCATCCGTGCGCGCATCGCGGTTGATGGTCGCCACACCCTTATCGCAGCGCCAGATCAAATCCGGCGCCATGCCGATCACGGAATACCGTCCGCGCGCGGTGCCGCCTTCAACACTCTCCAGCAAAAACGAGTATGGTTGCCCATGCGCCGCCTTCATGAACGCCGCGACCGGCGTCAGCAGGTCGCCAATGCCGTGACGCCAGACCAGCGCGCCGCGCCCCTGCTCATAGGCGGCACGAAACTCTTCAAAGCGGTCTGGCGAAATAGCGTTCATTGTCCTTCAATCACTGATAAATCTGCGCAAAAATCTTCTGGTCCACGGAAACCTTGTCGCGCATCTGTAGCCCGTTCAACAAACTCTCACCGGCATCGTTTTGCAATTGCTTGGTCATGGCCTGCTGCAACTGGGCATAATCATTGGGGTCCTGCGCCGGATCCGGCTGCACGATTTTCGCCAGCGCCGCCACGGTAAAGCCGGTAGCGGTCTGCTGCATCGTTGCCTGCCCCGGTTTCAGAGTAAACAGCACCGGCACCATCCCACTGGGGACACCCGTGGCCGGCGCACCGCGGACAAAGCCCGGCGGCGTGGCCACGGCAGCACCCAACGCCCGGGCCGCATCATTCAGGCTCTGCCCCTGATTCACCGCCGTCATCAATGTTGCCGCCTGCACCTCGGCCTCGCGGGTGATCTCCTGCGTGGTCCACGCGCTCAGCACTTTCGCGCTCACCTGCGCATAGGGTTGCAGGGTGGGCGGCGCCACGGCACTCACGGTCAGGGCAAAGTAGCTGCCATCCGGCCCGTTGGTCAGCTGCGCCGGGTCCCCGGCATGCGCGGCAAAAGCCGCCTTCACAATCGCCGCCTTCAGCGCATCGCCACCGGGAATCGGCGCCGGCGTGCCATCCGCCGTATTGCCATTGGCATCCAGCGTGCCTTGCACTGCGGTCAAGCCCAAATTGCCCGGCAACTGGTCCAACGGCGTCTGCCCGGCCAGCGCGTCCTGCAGATTATCCACATCCTGCGCCACGTCGGCCTGCGCCTTCTGCATCTGCAGGCTTAGCAACACCTGCGCGCGCAACGCCGCCTCGTCTGCACCGCCCGCGCTGGCCTGCGTTACCTTGAACACAAACATGCCATTGGTCCCCGCGACCGGGCCAACCACCTGGCCCGGCGTGGCGGCAAACACAGCCGCCCCCAGTTCCGGCGAGGGTATTTCCGCCTGCTTGGCCTGGTCCAGCTCAATCGCCTGGGCATCGAATTTCTTCGCCATTGCCTGCATCGCCGCCCAATCGCCCTTGCGCTTCCAGGCCGCTTCCAACCGCGAGGAGGCCGCGAGGTTATCCACCAATATCACCTGCACGCTGCGCACCGGCGCCGCGGGCGGTGTCGCCTGCGCCGCCCGCGCATAGGCGGCGTCCACATCGGCCTGCGCCACGCTCTCACGCGGGGCCAGCAAAGCGGGGGATAAAATAACAATTTTCGCCGTGCGCAGCTCCGGCGCCGTGAACAGCGCCGGGTTGTTGCGCCAGAAGCGCTGCAACACATCATCGCCCGGCGGCTTGGGAGCTGGCTGCGCGGTAAAGGGAATATTCACGGTCTCGGCAAAGCGCTGCTCGCCAATATAGCTGAACAACTGCGTCAGCAACTGAACGGGCGGGGCCACGCCGCCCAAAATCGCGCCCAGCATCTGCCGCCCGGCGATGTCATCCTTGACCTCGCCAATAAACCGTTCCGGCGAATTGTTGTTCTGCTGCAAAATCTGGGTGAATTTCTGCTGGTCGAACACCCCGTTGGTCTGGAATGCCGGGATCGCGTCGATCATCTGGCGCACCGCCGCATCCGGCACCGCAACGCCCAGGCTGCGCTGTTCGTCCGCCATAACCTGCTGGCGCAACACTTCGGAGAGAGCGCTCGCGGCAAGCTGCTGGCGGGTGGCAAGGTCCGGCTGGCCCTGCCCGGATTGGCTCGCCTGGTTCAGCGCCCGCTGGTAGGCCGCCTGCACGGCGGCAACATCCACCTCCTGGCCATTCACATGCGCCACGGCGGTATTGCTACCAATCAACGTGGTGACATTGGAAATGCCCCAGAACACAAAACCTATCACGAGAAGCGCGAAAAAGCCGCGCGCAACCCAATTTTCCAGCAACTTGCGTACCCAGACGATCATCGGCCCTATTTACCCCAAACCCCCGCCTCTATAGCTAGGCGGTCTGGACTGGGCAATCAGGACTGGCCAATCAAGACTGGGCAATCAAAGGGAGGCTGTACGGGCATGCGGGTATCAACGGCGGAACACGCCGGTAGGCACGTCATTGGTTCCGCCAACTGGCAGGCCTGCTTAGCGCAGCCCGGCCAGTGTATCGAAAAACAGCGCGGCAGGCGCCGAACGCGTTACTTTGCCACGGCGTGTGCGCGGCTTGGTGCATTCAATGTCCATCGCCTGCACAACCACAAGCCCGGTAATCGCGACCGCGAAGATGATTAAAAATGTCAACATGGTCTGTACTCCTTAACTCTCTGAATACATCATGTTGCATCGCACCATGAATAATCAAGAGAATTTTGCTGCATAGCAACATCTGTAATATTCATAGCTAAACTGGGAGAAGAAAATGCGGCAACTTATTGCAGGAAACTGGAAAATGCATGGAAAACTGGCGGAAATCGGCGCTTATGCCGAGGCCCTCCGGCAGGCGCCCGGGCATGTCGACCTGCTGATTTGCCCACCCTTCACCCTGCTGGACCGCTTCAACGCCGCATTGGCCGGCAGTACGGTGGCCCTCGGGGGGCAGGATTGTGCGCCTTGCCCGCAGGGCGCGCATACCGGGGATGTTTCAGCCGCGATGCTTAGCGAAGTTGGTGCACAATACGTCATCCTTGGCCATTCCGAGCGCCGGGAGGACCACGGCGAGACCAACGCCGATGTCGCCGCCAAGGTTGCAGCCGCCGTGGCCGCCGGGCTGACCCCCATTGTCTGCGTCGGCGAAACCGAGGCCCAGCGCGACGCCGGAGAGGCAAAAACCGTGGTGCGCAGCCAATTGATCCACAGCCTGCCGGAAGATTTCACCGGCGTGGTGGCTTACGAGCCGATCTGGGCCATCGGCACCGGGCGCACGCCGACCGAGGCGGACGTCGCCGCCATGCATGCCGCCATCCGGGCGGCCCTGGTTGAACACCTGGGCGAGACCGGCACAGGGACGAAAATCCTCTACGGCGGCTCGGTCAAACCCGGCAACGCGGCCGCCCTGCTCGCGGTGCCGGAAGTCGGCGGCGCCCTGGTCGGCGGCGCCAGCCTGGCGGCGGCTGATCTGCTGGCCATTGCTGCCGGCGCGCCCTGCGGCTAGAAGCCGCGCAACAGTTTCCTCAAGGTTCCCATGATTAAAGTTCTTCTCGTGCTGCATGTCTTCGTCACCATCGCGCTTATCGGCGTGGTGCTGATCCAGCGTTCCGAAGGCGGCGGGCTTGGCCTCGGCGGCGGCCAGGGCATGGGCAACTTCATGTCCGGGCGCGGCACCGCCAACCTGCTCACCCGCACCACGGCGATTCTGGGCACCGCGTTCTTCGTGCTCTCGCTCAGCCTGGCCATGCTCTACAAGGGCGGTGTGGGCGACAACACGGCGGCCATCCTCGCCACCCCGGCGCAGAGCACCGCCCCCGCCGTACCGGCTCCCAGCTCGGTCCCGGCCCTGCCCTCCTCGCTGCCGCAGACCCCGGCTGACGCTCTGCCGCCGCCGGCCGCCCCCGCGGTGCCCGCCCCTGGCAATACCTCCGGGCAATAATCCCTGCCTCCTTGCGCGCGCGGAGCTGCTATCCATCCGCGCGGGTATTTATCCCCTCTCGCTTTTCTCACGACTCGTGTATGATCGGATTCCATGACGCGGTTTGTATTCATCACCGGCGGCGTGGTCTCCTCACTTGGTAAGGGTATCGCCTCAGCCGCACTAGGCGCTTTGTTGCAGGCTCGCGGATATTCCGTCCGCCTGCGCAAGCTTGATCCCTACCTTAATGTCGATCCCGGCACGATGAGCCCCTACCAGCATGGTGAGGTGTTCGTGACCGACGACGGCGCGGAGACCGACCTCGACCTCGGCCATTATGAGCGTTTTACCGGCGTTGCCGCTAACAAGCTCGATAACGCCACCACGGGCAAGATCTACTCCGACGTTATCGCCAAGGAACGGCGCGGGGATTACCTCGGCGCCACCGTGCAGGTGATCCCGCATATTACCGATGCCATCAAGGATGTCGTGCTGCGCGAAACCGCCGGGCTGGACTTTGTGCTGGTGGAAATCGGCGGCACGGTTGGTGACATTGAGAGCCTGCCGTTCCTGGAAGCGATTCGTCAGCTTGGCAACGAGTTGACGCCAGCGCGCGCCATGTTCGTGCACCTCACGCTGGTGCCCTATATTTCCTCCGCCGGGGAGCTGAAGACCAAGCCGACGCAGCACTCGGTGAAGGAACTACTGAACGTCGGCATTCAGCCGCAGATGTTGATCTGCCGTTGCGACCGGGAAATTCCCGAGAACGAGCGGCGCAAGATTGCCAGTTTCTGCAACGTGCGCGCGGAAGCCGTAATTCCGGCGCTGGATGTGAACACCATTTACGCGGTGCCGATCTCCTACCACGAAGCCGGAATGGACCGAGAAGTGTTGCGGCATTTTGGCCTGCCGTTTGAGAGCGAACCGAATCTGGCGCGATGGGAGCGGATTGTTGAGACGGTGCGCGCGCCGGAAGGCGAAGTGCGCATTGCGGTGGTTGGCAAATACACGAATTTGCTGGACAGCTATAAATCCTTGGCCGAGGCGCTGGCGCATGGCGGCATCGCCAACAAGGTAAAAGTCGTGCTGGAATGGGTGGACTCGGAGGTTTTCGAGCAGCCCGACACCGTGCAGCAGTTGGACGGCGTGCATGGCATTTTGGTGCCGGGCGGATTTGGTGAGCGCGGCACGCAAGGCAAAATTGAAGCCGTGCGGTTTGCGCGCGAACGCAAGGTGCCGTTTCTGGGCATTTGTTTCGGCATGCAGATGGCGGTGATTGAAGCGGCGCGCAATCTGGCCGGGATGGCCGGGGCGTCCTCCACCGAGTTTGGCGCGTGCGAAATTCCCGTGGTGGGCTTGCTCACCGAATGGGCGCGCGGCAATGACATTGAACGCCGGCGCGCCGGTGGCGATCTGGGCGGCACCATGCGGCTTGGCGCCTTCCCTGCTGCTTTGGCGGAAGGCTCGCTGGTACGCGAAGTTTATGACGGTGCGGCGCAAATTTCCGAGCGGCACCGGCATCGCTTTGAGGTGAATATTCATTTCCGCGAACAGCTGGAAGCAACGGGGCTGAGATTCTCCGGGCTTTCACCCGATGGCGTGCTGCCGGAAATTGTCGAGTACCCGCTCTCGCAACATCCCTGGTTCATCGGCGTGCAGTATCACCCGGAACTGAAGTCTAAACCCTTTGCGCCGCATCCGTTGTTTAAAGGCTTTATCGCGGCCGCGGTGGCACAGTCGAGGCTGGTATGAAGCATGTTTCCGTTGGGCCGCTGACTATTGGCAATGACCTGCCGTTCACGCTGATCGCGGGGCCGTGCCAGATTGAGTCGCGTGAGCACACGATGGAAGTTGCCAGCGTATTGGCGAAACTTTCGCGCGAGCTGGGCATTGGGGTGATTTATAAATCCAGTTTTGATAAGGCCAACCGCACTTCGGCAAATGCTGCGCGGGGAATTGGCATTGTTGAGGGTTTGAAGATTCTTGCCGAAGTACGCGAGGTTTTTGGGCTGCCGGTGCTGACCGATGTGCATGATACGGCGCAATGCGGGCAAGTGGGCGCCGTGGTGGATGTGCTGCAAATTCCTGCGTTTTTGTGCCGCCAGACGGATTTGCTGCTGGCCGCCGGGGCCACCGGCAAGGCGATTAATGTGAAGAAGGGGCAGTTTCTCGCACCCTGGGATATGAAGAACGTGGCGGCGAAAATCGCCAGCACGGGCAATGAGAAAATCATGCTGTGCGAGCGCGGCGTGTCGTTTGGCTATAATACGCTGGTGAGCGATATGCGCGCGCTGCCCATTATGGCGGAGACCGGCTACCCGGTGGTGTTCGATGCCACGCATTCGGTGCAGCAGCCGGGCGGCATGGGTACGTCATCGGGCGGGGAGCGGCGGTTTGCGCCGGTGCTGGCGCGCGCGGCATTGGCCGTGGGGTGTGCGGCAGTGTTCATCGAGTGTCACCCGGACCCGGACAAGGCCCCCTCCGACGGGCCGAACATGATTCCGCTGGACAAGATGACGGCGCTGGTGAAGCGGCTGCAGGGGTTTGACGCGCTCGCCAAGGCGTAGGGGGTGCTCCACGTGGAGCACTTGTGAGGAAAGCCGTCTAACTGATTGTTAGTACGGCTTTATTTTTTACTTGCACCCCAATTTGTGCGGGTTTGTGTTGGAAAAGGAATGAGTTGGGCCGGTTGGGCCGGGGGGCTAAGAAAGAGGATGTCCTTAAATGATAATTTTTAGAGATTTTTCCCGGTTTTACTTTTTCCTGATGGGTTTTGTTGCCATGATTTCAATTTTCCCGCCAAGTGTAACTTTGGCGCAGTCGCGAGATATGCCGGTGGCGCTACCAAGCCAGCACTTAGGCGAATAATGACTGAACAGATTGCACGTTATAGAAATGACATCGACGGGTTGCGTGCCATTGCAATTCTTCCCGTTGTTTTTTTTCATTACGGACTGGAGCATCCTTTCAGCGGGGGATTTGTCGGTGTTGACATCTTTTTTGTTATCTCCGGATTTCTGATCACTAAACACATACATGACGAAATTCAGAATGGCTGTTTCAGTATTCTGGATTTTTATAACCGCAGAATCCGTAGGATATTTCCAGCCCTATTTGCGGTGCTGCTTTTTTGTATTGTTTGTTCACTGACTCTCGAAATCCCGCCCGAAGCCAAAAACACAAGCCAGGGAATTATAGGGGCCACCCTTTTCGTATCTAACGTGATTTTCTATAACATGAGCGGCTATTTCGATGTAAGTTCGCAGAATAATCCACTTTTACACACATGGTCACTCTCAGTTGAAGAGCAGTTTTATATCGTTGTTCCGCTTTTTTTGTACCTTATGAGAAAGCTCTCGGTCGACAAACTGTCTCTGATACTTTGCCTTGCTCTGCTCATAAGTTTTGTTCTTTGCTTTTTTCAAGTTTATCATGACCCGTCCGCGGCATTCTATCTTGTACAAAATCGGGCTTGGGAACTACTTCTGGGCTCTGTGGTGGCTATAGGACGATTTCGCATAGTCACCAATAAGCGAACACTTGAATTACTAGGTGCTGCCGGTGCACTATTAATAGTCGGTAGCACCTTCATACTTAATAAAAAGTCGCTTTTTCCAGGGCCTGGTGCGCTAGCTCCGTGTTTTGGGGCAGCCTTGGTACTATATTCCGGGGCGCGCTATGAAACGGCAGTTTCACGCGCACTTTCTGCTGGCCCGCTTAGATTTATCGGTCTTGTCTCGTACTCATTCTATCTGTGGCACTGGCCCATTTGGGTCTTTGTTTCCGACTATTATACAATGAGCGTCTTCTCGACGATTCTGCTCATTGGGCTGGTGTTTGGTGTATCCATACTTTCCTGGCATTTCATTGAAAAACCATTCCGAACAAAGCCATTCCGCCTTAGTTCCAAGGAGGTCGTGAGCATCGCGGGTGCAATAATGGCAGGTACATTGGTGCTGGCATTCATCAGTGCACCACTTAACTCGAAAATATGGCATTACGACTCCGCCATGAATAATATCCTTGCTTATGAGAATATACCGATCACGATGCGCGGAGGAACGTGCTTTCTTGATCCTAATAAAAAAGGTTTACAACCTTTGCTCACTGCAAACTGTCTTGAAATAAAGGAAAAGCAACAAAATTATCTAATTTTTGGCGACAGCCATGCCGCTGATCTTTGGTATGGATTGTCTCAAGAAAATCCGACCATTAATTTCTTACAGGCATCGGTCGGAGGGTGTCCGCCAATAATCGGAGCTAAAAGCAGAATAATCGGAGCTAAAAGCAGCAGGGGGTGTGCTATTTTTTTAAACTATATGTTTAATGATTTCATCCCACATCACCACCTAAATGGTATTATTCTCTCAGCGAGATGGGAGCAAGATGATGTTGAAAATGCGCTTGTAACAGCAAGAAGACTTCGGCCATATGCGGATCGTGTAATTATTTTTGGCCCAAGTCCAGAATATGATAAGTCGTTGCCGAAATTATTGGCGCGTGGAATGCACGTATATGATATGGTTATCGTTTCTAACCATTTATCAAAGCAGCAAAAAATCATAGATCATGATTTCGCCAGCGCCCTCATGGGTTCGGGAATTGAGTATATTTCTGTCTATTCGGCGTTATGCCCGGAAAGCAAATGCATAACAACGGTCAACAACAACGTTCCTGTCTTTTTTGATAGTAATCACTTCACGGCACCTGGGTCTGAGCTTCTGGCAAAAAGAATTCACTTATTTGGCGACGAAATCGAAGTAAAATAACGTATTATGATGCGTTCCGGGGAATAAACGGGGGTAAGACCTGACCGGCCGGTACTAACCTGTGGATTGCGTGTTGTCTGTCCCGTTAGAAGATGGGGCGCCGGCATGACGGTAGGAGGTGGGATGACCGTGGGCGATTACCAGATGAAGCTGGGAAGGATGGAGACGGGCATGAGGTCCATTTGGGCGGCTTCTTCCGGAGCGGCTTCGGGGTGCAACGCGTGAATGCCTGAGAGGACCCAGCAGGAGGCGATGCCTGCGGCTTTGGCGCCGGCGATGTCGGTGCGCAGTGAATCACCGATGGCCAGGGTGCGTTCCCGTGAGGTGCCGAGCATGGCGAGGGTGGGGGTGTAGATGGCGGGGTCGGGTTTGCCGCGTTGGATGACGGTGCCGCCGTCGGCTTTGTAGTATTCGGCGAGCAGGCCGGCGCAGATGATGCGCACGCCGTCGCGCACGACTTCCAGGTCCGGGTTGGCGCAGACCATGGGGATGCCCGCTTGCAGGGCGGCTTTTAGTACGGGCGCGTAGAGGTCCGGGTCTTGCGGGCCTAAAATGTCGTCAGGGCCGGTGTTGAGGAGGAAATCGGCGGCGGCGGGGTCGTCGACTTGTTCGAAGTTCAGGGTGTCGAACACGCCGCGGTCGCGGTCCGGGCCGAGGTGGTAGAGTTTGGTGCCTAAAGTGGCGAATTCATCGGTGCGGTCGCGCAGGCCGAGGTAGACGGCCTCACCGCTCGACATGATGCCGGTGTAGAGGTGCGGGCTGATGCCCATGGCGCCGAGGGTGGCGGCGATGGCGTGCGGGCGGCGGGGGGCGTTGGAGAGGAAGACCACGGTTTTGCCCGCGTCGCGCAGACGGGAGAGGCAGTCCAGCACGCCGGGGTAGGGTTTTACGCCGTCGTGGACGACGCCCCAGAGGTCGACGATGAAGCCATCGTAGTTTTGCGCCAGTTGGCCGAAGCTGCTCATGCGCCTGCCCCCACGGCCTGGGTGATGGATGTGAAGCCGCGGGCGCGCAGGAGGGCGGCGAGGCCGGTTTTTAAGCGCGGGATGAGTGCGGGGCCTTGGTAAGCGAAGCCGGTGTAGAGTTGCACCAGCGAAGCTCCGGCGAGGATTTTTGCGAGGGCTTGCTCGGGCGTGGAGATGCCGCCGGCGCCGATGAGGGTGAGTTTGCCGCCGGAGAGCTTGTACGCCTGGGCCAGCATGGCGGTGCTGGGGCCGAACAAGGGCGCGCCGGAGAGGCCGCCGGTTTGGGTTTTGTGCGGGCTGCGCAGGGTTTCCGGGCGGGCGAGCGTGGTGTTGGAAATAATCAGGCCGGTGATGTTTTGCGCCAAAGCGACGGAGATGACGGCCTCCAGGGCCTCGG
The DNA here is from genome assembly GCA_003164135.1 of Acetobacteraceae bacterium. Taxonomy (GTDB): domain Bacteria; phylum Pseudomonadota; class Alphaproteobacteria; order Acetobacterales; family Acetobacteraceae; genus Acidocella. The sequence continues at coordinate 30,667 of PLSD01000137.1, forward strand.
GCGCCAGGTCAGGCGCGATTTTCACGAACACCGGCTTGGGCGTGGTGATGCCGGAGAGGATGGCGGTGAGGCGGGCCTCGGATTGCAGGTCGCGCAGGCCGGGGGTGTTGGGGGAGGAGATGTTGATGGTGATGTAGTCGGCATGCGGGGAGACGGCGGTGACGAGGGCGGGGTAGTCGCGCTCCGGGTCCGCGCCCTCCTTGTTGATGCCGACGTTGGCGCCGACGGCGATTTTGGTGCGGTCGGCGCGTTGCAGGTTGGCGAGGAAAACCTCGATGCCGGCGTTGTTGAAGCCCATGCGGTTGATGACGGCGGCGTCTTCGGCCAGGCGGAACAGGCGGGGTTTGGGGTTGCCGGGTTGCGGGCGGGGGGTGACTGTTCCCGCCTCGACGAAACCAAATCCAAGGTAACCGAGCGCGGTGACGGCGGCGGCGTTTTTGTCGAACCCGGCGGCGAGGCCGATGGGGTTTTGCAGGGTGCGGCCGAAGGCGGTGGTGGCGAGGATGGGGTCGGCGGGCGTGGAGTCATGGCCCGCGAGGCCGAGGCGCAGGGCGTGGAGGGACAAATTATGCGCGGTTTCGGGGTCCAGCCAGCGGGCCAGCGGCATTAAGGCAGATGAGAGACTCATTTTACGTAGACGAAGATATTGGGCCCGTCGCCGGCGTTGCGGGCAGTGAGGGTGATGTTGCCGGGGGCGACGCCGTCCGCCGCGATGGATTGGGCGACGGCGCTGGCCAGGGGGGTAAGGGTGGCTAGGGCGGCGGCGCTGGCGTTCGGCGTGGTGGCGCGGGGGGCGTGGGCCTCAACGGCAAACGCGGCGCCGGGTTTGATGGCGAGGGCCTGGCGCACGGCGTCGGCCACGGGGGCGGCAAAAGCCGTGGTGCCGGGGGCGATGGTGACCAGCGGGATGCGGCCGGCGAAGGCATTTACGGCGGCGACGCTCGCGGGGTCTGGTCCGGCCGGGGCGGGGGCGAAAGTTTGCCGGCCTGGCAGGGTGCAGGCGGTGAGGGCAGCCAGAGCCAGAAGGGATATTTTGCGCATGGTGCATGATGTACCGGTGCCCGGCTTGCACGGCAACCGGGGCGCGGCCAATCTGGGTCGCAAGGAGGCGCAACATGCTCGATTTGATTATACGTGGGGCTAATCTGCCGGATGGGCGGAGTGGTGTGGATATTGGGGTGCAGGGGGACAGGATTGTCGCCGTGGAGCCGGGGTTGGCGGCGGAGGCGGGGCGGGAGATTATCGCGCGCGGCCGGCTGGTGTGCCCGCCGTTTATCGATAGCCATGTGCATATGGACTCCACACTCTCACTCGGCATGCCGCGGATGAATGAGTCCGGCACGCTGCTGGAGGGGATTGCGGTGTGGGGCGAGCTGAAGCCCTCGCTGACGCAAGAGGCGATTTATGACCGGGCGAAGCAGTTGTGTTTGTGGTCGATGGCGCGCGGGACGCTGGCGATCCGCAGCCATGTGGACATTTGCGACGACCGGCTGATGGCGGTGGATGCGCTGCTGGCGTTGCGGGACGAGATGAAGCCGTATCTGGATATTCAACTGGTGGCGTTTCCGCAGGATGGGTTTTACCGTTATGCGCGGGCGGAAGAGAATTTGCGGGCCGCGCTGGATAAAGGCGTGGATGTGGTGGGCGGGATTCCGCATTTTGAGCGCACGATGGAAGATGGCGCATTGAGCGTGAAGGCGCTGGTGCGGATTGCCGCCGAGCGCGGGCTGCTGGTGGATATGCATTGCGATGAGAGCGATGATCCGTGGTCGCGCCACATTGAGACGCTGGCCGCGGAGACGGTGCGGCATGGGTTGCAGGGGCGGGTTGCGGGGTCGCACCTGACCTCGATGCACAGCATGGATAATTACTATGTGAGCAAACTCATCCCGCTGATTCGCGAGGCGGGCGTTGCGGCGATTGCGAATCCTCTGATTAACATTACGTTGCAGGGTCGGCATGATACGTACCCCAAGCGGCGTGGCATGACGCGGGTGAAGGAGCTGCTGGCGGCGGGGGTGAACGTGGCGTTCGGGCATGATTGCGTGATGGACCCGTGGTATCCGCTGGGCAGCCACGACATGCTGGAAGTGGCGAACATGGCGCTGCATGTGGGGCAGATGACCGGGGTGGAGGAAATCCGCGCGTGCTTTGCCGGGGTAACGGAAAATGCGGCGAAAGTGCTGAACCTGGAAGGGTATGGCATTGCGCCGGGATGCTATGCCGATCTGGTAGTGTTGCAGGCGGCGGATGCGATCGAGGCGATACGGATTTCGGCCGAGCGGCTGTATGTGCTGCGGCGGGGGAAGGTGCTGGCGCAGGCGGCACCGCGGCAGAGTGTGGTGACGTTTGGTGGTGCCGTGAAGACGGTGGATTTTACACGCGCGAATTTAGCGAGGGCTTGAGATGAAAACGATTTTGGTGACGGGTGCGACGGCGGGATTTGGCGCGGCATTTGCGCGGCGGTTTGTGAAGGATGGGCACCGGGTGATTGCCACCGGGCGGCGGGTGGAGCGGCTGGCCGCACTCGCGGAGGAGCTGGGGGACCGGCTGCTGGCGGTGCCGTTGGATGTGACCGACAAGGCCGCCGTGGCGGGGTTTTTGGGCACGCTGCCGGCCGATTGGCGGCGGATTGACGTGCTGGTGAACAATGCGGGCCTGGCGCTGGGGCTGGGGCCGGCTTGGGAAGCTGATCTGGCCGACTGGGACACCATGGTGGCGACGAATGTGACCGGGTTGATCCATGTGACGCGGGCGATTCTGCCGGGGATGGTGGAACGCAATGACGGGATTATTCTGAATCTGGGCTCGGTGGCGGGGGTTTATCCGTATCCGGGTGGGCATGTTTATGGCGGGTCGAAGGCGTTTGTGCAGCAGTTTTCGTTGAATTTGCGGGCGGATCTGGTGGGCAAGAATATCCGGGTGACGGATATCGAGCCGGGGATGGTGAGTGGCTCGGAGTTCAGCAAGGTCCGGTTTGGCGGGGATGAGAGCAAGGCGGCGGCGGTTTATGCCGGGACACACTCGCTGAACCCGGAGGATATCGCGGAGACGGCGGCATGGCTGGTGTCGCTGCCCGCGCATGTGAATATTAACCGGATTGAGATGATGCCGACGTGTCAGGCCAACGGGCCGTTTGCCGTGAAGAGAGAATAGACAAGCTTCGCGTGTGCCCGTAACCTGTTAACAACTTTAACGGGTGGTGTGGTGTCGATTGCGCGTGTGAATAGCTTTGCCTTCGCGGGGATCGACGCGCAGCCGGTGGAAGTGCAGGTGCAGATTGCCAGCGGGCTGCCGAATTTTTTGATGGTGGGGCTGCCGGACAAGGCGGTGGGCGAGGCGCGCGAGCGGGTGCGGGCGGCGTTGACGGCGATGGGGCTGGCGCTGCCGCCCAAACGCGTGCTGGTGAATTTGGCGCCGGCGGATGTGTTGAAAGAGGGCAGTCACTTCGATTTGCCGGTGGCGCTGGCGGTGCTGGCGGCGATGGATGTGCTGCCGCGCGAGGAGTTGGCGCAGTTTGCCGCGCTGGGTGAACTTTCGTTGGATGGGCGGATTAATCCGGTGGCGGGGGTGCTGCCGGCGGCAATTGCGGCGGCGGGGCGCGGGCTGGGGTTGATCTGCCCGGAGGCGCAGGGGCCGGAGGCGAGCTGGGCCGGGGATTTGAACGTGCTGGCGGCGCCGGATTTGTTGAGTCTGATTAACCATTTCCGCGGCACGCAGCAGCTGGCTGCACCACCGGCGGGGTTGCTGGGGGGCGGGTATAAAACGCTGGACCTGGCGGATGTGCGCGGGATGGAGACGGCGCGCCGCGCGTTGGAAGTGGCAGCGGCGGGCGGACATAATATGCTGATGCTCGGGCCGCCGGGCGCGGGGAAATCCATGCTGGCGGCGCGGCTGCCGGGGCTGCTGCCGGACTTAACCCCGCGCGAGGCGCTGGAGGTGAGCATGGTGCACTCGGTGGCGGGGATGCTGGATGGGGGACGGTTGATTACGCGGCCACCTTTCCGCGAGCCGCATCACTCGGCGAGCATGGCGGCGGTGACGGGCGGGGGAAACAGGGCGAAGCCCGGCGAAGTTTCGCTGGCGCATCGTGGCGTGCTGTTCATGGACGAGATGCCGGAATTTCCCCGCGCCACGCTGGAGGCTTTGCGGCAGCCGATGGAGGCGGGGCACACCACGGTTTCCCGCGCGGCGGCGCATATTACGTATCCGGCACGGTTTCAGTTGATCGGGGCGATGAACCCGTGCCGGTGCGGGTATCTGGGTGATGGCGCGCGCGAATGTGGGCGGGCGCCGCGTTGCGGGGAGGATTATCAGGCGAAGCTGAGTGGGCCATTGCTGGACCGGATTGATATAATTATTGAAATTACGCCGCTGACGCCAAAGGAGTTGGCATGGGCACCGGTGGGGGAAAACAGCGTTGTGGTGGCGGCGCGGGTGGCGGCAGCACGCGAGCGGCAGCGGGCGCGGTATGGCGAGGACGGGGCGACCACCAATGCGGAGGCGTTGGGGGATTTGATTATGCTTACTGGCGAGGCGAAGGCGTTTTTGGAAATGGCGGCGACAAAGCTGCGGCTTTCGGCGCGGGGATATACGCGCAGTATGCGGGTGGGGCGGACGATTGCGGATTTGGCGGGGATTGAGGAGGTGCAGAAGGGGCATATCGCGGAGGCGCTGGGGTATCGCCACCGGGGGGTGGGGCGCGGGGTGGTAAAGGGGTAGGGTTGGTATGGTTTTCTTTGAAAGAGTGGTCTTTGCTGGCCTAGCGTGTAATCATGGGCAGTTTGTAGTTTAATAAATCAGCACTGAACGAGGATTGGATGATTAGCAGCCTTTACCGATTTCGTTCGCTGTACTGGCTGCTGGATCAGGGCGAATTAGAGAAGCAGGAAATCTATTTCGCAAAGCCGGAGCAGCTTAACGACCCGATGGAGGGTTTCCGAGATATTTTTTGGAAGGGGGGGGATCAGGTCGTTACAATACCCGTGCGCAGAAACGAACTTGCTGCTTACTTCCAATATATACATTTTTTTGCCCTAGCAACCATATTCCAGACGCATGTCGAGCACGGCCTTCAACCGAAGCGTGAGCAGGTCTCTGATTTCAACGAACGCCTTCGTAAAGGATTGGAACACGCCAATCTTGTTGTCGAGCAAGTAGCGCGTCTTGAGGCGGAAGCCCGCACGATCATCGGCAAGCTGGAAGATGCCATTGCCGGCATGGCCGAGCTGCTGGACACCCTGTTCGACATCAACCAGATCGACGCTGGCGCGATCAAGCCGGACATCACTGACGTTGCCGCCGGGGAGGCTTTTGCGCGTTTGAGCGAGACTTTTGCTACCATGGCTGCCGCCAAGGGCCTGGAATTGCGGATTGTTCCGTCATCGGCGGTGATTCGCAGCGATCGCCAATTGTTCGAGCGCATGCTGGGGAACCTGCTGTCGAATGCGATCAAATACACCGATCACGGCAGGCTATTGCTTGGTTGCCGCCGGTCTGGCGGCAAGTTCCGGATCGAAGTGTGGGATACCGGCATCGGCATACCCAAAGACAGCACGGACGCGGTATTCGAGGAGTTTTACCGGCTGAACCCCGAGGACAGCGCCAAATTTGGTTTAGGGCTGGGGCTATATATCGTGCAACGATTTGCTTCGTTTCTGGACCGTCCGGATGTGATCGTGGCCGACTATCATCTGCCCGGCGGTATGACCGGTCTGCAGATTATCCAGGAGCTGCGAAGCGCTCTCGGCGGGCAGGTTCCCGCATTGATCGTGAGCGGTGACAAATCGGCCCCGGCCCGTGCGGCATTCGGGGCGAGCGCCCAAGCCTTCATCACGAAACCGGTGAAGGCCGCGCAACTGCTGGCGCGGCTCAGCGCGCTGGTCGAGACGGTGAAGCCTGGATGGCTCGACCGGCGGCCCCGGGGCTTTGCCGTGGCACCTCCCGCTCCGGCTTCCACCGATGCCGCGATCTGCGTCATCGACGATGATCCCGGAGTCCGCGATGCCATGCAACGAACGCTTCAGGCGGAGGGGTACCAAGTAGCGACTTACCCCTCCGGTGAGACGTTCCTGGCAGATCATAACCGCGGCAAATGCCGCTGTCTGGTGGTCGATGTTGGCTTGAGCAACCGCGGGCTGGATGGCCTCGAACTGTAGAGCCTGCTTAAAGCGGAACATTCCAGCACGCCGATCATTTTCGTGACCGGAACTCGTGACTTGCCCAAGGCGGCGAAGGCGATCCGCGATGGTGCCGTGGACTTCCTGCAAAAGCCAGTCAGCAACGCCAAATTATGCGCAAGCGTCGCCCAGGCCCTGGCCCGGGTGGCGTCGGACAGCCAAAACCTCGCCTCACGGGGCGAGGCCGATGCCTGCCTCGCAACGCTGACAGAGCGCGAGCGGCAGGTGATGGAGCGTATGGTGGCCGGCGAAGCAAGCAAGAACATAGCGGCCGATCTCGGCATCAGTCAGCGCACCGTTGAGCATCACCGCCAGAGCATAGTGCGCAAAATGCGCGTGAGATCCCTCGCGTCACTAGTTCGTAAGGCCGGGTTGAACCGTCCGGCCAGGTAACGCGGCGGAGAACCTTGTGCGCTGAAGCAAGTGTCAAGACCGCGATGTGCTACCGAACATCCCGTCTGGAGACTGGCCGGAGATGGCCCGGAGCCTGGACGAGGCGTTCCCGGACCTTGACTGGAATCGAAAGCCGCCGGGTACACTTAGGGTAGAACTGCCTAGGTAGTTTCCGATGGTACCCACGATAAGCCCACGTAGTTATTAGCAAAAGGTGAACGCTCTTCCATTGGAGCTGCTTCGTGCAAACGAGGCGGATTTCATACCAAATGGATGATTTGGGGGCCTGTCGTGTCGAATATTACTGCTGCAGCGCAACATGATTCTGGCCCCGAGGTGGCATTCACGATCGTACCGAAACATGATTTTCGCTGGTCGCGGGCCTGTTTGCAGTTTCTTCAGGGCGTCCCGGCGGCCACCACGGCGCAGACGGATCTTGCTCAACTAATGTCTGAGACTCATTATCCGGGATGGCAATGGACAATTACTCCCGGCATCGCGGGCGACGACGCGCGCCGTTGGCTCGCCGGAAATAACGAGACGTTTCATGTGGCGCTGCTAACGCATCGACTTATGGATGATGGTTTTGCGGACGGCTTTTTTGCGGCACCGGATCGTCTGATGGACGGGCTTCACGATAACGAGAATGTTAAGTCGGAAGGTCTTCGGACGACGGCTCCCGTGGAGAGAAAATCCGCCGCCGTGGAAAAATATAAGGGATCGATATGAGAAATAGTCCGGCCGATCAAACTCAGTCAGATGAATTTCGTACGGTGGCCTTGCACGGTCCCGCGCAGTTTTTGCCTTCGTCATTACTAGCGTGGCGCACTCCAATTGCTATTCTAAATGCCTTAAACATGGAGCCTCCACAAAATGCGAATGACTCCATACGGCCGGCCCATAAATGGAATTCGGAGAGACTTATATTTCAAGAAGAAGATAATGTTATCGATTGATAAAAGTTCCCAACCTGTGGGTCACGCCAAAGGAAAAACGACCTAAAGCAATCAGAGTTCGCCTTCCAAAACATCGTGCTAGCTAAAGGATAAAACTGAGTCAACAAATTAAGGAGTAACCCATGACCCGCTCAGCAACCTTCGGCGAGGAGTATTTGTAATGTCTGTTGACCTTCAAATAACGCAACCGGGGCGCCGCAATGATCTCCCGTATCAATCCGCGGGTCGGGGATCTAATATCGTTGCCAGACCTTTCGACACCAGACCAAGCGCGCCGGGTACATTCCGGACAAAGAGCGGGCTGACGGTATTGGGGGCTAAAGCAAGCGACGAGCAATTGCCGAGATTCACGAAAGTGGCGCCACGAACTGGTTTGGTGTCGGCGCAGCGGCGTGCGGTACTCGCAGTTTTACTGGACGCCACTGTGCCACTCGCGCGTTGCGGGCATTCCGTTCTAAAGCCGCTCTGGGTCGATGAGGCAATGCAACGTGCCCATAACATGGTCCGTCTTGTTGTCGAACTTGAACGTCAGCTGCCATTCATCCCCGAAAACTCGGAGGATTCAGGTGCTGAATACCAAGTTGCGTGCGATCTCGCGGAGACATTCAGGTCTCTAACGGCGGCAGATGATAACGACATGCAACCGTGTTTCGATGCACTCCAAGTTGTTGTGTTCAACCTCATTAAGCTTTTTGGGCCGACGATTGGCCAGGTCTATGCCGACATGTCGGTTGAACGCCTGACATTGCCCGCTTACAAGCGGCGCGCTCTCGTGTTGGCAAGCTGCGAACTGGTGCTCAATTCACTAGGCCACGGGCTCATCGGGGGCGACGTGAGGAACATCACCGTGACACTTTGCCGCACGTCCCGGGCCGTGGCCCGGCTTAGCGTGGAGGGCCACAGCCGGGGCGTTTCCGAAACCTTGGTGCCGTCACATGGAGATATCATCTCGGACCTGGCCGCCATACTTGAGTCCGACGTGGTCTATGGCGATCGAGCCGGCGGCGGCACGGTGGCGCAGATCAGCTTTCCTGTAGCCGCGTTAATTTAACAGTTCAATTCCAATTTTGGATGGGAGTGACCGTGTATAAGGGAGTTGAATGTGAATGGGCACCGAATCGTGACCTTGTTGGCTTATCAAACCTGCTCCCGAGCATCACGGTCCGGAGGAAACTTGCGGCCATCGGTTCTATCCGTCACCATAGGGAGGGCGATACGCTGTTTCATGAAGGCGGTGAAGCCAGCGGTGTTCTCTACATCGATTCCGGTGTCGTAAAAGCCTTTAATTCTCTGCCTGGCGGCAAGGAGATTATTCAGGGTTTTTTCTTTACCGGCGATTTGGCCGGATTCGGCGAAAATGACAGTTACGCTACCACGGTGAAGGCAATTACCCCCGTGGCAGCCTATCACTTGCCGGTTGCCGCGGTGGAGTCGTTGTTACGCTCTGACCCCGATTTACAATCGCAGATTCTTGCCAAAATCTGTCGCACATTGCGGCTCGCGCAGCAGCATGCCGTCTCTCTCGTCCAGCCGAGTGCAAAGAAAAGGCTGCTCATGTTGCTCAATTTACTGAAAATGCACAGCCCGCCTCCCCGGCATTTTCCACGGCAGATTCATTTGCCCATGAGCCGGACGGATATTGCCGACTATACCGGACTTGCGATTGAAACCGTCAGCCGCAATCTCCAACGACTTCAGCGCGAGGGGATCATTCGTCTGATTAACAGCCACTGCGTTGAAGTTACCGACGAAAGGGGTTTCGACTCACTGCTATCTTCGGAAATTTAGAGATGGAAGAGGTAATGGGCATGGCCAAGCCTGCAAAGCTCGTCAGGGTGCGCGCATGGCTGCTGGCGGAACGTCTCGACCCGCGCCCGTTGGAGGCGGAGGGGGCGCTGGATACGGCGCCGCTGGTGCTGCGGCTCCCGCAGGATGGTGTCGCTGTTGTGTTCCGCTACGGCGCTGTGGTTTTGTTCAATGCCGGCGACGCCGTTGAACAGGAATTTCTGGACCGTGTGGCCCCATTACTTACCGAGCCGCTGGCAGTCCGCGAGAAGGATGAGGCGCGGTTGCGCGTCGACCCCGCGGCCGAGGAACAGGTGGACGCGACGGGCGCGATTGTGATCCGGGAGATGAACATAGAGCGGCTTCAGGCCATTGCGATTGTTTTGGCGAAAAGCGTGGTTTTGTCGCATTACGAACTGCGTCTGGCGGCTATTTTCGACCGGATCGACCCCCTGGCGGCGGATCTTGCCGTCCGGGCTCGGAACCGCGGGCGGGGGCGAGAATTGATGCGTCATATCGGCAAGGTTTTGCTGATCCAACACAAAATGGTTGGCCGTGTTGAAATTGGCGACAAGCCCGAATTGCTCTGGGAACACCCGGAACTCGAGCGGCTCTACGCACGGCTTGCCGAGGAGTATGAGCTGCGCGAGCGCGACCATGCGCTTGACCGGAAGCTGGAGGTTATTTCCGGTACAGTACAGACGCTCCTCGGGCTCGTGCAGAGCGAGAGTAACCTGCGTGTGGAATGGTATATCGTGGCGCTCATCGTCGTCGAGTTGTTGCTGGTGATCTATCCGCCTGCGTTATGGGGGCATTTCTGGCCTTGATTATGGGGCTTCCTCGCACCGGCGAGCAAGACGTATTCCAATTTGGGTAGCGCATCGCATTAACGACCTGTCCACACCGAAGCGGCGCCCGGATTGATCTGGATCATGGCGCTGGTTGCAGAAAATATTAGTAAAACTTGCTGAATTGTGGCGTGCTTTGCCGGAACGGGCATACGGGGATGTGTGTCCTGCAATTAACATCAGGAGATGTGCGATGGAGTTGACCGAAGCTATTTATGGACGCCGTGCGACGCGCGCTTTCACGACGGAACCGGTCTCGAAGCTCTTGCTTGAAAAGCTGATCAACGCCGCGATTCAGGCGCCAAGTGCGGTAAATGGGCAGCCATGGTATTTCACCGTCATCGAGAATCAACCTTTGCTCGACAAAATTTCGAGCGAGTCAAAGAAATACATGTTAAAAGCGATGGAAAATAAAGAGTTTCCAGAGCATTTGCATGAGCATCTGGAATCGCCTGATTTTCATACATTTTATCATGCGCCCGCGCTGGTCGTGATCTCATCTAAAGCGGGAAATTGGGCGGTTGAAGACGCAACACTGGCGGCACAGAATTTGATGCTTGCAGCCTATGGGGAGGGGCTTGGTTCCTGCTGGATCGGCTTTGCACAGCATTGGCTCGGCACGCCTGAAGGCAAGCGTACTATCGGGCTGTCCGGAGATTATATGCCCGTTGCTCCCATCATTGTTGGGCACCCAGATGGTACGCCGCAACCCGTCGCGCGCAATCCTGCGCGTATTCAATGGATTGTTTGAACGAAAAGAGTTCCGGCGGCACCGCGCTACCCCCAGGGAGGACGTTTCTCATGAGAGAGTCTGATTTGCGAAGCTGGATGTGGTCCGAAGCGCTCGATATGCTCGCGCGAGCCGATCGCATGCAGCGCCAGATGTTCCAGCCAAGCGGTTCAGTGGATGTACCACTGCCATGCTGGGAGCCGCCGGCTGACGTGCTGGAAACTGAACATGAGGTGATCGTGATCACTGCCCTGCCGGGGGTCGATCCCGATACGATCGAAACGACGATCGAAGGTGATGTGCTTAAAATTTTCGGCCGCCGGGTGGTGCCTCCGCAATTGCGTACCGCGACGATTCACCGGCTTGAATTACCGCAAGGTTGTTTCCAGCGACGGTTGCGAATCCCCCCCGGCGCCTATGACAATGTGCATCGCACCTCGGTCAATGGCTGTCTGATTGTCGCACTGCACAAGCTTCCGGTCCGGTGATTGCCATGCCCCGTAATTTCCCCTTCCTTCGCAGTGCCGACCAGGATGGAACCGCTGCCGCTACAGCGCCAGAACTCGCGCCTGATTCCCTGATTATCGTGCCCGTGCGTAATTTCGTCCTGTTTCCCGGGGCAGTTTTTCCCGTGACCATTGGCCGGCCACGTTCAGTCGCCGCGGCACAGGAGGCCGTGCGCCAAAGCTGCCAAATTGGCTTCCTGATGCAACGTGACGCGGAAATGCAGGATCCCTCGGCGCTCGATCTCCACCGCACTGGCACCATCGCCAATGTGCTGCGCTATGTCACCTCGCCTGACGGCGCTCATCACCTTATCGCACGCGGCGAGCAGCGGTTTCGCGTGGTCGAGTTTTTGCGTGAGAGCCCCTTTTTCGTCGCCCGGATCGCCCGGATCGACGAGCCGAAGCTTAGCACCTCTGAAATCGAAGCCCGTTTTATCCATCTCCAGGGGCAGGCGGTAGAGGCGTTGCAGCTTTTGCCGCAGGCACCGCACGAACTTGTCGCAGCCGTTCAAGGGGCGGACTCGCCCACCGTGCTGGCCGATCTGGTGGCCGGCTATATTGACATCACACCAGACGAAAAGCAGGAAATTCTCGAAACCATCGACCTCTCAGCGCGGATCGACAAGATATCGCGGCTGCTCGCGCATCGCATCGAGGTGCTCCGCCTGTCCCAGGAAATTCGCCAGCAGACAAAGCATGCGCTCGACGAACGGCAACGTGAAATTCTGCTGCGCGAACAGCTCGCGGCCATTCAGCGTCAGCTTGGCGAGGGTGACGCCGGCAAGGTGCAGGAGATCGCCGAACTGAACGAGGCCGTGACCAAGGCGGGTATGCCCGCCGAGGTGGAAGCGGCGGCACGCAAGGAGATCCGGCGGCTGGAGCGGATGCCTGAGGCGGCTGCCGAATATAGCATGACCCGCAACTATCTTGACTGGTTAACCGAGCTGCCCTGGGCGCTGCCCGAGGAAAAGCCGATTGACATTGCCGAGGCGCGCCGCATCCTTGATGTGGACCATTTTGGTCTGGATAAAATCAAGCAGCGGATTATTGAATTTCTGGCGGTGCGCAAGCTGGCGCCCAATGGCAAGGCACCCATCCTATGCTTCGTCGGGCCGCCCGGCGTCGGCAAAACTTCGCTCGGTCAGTCCATCGCGCGCGCCATGGACCGGAAATTTGTGCGGGTCAGCCTCGGCGGGGTCCATGATGAAGCGGAAATCCGCGGTCATCGGCGGACCTATATCGGCGCGCTGCCCGGCAATATTATCCAGAGCATCCGTAAAGCTGGAACGCGCAATTGCGTGATGATGCTGGACGAGATCGACAAGCTGGGCTCCGGCATCCAGGGCGACCCCGCGTCGGCGTTGCTCGAAGTGCTCGATCCCGAGCAGAATGGGACGTTCCGCGATAACTACCTCGCCGTTCCATTCGACCTCTCCCGCGTCGTGTTCATCGCTACGGCGAACATGCTGGACACGGTGCCCGGGCCGCTACGTGACCGCATAGAGATCATCAGCCTTACTGGCTACACCGAGGGCGAGAAGCTGCAAATTGCGCGCCGTTACCTGTTGGCCCGGCAGTTCACGGCGAACGGGCTCACGCCCGGCCAGGTCGTGCTCGACGATGACGTTCTGGCCGCCATCATTCACGGCTATACGCGCGAGGCCGGTGTGCGCAGCCTGGAGCGCGAGATCGGACGCTTGCTCCGGCATGCCGCGGTCCGGATCGCCGAGGGCAGCGCGCAGATGGTAACGATCAGGGCGGCCGATCTCGTGACCATTCTCGGCCAGCCTCGCTTCGAGAGCGAAGTTGCCATGCGCACCAGCGTACCCGGCGTGGCGACCGGGCTTGCCTGGACGCCGGCCGGCGGGGATATATTGTTCATCGAGGCGACGCGAGCGGCGGGAAAAGGCAGCTTTCTGCTCACCGGGCAGTTGGGCGACGTGATGAAGGAAAGCGCCCAGGCAGCCCTCAGCCTGGTAAAAAACCGGGCGGAGGCGCTGGGGATTGACCCGCAGATTTTCAGCAAAATTGACATCCATGTCCATGTTCCGGCCGGGGCCACTCCCAAAGATGGCCCCAGCGCCGGTGTTGCCATGTTCATGGCGCTGACCTCGCTCCTCACTGGCCGCGCGGTGCGCAACGACACCGCGATGACGGGCGAAATCAGCTTGCGCGGGCTGGTGATGCCGGTCGGCGGCATTAAGGAAAAAGTCGTGGCCGCCGCCGCCGCCGGGCTCAGGCGCGTGATGCTCCCTGCCCGCAACCGGCGGGACTGGGACGATATTCCCGAAGATGCGCGAAACCAACTGGAATTCGTTTGGCTGGAGCGGGCCGAGGATGCGGTGGCGGCCGGGCTGGAACCGGAGCCAGGCAAGACGGTCGATTAGGAGTATAAGCGAGTATACCCCGTTGGTCTTGCTTACTTAAAGCCGTCCAGGGCCCGCCGCCAGACAATGCTCGGCAATCATGGCTTCTTCGTCGGTGGGGATGACGCGGACTTCGACCTTGCTGCTGATGGCGCTGATGGCGGGTTCGCTGGCTTCGTTGGCTTCGGGGGAAATTTCCACGCCGAGCCAGATCAGGCGGGCGCAGATGGCGGCGCGGATTTTTGGTGCGTGTTCACCGATGCCTGCTGTGAATATGAGGCCATCGAGCCCGCCCAACGAAGCCGTGAGAGCGGCGATGTGGCGGGCGACGGTGTGAGCAAAAAGGTCCAGCGCCTCGGCGGCTTCGGGGTGAGGGTCGGCTAGAAGGGTGCGGACGTCGGCCGAGATGCCGGAGACGCCGAGCAGGCCGGATTGTTTGTAGAGCAGGGTGGTAAGCGCCTCGGCGGTTAGGCCGCGCGATTGTTGCAGGTAGAGCAGCACACCGGGGTCGATGGCGCCGGCGCGGGTGCCCATCATCAGGCCGTCCAGCGTGGTGAAACCCATGGAGGTGTCGACGGATTTTCCGTTTTGCAGGGCGCAGAGGCTGGCGCCGTTACCTAGATGCGCGATGATGACGCGGGCTTGCGCCAGATGCGGGGCGACCTCGGGCAGGCGGTGGGAAATATATTCGTAGGAGAGGCCGTGGAAGCCGTAGCGGCGCATGCCTTCGTCATAAAAATGCCTGGGCAGCGCAAAGCGTTTGGCGATTTCGGGCATGGTGTGGTGGAAGGCGGTGTCGAAGCTGGCGATTTGCGGCAGGTTGGGGCGCAGGGCCAGCACGGCGCGCACGGCGGCGAGGTTGTGCGGCTGGTGCAGCGGGGCCAGCGGGGTGAGCGTGTCCAGCTCCGCGATGATTTCGGCGGTGAGGCGGATGGGGGCGATGAATTTGCCGCCGCCGTGGACGATGCGGTGGCCGGTGGCGATGAGGCTGTCGTCACCCAGGTGGGTGTCCACCCAGTCGAGCACGGCGCCGAGCAGGTCTTCGTGCGTGAGGGCCTCGCCATGCGGCCAGCGGCGCTCGAAGGCGAGGGCGCCGCCGGTCTGGATAAACAGGTAGGGCTCGGCACCGATGTTTTCCACTTCGCCGACGGCGATGCGGAGCAGGATGGAGCCGATTTCGAAGAGGGCGAATTTGATGCTGGAGGAACCGGCGTTCAACGTCAGGATCGCGTCAGGCATTTGGCGCGGCCCCGGCCATCATCACCGCCAGGGCGCAGGAGGCCATGCGGGCACGGGCGTCGTCAGCGCGGCTGGTGAGGATGATGGGGACGCTGGCGCCGAGCACGATGCCGGCGGCATCCGCGTTGGCGAGGAAGGTGAGCTGTTTGGCAAGGATGTTGCCTGATTCGATGTTGGGGACGACGAGAATATCCGCCAGCCCGGCGACGGGGGAGGAGATGCCTTTTTGCGCGGCGGCGGTGGCGCTGATGGCGTTGTCGAAGGCCAGCGGGCCGTCGAGGATAGCGCCGGTGATCTGGCCGCGATCGGCCATTTTGCAGAGGGCTGCGGCGTCCAGCGTGGCCTGCATGGCGGGGTTAACGGTTTCTACCGCGGCGAGGATGGCGACGCGCGGGACGGCGATGCCGAGCACATGCGCGAGGTCGATGGCGTTCTGGATGATGCAGCATTTGTCTTCAAGGTTGGGCGCGATGTTGATGGCGGCGTCTGTCACCAGCAACGGTTTGGGGTAGGATGGCACGTCCATGACGTAGACATGGCTGAGCCGTTTGCCCGTGCGCAGGCCGGTTTGCGCGGCGGTAACGGCGTGCAGGAGTTCGTCGGTGTGCAGGGAGCCTTTCATCAGCAGCTTGGCCTGGCCGGTGCGCACCAGTTCCACCGCGCGGGCGGCGGAATCGTGGCTGTGGGCGGTGGGCTCGATGGTGAGGCCGGAAATGTCGATGTTATGCGCGGCGGCGACGGCGCGGATTTTTTCTGCCGGGCCGACCAGGATGGGGGTGATAAGCCCGGCTTGCGCGGCTTCCACGGCGGCCAGCAGGGAGACTTCGTCACACGGGTGGGCGATGGCGGTGGGCAGCGGCGAGCCGGCGGCAACGCGGCTGAGCAGGCTGCGCAGATGCTCATGGCGGAGCAGGCGGACTTCCGGCAGCACCATGGCGCGGCGGCTGATTTTTTCCTCCGGCGCCTTTACGGTGGCGGTGCCGTGCAGCACCAGGGCACCGTCCTGGTTGCGGCAGTTGCAGTCGAGGATGACGCGGTGCTTTTCGGGGATTTTTTGCGACACGGTGACGGTCGCGGTGATGGTGTCGCCGGGGCTGACCGGGGCGAGGAAGCGCAGGTCCTGACCAAGGTAGATGGTGCCGGGGCCGGGCAGCTTGGTGCCGAGCACGGCGGAAACCAGCCCGGCGGTAAGCACGCCCTGGGCGATGATGTGGTGGAACAAATCCGTGGCCGCGTATTCGGCGTCCAGATGCGCCGGGTTGATATCGCCGGAAATGACGGAAAACAGCGCAATGTCATCAAGCGTGATATTGCGCGACAGGCTGGCGGTATCGCCGAGCGCGATATCGTCGAATACGTGGTTTTCCAGCAGTTCGGTGGTGATATCCATGCGAGCCTCTCAAGGTCTTCAGGGCTTTATCAGGTTTTGCGGCGCAAGCCACCCGCCGCAGGCTGGCTCGCGGCCGGTTCAGGCGGTGGGTTTGCTGGATTTTTCCTCCGCCGCGGGGGCGGCCTGAGACATGATGGCGCTGAGCATGGCCGTATTGGCGCGCATCAGCGCCTGGCCGTAAGCAATCTGCGCCTCGGCGAGGGTACGGGCGATTTCGTTGAGCTGCTCGAAAACCTTGGCGTTAGGCATGAATTTCTGCGGCGTTGCAAACAGGTTTGGCGGAAGCTGGAAGAGTTCAAAAGGGTTGGTGGATTTGCCGGACATTGCAGTCTCCTTGAACGAACGCGCGTGAAATAAAGCATTCTCTTGGCATGGAACATGGGCGCGATGTTTTGACCTGAATCAAGGTTAACCGAATATAATGCGGAGTGCCGGCCACGAATTGTCTTGGCAAATTCATATTTCCGGGCTGGCCAGGGAGTCTTAACCATTGCGTGCCTAGGCTCGCCGCATGAGTGACGTGCGAACTCCGGGACATCGCCTTGCCTGCTGGCTGCTGCCGGTGGCGATGCGCGGCGGGTGATGCCCCCGGCCTATATGCGCCGCGCCGGGGCGTGCTAGGCCCTTGCCCATGCTCAAAAACATCGACCCCAAAAGCGACATCGGCATTGCCCAGGCAGTGAGCCTGCGGCCTATCGAGGACATTGCCGCCACCCTGAACATTCCGGCGGCCGCGCTGTACCGCTACGGGCCGTTTAAAGGCAAAGTCGTGCTGGACTTTGCCGCGAAAGCCATGGCGGCGCCGCGCGGCAGACTGGTGCTGGTGACGGCGATCAGCCCCACCCCGGCTGGCGAGGGCAAAACCACGACGACCATCGGCCTGGGCGACGCGCTGCGCCGCCAGGGGCTGAACGCGGCAATCTGCCTGCGCGAGCCGAGCCTGGGGCCGTGCTTTGGCGCCAAGGGCGGGGCCACCGGCGGCGGGCGCGCGCAAGTGGCGCCGATGACCGAAATCAACCTGCATTTCACCGGTGACCTGCACGCGATTTCCGCCGCGCATAACCTGCTGGCGGCGATGATCGACAACCACATCTACTGGGGCAACGCGCTGAACCTGGACGTGCGGCGGATTACCTGGCGGCGGGTGGTGGATTTGAACGACCGCGCGCTGCGCGACATGGTGACGGGGCTGGGCGGGCCGGGCAACGGCGCGCCCCGGCAGACGGGGTTTGATATTACCGCCGCCAGCGAGGTGATGGCGATTTTGTGCCTGGCACGCTCGCTGGAGGAATTGGAGCAGCGGCTGGGCGATATCGTGATTGGCCGCGACATGAGCAAGCGGGTGGTGCGGGCGCGCGCGTTGAACGCCGCCGGGGCCATGGCGGCGCTGCTGAAGGACGCGCTGGCGCCGAATTTGGCGCAGACGCTGGAAGGGACACCGGCGTTTATTCACGGCGGCCCGTTTGCCAATATCGCGCATGGTTGCAACTCGGTGATTGCCACGCAAACCGCATTGGGGCTGGCGGATTACGTGGTGACCGAGGCCGGGTTCGGGGCGGATTTGGGCGCGGAAAAATTCCTCGACATTAAATGCCGCATGGCCGGGCTGACGCCGGCCGCGTGCGTGGTGGTGGCCACCGTGCGGGCGTTGAAAATGCACGGCGGCGTGGGCTTGAATGACCTGGGTACGGAGCATGTGGACGCGGTGACTGCAGGTAGCGCCAACCTGCTCCGGCATGTGGGTAATATGCGCAAATTCGGGCTACCGGTGGTGGTGGCCATTAACCGCTTCACCGCCGATACGGCCGCCGAACTCGCGGTGGTTGAGGCCGCCTGCGCCAGTGCCGGGGTGCGCGCCATCGCCTGCAACCATTGGGCCGAGGGCGGCGCCGGAGCCGCCGAATTGGCCAGCATGGTGACGGAACTCTGCGGCACGGCGCCAAATTTCAAACTGCTCTACCCTGACGAAATGCCGCTGGAAGAGAAAATCTGTACCATCGCCACGCAAATCTATGGCGCCGCTGCCGTTGCCTTCGAGCCCGCCGCCGCCCGGCAGTTGCGCGAGTTCGCCGCCGCCGGGTTCGCCGCCCTGCCCGTCTGCATGGCCAAAACCCAATATAGTTTTTCAGCCGATGCAACCCTACGCGGCGCGCCCGAGGGCTTCACCCTGAACATCCGGGAAGTACGCCTCTCCGCCGGCGCGCAATTCATCGTGGCACTCTGCGGTGAAATCCTCACCATGCCCGGCCTGCCCCGCCACCCCGCCGCCGAAGACATCTTCCTCGACCCCACCGGCCAGATCGGTGGCCTTTCCTGATGCACCTGGAGCCCGCCGAGGCCGGGAACCGCAGCCTTACCACCATCTTAGATTGTGCACGACTTTGTGTTTGGCCACCAACACCCTTGACTTCTCCTTAAGCTTTCCACCAAGCTCCGGGCCGTCTATGCCCGCATCTCGTCAACCACACCGGGATTGACAACAGACTGTCACTTTACGCCGGAAATGGGAGTGCACTTGTCCGATTCACTGCAGGCTACCCAATATTCACCACTTTTGGGCGAAGAAACCGCCGCACACAGCGGCCATGGTGACCCCATGGCGCTGCGTGAACGGTCCTTGCTTTTGCGGGAAATCGTTGCCGCGCAACAGGAGAAAGCAGCGGAGCGCCGTACATTCCTTGTCGTCATTAATATTGCGGACACCAAGAACTACGACGATATCATTCGGGTCTTCGGCTATAAATTTGCAGACGACCTGCTGAACATCCGTCTCGCGGATCTGGATTTCATCCGGCAAGACCAACCCGCTTTCCGCGTCGGTTTCTGGAGCATTGGCCTGATTTACCGGACCACCGGCGAAGACGACCTGAGATATTCCTGGGCCAAACTTAATGCGGTATTGGCCAAGCCCTTGATTTGCCGCGGCATCCCGATATCCATCAAGGCCGGCATCGGCATTTGCGACCTGATGAAAAGCCCGATCGCCGCTGAGGATCTGTTGCAGGCAACCTATCTGGCCGGGCAGGCAGGTGCTGCCTCTCCCACCGGCTGGACTGAATGCAATTACGATCTGGCCGAGGACCACCGCCGCGCCTTTACCCTCATCTCCGATGCCGGCCACGCGCTGACCACCGCTGACGAATTCCAACTAAGCTACCAGGCCCGCGTGACCCTCCGCTCGGGGCAGGCCGATGCCGTGGAAGCGCTGCTGCGATGGTACCATCCCGTGCTGGGGCGAGTGACGCCCGATGAATTCATTCCGTTGATCGAGGCAACCGGGCTGGTTCGCGACCTGACCTCCTGGGTTCTCGCCTACGCGATCGCGCAAGCAGCTAAATGGCATTCCGACAACCAGAAATTAAAAATTTGCGTAAAAATTTCAACAAAGAGTCTTGAGGAAGATGATTTCGTTAGCCGGCTCCGGGAGTTGCTGGAGACGTATAAGTTCCCCCCCGCCTATCTGGAGCTCGAATTTTCCGAGCGGCGCAGTTTTTCCAACCTTCCTGTCGCGCGCGGCCGGTTGCTGGAACTGCGTGAAATGGGCGTGAATATTTCAATTGATGATTTTGGTACCGGCACCAATAGCTTCTGGTCCCTGGAGAATATCCCCGCCAATATTTTAAAAATTGACCGCAACATGATAAAATCCCTGCCCGACAACGTACGGCATCAGGCTCTGGTGAAATCGATGATCCGCATGGCCCATGAACTCGATATGGAAGTGGTGGCCGAGGGTGTGGAGACAGCCGCCGTGCGGGACATGCTCCACGGCTGGAATTGCGATTTCGCCGAGGGATTTCTGCTCAACCGGCCGATGCCGGCCGATGCCTTCATCAGCTGGTTCACCGAGACTTTCCCCCGCAATTAGCCGGCTCCGGCGGGGGTAATCATTCCATCGCGCGAGCGCCTCAATTATGGCTGGGCGGACTCTTGCCCCCTCCCGCCGCGCCAAGGGCCCATAATCCTCCCCTTTATTTGCGATTTTAGGACAAATTATCCCAAAATTTTAGCGCCTTAAGGTGGATTGTCCTTTTTCTGGCTGCTATTTTACCAATTGACCCAGGCGTACTAAACTGACCGGCATACGCCTTCCTTCACCATCAACCGGAGCTGACCACCATAATGACCCCGAATATCTCCGTGCCCGCGCCCACGAGCCAGCTGACGCATTTGCAGCGGCTGGAGTCTGAATCGATCCACATATTGCGGGAGGTTGTGGCGGAGGCCGAGCACCCTGTGATGCTTTACTCTGTTGGCAAGGACAGTGCGGTGATGCTGCATCTGGCGCGTAAGGCGTTTTATCCTTCGCCGCCGCCGTTTCCGTTGCTGCATGTGGATACGACGTGGAAGTTCAAGGCGATGTACGAGCTGCGCGACCGCATGGCGCGTGAGAGCGGCATGGAGTTGCTGGTTTACCACAACCCGGACGCGGCGCGGCTGGGGATTAACCCGTTCGACCATGGCGCGCTGCATACGGATATATGGAAAACCGAAGGGTTGAAGCAGGCGCTGGATAAGTATGGGTTCGACGCGGCCTTTGGCGGGGCGCGGCGCGACGAGGAGAAGAGCCGCGCGAAGGAGCGGATTTTCTCGTTCAGGTCGGGGAACCATCGCTGGGACCCGAAAAACCAGAGGCCTGAGCTGTGGAATTTGTATAATTCGCGCAAGGCCAAGGGCGAGAGCATTCGCGTATTCCCCATTTCCAACTGGACCGAGCTGGATATCTGGCAGTACATCCATTTGGAAAGCATCCCAATTGTGCCGCTGTACTTCGCAGCCAAGCGGCCGGAGGTGCAGCGTGACGGGTTGAAAATCAAGGTCGATGACGACCGCTTTCCGCTGCGCCCCGGCGAGGTGCCGGAGATGAAATCCGTGC
>PLSD01000033.1 GCA_003164135.1 Acetobacteraceae bacterium
TTGATGCACCCAAAATCCATGACCTCCGACTCATGGAGACCCCTTGATTCAGAGTTTGAGATTAATTGCAACTGTAATGCTAACCGCCCTCACCCAGCCCACCCCCGATGATCTGCGCCGCGAGATCGAGCGCTGCCGTGGCATGACGGACAAACCCTTCGCGGTGAACCTGACGATTCTGCCATCTGTCACGCCGCCACCGTATGCCGAGTACCGTAAGGCGATCATCGACAGCGGCATAAAAATCGTCGAGACGGCGGGCTCAAAACCGCAGGAACATGTCGAGGATTTCAAGGCGCACGGCATTCTGGTGGTGCATAAATGCACCTCCGTGCGCCACGCGCTTTCTGCCGAGCGGATGGGCGTGGATGCGATTTCCATCGACGGCTTTGAATGCGCGGGACACCCCGGCGAGGACGATGTGCCGGGTCTGGTGCTGATCCCCGCCGCGGCGAACCAGGTAAAAATCCCGATGATCGCCTCCGGCGGTTTTGGCGACGGGCGCGGTCTGGCGGCGGCGCTGGCGCTGGGGGCCGAGGGCATCAACATGGGCACGCGGTTTTGCGCCACCGTCGAGGCGCCGATTCACCAGCGGATAAAGCAGTTCATCGTCGATAACGACGAACGTGCGACGTATCTGATTTTCCGCAAGTTCCACAACACCGGGCGCGTGGCCAAATCCAGCGTCTCTGACAAAGTAATGGAAATCTCCGCCCGCGAGGGTAGCGTGTTCGAGGACATCCGCCCGCTGGTGTCCGGCGCGATGGGCCGCAAGGCGCTGGAAACCGGGGACCTGGAAGCCGGGCTGGTCTGGGCCGGACAAGTGCAAGGGCTGATCCACGACATCCCGACCTGCCGCGAACTGATCGAACGCATCGTTGCTGAGGCGCAAGAAATTATCATCCACCGCCTCGCCGGGATGCTCACCCCGGCGTGATGGATTGGCGATGGCGGTACAAATCGCGCAGCGTGTTCTTCAGGAACTTGCCGGTCGCAGTGCGGGGAATGGACTCGACGAATTCGAAGTCGTCGGGAACCTGGAAACGTGCCAGATGCGGCGCCATGAAGGCGCGCAGGGTTGACCCGTCCAGCTCCATGCCGGGGCGCGTGACCACAATCACCAGCGGCCGTTCGTCCCATTTTGGGTGGGCAATTGCCACCACCGCTGCTTCAGCGACGGCGGGGTGCTTGAGGGCAAGGTTTTCAAGTTCGATGGAGCTGATCCATTCGCCTCCTGATTTGATGAGGTCTTTCGAGCGGTCAACGATGCGCATGTAGCCTTCGGCGTTAATGGTCGCGATGTCGCCGGTGCGCAGCCAGCCGTCGGCCGTGAACTTTTCCGGGTCATGGTCCGGGGCGTTGTGGTAGCTGCCGGAAATCCACGGGCCGCGCACCTGCACCTCGCCGGTGCTCACGCCGTCCCAGGGCTGTTCCTCGCTTCGTGCATTGGTAATACGCATGTCCACGAAGGGGGCAGCAACACCCTGCATCGCGCGCAGGGCGTATTGCTGCTCCGGCGGCAGCGCGTCATGCTTGGTTTTGATGATTGTGAAGCTGCCGATCGGCGAGGTCTCCGTCATGCCCCAGCCATGCACGACATTGATGCCGAATTTGGCAAACCGCTCGATCATCACGGCTGGCATGGGAGCACCCCCCACCAGCATGCGGAACCCCTTGGCCAGCGCCAGCGGGCGGGTGGACACCGTAGCCTCCATTGATTGCAGCAGCATCGCCCAGATGGTCGGCACGCCGACTGCGATAGTGGCCTGGCTGCGTTCGATCAGCTCCAGCAGATCGTCCCCGCCCATGTGCGGGCCGGGGAGAATCAGGTCCGCGCCGACCATGAGTGCCGAGAACGGCAGCGCCCAGGCGTTGGCGTGGAACATTGGCGTAACCACCAGTATTTTATCGCGCCCGGCAATGCCGAAAATATCCGGGATACAGCCGGTAATGGCGTGCAGCATCATGGAACGGTGCGAATACACCACACCTTTCGGCCGCCCGGTGGTGCCCGAGGTGTAGCACATGCCCACGGCCTCGTTCTCATCCTGCACCGGATATTGGTAGGCGATGGCGTCGTCTGCAATGAAATCCTCAAAACTCTCGTACCCACCGGGCAACGCCGCGCCGCCGAACGGCACCACGACAACGCGTGGCGGCTGGCGCAGCAACGGGCGCACTTTCTCCCATACCGGCAGCAGCACGTCATCGATGATGAGCAGTCGATCCCCCGCATCCACCATGATGTAGGCGATTTCCTCCGGGGTGAGGCGCAGGTTGATGGTATGTAGCACGGCGGCGGCGGCGGGGATGCCAAAATAGCATTCAAGGTGCCAGGCGTGGTTCCAACTGATGGTAGCAACGGCCTCCCCCGGCGCAATGCCGGCTTTCTCACGCAACGCCTGCGCGAGCTGCCGCGCACGGCGGTAAACCTCGGCATAGGAGCGCTGATAGATCGACTTGTCCGGCCGCCGGCCCATGACGTCACTGGTGCCGAAATAGCGGCCGGCGCGTTCCAGAATCTGGTTGGTGCTCAGCGGCACCTGCATCATGGTTGATTTCATCGTCTTCCTCCGGTGGCCGTTATTTTCTTCGCGAACAATCAGGCGGCGTAATCATCGCCGGTTTTGAACCCATATTCAACACAAGGCCCCTGGATCAGCGATTCCAGCACACCCACGCCGTGCTGCTCGGTGCCGTCAGCCTGGCGCATGATGAGCGTGGAGAATGCCTGGACATGGACGTTAGCCGCGTCGCGCGGATCGACCTTGCCAAGGTCGATATCCTCCCGCTCCACCACGAGTTCCCCCTTATAGCCGCCGTGCTGCCATTCCGGATGAAAATAGCCGATGCCGCGCATGAGGAAGCGCTGAACGGGCGTAAATGCGATGGAAATCGGCGCTTCGCCCGGAAAAGCGAGGTCCAGCGTGGCGCTTAACGGATATCGCGTTCCCGGCGCCAGCACATGCTTGATCTGGCATATCTGCGTTTCGACAATTTCCTCTACGGCGGCGCCATCCTTGACGCGTGCGGCGCGGGTATTCCACAAATGGCCCCGGCCATCCGCGCAGACATGGAAAAAATAAGTGTGTTCGCCGATGCGCATGGGCGACCATGTCCAGAAAAATCCCGGCAGGAGTGCTGGGGCGTAAGGTTGTGGATCGAACTTGCCGATCGGCCTGATACCCCAGGAACGATCCCTGACCCCAACGGTGCCAGGCGCCAGCGGCTTCCTCACCCCGTCGATCTCGATCCAGCCGGTATAGCGCCCGCCCTGCGTCATGCGGGTGTAGTCCATGAAGGCGCGTGGACCGAAACGATGAATGAAGCGCGGCTCTTCAATGGGAAACGCGAAGCGGTCAAAATCCAGGCAGGCGGAAATGCCATTCTGGTTATCGATTGTCACGCGCAGTTTCTGTAACGGCTCGATGACCTCGATACGGATGGGCCCAACCTGCAGGTCAGTATCCCTCCGGCAGCGGCCGCCTT
>PLSD01000069.1 GCA_003164135.1 Acetobacteraceae bacterium
GAACCAACGACAAGCTGATTAAGAGCGCATCCAGGCCATGCGCCGGGCCATGCTTAACGATACAAGCCAATACAATAACTACGGTATATCAATGAGTTGCGTTAAATTTCTAGGTTACGCGCCGCAATATGGTGCAGCAAAGCGCGTGAGCTTCAGTTTTACATGAGTCCGCGAAGAGTCCGCTGGGATAGGCATCAGAACAACGCCCCTTGACCTGCGTTCGCCCCCTTGGGGCTTATACCAGTCATCGCGGTCTCTGACTCTTTGAGGGATTCCCAAATTTGGTTGGGTTGGGTGTGATTGGCTGACCTGCGCCGATTCGGGTGCTGGAGGTGGGTATGGGTCAGCCGGTAGAGATCACCAATTTGGAATATTCGGCGACGGATTTACGTCGTGTGGCGTCTCGGGAGAAGGACGGCCAGGTTGTTCGCCGGCACCAGGCTCCGGCACTCCTTGGCCTCATCACGCAATGCCGCCCGCAAATGCGCAGCCTTTATTTGATCGTTGATCGATATCCCTTCGTGGAAAACCACCGGCCCATGCTCAATGAGAGCTTCCAGATTTCGCGCGCGCTCCCTTTTTGATGCCGTCTCCACATCAGTTTTCGCCTGCAGATAGGCAACCACAGCGTCAGTATCAAATTTCCAAGACAGATTTTTGCCGCCGCGCTCAAGAACCGGGAAGTCCGGTGAACGCCCTATCCTGGTTTGCAGCGTTGGCAGAGACACTGAAAGTTTCTCAGCCAACTGTTTAAGATTAACCTCAACCATTGCCCACCCCAACAAAAGATGAAACAAAAAGGCCATTTTTTTTACAGCGATGTGCGCCCTCAACCGCGGTGTGAATTACCCCGGTTTGCAGGGGGCGCCAGAAGGGACCCGCGAGCTTTTTAGATCCCCTGATTATTATTTGAGCCCACCGCAAAGCCCAACCGAGCGATATACCCGTGACACCAGTGGTTGCCACCTCACGGGCTTGGCGCGCTCGCATGCCCACACGGCCCGCAACCAGCGGCACATCGAATACCCCCCCCAATTCCCCCGCCAGACCCTTGCTCGCGCACACATAAAACCCTTGAATGGAAACAAACGGCATATCACCACGCCACCGGAATGCCTTTCGAGCGGCAACGCACCGTAGCACGCCGGCCACCCGAGCAAAACAAAATGCTCTAAATCCGGTGATCTTCAGGGTATTTTGATTGGCAGCCAAACCACAACTTTTAGTTTAATTGGCCGCCAAAATACGCCCGTAGTTTCATGCCGCGTCACCTCTCAAATCCGCCCAACTTTGTATCTCTCTCTGTACCATGCTAATTTTAGTGGTACACGGGTACAAGGGTACATTAGCTAAATTCACGATATTTTGTCGTTATATTTCAATGTGTTGCATCTTATTTCTATGTACACCTCGGTGTACCCTTGCAGCCCGTGGGGTACATCATGCCAGTTTAAAAACACCACGAAAACCGCATAAATCCGCCATTCTGCATCCGTACCCTGATCGCCGCCGGGAAACAGCCACGCACCATCGCCAGCCGCTGCGCCAAACCTCGCACTGCCACCGCATCACAACTTATAATTGATCTATACGGAAATCTTGCGGACACGGAAGATCAATTTTATCCTCAGCCTTCAAGGCTCGTACATGCGCAAGCAGTTCAGTCGGCTTCATTAGCGCCAGGCCATCTTTTTGGCTTTCTTCGAGCCCCACGCCAAGCTGTGCCAGCTCATGTTCCCGCGCCTACTCCGCCTGCTGCTTCTCGGCTTCCCGCGCGGCCATAAATACTTTCACCGTGGCCGCATCGAACTGCCATACCTTGCCGTTCGTACCCGGCTGCACCACCGGGAAATTATCGAGCCGATCCATGAAGGCGTTGACCGTGACAACCGAAACCACAAGCAGCTTGGCAAGTTCCCGCTTATTCACCACGGTAACCCCGTCAGAGGACAACGCGCTTGATAACCTAAACCGCTGTTTTCATTTAAAAAGTCTTCCCCCAACCGGGGTGTGAATTACCCCGGTTGGCTGGGAGCGCCAGGAGGGACCCGCGAGCTTTTTGGACCCCCTGATTATTATTTGCCGCCACAGCGAACACCGCGAAGCCAAATCGAGCGATATACCCATGGTTGCCACCTCACGGGCTTGGCGCGCTCGCACGCCCACACGGCCCGCAACCAGCGGCACATCGAATACCCCCCCAATTACCCCGCCAGACCTCGTACGGCCGCCAAATCAGAACTTATAATTGACCTATCCTGGAATTATGCGGGCCCGGAAGGCATTTTCCGCACGAAAAATGCCTTCCGCGCTGCGCGCTCATTCGGCCGGGTTTTCATCCCTGGATATGATCGAAGCCGGAACCATAAACAGCTTGATTGTCTTGCCAACGCCCGGCGGACTCCGGCCAACTTTTGCTTTCCCGTCTGGCGAGCGGATAATCATCCCTTCCTCGCAAAGCGCCTTCACTGCCGGCCAAAAATCCAAACCCTGCAAGGCGTCCTTCATGCCCGCGTCGGTGAGGTAATATACCCAACTCTTGCTGTAGTCATCACCTTCCAGCCTGCGCCAGCCAGCGGAATTCAGCGTTTTAACGCGGTCACTGGTCGGCACATTATCCTTCGGCGCCTCGCCGTCTTCACTCTTTTCCGCAACGGATTTATGCCAGGTCTCAAACCGGCCGGCACCGTGGCGGCTGATAAAATCCACCAGCTGCCGCCGCGCCTGCAAGTCTTCACTGGCCCCGGAAGTTCCGCGCGCCGCCAGCCAACTTTCAAACATCAGCTTCAGCGCGTTGGCGGCCTCATCTCTCTGCCACCCTGTTATCTCCGCCTCGCTCGCCAGCTCGCCGGCCGCGGCTACCAGCGCATAGCGCCGCGCCACGCTGCGCACCTGGCCGCCAGCATCCGGCATATCGCGCAGCCAACCAGAAACGAAGCCTTCAATTTTTCCCCTGACATGCAAAGGAAATTCAGGATCACGTTGCAAGCGTTCCACAATCCATTCCAGCCAGGCGACGCCTGCCGTGCCATAATTCTCCCGGCAAGCCTGTCGAAGCTCGTCCGCAAATTTATCGGCCGATGGATTTTCATGCAAATTATCGTATAACCCAAATCCCGCACCAGCATCAGCCTGAACATCGATAAGCCGCACTTGTTGCCCGGCTTTGGTATTCAGCCGCGCCTCGGCATTTTTGTCTTGCAGCCCAACCTCGCCTGTACTCAAAAACAGCAAGCGCCAGGTTGCCGCTGCGCGTGCGCTACCATCGCGCCCCGCCCGAGATTTTCCCGAGCCATTGGCCAACATGTAGGAAATATCACCGAGTTCCTTCGCGTCTACGGAACCCATTTCGTCCAAAAACAGCGCGACATCGGAATGCTGTGTCGCAATTCCTTCAAGGCCATTCCCCGTGGCGCGCCATGTCCTGATAAAAGCTGCAGCGCCTTGCAAGGGATTTCCACCCCAAACCGAGGCAGCGACACGCAGGGCGGTAGTCTTGCCCGTTCTGCTCTGTCCCTTCAAATTCCATCCACCCCCATCCTCACCCACCAAATCCAGCAACGGCCCGGCAAATGCGATGGAAACCGAGAACACCAAGCGCGAATTGAGCGATGAAAATATCCCCACACTCTCGCTCCAACTCTTCAGCGTGCCGCGCTGATTGAATGGCGCGCGGTCCTTCCCATTCGAGTGCAGAATTACCTTTTCTTCCGCCACGCCGATCACCAGCTCCGGCAACACGAAAACCCGCTTATCCCTCACCACATGCCACCCCGTGGTCTGCACACACCGCGCCCGGCGGCTGGATTTAACCAGGTTCAGATACTCGGCGAGCTTTTGCCGCGACCACGCATCACCGGCCTGCGTCAGCCCGCCGGCCGCCAGGCGCAACCGGACTTCCTTGCAATCACCTGCAAATAGCTGTCTCTCAATAACCTCACTTTGGGACTCGCCATCACGGTTTCGCCAGGTGAGCTGCACCCCCCAATTTCCAGATTCGTCACGCGTCTCCGCTTGAATTTGGAACGGGGAGCACACCCATTTAAGGGTATTATCTTTGCGATAATGCAACCCATTTTCCAGCATCTTAAACTCGCGATACAAGAAATCCGGCCCGGTCAATCTGGCCGCGTCATCGGTCTCGCTTGGCGTGGCGGCTGGTGCCTCTTCCATAGCCGCAGCCACTGCGCTTTTAGGCTTACGGGCCATTACCCACTCACCAGGAGGTCATTAAAGTCCCCACCAACCGGCGACCGCGCCACCCTCACGGCCTTGCCCTCGCGGATAAAATGATCGATGGCACATTGGAGCGCCGTGGCCGCCTGGCTATCTGGCGCATCGTTGTCCGCCGCTATCACCACCTCAGCCACCGCCGGCGGCAGCACCAGGCTGCGCATGTTGCCGATCGACACCCCCGCCACCACCCGCCGCTCAGGGCAGGCCAGGGCGATGGAAAGCCCGGTCTCAATGCCTTCCGCTATCACAATGCCATCACCTTCCGGAGCCTGCGCCAGCGGCCTACCGCTGGCCCCGCGCCATAGCCGTATCGTCCCGCCGCTCACCGCCCCGATCACCTTTTTTGGCGCGGCCAGGCTCGCCTTGCGCCAGCCATCCGGGCCTTGTTCCAACCAGGTCCGGTGCACCCCTATCAGCCCGCCACCAGGCCCCACTATGGCCGCCACCATTGCAGGCAAAGGCCGCTCCGCTTCCACACATGCAAGCGCCGGATGATACCGGAGCGCGCGAGGTTGCCGCCCGAGCTCACGCAGATCGATGCCGCGCCCCAAAAGGTAAGCCGCTACCGGCGTGCCAGCTATTTCCGGCTGCGCAGCATAAAAGGCCGCTGAAGC
The DNA here is from genome assembly GCA_003164135.1 of Acetobacteraceae bacterium. Lineage (GTDB taxonomy): Bacteria > Pseudomonadota > Alphaproteobacteria > Acetobacterales > Acetobacteraceae > Acidocella. Next base: position 4,851 of record PLSD01000069.1, read on the forward strand.
GAATGCCGTTCGCCTAGCCGTGTCTCCCTCACTGGATACCCGCGCCACCGCCGCCGGCCGAGCGGGTACAACGGCAGCCCCAGCGCTGAGTCCTAACCAGCGCCGTGCCCATTCAACCGCTTCGCGCTTGGTGCCACGGAACAGCGCCTCGGCCACCAGGTCGAGCGCGTCACCCGCCAGCGAGCCCGCGAAATCAGCGAAAACGCCAGACTTTGGGCCCCGTAAACAGATTGAAAGCGAGCGCCCCGCCTCACCCGCCAGCGAGCCCACCTTCCACTCATTGCCCTCGCGGTAGCCGAGCGGGAACAACTCACGCGCCAGCGGCTCAATCCGTCGAGCCAATAATTGGGCTATTTCACCGTACTGTTTCAATCTGGATTACCCTGAAGGACGCTTCCTAGTGGACCAGGAATTGCCTCGCCACGTTCAACCTCCAAGGCCGCGGCATCCAACCGCTTCAACGGAAGCTGCATCGTGTCAAACCGCTCAAGGACTTCCCCGAAGAAAGAGGACAATGCCTCACGCGCCCTTACATATACTGGCCCAGATGGAGAATATCGCCGATGAGCCTCATCCCCCGGCGGCTGACTAATGCAGGCTATCAAATCAGCCAGAACTAATTGCAACCGACAATTCTCTTCAGACAAATTACGCCAAGAGGAAAATACAGGAGAATTCTCCCAATCTTTTCGAAATACCGCCTGTTGTTCCGGGGGAAATTCCGCAAACATCACTTCATACCGCTCACGCATATTATCGAAAGCCTCGGCCAGCCAACCAGACGGACTTGCGCCGTCTACGATAGCGCGCCACGCCGCGCCTTCATACCCATCCCAATATACCCGAGGACCTTGCTTATCGCTCACGCGGCTTTTCCTTTATCGGAGGTAGAGCGCCGCGTCCGCGCCTTGGCCCAAGCTTTAACCTCCTCACGATCATAACCGATTCGCCGATCCATGATCTGGATGTAAGGCGGTCCTTTACCATCAAGGCGATACTGCTGGAGGCTCCGAGGGCTAATACCCAGCACCTTCGCCGCCTCGGTTTCGGTCAAAACTCTAAAATCGGGAGAATCGTCAGTTTGCTTCGTCATCGTAAAATCTCCATGTTAATTCATGTAAGAGGCAGCATGACGCCACAATCTGCGCCGTGTTGCATAGAGGGATTAAAGGGAGTGTTAATACTCCCCTTAATGCTCCCCTATATCTCCCGCCTGCTTAGTGGCTGGGGTGCCTCGGCTTCCGCAGCTCTCTTTCGAACCATTTTATTTTTGATTCATCACTCGCATCACCCGGCACAAGATGCAGCACCTTTTTAATGGCTTTGGTCATTTGCGTGCCGCGCGCCATCTCTGCGCGCATCCGGTCAAGAAGCTCAAACCTTATGTCATCCACATGCTTTCCCGGCCTGAGCTTCGGAGATGGAGGATCATTCAACCTACCAATAAACTCCCCGCTGAATCCAGGAACCCGCCTCATCCGTGCCCCAGGAAAATCCGAAAGCGAACCCAGCTCTTTCTTCCCTTCAGAATTCAAATCTTCCATCGTCTTTTTAAAACTTACCATCATCTCAAGCATACCCGGAGAGAGCAACAACGAAGAGAATGGCGAATTTTTCACAATTTCCTGCACGAACGGGGTAGCGTTGAAAGCCTTTTCATATATTGGTCCCCACTGGGATTTGAATATTTCAGCCGCTGGCATTATTAAAACCTCTGCAGGACCACCTAACCTTTTAAATTCAGCCTCAAAGATCAAAAAATCATCAGATGTAGCTTCCATAATCGCCTCGCCCTTCATGTTTGAATGCAGCCCAGCCGGCGCACCATGCGCGCGCGGCTTCATCGCCTGCAAGAACAGGCAACAGCGCCAGCCATAAAATCAAATTCGTCATAAAGGTGCCCCACGCAACACTCCCACGATGAAAAGCGAGGGCGGCAATCCGAGCGTGGGGCCCGGAAAATGACGCTGGCCAGCGCGCCGCCCTCGGTATCGAGTAAGAATGTTCTATCGCGCCGAGTCAACTAGAAAAGATGTCGATAAAAACACCACATTTTGTGGATACTGGCATTAACGATGGCGCCATCATCTCAGACTTTTACCACCCAAGACTCTCGCGCTTTCGTGCGAATCGATTCGCTCTCACCTTTTCGGCTTCGTCAACTTCCGCGCCAGCATCGCCGCAACACGCTCTTGTGCCGTTTCGTCACCCAAAGCCCGGCTTAACCGCGATACAGTCCGCACCGGCGGCCCTGGCGATTTATCCCGCATCGCATCGGTCAAATCATTCAGCGCCCGCCTATCAAACAGAATCGCCCGGCCAGCCCGGATCACCCTGGGGTGACGCTCTCGCACCAGCTCTAACAACTTGCGCCGGCTCACACTGAAATGCTCGGCAGCCTCATCTAAAGTCAGCAACCGCTCAGCATCCGGCCGGTCTTGCTCTTCGGTCATCGCCAGCTACCTCATTAAGGCGTCAAAATACGAGCCCGTCCGTCATGTCCCGCACCAGTGCGATAATCATTTGCACATCATGGTAGCCCGTTTCTTCCTCGAACTTCTCCCGCTCGTAGAGCCGGTACATCCTGGCCCTCGCCAAAAAACCCGCCAGCGTGGTTGCACGCAGTACAAACAGAGCTTTCAGAATTTCCTTCTGGCGCTCATGCACTGGCGCCAGAATTTTCTCGCGCAGTTTTTCGTCATGCACTTCCGTACTGCCGCGCAGCTCGCAATTGTAAATCAAGCGTTGCAGCGCATCAAATTCCTCGCATAGCTGAATCAATGCGGCGTCCGGCGAAACCGCCGCGGATTCCATCGCCCCAGCAAATTGCGGCTGTTTCCTCACGGTAAATTCTCCCCAATCAGGTCGCGGACAAGCGCCGCCAGAATGACACCATCAAGCCCTAATTTACACAGGTAAGCATCCGTCAAGGCCACGCCGTTATACGTCCGCACGGCTTTAGCCCGCGCCCTCAGCCCTTCCAGCGTCACCGAGCGTACCTCGTAAATCCGCGCCGCCAATTCGTTTTGTTTGTCGAACAGCAGATCGCCCGCGTCCGGTCGCGGGCGCGTCTTTTCATCCAGCATCAAATCATCATCGGGCAAGGCTATGACCTCATGCTCTATCACCTCAAACTCGGCACATAGCCGGATCAACTCAGCATCCGGCGAGGCATCCGGAGCCGCGCCCAGCGCGTTCCCCAGCCCCTCGGCAACCAGCGCCGCCCCAGCAGCCACCAGCACGGCACCGGAGCCTGCCAGCAGCGCCCTGCGGCTGGCCGTAGCCGTCTTTGCATTGCTCCCCATGTCACGCCTCCCCCAACTCGGCCGCCAGACCGTCATCGCGCGCTAAAAAATCGCTCGCCAGACCAGCCGCGAAACTAGCGAGCAGCTCGGCATCGCGAACCAGCGCGGCCGGGTCGCGCCTGGAGGCGGCAAAAGCGGCGCAATGATACACCAGGGTATTGAAGGCCAAAGCCTTAGCCGAGAGGTCCAAGGGAGTGAAGCAGGGCGCATCGGCCAGCACACGGGCGGCTTCCGCCACCATCGGCCACCTTGGCGTCCTGTAAGTGCCAGCCTCGCCATCCGTGCCATCTGAAAGGAATTCACGCACCAGCAATTGCCGGAAGTACCTAAATGCCACGCCGGCGGGGCGCTGCCGCTGCGCTTCCGGCACAGCATACATCGTGAGCGAGCACATGGAACTCGCCACCGCCTCGCTCAGCGTGGTGGGCAGATTGTCATTGAAAGCCGGGCGCACCCGGTCACATGCCTGTTGCATTGTTTTAGCCCCTTCGTTCACGTTTCCGGTACGCAGGGTTCTGACGCCGCGCGCAGCCGGGGGGTCAGAACGCTCGAAGGTAGCGCGATTCCCCTTTAGCTTTTCAGCTTGGACATAAGGAATCACCCCGGCCAGGGGGCATTAAGTCTTCAGTCAAGTCACGCTTAGCTTCGAGGAGGTCTGACGCTCCGCCGTAATCCTTGCATCATATTGCGGTGTCGCGTCAAGCCCCAATTTTTACGGCCGAGGCGAGTCCTATGCCCCCGAATCACACACCAGGCTCAGCACCCCCAGCAGCAGCTCCCGCAAAATCATATCCGCAGAAACGGCATTTAATGGCAGCGGCCTTCACCTCTTCCGCGCATTGCGGGCAGGTTTTGGTTTGCCCTGGATCCAGGGAGTGCACGGCATTAACGTCCGCCTGGTTGTTGATAATCACATTCGGCGCTGCGGGATTACTGAGAGCCCAGACCAAAGCCCCCACCCACCCGAGCAGCGTCCACCCCAGCAGGATATTCACCGCCGCTATGGCGCCCATGTTTGGGTGGTTTCTGTTGGCCGCAACGATGCAGGGAATAAAATAAGCTGCAAGCAGCAGCAGGAGCAGGAAAAAACCCATGATTGTATCCCTTTATTCCGTTCGGCCTTAAGGCGAGACGTGAACGAAAATTCGTTGCAAGTCAAAATCATCCAAAGGCTTAAAATTTGCGACTGGCGGCGGGGGAGCGCGAAACGGCGGAACAATACCAGGCCCGCGCTCTACCCCACCCCCAGCCACGGCAGCGGCCGGGGCAGGAACCTTAAAACTTACCCCGGCCACCGCCAGCCGCCGCCGTGGAGATCACAGCCGCCACGGCCACCACGGGGGATTGCGGCCCCGTGCCACATGCGGGCACCGCTCTAAAGTAGCCCGCATGAAGCCCCTTCAGGCAACGCTGACGGAACGCGCCCCCATATTCTTGATGACATAGCCATCAGCCGCCACATGCCCCCCGGTCCAACGCCCTCGGCGGCCGGGGACGATCCCAAATCCCCGGCTACCCGTGACGGGGTTTGCGTCCCCGCCGCTCCGCCTGCGCCGTCGATGACCGGCGCCGACAAATCAATTATTCGTAGCCACCCTACCGAGTGACGAAAAATTTCTGCTTGGGCAGAACCCTGGTCTGATTTTTAGCCCGCCAATCAGCTTCCTCCTGAGCCCGCTCCGCCAGTTCAGCTCTCAGGCTGGGGGATGGGCCTTCCAAATCACCAGTCCAGAATTTTCCATGATGCGCCATCGGCGTATGCCGGGCATTGGCAACGGTTAAATTCGCCGATGGCAGGCAGGTGCGCTCGAAATACGCCACGCACACCGGGGATTTATCCACCTTGGCAAGCGCGCTACCGTCATTATCCACCTTCAAATCATGCACTTTGGCAAAAGTCTCAAGGTCCCGGTTAAGCACCTTGGCCTCCGCTTCCATGAAACGAGCCTCGCCAGCAAAACCGTGGAATTTTTCCACAAAGTCCGCATAGAAAGGCTCGAAGCGTTTTGCAAAATCCACCTGTTTTTTCACCAATGCATTGCGTCGGTCCATCAATACCTTCGCTTCATCCGCCTGCTTCTGGTCCTCCAGCCGTATCTGTAGCTCGGTAGAAATTTCCTTTGCCTGTTCCACCGCAATCTCCAGGGCGCCCGCTTCCTGGTCCATCACTTGCAGGCGGTCCCCCGACAATTTCAACAGCGACGCCTTACGCTCAGCGCGCACCGCAACCGCTCGCTCAGCATAAGCCTTCCCCATGGCCTCAATCGCCTGAATAGCCGCCGCAATCAGCGGCACAGTCGATTTATCTTCACTGGGCCGGAGCGCCAGCAATTCATCAAGATGCGACTTCATAAATGTTAACCTTTCATCACTATAAAATTCCCGCGCCGTTCTGCCGCCACTTCTCCAAGCGCCTTATCAAAACCCGCGGCCACGGCACCAGCCGAGGGAGCCAGCCCGCGCCCGATGCCCAGGAACAGGGGTTGTCCATTCTTTCCGCTCATATCGATTTCCTTTGCTTTCATCATGAGAGTTGTTTGCGTTGTTTGGTTTGCACCGTGGCAAAAAACTCATTGAAGGCCGCCTCCGGCGATGCCACGGCATCCACCAGGCCAGCCCTCATCGCATCCGTCCCCATAAAACTCCCGCCCTGCATCGCCTCAATGGTGGCGGCCTTCATGCCCCGGTTGCGCGCTACCGTCTTCACGAAGAGATGCCCAAGCGTGTCAACATTCGCTTGAAACCGCGCGCGCCCTGCTTTGCTCAGCGGCAACTCCGGCAAACCATCCGCCTTGCGCGCGCCGAACTGAATGACATTAACGCCAATCCCGGCCATGGTAAGCGCCCTGGAAAAATCATAGATAATTGCGATAATGCCGATACTGCCGGCGCCCCCGGTGCGCGGCACGGTAATGCGGTCCGTGGCCGAGGCGATAGCATAGGCCGCGCTGAAGGCGTTTTCCGTGAGAATGGCGCGGATCGGCTTCCGGCCGCGCACCCGGTAGATATCATCAACCAGGTCAAAGCAGCCGCTCACGTCACCGCCGGGGCTGTCGATATCCAGCACAATCCCCAGCAATCCCTTATCGTTTACCGCGTTCCGCAGAGCGAGCCGGATGCCATCATAGCCGGTCATCCCCATGCATGGCCTCATGCGCCCCAGCCTATGCACCAGCACGCCAGATACCCTGATAACCGCAATCCCCTTCAGAACGTCATAACCCTTGTCCACCGCGCCGGTAGACGCCCACCTGTCCCGTACCACCGAACTTGCAGCAGGCGCGCGCGCACCAGGCCGGGGCATATCGGCCGCCGCCGACGGCGGCGCAGCCATCAACATTAGCGCCTGCACCCAATTAGCATGCAGCGCCAGCGGCGAATTAAACATCGGCTGCGCGATGAATGGAATTTCAGAGATCAAGCCCTCACTCATTTCACATTCCGCCCACCGGCGGCTAGCAAGAGCACCGCGCGGGCACTCTCTTTTGGCGTACCCGTGAATTTTTGCACCAGCAGAAGTTTTTGCTTCGCCGCCTTCTGGCTCTCCCGTTCACGTTTCGCCAGCCATGCTTCCACCGAGCTCTCCCGGAACATCATATCCCGGCCAAGCATCACATATGGCGGACCCTCACCGCGATTGATAAGCCTGCGCAGCCGCGCCGGATCACACCCAAGGCGCTCCGCCACCGTGGGCAGGTCAATCATTCTGGTGAGCTTTTGCAACATCATCTTTCGCCCTTTCTTCCTAACCGCATGGTCATGCGCCAGTAGACGTCAAACTTCGAAAACGGCAGGCTCAGAATAAACTGCAAATCCCCCCACCTATCGGCGAGCTGGAAATACCGGACTAAGCACCCGCTGCCGTAGCCCCGGTCGAAAAAAAACCAATCACGGCATTATTGGCTTTCATGAAATCCGGCACGGCCATCTGATGCACGGCCATCATGGAGATACCTGTAAGCCGGGAAATCAAAAACCCCACGGCCTTTGTATCGACATGCCTTGTGGAAGTTCCCTCATCATCGGTCCTGAAGCACCACGGCATGCCGCAATCGATAACATCCGTACCCGTCGGCTCCCTCAAGGTGACAGAGGTAATGGATTTGTCATTGTCCTTAAGCGGCTTACTAAGCTCAATCGTCGTCATGTTTTTTAGTCCTCTCGTTTACAATTATTGACCAGCGTTACCCGTCGCCATAGCGGAGTAGCCGAACCTCGTTTTTGGCACCGGAGCGCCAGGACTTTTATTAACCGAAACGGTCGTTCCGGTAGGCAGCCCCATGAAATTGAACGTGAAGTCATAGGAGTGTTTTACATCTTCGTCTTTGGATTGTGCTGAGCTGTTCCCATCGAAGAGATTAGGAAAACTCCCTAACCCAAACAATGCAGCGCCATCTCGAAAGACCTGGCCGCCAGCATCCAGATCGCTCGGGCTGCTGGAAGTTTTGCCCGGAGGCCCCGCATCCAGTCCGCTTTGGCCGCCGGAAGTTTTGCCCGGAGGCCCGGACGGGGTCGGCCCTAAACCAATTGAATCGGGGTCCACTCCCAGCAGCGAATATGCGCCTATTTTCAGAAAAGTTTTAGCAATGCTGGGCGGCTGCGTACCCTTCGGATTTAAAATATTTTCGAACTTCGCGCTTTCCTGCTGCATCGCGCCGAGAGCCTGAGCCCACAAGCTCGACACCTCATCGAACGCATGTCCGGTTTCGCTGGCGATGATCCCAACACCATTTTTAAAATCGTCAAACTTATCCTTGATGACGCCACAGCCATTCTCGAATTTTACGACGCCATCCATGATATCGAACGCAATCCACTCTTTGTTTTTCGCCGTCCAGTCCGCCATCCCCTGCACGATCGGCGTAAAAACCGGAGCAAGGTCAGCGCCTATATTATTCTTCAGCCCGCTCACCGCGGCATCCAGATTTTTCCAGGAGTCATTGAATTTAGATAGATTTTGCTGATCCTTCGGCGTGAATTCGTATACATATTTCTTATATGTCGCCCCAAGGTCTTCCAGGCTCGCAGGCGCCTTGTCAAGCACGGCGAGCATATCGACCCCGGACTTGCCAAACAATATCTGCGCCATCGCGGCCCGCGTCGCGGCATCCTGTGTGTTTACAAATGCCGTGTTAAGGAACGGCATCATTTGAGCCGCATCCCTGATACGCCCTTTGCTGTCCCTAAGATTTATATTGAGGTGCGCCAGCAGAGCGATAAGATTCTTGTCGTGCCCCGTGCCAGCCATACCCATATTTTTATTCAACTTCTCAAGCCCGGAATTCATCGCATCCGGGGCCATTCCGGACATTTTGGCGATGTAATCCCATTTTTGTATCTCTTGGCTCGAAATGCCGATCTTCTTGCTGGCAACGTCAAAGCCTTCCGACAACTCCGCCGTACTATGCACCAGCTCCATAAGGCCGGCGCCAGAGCCGAGAGCGGCAAAACCGCCAAGCATCGGCAATATTTTCACCAAGGAACCACCCAGCGAGCCCGCAGCGGCCCCAAGCCGCTCCATGCGCCCACCCGCCTTCTCAAGGGGATCAACCACCTCCTCGGCGGCCTTGGTCGTGCCGCTCAGCATCGATGCACCGTTCGCTAGCATGCCAGATCCATTAAACTTCGCGGACAAGCTCAAACTTGCCTCAGTTGTCTTGGCCTGTGCATCCAGCAAACCCAGCTTCGCCATGATCGCGCCGAGCGGCTTACTGGTCTCATCCAGAATGGTCAGAACGGCTTCAAAGGCGGACTTTTCATCCATCGATCAAATCCCCAAAATTAGCTTAAGAGGCCGGAAACGAACGCCGTTCGCCGGGCGGAAGCATGGTAAGCGTCTTTGGATCGGCCGACATAAAATCTCGCAGCACTCCGGCGGCTTCACTTCGCAACATGGCAGACATTGCCGCTGCTGCGCCTCGCATATGCGGTGTATCCAAAACACCAACCATCACCTTCGCTGCAGCGCGCATCTGCGGCGTATCCAACACTTCCTCCACTTTGCGGCATGTTTCCGCAATCGAACGGAATGAGGCTGGCGGTCCGATAACGTCCTGCATGGCAAAACTCCAAAACTGAAGAATTAAATTGATTCGCTTAGCGACTTGAACAGCTCGGTTTCAAAATGTTCTTTCGCATGAGCGCCAACTAGACTGTTGAACGGAAAGCGCTCCCTATAGTGAGGGAGACCCCGTACGAAGCGGTAGAGTGACAAAACGTTTTTCTCACTTCTCTGATATACCCCCGGCTTCAAACCAGGCCGGCCGGGCTGTACCACGAATATCGGAAGCGCCTTTTTCCAAATCCCTCGAGCAACCCTCGCGGATCGGACTGGTGTATATGTCCCGCCAGATAGCCCAGTCTTCAATGCCGTGAGAATAGCGACGGTCTGGGCAGCCGAGAGGTTGCCATTAGCATCCCGCTTTGCATCCTCGCCCGGTACCATCGACCATCCATACGGAAGCAAACCCGCTCTCCCGAGCACGTTCTCAACGCCCGTATGTCTGCGCGGTCCAGATACGATTTCAGGGCCAAGGAATTTCACCTGCGCATGACTACCTTCCGCAGCTATATTTTTTACAGCGATGATCGCCGTATGATTTTGCTTTGTCGCGGGGACCGTGCGCAAGGCGTTCAAAGTGTACGCTACAGGCCGGTCAAAAATCTTTGTCATGTCACTTCGAAGGTCCTGACGAACGGCGTTCGCCGTTCGCGTCAGTGCCACGACCGCCGCGAAAGGGAGATGCACCTTATAGCGTCGCGTCAAGCTGCCCTGAAGTTCCGCCACCATTGCTGAAAAAGAAACGAACGCAACCATCAAGTCACCTCAGCCTAAATCTCAATTATCTTCAGCAGGTTTCATGAAAGCCGGTCAAATCCTAATTTTCCTGGAAATTCCTAGGTAAAATAAATTCATGCCACAAGATACATTTAACGCGACATAACACGATGCTATGTGGTTTTGTTTAAGATGCTATGCAGTTTTGCTTTGTTCGACACGTAGTTTTACGCCTATTGCTGCGCCAAACAACCGGGAAAAGGCGATTCCTGCGCCACCGATTCGCCGGTCTCGTTCCATTCTCACTTACGCACCGCGTCACCACCATGCAGTGCACACCCACCCGCGCAGCTAATGAATGACGAAGCGAACCAGCACCCAGGCAATAAGCAAAACCGCCAGCACGTAGGATAGAAACATAGGCTTCCCCCGGCCGCCTTTAGGCAGGTGAACGTGCCCGAGCTGCTTGGAATAGCTTATGCCCGTGCCTGGCACCCCCGTTGTGATCCGCTCACCACGGGAACCAAAATTGAAGGTTGCGCCCGGCTTCCCCACGGAAAGGCTCGTTCCGGATTTTGACAGGTTCAAGCGGATACCCGGAGCAATTTTAATGCGCTTGCGGAATCGAAAACCCATGACACACACCCATTCTGCAAGGGGAACTATGCCGCCGGCTCACGCATCCTGTCTAGCGCATTCGGCAACGTATGCACGTTTGAGGCTTGGGCATCCCCGCGTGCCACGGCCAGCACATGCGCCGCCCATACATCGAGCGCGCGCTTCCGCTCGGGCAGGAACTCAAACCGCGGATAGACCGCAGCCACTCCCTGGATGGAGCCGGTTACATGGTTCAAAAGCCGGTCGGCCACATGCGGCGGAATGCCCAGCTCGGCCATCTTGCTAACCCCCGTCCGCCGGAAATCATGGAAGCGCCAATCCGTCCGCACGCGGGCCTTTGCCGTTTTGGCTGTTCTTTTACCTTCAGACGCACGCCGTTCGCCGATTGTGGCATCATCTTCCGGCGCTTCAGGATCAAGCGAACGCCGCGCCCGCCCTACACCAGAAACCGGCGTTTTTCCCGTGGTGGTGAAAACGAAATCAATCTCGGCCTCATCATCACCAGCCTTTCCAGCCTCAGCACCGCGGGCTTTTCGCGCATCCTTTAAAATCTTTTCCCGAGCGGACCGGAATTCCTTCAATTCCTTCAGTATCTCGCGCGCAGGCTCGGACAAATACACCACATGCGCCCTTTTATTTTTTGCTCGTTTGGCGGGGATCATCCAGGCCGAGAAATCCGGCGCCAGCTCAGACCACCTCATGCCCGTCACTTCGGAGAGCCGCTGAAGGGTCAGGATAAGGAGCCGCACCGCCGGGCCGAACGGGTACGGCTTGTCCACCGCCAAGCGCCACACATCGGCCAGCTCAGCATCACTCAAAACCCGGTCTCTGGATTTCAGCCGCCGCTCGATCACCACGGCCTCAAAAGGGTTTGCTTCCATCAGGCGGCGTTTCATCGCCCAATTCCAGGCCGCCCGGCCGCAAGCCCGCGCATCGATAGTTTGCGTCGGCACCCGCTCTATCTCCCGGTCGATAATGATCTGAAGCGCCTTGGTGGTGATCGATGCCGCTGGCGCGTCGGCCAGGACTCCCAGCAAGCGCCGCACGGCCCTTGGCCCCTCATTCCGGTAGCTCTCGCTCAGATCCCTCAGCTTCACCGCCTTCCAGGCATCCAGCAAACGCGACACGGTGAATTCATCGGCCTTCCGCCGCTCAGCCGCCAAGCGTTCCTCTTCGGCCTTAGCGGCGGCCAGGGCCTTGATCTCTAGCTCCTTGGCCTCAACCGGATCACCGCCGCCCTGGATATCCGCAATCATGGCGAGCGCCTTGCGCCTGGCCTCGGCCGGGGTGAGCACGCCCATTTTTCCGATCACTACCCGCTTAGTCCGGCCGCCCCGGCCATACTGCACCAGAAAAATCTTCGCGCCCTGAGCCGTCACGCGGACGCCGAATCCGGGCAACTTTCCATCAAACACCAGTATGTCTTTTTTCCCCAGCGGGCAGGTGAGCGAATCGACAACCGTTTTTGTCAGATCATGGCGCATCGACGGAACTTAGCTGAATTCGGGCAAAAGAGAATGCCGAATTTCGTTCGTACCCCTTGTACCCCTCATGTACCCCTTCAGGGGTACGAGGTTTTCCGGCCGCCAGCGCCTAAAAAACTGTTGTATTATATATAGTTACACACAACACACACATATAAATAAATGCGTGTACCCCTGTACCCCTGCGCATGCACACGCTTACGCGCGCGCCCGCGCGCATGAGAACAATATCAGAACTTGAGGCTTTCCCTTAGTTTTTTGGCTATCGAAGCCCGCTCCATCGCCTGGATGGCTTGGCGGCCAGGAACAGAAACAGTCCGCCAAGAGTCCGCGTCTTTAGTTCCCGAGGCCCGGCTTCGGAAAAACTACAGCTAAGTCATTGAAAAGTGGTGGGTGCTGTTGGGATCGAACC
>PLSD01000103.1 GCA_003164135.1 Acetobacteraceae bacterium
TACGTACCTTTGCCGGGATGAACCCCGTCAAGCAGATCGCCGATGCCGGCGCGCGTTTTCAGTCCCTGGCCGAGCCGTGGGCCGATACCGGCACCAGCACCGGCCGCCTCATGCTGGCCGTGCTGGGTGGCCTGGCGGACGTGGAACGCGACCTGATCCGCACCCGCACCGCCGAAGGCCGGAGCCGTGCGACGGCGCGCGGGCAACACATGGGGCGCCCCCCTGCCCTCACCCCGCAGCAGCAGGCCGAGGCGCGGCAGCGTCGGGCCGAAGGGGCTACGCTCAAGGAGCTGGCGCGCAGCTATGATGTCAGCGCTGCGACGATTTCCAGGCTTGCAACGAATTTTTGAAGTTTTGCCGTTTATCTGCGGCTTAATTGCTGAAGTGTGGCTTGTGTAAAGGGCCCATCGGGTAGTTTGCAAGCAACTCTACGCCGAGTAAACATTCTGACATTTTGTACGGAGAGCTTTCGTCTGCTACGCGCATAAAATTGAAAACCACCTCCACGTCTGGGACGTCATACACTCTTTCGAACGTGAAAGATGGCGGTGGACCGAAAGTTTGCGACGGTGGAGGCGTCCTACTGAGCTGCCCGGGTGACGTGATAGCAGGCTTGGGACTAGGAAAGACCGCTTTGACCTGCGCCGCATTTATGCACGCGTAAGTGGGAATGTTATCGAAGTCGAGGTATCCAGAGCTTTGAGCCGAGTTTAATCCGGATGGTACGCTACAACCCTCATAGTTGAGAGTGCTGTATCCGATTTTAGGATAATCGAGCGTCAACTTCGTTGGCCCAGGGACATAAAGAAGAGAGGGCCGAATCAGGTATTGTTTGCCGGTTGGCAAAGGATGAAACCAGTTGTTTCCGGTCACGTTATAAATGTTTCTTTTCCACTGTCCCGCAGGTTTACAGCTATCTGGGACTGCTTCGCTGTACCCGCTGTTCGTGAAAGATAAATTTATCAAGGCCGCAACTGCGGCGGGATCGTTAGCCTGGCCGCTATCAGCCACGGCTTTAACCGCATGCAGTAAATAAACGCCCGGATCATTCGGTGGCGTTTGGGCTTTGCCAAATGAGAGAGAGAAGGCAAGCAAGACGAAGGCAAATCCGAATGTCCTCATTATGACCCCCTCCGGGATATTACCCAAAGAAATTAGTTGGTGGACGTGCCTTATCGGAGGCACTACAAGAACTGTGCGTAGCTGTACGACATCTGAGAACGTAGTAGGAACATGCGGTTCGTGGATCAGCCTGCGGCTAAGAATCTGATGGCCAGGATAGGTATATCCATCCTGGCCAATCGCAAACAGCATGGTCAAGAACGGAAAAGCCAATGTAAGTTGGCCATAGCCAAATTGGCTATCCATGTTGGCTATCACCCCTCGACTGCGAGCCGCCAGCGAAGCGTTAGCGGTGGCACCCAGGACTTCCTGTCGCGCCCAGATGAGCAAACTGCTGAGAAAATCAGAGCTTCCAGTGTCAGGTTGCTAATTCGTTCTTCAATTTCGTACAGCTACGCACAGTTCTTGGCGTCACCCCTTCTTTAAATGGAAGCGATTCTTTGCAAAGATATGTCAAAGCCGTTGTGCGGAAAGCCCATTTGTTTTTTCAGATAGGATCAACGCAGGGATATAAAGTCGCAACCCGGCTGGCAGTGCTTTCGATGCACCGCCGTTTGCGAGCCTTAACGAAGAACGGGCCGGAAAATTCTTCCGACAAGCTGCCTGAGCTGGACGCGCTGCGGCAAAGTCTTGGCCAGTGCCAGGATTCTATTAGGCAGCTAACGGCGCTGCTCGCCGCTGCAGGCACCAAACCGCCCGAGGGAACAGGACTAAAAATTTCTGTGATCATGCCGGTCTATAACCGGGCCGATATCATCCCCGCCGCAATCCGCAGCGTCCTGACGCAAGAGGGGGCGGATTTTGAGCTTATCGTGGTCGATGATGGCAGCACCGATGGGCTGAACGGCGCCGCTATTCCCGAATTGGAGGCGGGGTTGGTGCGGCTGCTTCGGCTACCGCACCAAGGGGTCTGCGCCGCGCGGAATCAGGGCATCGCCGCGAGCAGCGGTGATGTCATTGTTTACCTGGATAGTGATAACCGGATGTATCCCGGCTATCTGCGCGCGGTCGCCGCCGCCTATGCTTTGAGCCCGCAAGCCGCGTGCGGCTATGCCGCGATGCTTTGGGATGACGGCCATGACACCGTGCATTTGCGGCACGACGAATTCTCCTGGGACGGCCTTCTCGCGCAGAGGGTCAATATCGATTTGAACTGCTTTTCTCACCGTAGAACCGTTTGGGAAACATTGGGCGGTTTTGATGAAAACCTGACCAAGCACAGCGATTACGACCTAGCTTTGCGTTATGTGCGCGAGCACCAGCCGATGAGGATTCCCGCCACTGCGGCCTGGTATTATGCCGGCAATGCGTTTTCCCGGATAAGTCTCGACGAGGTCAGCGAACCTAACATCGCCTACATCCATGCCAAGTATAAAAATATATCCGGCAGAAAGCCTCGCGTGCTGATCTCTTGTTACGATTATCCGCAACTCTCAGAATCGTATGTCCATACTGAGATCGCCTTTCTGCTGCGCCAGGGCTACGAGATCGAGGTTTGCAGCCACGCCGCGCCGGGTTCGCCGGGGATTGCCCAGGTACCGGTGCAGCTGGGTGACCTACAACGCGCAATCGAGGAGTTCCAACCTGATCTTATCCACGCTCACTGGCTCTCTATCGGCGCGGAGACGGCCCACATAGCGCAACGTGCCGGGCTGCCGGTGACGGTGCGGTCGCACGGCTTCGAGTTTACGCCGGAGAATTTCAAAAGATGCGCGGCACAGGAGGCGGTGAAATCCATTTATCTGTTTCCGCATTTCGTTGCCGGAATGCAGACGAAGCATCCGAAGGTGCATGCAATGACGGCCGCCGTTAATACGACGCGCTTTTATCCTCGCCCGCGGAGAAATCCGAAAATGGTGCTGCGCGCCGGTGCCTGCCTTGCTACCAAGGATATCGAGCTCTTCTTCGAAATTGCGGCACGCTGCCCGGAATTCACCTTTGTTCTCGCATTGGCCAGAATTGCAAAGCAGCCGGATTTGCCCGGGAAATTCCACGCTTTGAACACGTCACTCGGTAATCCTGTGGATCTACGCTTCGATGTTCCTTATGAGGAAATGACGGAAATCGTCGCCGAGGCCGGCATTTATTTGCACACGTCCGGCTGCAAGGACGCTTTCGGCATGCCGGTTTCCATTGCCGAATCGCTCGCCTGCGGCGCGCTGGTGCTGGTGCGCGATTGCCCTGAAGCACGGCAATATGCCGGGCCGCATTCACTCTACTACAAAAACCCTAGTGACGCCGTGGACCATATCCGTGCAACACTTTCCTGGAATGAGGCGGGTTGGCAGGAACAAGCACGGAAAAGCGCAAATTTTGCGCGCCTCCGCTATGCCGATGACAAGGTGCTGGCTACAATTCTCGAAGACTGGCGTGAGATTACGCAGGGCCCAGCAACGACGCCCGGCCCGTAAATAAGTACGCTGGCGGTGAGCGGCGAAGCACTATTGCAATCTTGGTGACAACTGGACTGAGCGAGCGGCCGTTTTTTGGGGGGAACTTCGTCGCGCGTTTTTAGGATCGGAATGGGCACAAGCCTGCCGTCGAGGGCGCGAGTTTTCTGCGTCCGGTTTCACCTATTGCGATCAAAGCAAGTGTCAACTCACTTTGAGGAAGAAACATGTAGATGCACCGCCTTCGCGGGGCATGAGGGTGGGGTATGGGTTGGCCGAGCGGGGGGAGCTACCCCAGCCCAGCGGGGCGTGGGCTCCTAAAACTTCGGGTGAATTTGATTTACGTCACGGCTTTGGTCGCTCAGGCGGGGATAGGCTCATGAGCATTGGATTTTTCATGAAGGAGCGACTGAGATGAACAAAAATGTCGGCGGGATCGACCGGATATTGCGTATTGTGGTCGGGCTGGGGCTGATCGCGGCGACGCTGCTGCACTAACGGTGTTCGAGGCATAGCGGGCCGGCCAATGAGTCAATCCATCGAACTTGCGTCGTTCAGTTGTTGCCGCCATGGCACGAAGCGGCCTGTCAATTGGCCCGGCCCATATTACGCGGCGCGGATACCGACGGCATTCGCGTATTCCAGCGTCACCCGATCGGAAGAACGTCGGACTTCCACGTAGCCACCGACACTATGCGGCAGGCATAATTCGAAACCGTGGCAGCCACTGCCCAGACCGGCGGTGCGCAAATCCGCCCGGAATTGATCGGCCAAGACACGCGCCATTTGTCTTCCATTGACCAAAACATCCAAGCATACAGGCGTCTCAGGCTTTTTCTCATCTTGTGCCCAGCCAGACACGAGGGGGCCGGTCGTTTCGACATAGCCTCTTAGCGGGCCCAAATACCTGCGCGCAGCCTCTGTTCGCGACGGGGCGGCTGGCTCGAGTCCCACATGGCGACAGTCTTTGTGCGCGCAATCAGTAAAGGCCAGCGCCGTTTGATCGATATAACGCAGAACCTCGACAGCAGGATTGACAATATCATGGGGCAAAATCAGCTCGAAGCCATGCGTTCCACTGCCGAGCCCAGCGGCGCGCAAATCGCCGCGATAGCCGTTTGCCAACACGTGATAAATATGCCCGTTGACAACAATGTCCAATCGAACAGGAGTTTCCGGCAACGCTACATTTTGCGCCCATCCCGAAACAACGCCGCCGGCTCCTGCCTGTTCTACATAGCCACGCAGCTCGCCGATAGTTTCCGGCTGCTCGGCAACGCCAGCTCGGGCATTTATGCCACCTTGAATCTCCCGCAAATGAAAGCCGGACTCAACGCGGGTCAAGCACATGGCGCTCGCATCCGTGCCTACAGGATATAACTCGTGGTATTCCGCGACGTTCTGGAACCGATCGCGGTGATTGTACTTATCGTCGTTGAAGAAACTTTCCGCCGGACAGCCTTCCGCAAAGATGACGTTGTGACCAGGAAGCTCAATATGGAAATAGGTTACACTCTCCACGCGTTCCGCCTGTGTAATAGAAACGCCGTTGATTAGCCGCCATGCAGGTACCAGAACGTCGTCAATACAGATGGCATGTCCCGGCGAAACAAGAAGATCGCGTGACGGAATGTTTTCCGCGATCGCGTTCCGTTTGATGCGGACTGGCAGCATGAGATGGTTGCCGGCGATGAAGCGGCCATCATAGGAGCGGCGGCCGATCCATTTGATTTTTTGCGTAACCCCGCTCGCCGTTCGCACAGAATCGCCGATTTTTAAGGTTTCGACGGCGGTGTCCCCCCGCGGCGTGGCGATGCGCGTGCCGGCGGCGAAGCATGGTGCCGTCGATTCTAAAGCAATCGTCGTCTCACTCGCCGCATCGGTAACCCTGAAATCAGTCGTCGTAAAATCACCCGTGATATCCAGGGTAATCGAAGTACCGCCCGTACTCTTCAGTTCCAGACCTATTCCGGAAACATAGGTGATCTCCGACATGTTCGCCGCAAACCCGTCAAGGATGATTGTGTCGCCACTGCCAAATCCCGCAACCGTCTCATGACCATCGAACGCCGTATAGGTCCCGGAAACGTCCCACGATGCCCCCGTCTCAAAGCTGAAATCGGTAAAATTAACAAATTGCGTACCAATGCCGTCCAGCGTGCCGCGCGCTGTTCCGCCGAATGCCATTGTGTCGGCCACTGTGGTGCCCGCCACCACATCGCCAATGAATACCGCGCCGGGATCAACCAGCAGTTCCCCGGCGCCCGTGAACGTCATCGCATCCCCGGCGGCGCCGTGGCCAAACGCATCAGCACTTCCGGTGCCGCCTTCAATCGTGCCGGAGGTGATCACCGTGCCGGCATTGAGCACCACCCCGGCGCCGCCATAATAGCCATAAAATGTGCTGCCATAGGTGCCGCCTCCAGCACCGCCCTGGATCGTGCCGGAATTGGCAACCGTGACATTCGCCGTCATATCAAGGCCGATCCCGCCGGTATTTCCACGACGGTAAAAGCCGCCGCTAGGGAAGGACGCCAGTTGCACCCCTCCGGCACCGCCTTCGATGAGTTTCGAATTGGTGAAAGCGCCGCTGGCCGCGATGACGCCAATACCGTTCCCCGAAAATTCTCCACCCTCCCCGCCGCTGATCGTCCCGGCATTCGTCAATGCGCCGCTGGCCAGATCAACCCCCGCGCCACTGTACCGCGCGCCCGCGATGCTGCCGGTATTCAGGACATACCCGCCGTGAATATCGACGCCATCACCACCCACCCCAGCGGTTCCGGCAGCCATTAATCCATTATTGAACAACGTCGCCCCGCTGCCGACATAGCCGCCGGCGCCCCCGGTATTGCCATTGCCACCGGAGATTGTCGCGTTGTTGGTGAGGATGCCGCCGGTCAGTTCAAGCCCGGCGCCGCCGCTGCCATAATGATTGGTACCTGCGAGAATCAGGCCGTCATTGGTCGCGCTGCCAGCCAGCATCACCATCCCGATACCCGCCAGGCCGTTATTGCCGCCGCCACCGCCCGCCAGGATGGTGCCCTGGTTCAGCAGCACGCCGCCCGAAATCTCCACACCGGCGGCTCGGGGCCCCGCCCAGACGGGGTACTGGGTCGGCGCCATGATCAGCCCCTCGTTGACCAGCATGCCGGTCCCCGACAGCGAAACCCCGGCGCCGCCAACACCATACTTCCCGGTTCCCGAGGGAAGACTCCCCGGCGCCCCCGAGATGGTAGCGTTATTGATCAAGGTTCCGGCGCTAACGGCCGCACCGTTACCGCCGCCACCGCCGTTACCGCTACCATAGGAGCCGCCACCTTTCCCGCCGGTGATGCTGCCATTATTTATCAGGGTGCCGTTGCTGGTAATATTTATTCCGGCGGCGCCGTTTCCAGCCAGCCTTGCCGCGGTGCCATAAAGTCCCTGATTCCCGATCAGCGTGCCATCACTCGTCAGTTCGGCGCCAGCCCCCAGTTGCACCCCACCGGCACCGGCAAAGCCATCGGTAATCGTCCAAACCGCTTCGGCGGCGATGCTAAGCACCTGAAAGTTCATGAACTCCGTGCCCAGCCCCACCAACGTGCCCGCCACGGCGGCCGAACCCAGCTCCAGCACATCGGCAAATGCACTATCCGCCACCACCAGCCCGTCGAATACCGTGGTTGGCACGATGACCAGGGTCCCAGCCGACTGCGTGCCCGCTTCCGCGCTGAAATACACCGCATCGGCCGGCGACCCGCCACCGCCTGCAATGCCGCCGCTGATGGTCCCCGTATCGATCAGGACGCCACCGCTGATCAACGCCCCGGCGCCGCCGCCTCCCTTGTACGACCCGTTTGCGCCGCCGCCATTGCCGCCGATAATGGTGCCCAGATTGGTCAGGGTACCGCCGTCCAAATTGAGCCCAAAACCCCCCGCGCCGCCGTAACCACCACCGCCATACCGGTGGAAGCCGCCGAACCCGCCATCGCCGCCGATGAGCTCACCGGTATTGGTGCCGCTGGCTCCGGCCGCCAGCCGGGCCCCGGTGCCGCCCGTGGCGGACGCGCCGCCAAAGCCGCCATAACCGCCTTCGAGCGTCCCGCTATTGTTCAGCGATCCGCCGATGAGATCCACCCCGTCCCCGGCAGGGCCGCCAAACGACGAGGTGCCGCCGGAGCCGCCATCGCCACCCAAAATCGTCGCTTCATTGGTCAGCGTCGCATCGGACACGGTCACGCCGGCGCCGCCGGGGCCCGCCGTCGTGTCTCCCAGCGAGGCGGTGCTGGGACCGGTGCCGCCGGTGATCGTCCCCGTGTTGAGCAGGCTGGCCCCGCTGGCCAGCGCCACGCCCGCCCCCCCGTCCGAATATTCGCTCTGCAAACCCGCATTGCCGCCGGTAATTTCGCCCGTGTTCCGCCCAAGCGCGCCGGCACTCAGCGACACCCCGGCGCCTCCCAGGCTGCCCGCCCCGCCGACGATGCTGCCGGTATTGCTGAGCGTGCCGCCTGCCAGCGAAACGCCAAATCCGCCAGTTCCGCTCCACGCATACTTGCCGCCCAGCGCGCCGGAGATGCCACCAAAGTTGATGAGGTCATCGCTACTGATCGAGCCATAAACGCCACCGGCGCCATATACCGCCGGCGCAACATTTCCGGTGCTGGTGATGGTTAGCGGGCTGGGGTAGGTCCCACTGCCCAGAGTGACAGATTGATTGACGGAAGTGCTGATGGTACTGCCGGTCATTTTTATCTCGTTTCTGGGCGCGGGGGTATTCGCAGCAGCTACAATAACCGATTGCCCCCTGAACGTAAAAGGAAATAAGTTTAGGCCCAAGAAAATTTCTTGGGGTAAAGCAATAAAATTATACTAACTTACCACTAGAACAGGCCTAAATTCTGTTTCTACAACCATAACGAGAGTGAAAATATCACTCGCCTTCAGAGGTGGCAGGGTTTGTTTGAGCACCGTTTTGCTATCTATAAGCGGACATTTCCCAGATGAGCGGCCGATCCACTCCTCTTTGAGGAAGAATAGTCGCATTTTGAGTTCGGTGGAATGGTGACCATTCTTGCCGGCGCGAATATCCGATAGCGCATTGGCGGCGGTCTCGGTCAGACCCAGAAAATCGTGGAGGTCTCGGAAAGGGAGCAGGCCAGCATCCGAGGTGACACGCGAACCGTGGAATTCGAGCGTCAAGTCGCGGTCAAATCCGACCCGAATATCTCCAAAATCCGTTTCACCCACCGGCAATCCCCTAAAACCTCGCCAAAATGATAGCTATCTGACTGATTTATAACGCATATTCCACTAAAAATCCCGCTACGTTATGCGGCCATCTGGGAAATATGGGGGTAATTTAGATCCCGCCATTCGCAGTATGACGTGAGACCCTGATGGTGGCTCTGGTGCAAATTTCTGAATTCGTTAGTGCTACGTTATGTTCCGGCTAGTTGTTATGCTGCGAGCACAGCGGTCCATATGGCGGGTGCGGACTTGGTCCGAATTTGAAGTTTGCTGAGGTCGAATTGGTTTTTGCGAATGCGGTGGAGAAGTTCGATGCCGGCGATGGTGACTTTCGCTCGTCGGAATCTCTTGAAGCCGAGCATGGAACCGATCCTGGCTTTTATCCCACGGTGATCCTGCTCAACGATATTGTTGAGATATTTTG
>PLSD01000128.1 GCA_003164135.1 Acetobacteraceae bacterium
CCATCCCGCTCTGTTCCGCCGCCACCGTTCGTGTATGACCCTCAAGGATCAGCGCCAGTTCCGATAGACGGCGCACAACTTGTCCGTCACGTTCCTTCGACATCAGCCGCCGCAAGTCCACTGCCGTGTAGTCCAGATTGGTAACCGCAATCGCCATAGCCATCACCGCCTCCCATCAATCAAATCAACGGGAAACACCGAATCACAACTCACCGCGTCGGGGGAATCCCCGGAGAGTCAGAAAATTCGGCGGCTGGTATAAGGGGCCCTGCACCGAGCTCTTTCAGAGCCACCATTGGCCGCAATTTTACACCTCAATACACGCCTCCCGATTGCGTTGCTGGCGATATTGGTCCGGTCGACTCCCGGAAGCTTTGTACAAGGCGTTCTGTGCCGCGGGCAAGTAAGGTTGCGTCGACACCAACAGCAACGAAGCGGCAACCAGTCGCAATATATGCCCGTGCCATGGTTTCATCCGATGTGAGAATGCCCGGGGCTTTTCCTGCGTGGCGAATTCGATCGATGGCATGATATATCGCAGCCTGTACGTCAGGATGGTTTGGTGCATCCAAATGTCCAAGGGAGGCCGAGAGATCTGCGGGGCCGATGAAGACGCCGTCGATCCCGGGTACCGCCAAGATCTCGTCAAGGTTTGCCAACGCCTTTGCTGACTCGACTTGCACCAAAAGACAAATACTCTCATCGGCGGCCTGCACGTAACCAGGAATGCGGTTCCAACGTGAAACACGGGCAATCGCGCTGCCAACGCCACGTACGCCGCGCGGGGGGTAGCGGACCGCTTTGACCATATCAGCAGCCTGCGCTGCGGTTTCGATCATCGGAATCAGGAGCGTCCGTACGCCGATATCGAGCAGTTGCTTGATGAGATGGGTTGCGCCAACAGGTGGACGGGCCACTGCCTCAGTACCGTAAGGGGCAACAGCCTGTAGTTGGCCGAGCACACTGCGTAGATCGTTTGGGGCGTGCTCGCCGTCGATCAGCACCCAATCGAATCCCGCGCCGGCACAGATTTCGGCACAATAGGGATCAGCCAGTGTGAGCCATAGACCGATTAGGGTGGCTCCATTTTTGAGGCGGGACTTGAAAGTATTTTCTGTTGGCTTAGGCATCAGAGTCTTCCCTCAGTAAGTGCGGTATTTTATCGGCTAGAATACGCTTTTTATAACGCCGCCATCAACGCGCAGAGCTGCTCCTGTCGTTGCCGATGAAAGTGGGCTGGCAATATAGGTCACTAAAGACGCGACCTCTTCAGGTGCTGCGAAGCGCTTGATCAACGAGGTGGGGCGGACATTGGTAAAAAAATCTTTCTCAACCTCGGCAAAGGTTTTACCGCTGTCTTTGGCCATGGCTTCCACAAACTCGCCAACGCCACGGGATTTTGTGGGCCCCGGCAGGATGCTATTAACAGTGATGCCGGTGCCGGCCACCGCTTCCGCCAAGCCGCGCGAGACCGCGAGTTGTGCAGTTTTTGTGACACCATAGTGGATCATTTCAACGGGGATTTGTACGGCGCTTTCGCTGGAAATGAAGATGATACGCCCCCAGTTGGCGCGCTTCATGGCGGCCAGAAAAAGCCGGGCGAGGCGCACTCGGCTCAAAACATTGACGTCGAAGAAGCGCAACCAATCGGCGTCGGAGATATCTTCAAAGGGGTTCGGCTCGAAGATGCCAATGTTGTTGATAAGGATTTCAACATTTGGATACACTCTTGCGAGTGTCTCGGCTTCTTCCGCTTTGCTTAGGTCTCCAGCGAAGCCATGGATGTTTCCGCCGGTAGAGGCCTTGAGATGTGCGACCACGTTATCCACAGCGGTCTGTGTGCGGCCATTGATGATAACGCGGGCACCTTCATGTGCGAGTGCAGTGGCAATGGCCAAGCCGATGCCGGCCGTGCTACCGCTCACCAGGGCGAGTTTGCTGGTTAGTTTCAGATCCATGGGCGGTTCCTCCCGATCCGTTGTGCTAAGGTATTATCATATAGCGCCAAATAGACTTGAACCCCAACCGCCATTGTGCATGAGTGAAGAACTCCGAGCGTCGCAACGCGCCACTGAAGCCAAGCAACAGAATAGCACGGCTGCGGACGATCAATGCGGCTTTCAACACGGCGAATTTCCATTCTCCCTCTACTCAAATGATACGCTGTAGGCTTGGCGTCCGCCACCGCCGCTGACTCATGACGACTCCTCACATCAGTGGAACTCACCAGCATCATAATACCTGATACCTGCACCAAATATGAGTCAGAGTCGCCATTGGCCGCAATTTCACAGACAGACCAGCATCAGCCAATTTGATATGACTTGAATAGCTAATAGAATGCCTCTCGACACTCAATCAGAAACTATAATCCACGCCCGCCTCAATAATAGCTGGGTTAATCGTTGCTTTCGCAAATACTCTTGGAGCCTCCGGCGCAGCAGCTAACCCTGCCGAAATATGAGTTTGCAATAGCACATAGCGTAAATCGCCATTCACTGCCCAGTGGTTATTTAACTTATACTGAGCCCCAACCTGAAACGCTGTCCCCCAAGCATCCGCGACCTTATCACCCCAAAGCGCCTTATGCTGAACATTTCGGAAGAAGGTACGATTAATACCTACGCCAACATACGGCACAAAACTTCCAAAGCCGGGATAATAATATTGCAGCGACAGAATTGCCGGCGCGTACATAGTATTAAGCAATGGGCCGAATGACTCTACAGTCCCTTTACCTCGAACTGTAGCCCATGGCGGTATCCCAGCAAAGATGTTTACTGCCAGATTGCGCGTAACAAAATAACCCAGATCAAACGTCAGCGTGTATGAGTTATTAGCTCGGACCGAAGCGCCTGGTATTCTTGAATTCGAAATATTCGGGCCTGGACTGAAAATTTCGGCGCTTGCATTCACAAGAATAGCAGCCATATCAACGTTAACAAACCATCTATTTTGATTCGAAGATGGTGCCGTGAATGGGTTTAAGCTTGACTCATAGCCCGGTTGGGAAGTTTGAACTAAGGTATCATTTAAACTATTCGAATCTGTCGCGTAGCTCAGGGAAGGTATTCCCATTACCATTACAGAGATTGCCGCAATTGGTACACTTCTGGAGGCTGGTCTGATCCGTCGAGTGGACGACTTGTACATTTTTATTCTCCCTAATTGAGTTGATTAATATCATTTGCACGAAGAATCCCTTTGGAAACTCAGGCGCATGGTGGTTAACATGTTCGGTCAAATTGCGCTGTCAGTAACCTTTTGGCTGCCCGGATCAGGATTGGCAGCGGACAACACTCGACTACTGCTTTCACTTATTGTTACCTCTCCATTGAAGTTCTGGTAGCTGCTCCATCTTTTTCTCCTTGGGTAAAAGGATGGTTGATGAAGATTGACCTGCCTTCAAAAGAAACGATCGAAATGAATCTGCTCAAAAGGTACCCGGTAACCCACCATCAACATTTCCTGCAATGTCTGCGTCATCGGTGGTGGCCCCGCAAAGTAAAACTCAAAACTTGGCAAGGTGTCACCAAAAACACGGCGCACCAGTTCATGGACAAAACCTGTTTCACCACTCCAATGTGTGGCAGAATCATCACCAGGCAGCGAGACCACCGGATGAAAATTGATTCTATCTCCATAGCCGGGAAGCTCGCGCAGGAAATCTTCGCCACAGATGTCACGGGGAGTTCGGCCACCATAGAAAAAATGGAGATGGCGCGTCTTCAACATCCCGGATTGCGCTGCCCCGCGAGCAATCGAAACCATGGGCGCCAAGCCCGAGCCCCCCGCTACGCAGACGATGTCCCGTGTGACCCCTTGTCTAAGATAGGCGAGACCGTAAGGGCCATCGATCTCGATTTCTTCACCAACGTGAAGATGATGAAAAAGTTTCCCCGTCGCCATACCATTGGCAACATGACGAATCTGAAAGTGCCACTCACCTTCGTTGTTGCCGACATTTGACATTGAATAGGCTCGGGGAGTGCTAACGCCAGGAATCGCAAGCATCGCGTATTGACCGGGAAGAAAATCAGCAGCGCTATCAGCAACAAAACGAAACTCACGAATGTCATGCGTGATCTGATGCATTGCAACGAATCTAGCGCGAAGCCGTTTTGGCGTGATCATCGGCAAACATTCTGGCGCTATTCGTACCTTGATACGCAGGTCGGTGCTGGCCCGACATTGACAGGCCAGTAGACGCCCTTTTCGCCGGTCACGCTCAGTAAGACCCGGGGCATTCTGCCAAAGGTTCTCAACCTCGCCCTCAACTATTTCAAACTTGCAACTACCACAACCACCTGAATTACATTCATAAGGGAAACCAATCCCGGCGCGCAAAGCCGCACGCAGTACGGTGTCTTGCTCGGCTTGCGCAAACGTGCCTTTCTCGCCTTCGATCGCTATTCTGGCTTGGGTCATAGTAATTCCATTTAATGGGTTTTTGGCTGCACCGCAGGCACCTTATAGGTTCTTGCGGTGCTCCAGGAACGGACTTACAGCCCCAATGAACGGCGGAAGTCGCGGGTAGCCTGCTTTGCCGATTCGGCCCCGTCAGGCACATCGGCCAGCGCACCGACATAGGCATCGATCGCCTTGTCGGCCAACGGCTCCCACTTGGCAATCCAGCCCTTGATAACTTCTACGTTGCCCGGCTTTTCGATCGCCATTTTTACTAGGGCAGTCGTCCAGCGACGATGCCGCGCAGCATCAATCAGTTGCGCGTCGTTCAGCAAACCAAGCAGCATGTCACCGTTATGACGTGCCGCTTCACCTAGTTTGTGCAGCACGGCCTCATCAATGGCAGGCTTGGCGACCAGGTTCAAAGCCACAAAAGCCTCGGCCCAGTCCCATGTAACAAGAACCTTTTCCATCAACTCGCGGAAACCCTGCCATGCCGTATTTGTTTCCCAATGATTTCGCTCATTGGCACCAAAACCCTTATCCGCAAAAGCCAGCGAGAGTTCCTTGGTGCGGTAAGCGGTATGACTTAGCCAGCGCAAAGAATCTGCCATCTGAAAATAATTACAGTTGGTAATGGTGCTGGCCGGTGCCATCTGACCGACATAGGCGGAAGCAATCTGCACCGTGTGAAAGAGGTACCGCGCCGGAGTATACATCCGCGCTAGCGTGCCTGCCCAGCCGGGGTCAAGCGATTTGTCATGTTCACGGCTGTTGAACTGGTCAAACAGGCCGAACACGTAATTTTCCTGACCGTCCTGCATCATATTGTAGCTGCGGTAAACCACTTCCTCCGGATCACGAAATGCGTTCCAGTCATCATGTTTAAGCGGGCTGCCAAAGGTATTTGTCTTGTACCACTTATTCATGAACAAATCGGGATCTAGTTCATACGGTGCATTGGCATCCCGGTCGTTGTAATGCAGTTTGACGCTGACGATCTCATATTCGCTGGGTTTGCGGCGGCGTGCTGCCAGATGACCCCAGGTCTTGAGCGGCTTTAACACTTGAACTTCTGACATGATCTGTCTTCTGCCTCCTATATGGTGAATGGATTAGTTGCTGCCGGGCGTCGGCCGCTACTGGCTTCTCTTCAAATATGCTTGATGAAATAAAAACGTACTTGATCAGGTAGCGTCTCGATCCGTCCAGCAAAGGAACTGAGATCTAACTCTAAATCATTCATTTTGAACGGCCGTCCTAACGCGCGTTCAATCGTCTCCCGCCGCAAAATCATTTCGTCGTCCGTGTCGATGCGCAGGTAGGCACGTTTGTCATCGACCCGTATATCCCGGTCTGGGTTGTCTTCCCTGGCCGCCTCGACCACGGCCAGGGCCAGTTCCCCCGCGCGCATCACGGGACCCACCCGGTTGTTGCTATGCCTAGCTTTAATTTCATGTGTATCGCTCATTACTGCGTCCTTATGTAATAGTTTGCTGCACCGTCTTCAGGTGTGCGCAAACAGAGGTTTCACACCCTCGGTTTCCACCAGGACATCATCGCCCTCGATCTTTACCGAGTACTCAGCCAATGCACAGTCGGATGGATTGATGCCCTTGCCAGAATAGGCATCGAACTGCCAAAGATGCGCTCGGCAAATCACGGTCTTGCCATCAAACTTGCCTTCCGACAAAGGAATATCTTGATGTGGACACATTCCCTGGAAGGCTTTGATCACACCACCCTCGGCACAAACCAGCAAAATATCTTGCCCGTCTATCTCGAATGATTCCATTTCACCTTCCCAAAGGTCGTCTAGGGTGCACACTTTTCTAAATGTCATGTTCGCCTTACCTGTTTGCAAAATCTGCAACCACCTTTGAAGTTGGCGCGACGCGCCGCTACGTCCTTAATGCTTGGGTGCTTCCCAAATGATCTCGATGGTTTCAGTAGGCTTGAAGCCCGTTTCAGCCACCTTCATGGTTCGCGGCAAAAGCTCCTCGCTACCTTGCCTGCGGACACGAAGAATCTGCCCCGGTCGCGCCTTGACGCGCCGCCCCACCGAATGATGGGCAGCAGCCGCAGCCACTTCGTCCATGGTATTCTCAGTATCGACCGCCAGCAATTGCAGCACGAAGTCACCTTCAAAATTGGAACTTAAGGGAAATAAAGCCATTTGTTTTCTCCTACATCAGGGCAATAATGGAGCCGGCGGTCATCGCCGCCGGCTCAATCGGTCAGCGGGTTCCAGATTTCTTCTTGTCGGAACGCATTGCCCTGTAAACCTCGGCCCACGCATAGTTATGCGCATCGTCACCAATCTCGCCCGGGGCCAAGCTCATGTAGTTCAGAGCCCCCCCCAGATCCATCGGTTGGATCATGCCCGCAAGGAAACGATCGACCAAGCTCAGATGGCCGGCGTAGCGTTCCGGCTCCTGCTCGAAACACCAGCGATCCTGTTCGGACCCAAAGTGATACAGGCGGCCCTTGTACTCGAGCGGGAAGTCCTTGACGTTCCACTTATTGCCCGGCGTGTAATTTATGGGCAAGTTGCACATATTGCACACTATCGGCAATGTTTCGGGATAGGTCATGGCCATATTGCCATCGACCACGTTGTCGATGATCACATCCCAGCACTGGCCCCAGGTGTCGTTCCAGCCAGGGTATTTCTCTTCCAACCAGTCGCGTTCCGCCGGCGTTACGCCTGCTGCGGGATTCCACCATACGGTTGGCCGCCAAAACCATACGCCGAGATGCATGCCATGGTGCTGTTCACCCAGCTCTTCGAGGAAGTGATCCCAATACCAGGGCAGATCAAGTCCGAGGTCGGTGAGGGCGCGTTCGAACTGGGCAACGATCCACTCTTCCATGAACTCCTTGAACGACTGCTTGCGATGTTCGAGCGGTGTGTAATAGTCCATCATCGGACCAGTTAAAACCGAGAACAGTTTCCACGCACGCCAGAAAGCGATGTCCACCTTCTTCTGAGCTTCAGCCTTCTTGCCATTTTCAATCAGCACCTGCAGCGCCGGACCACCGATCTGCGCATGGCGAGATTCATCAGTCTGTATGCTTGAGATGAGGCTAGCGAAAGTGTGATCTCCCGTCTCAGCCGCATCCGCAGCCAAGCCGAGGAACTGCATGTTGGTAAAGCCGGTTTCAAAGCTGAAGGTCAGCATAATCGATACGCTGATAGCATCGCGCGTCATCATGATGTCGTCAAAGAAATGACGGGCCGCTATCATTGCCCACTCGTTAGTGTCGTAGGCCTTGAACGCCCAATCCATTTGGCGGTCTTTCGAGACATGCTCGTGCGGGAAATAGAGTTGGATCTGGCCGTGGCGCACTTCGTCAAGCGTGCCCATAGTCGCCATATTGCGCATGCCTGGCGCCTTGGAAAAACGCACCATACGCGCCTCGGCGCTGGCGGCAGCATATTCGCCACGAGCGATGGCGCCGTAGTGAGCCTTGATCACAGATTTCCAGCCAGGATCTGAGTTTTCAAAAATCTTTGATCGCTCAAGCGCTCCTTTTACAGAGTAGGCACCCGCATCCTTTTCACGCTGAATCTTCACATATTCAGGGTAAGTTTGCTTGTATGGTTCATCGTATTTTTCCCACGCTTCTTGGGGCAGGCCATAGTCGCCGGCCAGTCCTACCGGAAATAGCTCGCTTTCCGTGACATATTTCGGCGACCAGTTGGTCGTCCTAGCAAGGTCATACCAGTCCATTCGATTCAGCAAAGCCATTCCGAGTCTCCTTCTATTAAATTGGAACGAAATTTCCCGTCTTACCCACCATTCGGGTTGTCACTAGCCCCGTGTCATTGCACTGCCACCGACAACACCCAAGTTCTCCTTGAGAATATCATGGTTCCAGGCACTGATGTTTTCTTCGGGCGCTCCGACAGCATCTACTAACGCCTGCTGTGTGCGCCTATTGATAATGACATGCGTCCCTTCGTGGCCGACGCCGCCATGCTGCCGCTGACCAGCACGATTTTGTCGGTTAATCTCAAATCCATGGCACGTATCTTTCAATGAAGTCTCGGCGGTTAGATTTTTTTGAATAACGGGCTTTTATGTTTCTCGGTGCCGTCTTTGGCGGTTAAGAAGCGCTCAGTGAATATATGTTTCTCGAACAGGCGGCCGCGGATCAACGTATTGAGACAGGCATCTATCATTGGTGGCGGGCCACAAAGAT
>PLSD01000034.1 GCA_003164135.1 Acetobacteraceae bacterium
TGCGGCCCACGCCGGATGATTACGTAGGTCAAGCCGTTCCATGTTGAGAAAGCGCGAGCGCAACGCTGCGGCGCATGTTTACATAACCAACTGATTTAGTGTGATAATTTACGGGAAGACGTGTAGCCAGTCAGGCCAAAAACCTGACTGGCTACACGTCCGATTAAACACAGAACGAAAAACCAAAATAACCCGTGTTATTTCAAAGCCTTAACTTGGTTGCGGGGGCACGCAACCGACGACAGTTAATATCGATCCATACCGCATGCTGAAAGAGTTCTTCACCTCCGGATTGAAGGGGTTACAGCTGCGATGTGTGTTCCTGGGGGGCTAGTTTCCCAGCGGTTGTTAGCGTTTCCTGGCCGGTTGCTGCTGGGTGATGCAATGGATGTTGCCGCCGTCGAGCAGGATTTCTCGGCCCGGCACCACGATGATCTCCCGCTCCGGCAACAGCTTCGCCGGCACGGCGCGGGCGGCTTCGTCTGTGGCAGTCCTGAAGCAGGGCACGATGATCACGTCATTGGCGATGTCGAAATTTACGTACGACTCAGTACACGCAGGTCGCTGTGGGCCCGTACCCACCACCGCCCAGACCATGCCTTCCGAACGGCATCGATAGCGACCCCGGCAAACAACAAGTTTAATCGTTTAGACCAATACGTCAGAGCCAAGATCCGAGGGAGGTCTACTCGGGTGCCGGTTTACAGGGCAAACCATGTCCACTTCCAACCGCGCACTCCATTTTCGCTTCAAATGTCAATCACTTGGCATTAGCCGAGTGATTGTTCGGTGTTAGTATTTGCTTGTTCAAGCAGGTACGGGCCCACCTGACACTGCCGGAGCAATGGTTGGTGAAGTGCGCGGCTGATGACATTCTGGCCATAACCGGCCATGCCTCACCTGGCCCAGCCTTTGGGGTGGGGAATGCCACGGGCTCTGGCCCTAAACAAGCTCAAAACAACACCCGGGGGAATTATGCCGACACGTTTAGACGATGCTTTGATCCATCAGAATTACG
This sequence comes from Acetobacteraceae bacterium, assembly GCA_003164135.1. GTDB lineage: Bacteria > Pseudomonadota > Alphaproteobacteria > Acetobacterales > Acetobacteraceae > Acidocella. The sequence goes on from PLSD01000034.1 coordinate 1,019, forward strand.
GCACGCTGGAGCAGGTGGTCGATACCGATCCGCGCTGGTTCGACCGTTTCTATTTCGACCTGCAGGCCATCGACGGGTCGCTCTCCATCGCCCAGGGCATCGGTGTCTACCCGAACATGGGCGTGATGGACGGCTTCTCCCTGTTTTGTCTGCCGGACAAGCAGGTCAACGTCCGCGCCTCGCGCGAGCTGGTGAACGGCAACCGCGACGAAATGGATGTCGGCCCGATCCATGCCGAAATTCTCGTGCCGATGAAGTCCTGGCGCTTCTGGCTGGAGGAGAACGCGCAGGGGGCCACCTATGACTTTACCTACACCAGCGACTTCAAGGCACTTGACCCGCTGCGCCTGATCTCCGATTTCGAGGGCCGGCGCGTCTGGGACTGGACGCATTTCGGCCATGTCGGCCGTGTCGAGGGCTGGGCGAAGCTGGACGGCAAGACCTATGAGTTGAAGCCGGACACGCATTATGCCATCCGCGACCGTTCCTGGGGCGTGCGTCCCGGCGTCGCCGTAATTGAGGACACCACCGCCTGGTTCCGCCAAGCCAACTGGGGCACGCGCTATAACTGGTGCTGCGTGCAGCTGGAGAGCTTCTATCTCTGGTACTTCCTGGCGCACGAGACCGACGGCACGCCGCGCTATTTCGAGGGGCTGATCCGCTGGGCCGATTCCCACGGCGGGCACCAGGAGAAAGTGGTGAAGCTCGACCGCAAGCTGGACTTCGCCGAGGGCGAGCATTTCCTCAATGCCGCGGTGGATGTGCATTTGCTTTCCGGCAAGGTGTTGCATGTGAACATGAAGCGTCTGGACACCTCCATCCGCCTGCGCGGCGGCAATTACGGCGGGTATAAGGGCCTCATCCATGGCATGAAGCAGGGCCCGCTCGCGATCGACGGCGAGCGCTGGGAGCCGGCGGATAACCGCGTACTGCCCGTTACCGCCGGCATCACCGAGCATGTGGTGGAAGTAACCTGCGGCGATGAGCGCGGCTGCGGTATTTTTGAGATACCCTACGGCAGCTGAAGACGGCTGGAACGGCGGCGCCCGCGCGGCGCCGCCTTTTTTTGCCCGCCATCAGGGCCTGATCGCGCAATTCAATAGGGGCGGGAGCGGGGGATCAACGCTGCACGTGATTTTACATCTTTCTTAATCCAGCGTCACCACCACCTTGCCCATGTGCCCCGCCGCCTGCAAATATTCATAGGCTCGTTTCACCTCATCAAACGCAAACACGCGGTCGATAACAGGAGAAATTCCCGCCACCTCGACCGCCTGATTCAGCGCCTCGAACATGTCGCGCGAACCAACCATCACCCCCCGCACCAGCACGCCCCCGAGCAGAATACTAATCGGATCAATCTGCCCCATGGTCAGCACGCCAATCATATGCACAGCGCCATTGCGGCGCGTCGCTGCAACGGAAGCTGCCAAAGTTCCCGCCCCGCCGGTTTCCACCACCACATCCACGCCGCGCCCGCCAGTCAGCCGGCGCACCTCGGGCGCCCAATCCGGCGTCGTACTATAATTAATGATGGCCGCGGCACCGAGTGCGCGCGCACGTTCGAGCTTGGCATCGCTCGATGACGTGACAATCACCCGCGCCCCGGCGGCATGCGCCAGTTGCAACGCAAAAATCGACACCCCGCCCGTACCAAGCACCAGCACGGTCTGCCCAGGTTGCACGGCGCTGAGCCCAAAAAGTGCGTTCCATGCTGTTACGCCCGCGCACGGCAGCGTGGCCGCCTGCGCAAAATTCAAATGCGCGGGCACCGGCACCAGCCCTGCTTCATCAAACACGCGGTACTGCGCGAGCACACCTGGCAGCCCAGCGCCCAAGCCGGAAGCGGCGTCGGCATCCACCATAGGCCCGGCCAGCCAGCTCTGCATGAAAATGCCCGCAACCCTGTCACCCGGCTTGAATTTGGTGCTGCCCGCGCCACACCGGACCACCTCACCGGCGCCATCAGAGAGCGGCACCAGCGCGCCTGGGGCCACCCCAGGATAGTGCCCGCGCACCACCATCAAATCACGGAAGTTCAACGAGGCCGCATGCAATTTCACCAGCACCTGGCCATCCCCGGGCTCTGGAATTTCGCCGGTTTGCAGCGTCAGCCCGTCAATCCCGGCGCCCGGCTGTACCGTGTAATATTTCATTGAAGCCACGTGAATGTCTCCCTGTTTAATTTTCCGCATCCGTGAAATCAAAAATCGTCTCTTCAACCGCCAGAAATGCGCTCATCCGCCGCCCATCGCAAAACTGAATTTCATCCGCCTCCAGCGCCGCGCTGGCCCGTTGCCCTTCCGGGGTTGAGAGCGCCGCATTCATCGCCTCCACACTCTCCCACCACACCTCCGTCAACCCATCCGGCGGCGCCTTCCAGCCCCGCCCATCGGCAAACGCCTCAATCGCCGTCGAGGCCTGTTTATGGCTCTGCACATAGCGCACAAAACCCATCGCCCGTGCATGTTGTTTCACCAGCGCACCATGCGCGCCCAGCCAGCGCTGGGTAAAATCCTCGAAGCTCATGTCCGGCCGGCGCCAGACTTCCACAACCATCTTAATCATCTACGTGCCCCATTATATATGGCTAAATCGCGTAACCGCCATCCACCAGCATGGCGGTGCCCGTGCTGAACGAGGCACGGTCGGAGAGCAGCCACATCGCCGCCTCGGCCACCTCGGATGTTTCACCAAAACGCCCAATGATATGGCGCTGACGCAGCCCATCCAGCGCCTGCGAGAACACCGGGTCATGCATCAGCCGGTCCCGCGCCATCGGCGTCATAATCAGCCCTGGGCAAATTGCGTTCACCCGAATCCCCAGCGGCCCCGCATCCGCAGCAGCCGCCTTCGTTAAACCCACCACGCCATGTTTGGCCGCGACATATTCAGATGAATTCGCCTGCGCCCGCACGCCCGACGCCGAAGCGGTGTTGACGATGGAACCCGCGCCATTTGCCTTCATCGCCAGAATTTCATGCTTGATGCAGTAAAAAACACCAGTCAGATCAACCGCGATCACGCTGTTCCACTCCGCGGCGGTTAGCTCATGCACTGGCTTATTGTGCATCTCGATCCCCGCATTGTTGAACGCGCCATCGAGCCGGCCATAATGGCTGACCGCAAACGCCACCATCGCGGCAACCTCGTCTTCCACCGCCACGTTGCAAACCACAGCCTCCGCCTGCCCACCGGCCGCGCGAATGGCCGCCACGGTTTCGCGCGCCGCCGCCTCGTTCAAATCCACCACCACCACATTCGCCCCCGCCCGTGCGAATGTCTGCGCCGCCGTGCGGCCGATACCAGAGCCCGCACCGGTCGCAAGAATTGTTTTATTTTTCAACATGAACTGGTTCCCACCTTGTTTTTTGTGCGGCTTAGCGTGCCGCCTAGCATTACAGTTGCAATTAAT
>PLSD01000112.1 GCA_003164135.1 Acetobacteraceae bacterium
ATCAATGACGGACGGCACTAGAGCCATAACGTTCCCCCATTATTACGAAGCCCATTGTGCCCTAGTTTTAGGTTGAGTCTAGTCCGTTCGGTTGGGCAACTACACCTCGACCTCGCTACCAAACGTTGGGAAACTGCACTGAAAGTGGCGGATCACGATGATCCGCCCTACGATTCCGGGTAAAAATCAAAGTTTTTTTGTTTCTTTTTGTTCACAAAAAGAAGAGTCTTGTTCCTCTTTCATGATAGCGCATAACCCCTCGCGGTAGGTGGGGTAAAGCCATTTCAGGTGCAGCGCTGCTTTGGTTTTTTCGTTGGCAACACGGCGGTTTTCGGACCAGAAGCTCAGCGCCATGGGCGACATTTTTGGCGCGGCTTGTTCGTAGGGGATTGGTTCGGGGGGCGGGAGGTTGAGGAGGCGGGCGGCTTCCACGACGACGTCGGTGCTGGCGGCGGGTTCGTCGTCGGAAAAATTGAAGATGGTGACACCTTGGGTGGCGGGGCGTTGCAGGGCTTGCAGCACGCCTTGGGCGATGTCGTCGCGGTGGATGCGGCCAAAAAGGTGGTTTGGTTTGACGACGCGGCGGGCAGTGCCGGCGCGCAAATCGTCGAACATGGAGCGGCCGGGGCCGTAGATGCCGGCGAGGCGGAAGATGTCGATGGTTTTGGCGGGGAAGTTGGACCACGCGGCTTCGGCGGCGACGCGGCGGTGGGCGCGGGGGGATTGGGGGTTGGGGGGAGAGTCTTCGTCGACCCAGGCGCCGTCTGCGTTGCCGTAGACGCCGGTGGTGGAGAGGTAGCCGATGTAGCGCAGGTTGGGGGCGGCGGTGATTTGCGCGGCGTAGCGGGCGAGCACCGGGTCACCGTGTTCATCAGGCGCGGCGGTGGCGATGATGTGTGTGGCGGCGGCGATGGCGGGGGCGGCGGCATCGAAGGGGATGATGGTGACGCCGGGTGGCGCCCCCTGCCCCTCCGGGTTGCGGGAGGTGGCGATGACGGTGAAGCCCGCGGCGGCGGCAGCTTGCGCGATGGCGCGGCCGGAGTAGCCGAGGCCGAAGATGAGGAGGGTTTGGGTCATCGGGTTTGGGTAAGCAAGGAAAGCAAGGCGTGGATACCGGCGTTCGCCGGCATGACCGTGGGGGGTGGGTTTTGGGCTAAAGTGATGGGAGGCGTGCTGGTGGCGCGGTGGCGGAATGCGCTGCGCTTTTCCGCCCTACGTCCGGCTACGTCCGGCCTCAAAAATCCAGATCCGCATAATGCGGCGGGGGGGCTTGGCCGTTGATGCGGTCGGCCAGCACGGCGCGAAAGGCGGGGCGGGACTTCATGCGGGCGTACCAGTCCTTGGCCGCCGGGGAGACCGTCCAGTCGACGTCGCCGATGAAGTCTAGCGAGGACAGTTGTGCTGCGGCGGCGAAATCAGCCAGGGACAGGTTTTCGCCCGCGAGCCAGCGGCGGTGTTCGGCCAGCCAGCCGATGTAGAGCAGATGCTGCTTGAGGTTGGCGTAGCCCGCGCGCAGGGCGCCGGCTTCCGGGGCGCCCAGGCGAAGCAGTTGCTTCATGTTCTTTTCCCACACGAGGTTGCGGCTGACCTCGGCGAAGAATTTCTCGTCGAACCATTTGACCAGGCGGCGGGTTTCCACACGCTCGGGCATGTTCAGGCCGAGCAGGGTCATGTCCGGGTAGGCTTCTTCCAGATATTCGCAGATGACCGCGGAATCGGGGACGACCAGGCCGTTGTCCTCAACGAGGGTGGGGACGGTGCAGGCCGGGTTCAGTTCCAGATATTCCGGGCGGCGGTCCCAGACTTTTTCCGTGCGCAGCTCAAAGGGCAGGCGCCGTTCCGCCAGCACCAGGCGCACTTTGCGGGCAAAAGGCGATAGCGGCAGATGGTACAGGACTCGCATGGCACTTAATATGCCACCGGAACGGGCACACTTAAAGTGAGCCCGTTCCGGTTGTACTCAGGCGCTTATCGAGGCGACTTCGTCGGTGAGCGGCGAGGCCAGGTATTTCACGTATTCCTTAGGCACAATCTGCCAGAAGTGACGTGATTCACGCGCCCAATCGTTGAGAATGGAGGCAGCGTAGCGGCTTTCGGTCTCCGCGGCGTGGCGCTCGATGAGGTTTTTCAGCACGTCCTCCCAGTACGGGGTAGCGACTCGCTGCCAGGTGATGGATTCCGGGTTGAGCCGGACTTCGAACTGCTTGGCACGGTCGTAGACGAAGGCCATGCCGCCGGTGAAGCCGGCGCCAAAGTTATCGCCAACCTCGCCGAGCACCACCACGGTGCCGCCGGTCATGTATTCGCAGCCGTTGGAGCCGATGCCCTCAACCACCGCGATGCCGCCGGAGTTACGCACCGCGAAACGCTCACCCGCGCGGCCGGCGGCGAACAGCGAGCCGGAGGTGGCGCCGTACATGCAGGTGTTGCCCACGATTGTGTTTTCGTTCGTCTTGAGTTTAGAAGATGGAACCGGGCGGACCACGATGGTGGCGCCCGAAAGCCCCTTGCCCACGTAGTCGTTGGAGTCACCGAAGACTTCCAGCTTGAGGCCAGCCACCGCGAAGGCTCCCAGCGACTGGCCGGCGGAGCCGCGCAGGCGGACAGTGACGTGGTTGGGCTGCAGCTTCACCTTGCGGTACTTGGCGACGATCTGCGAGCTGAACTTGGTGCCGATGGCGCGGTGCGTGTTGCGGATGTTGTACTGCAACTGCATCTTTTCGCCGTTCTGGAAGAAGGGCTGCGCGTCGGCTATCATCTGTGCGTCGAGCGTCTCCGGCACCTCGTTGCGGCCGATGCGGGTGCAGTAGCGCGCGTGCGGGCCGGGGTCGGCCTGGGCGAGGATGGGGTTGAGGTCGAGGTCGTCCAGGTAGTCGGCGCCACGGCTGACCTGATGCAGCAATTCCGTGTGGCCGATGACTTCCTTCAAGGTACGGAAGCCGAGCGAGGCGAGAATGCCGCGCACGTCCTCGGCGATGAAGGAGAACAGGTTGATGACCTTCTCCGGCGTGCCTTCGAACTTTTTGCGCAGTTCCTCGTCCTGCACGCAGACGCCGACCGGGCAGGTGTTGGAGTGGCATTGGCGGACCATGATGCAGCCCATGGCGACCAGGGAGGCGGTGCCGATGCCGTATTCCTCGGCGCCGAGCATGGCGGCGATGACGACGTCGCGCCCGGTTTTGATGCCGCCGTCGGCGCGCAGCGTGACCTGATGGCGCAGGCGGTTGAGCATGAGCACCTGATGCGTCTCGGACAGGCCCATTTCCCACGGCATGCCAGCGTATTTCACCGAGGACTGCGGCGAGGCGCCGGTACCGCCGACATGGCCGGAGATGAGGATGGCGTCGGCTTTGGCCTTGGCAACGCCGGCGGCGATGGTGCCGATGCCCGAGCGCGAGACCAGCTTCACGCAGACCGTGGCGTTGGGGTTGATCTGCTTGAGGTCGTAGATTAGCTGCGCCAGGTCCTCGATGGAGTAGATGTCGTGATGCGGCGGCGGGCTGATGAGCGTGACACCGGGGGTGGCGTGGCGCAGTTTGGCGATGAGTTCAGTGACCTTGAAGCCGGGCAGCTGCCCGCCCTCGCCCGGTTTCGCGCCCTGGGCGATTTTGATCTCAATCTCCTTGCAGTCGTTCAGGTATTCGGCGGTGACGCCGAAACGCCCCGAGGCGATCTGCTTGATGGCGGAGGAGGCGTTGTCGCCATTGGTGCGCGGCTCGGAGCGGGACGGGTCTTCACCCCCCTCGCCGGAGTCGGAGCGCGCGCCGATGCGGTTCATCGCGATGGAAAGCGTTTCGTGTGCTTCCGGGCTGAGGGCACCGAGCGAAATGCCGGGGGCGAGCAGCACCTTGCGGATTTCGGTGATGCTCTCGACGTCGTCGATGGGGATCGGGGTGCGGCCGTCCATGCGGAAGTCCAGCAGGTCACGCAACGCGATGGGGTGCTGCTTGCGCACGGTCTCGGTGTAGCGGCGGAAGAGCTGGTAGCTGTTGGTGCCAACCGCGGTTTGCAGCAGGTGGACGGCGTTGTTGTCGAACGCATGGGTCTCGCCGGCGCGGCGCAGGCGGTACATGCCGCCGATTTCCAGCGGTACGATGTTGCCGCTCCAGGCGGATTCGTGGAGTTCCAGCACTTTATGCGCGATGCCGGGCAGGCCGATGCCGGAAATGCGCGAGGGCATGCCGGGGAAGAATTCGCCTACAAGCGCGCGAGAGAGGCCGATGGCCTCGAAATTATAGCCGCCGCGATAGGAGGCGATGACGGAGATGCCGAGCTTGCTCATGATTTTGAGCAGGCCCTTGTCCACCGCTTTTTTGTAGCGGCCGACGCATTCCTTCAGGGTGAGCTTGCCGAACAGGCCGCGAGCGTGGCGGTCGGCGATGCTCTCCTGCGCCAGGTAGGCGTTGATGGTGGTGGCGCCGACGCCGACCAGTACGGCGAAGTAATGCACATCCAGGCATTCGGCCGAACGGACATTGAGGCTGGTGAAGGTGCGCAAGCTTTGGCGGACCAGATGGGTGTGCACCGCACCGGTGGCGAGGATCATGGGGATTGTCGCGCGTTCCGGGGAGATGGCTTCATCGGTGAGGATGACGTGGGTGCAGCCGGCGCGCACGCCCTCCTCCGCCTCGCGGCGGATGCGCTCGATGGCGCGGCGCAGACCGCCCTCACCGTTGATGACCTTGAAGGTGCAATCCACCACGCAGGCATTGTCGCCCATGGTTTTGCGCATCGCCTCGAACTCGGCGGTGGAGAGCACCGGGGAGTCGAGTTGCAGCAGGTCGCACTGCTCGGAGTCTTCATCCAGCACGTTGCCGAGGTTGCCCAGGCGGGTTTTCAGCGACATCACGCGGGTTTCGCGCAAGCTGTCGATGGCCGGGTTGGTGACCTGGGAGAAGCTTTGGCGGAAGAAATGGTGCAGGCCGCGGTATTTTTCCGAGAGCACGGCGAGCGGCGCGTCGTCGCCCATGGAGCCGGTGGCTTCCTGTGCGTCTTCGACCATGGGGTGCAGCAGCAGTTCGAGCTCCTCCAGCGTGAAGCCAACGGCGAGTTGGCGGCGGCGCAAGGAGAGCGCGTCCAGGCGCACGGGCTCGGCGGCGTCGGTTTTCACGATATGATCGATGACGGTGATACGCTTCACCCAGTTGCCGAAATCCTGGCGGGCGGCGAGCATGTCCTTCATTTCGGCATCGTGGTAAAATTTCGCGGCATCGAGGTCCACGCCGATGGTCTGGCCGGGGCCGACATGGCCTTTTTCGATGATTTCATCCTCATCCAGCTTCACCATGCCGGTTTCCGAGCCGACGATGAGCATGCCGTGCCGGGTGACGGTGTAACGCAAGGGGCGCAGCCCGTTACGGTCCAGCCCGGCGATAACGAAATTGCCGTCGGTGGCGGCGATGGCGGCCGGTCCGTCCCAGGGTTCCATGACTGCGTTGCAATAGCTGAACAGATCGCGGTGGGCTTTGGGCATCGTCGCGTCGTTGGCGATGGAGGGCGGGATCATCAGCGCCTTGGCCATCGGCGCGTCGCGGCCGGCGCGCACCAGCAGCTCGAACACGTTGTCCAGCGCGGCGGTGTCTGAGCCGCCTGCCTGCACCACGGGTTTCACGTAGTTGAGGAAGTCGTCCAGCCCTTCGGCCGCGAGCCGGGTTTCGTGGCTCTGCATCCAGTTGATGTTGCCGGCGACGGTGTTGATTTCGCCGTTATGCGCCAGCATGCGGAAAGGCTGCGCCAGCTTCCAGGTGGGGAAGGTGTTGGTGGAATAACGCTGGTGATAGATCGCGAAGCGCGAGATGAAACGCTCGTCCAGCAGGTCCGGATAGAAATCCGTGAGGCTGGCGGCGAGGAACATGCCTTTGTAGATGACCGAACGGCAGGATAGCGAGCAGAGGTACAGTTCGGGGATCTGTGCCGCGATGGCGGCCTGCTCGATTTTACGGCGGATAATGTAGAGTTCGCGCTCGAACACGTCTTCCGGCACCCCGCGCGGGTTCCAGAGCATGATCTGCTCGATTTCCGGGCGGGTGGCGTTGGCCTTTTCGCCGATGCAGTCGACATTGATGGGCACCTGGCGCCAGCCGTAGATGCGGTAGCCGAAGTTGAGGATTTCCGTCTCGACGATCTGGCGGCAGCGTTCCTGCGCGCCGAGGTCGGTTTTGGGCAAAAACACCATGCCGACGGCGATCGGGCCTTCACGCAGGCCGTCGCCGGAGCGGCGGACTTCGGCGGCGAAAAAATCCTGCGGGATTTCGATGTGGATGCCCGCACCGTCACCGGTCTTGCCGTCAGCGTCCACGGCGCCGCGATGCCAGACGGCTTTCAGCGCGTCGATGCCCGCCTGCACGATGTCCCGGCGCTTTTTGCCGTCCAGTGCCGCGACCATGCCGACGCCGCAGTTGTCGTGCTCCTGCGCCGGGTTATAGGTATCTTTTAAAATCTGAGCATTGGTGGACCAAGCCGAGAGGAATTCCGCGCCGGTTTCATGGTTCATGGTTATTACTCCGCAGCCTGGGAAAGGCTTTGCGCCAGAAGATGCTGATGGATGGAGGCGGCGGCGTCACGGCCGTCGCGGATGGCCCAGACGACCAGGGAGGCGCCGCGCACGATGTCGCCGGCGGCGAATACGCCAGGCAGGCTGGTCTGGAAGGTTTTGGGGTTGGTTTTCAGCGTGCCCCAGCCGGTGACTTTGAGCGCGGGCTCGTTGAAGGCTTCGGGCATGTCCTCGGGGTCGAAACCCAGGGCCTTGATGACGAGGTCGGCCGGGACGGTGAAGGAGGAGCCTTCGATGGGGTCAACGGACATGCGCCCCGAGGCATCGGGCAGGCCCAGGTGCATGCGGATGGCGCGCACGCCCGTGACGTGGTCATCGCCGAGGAAGGCTTCGGGCGCGGCGAGCCAGGTGAAGACCACACCCTCATCCTCGGCGTTGCCGACCTCTCGGAGGGAGCCGGGCATGTTCTGCTTGTCGCGGCGGTAGAGGCAGGTGACGGATTTGGCATCCTGGCGGATGGCGGTGCGCACGCAATCCATCGCCGTGTCGCCGCCGCCGATGACGACGACATTCTTGCCCGCTGCGTTCAGCTTGCCGGAGTCGAAGTCCGGCACCTTGTCGCCCAGGCCGTTGCGGTTGGAGGTGATGAGAAAATCCAGCGCTGGGACGATACCGGGCAGGCCGGAACCTGGGGACGCGATTTCGCGCGGCTTGTAGACGCCAGTGGCGACCAGGACGGCGTCGTGGTTGGTGCGCAGGGTGGCGAAGGATGTTTCACCGCCGATGTCGGCGTTGAGTTCGAAATTGACGCCGCCGTCTTCCAGCCATTTCCAGCGGCGGAGCACGATCTCCTTTTCCAGCTTGAAGCCTGGAATGCCGTAGATAAGCAGGCCGCCGACGCGGTCATGGCGGTCATAAACTGTGACCTGATAGCCCTGCTGGCGCAAAGCCTCGGCTGCGGCGAGGCCGGCCGGGCCGGCGCCGATGATGCCGACGGATTCAGCGCGTTCCTGCATGGGGCGAATGGGCTTCACCCAGCCTTGCTCGAAGGCGGTGTCGGTGATGTAGCGTTCAACCGCGCCGATGGTGACGGATTCAAAGCCCTTTTCGATGACGCAGTTGCCCTCGCACAGCCGGTCCTGCGGGCAGATGCGGCCGCAAATCTCGGGAAATGTGTTGGTTGCGGAGGAAAGCTCATACGCTTCCTCAAGACGGCCCTCGGCGGTGAGCTTCAGCCAGTCCGGGATGTTGTTGGAGAGCGGGCAGTGCACTGAACAGAACGGGATACCGCACTGGCTGCACCGGCTGGCCTGCGCCTTGGCTGACTGCACGTCGAACCGCTTGTAGATTTCATCGAAATCCGCGCGGCGTTCGGTTGCTTCACGCTTTTTCGGCGTTTGCTGGGGCAGATGGGTGAATTGCAGCATGCGCTCGGCCATGTTTTTGGTCCCGCCTCATCAAACAAAGTGACACGCCGCGGGGCCTGGAGTGGCCCCTCGGCGAATTGATGAAGGTTATTAACGGATTTTTTGGCGGGATACCAGAGATTTTTTGTACATACGACAACTGTGCTGCCGTATAATCAGGCAATAATTTACGCATCCGCCGCGTTTCTGGTATGCGTTAACGAAGTTAGGTCCGGTTCGGCCTTATAATGTTGCGAAAACAAATCAAGCTCGGGTGGTTTTCCGGAAACGCGCGAGATACCTTGGCAGGATCAGATCCATCGGGGTGGGTACGATTCCAAGACTGGACAGGCTGAGAGCTGTTTCTGACACGATATTATCGTGTTGCAGCAACTTCACCTGATCGGTGGTCAGCAGTTTATACGGCAGCCGTTCCAGGAAGAACGCCTGGAAGCGTGCGAGGGGGAGCGGCAGGTCCACTACCCAGTTGGTCCGGTTTATAATATTTAACATGAACTCAATGAGTTGCTTGAATGTCTTAACATCCGGTCCGCCGAGTTCGAAGGTCTTGCCTTGGGCGCCAGGGGTGAGTGAGGCGAGCACGGCGCCGGCCACGTCGCCAACAAAAACCGGCTGGAATTTTGTGCTGCCGCCGGTGATGGGGATCACCGCGGAGAGGCTCGCCATGGCGGCGAAGCGGTTGAAGAAATGATCCTCGGGGCCGAACACAATGGAGGGGCGCAGGATGACGGCGGCAGGGAACGCCGAACGCACCGCGGCCTCGCCGGCGGCCTTGCTTTGCGCGTACAGGCTGGCGCTGGCGGCGTCGGCGCCGATGGCGGAGATATGAACCAGGTGGCGCACGTTGGAACTGCCGGCGAGACGGGCGATGCGCCCTGCCCCTTCGGCATGGGTGCGCATGAAATCACCTTTGCGGCGCTCGGCCAGAATGCCGGTGAGGTTGACCACGACCTCGGCGCCCTCGATGGCGCGGGCCACCTGGGCTTCCTCGTGTAGCGGCGCGTGCAGCGGCACGATCTGGCCCACATCGCCCATGGGGCGCAGGTCCTTCGCGGATTCCGTGTCACGCACGGCAACGCGGACGATGTAGCCCTGGGCGGCGAGCCGCTTGACCACATAATGCCCGAGAAACCCGGAACCGCCGAAAACCGTAGCAATTTTACGCGCCGACGCCATGTGACCCCCTGTTTGCTGCGAAGGCGTTGTAGGCGCGCCGGCGTGGCCGCTCAAGTCATGGTTGGCGTCATGGTTGACGCGGGGGATTCGTGGGGCTAAAGCCCGGCACCGGCGTTCCTCGGAACGCAAAAATTGGACTGCCCAGGTGGCGAAATGGTAGACGCACTAGCTTCAGGTGCTAGCGATCGCAAGGTCATGGAAGTTCGAGTCTTCTCCTGGGCACCAATTTTTTCTCAACAATTTTAAGCGCGGCGGGCTCTGAAACGCTGCGTTTTGCAAGGGCTCCATGAGCAATATCCAGCTGCACAAGCATGACCTGCCGGCTGGGTTGAGCTTCGGGTCTATCGTCGCTATCGACACCGAGACCATGGGCCTCGACCCCAGGCGTGACCGGCTTTGCCTGGTGCAGCTCTCGGCGGGCGACGGCACGGCGCATCTGGTGCAGATCATCCCTGAACGCCTCGGCGGCCAGGGGGCAAATTGCCCGAATTTGAAGGCGCTGCTGGCGGACCCGGCGGTGACCAAGCTGTTCCATTTCGCGCGGTTTGACATCGCGGCGATGCTGAACGGGCTGGGCGTGCTCACCACGCCGGTGATCTGCACGAAAATCGCTTCCAAGCTGGTACGCACCTATACCGACCGGCATGGGCTGAAAGACCTTTGCCGCGATCTGGCCGGGGTGGAAATTTCCAAGCAGCAGCAGACCAGCGACTGGGGCGCTTTGGACCTGACCCCAGAACAACTGACATATGCGGCGTCTGACGTGCTGTACCTGCATGCGATATGGGCCAAGCTGGAGGCGCTGCTGAAGCGCGAAGACCGGTTAGAGATTGCTCAGGCGGCTTATACGTTTTTACCGACGCTGGCGAAGCTCGACCTGCTGGGGTACGCCGACCCGGATTTGTTCCACCACTGACATGTCGCGCTGGGTTATCCCCGGCGCTCCCCTCCCCTTTGAATATTTTTTTGCGCGGCTCTTGCGCCGGTTATGCGGGTCCTATATGTTTTCTCTAGTTGCGAATGATTTGCATTTGCAGAATGGACAGCGGAGCGGACCCTTTTATGTTTGTGAGTATGATCATTGTGTTCCGGGAGGCGATGGAAGCGGGACTGATCGTCGGGATTATTCTGGCCGCGACCGAGGGCGTAGCCGGGCGCGGGCGCTGGATTGCCGGTGGGATCGGCGCCGGGCTGGCCGGGGCGAGCCTGGTCGCGGTGTTTGCCGCCAGCCTCTCCAACCTGTTCGAGGGCGCGGGCCAGGAAGTGTTCACCGCCTCGATCCTCGGCTTCGCGGTGGTCATGCTGAGCTGGCATATATTATTCATGTCGCGCCACGCGCGCGAGATGACGCGCGGCATGCAGAACATGGGACGGGCCGTGCAGCTTGGCCAACGCTCGCTGGCGGCTCTGGCGGCCGTGGTCGCCGTGGCGGTTATGCGCGAGGGCACCGAGGTGGTGCTGTTTTTATATGGCATTCTCCTCGGCTCGGGTGTCAGCGCCGTGCAAATGGGGGCTGGCGGCGCGATAGGGCTGGGGTTGGCGGCTGCACTGTCGTTCCTGTTGTATCGCGGCCTCGTCATCATTCCGCTCGGGCGGTTGTTCTCGGTCACCAATGCGCTGATCGCGCTGTTGGCGGCGGGCATGGCCGGCCAAGCGGCGGCGCTGCTCAATTCCGTGGATATTCTCCCCGCCTGGGGGCGGCAGTTGTGGAATACCAGCGGGTTTGTTGCAGATGATAGTTTTGCCGGGCGCAGCCTGCATGCATTGGTGGGCTACTCGGCGCGGCCATCGGGCATTCAACTGGCTGCCTGGGCCACCACGCTGCTGGTGCTGCTGGGCACCGCACGGTTGATCAGCCGCTTGCCGCCGCCAAAACTGGCTCCGGCTGTGCTGCTCGCGGTCCTTGCCCTTGGCATCCACCCGGCACACGCCGATGACATGCCCCTGCTGGTGTTCCAGAACCATCGCTTCGTGCCCAGCACCGTCAACGTGCCGGCGGGACAAAAATTCAAGCTGCACGTGATGAACAGTGACAATACCGCCGACGAGTTTGAGAGCACCGACCTCAACCGCGAGATACTGGTGCTGCCGGGACAGACGATCACCGTGTTTCTCGGGCCGCTGGACCCTGGGACCTATAAATTCTTCGGGGATTTCCATCAAGATACCGCCCAGGGCGTGCTGGTGGCGAAATGAGGTACTTTATCGCCGCGGGTCTGACCGCCTTGGCTCTGGCCGTGCCCAAGCATGCCGCCGCCGATTATCATGTGAATTCGCCTTATGAGATTGATCTGGGCGAGCTGGAAATAGAGACCAACGGCGACGCGGTGTTCGACCAGCGGCCGGACCAGCGCGGGGCGACCAGCAACACCGCCGAATTTGGCACTGGGCTGACGCCCTGGTGGCACAGCGAGATTGAACTCGGCTTTAACCGCGCACCGGGATACCACCAACCGCAGTTGCTAACCCAGGCAGTGTGGGAGAACAGTTTTGAGCTGACCCAGCCTGGCGAGTATTTCGCGGATTTCGGGTTTTATGCGGAATACGGGCAGTCCACGACCTCGGGGCGGAACGGGGCTTCGAACGAGATCACGTTCGGCCCGCTCATCGCGAAGGACATCGGCCATACCACCGAGACGGTGGACCTGTATCTGACCCGCCAGTTCGGGCCGGACCAGACTGCGCAAGGGCTGGATTTTAGCTACGCGGCGCAGAGCCGGTGGAACCTATGGGGGCCGCTCTCACCCGCCGTGGAAGTGTACGGCGATGCGGGCACCGTGGGGCACAGTCCGCGGTTCTCCCAGCAGCAATTTCTGGCCGGGCCTGTTGGCATGGGGGCGATGCCTTTAAGAAAGCTGGGACTCGGCAATGCGGGGCAAGTTAAATACGAGCTTGGCTGGCTGTTTGGCGCCACGCCCGCCACAGCGCATGGCACGCTGCGCTGGCGGATGGAGCTGGAAATCCCGTTCTGAGGTTGGTTTTCTCCCCGGCAGTCAATTCCCCGTTACCCTGCGTTGCCATTCCGTCAGTTGACCAGCGGGGCGGCGCTGTTCATACCGCTCCCATGTCTGACGATCTCCAAGATGATCTTGCCATCGCGAGAGATGTTCTTACGACCGAAGCTGCGGCGCTGAGCGCCCTGGGTGCGGGCCTGGGGGAAGATTTCCGCGCCGCTGTCAATCACCTCATCGCCATACCGGGCCGCGTCGTGGTGACCGGCATGGGCAAATCCGGTCATGTCGCACGCAAGATCGCGGCGACCCTGGCTTCCACCGGCACGCCGGCGCTGTTCGTGCATCCGGCCGAGGCGGCGCATGGCGACCTGGGCATGATTATCGCCGGGGACGCGGTGATCGCGCTCTCCAACTCCGGCGAGGCGGCGGAACTGGCCGCGATTGTGGCGCATGCCAGCCGAATCGGCCTGCCGTTGATCGGCATTACCGCCGCACCGCAGAGTACTTTGGCCACGGCTTCCACCGTGGCGCTGATCCTGCCCCCCGCGCCGGAAGCCGGCCCGATTGGCCTGGCGCCGACCACCAGCACGACCATGCAGATGGCCCTGGGCGACGCGCTGGCCGTGGTGCTGCTCGCCCGGCGTGGTTTTTCGGCGCGCGATTTCAGGGATATTCACCCCGGCGGCAAACTGGGCGCACGGCTGAAGCGCGTGCGCGACCTGATGCACAAGGGCGATGAACTGCCGCTGGTCTCGCCGGGCACCACCATGGACCGCGCGCTGATTACCATGACCGCGAAGCGCTTTGGAGCGCTGGGCGTGGTGGATGGCACGGGCAAACTGTTGGGCGTGGTGACGGATGGCGACTTGCGCCGCGCCATGGGGCCAGACCTGCTCGGCCGCAATGTCGAGGACATTATGAACCCAAGCCCGCGCACCATAAGCCCGGAGGCCCTGGCCGAAGAGGCGCTGCGCGAGATGAACAGCGAAACGCGCCCCGTTACCGCCTTATTTGTGGTCGATGACGCGCGGATGATTAAAGGTATCCTGCATATCCACGACCTGCTGCGCGCGGGGCTGGCATGACGCGTACCTCGCGCGAACGGATGCTGGATGGGTTGCGGCGGCGCAACCCGGAAATGATCGCCTCCATCGCGCGGCGTAGCCTGACCGTGACGACGCTGAAGAAACTGCTCCCCGTGGCGGCCGCGCTGCTGCTTCTGGCGCTCGCCCTCGCCCCTTCCTGGCGCGCCGGGCCGGATGCCAACCGGGTTAGCTACCATGTGCAGAACACCAAGGCGCAGAGTGCTGCCTCCCATATGCAGGGCGCGCAGTACCGCGGCACGGACGAGCAGGGGCAGCCCTATACGCTGACCGCCGACAGCGCCGATGAGCAGGCCGACGGCAATGTCCTGCTGAAGGCGCCCATCGGCGACCTGACGCTCAAATCGGGCGCCTGGCTGTTGCTGAAATCCGATACCGGGTTGTTCCACCAGAAAACCGACACGCTGGGACTGACCGGCAATGTCACGCTATATCGCAACGACGGCACGACCATGACCGTGGGGCATGTTCATATCGACCTGCATGCGGGCAACGCCAGCAGCACCGACCCAGTGCAGGTGCAGGGGCCTTTTGGTACGCTGAATGCCGCCAACGGCTTTGTGCTGACAAACCGAGGCACGGATATCACCTTTAACGGTCCGGCGGCGATGACGCTGACACAGGCGCAATAATGAAACTCTGGTCCCTTGGTGCATGTCTGGTTCTGTGTGCGGTGATGGCAGTGCCAGCGCGCGCGCAGAGTCTCGACCTTGGCGGCGCGCCGGGGGCGGCACCGCAGCCTATTCAGATCACCGCGTCGGAGGGTATCCAGTGGCAACAGGAGAACCAGGTTGTTGTTGCCTCGGGCAATGCCAAGGCCGTGCGCGGCGCCGTAACGGTGACCGCTGACCAGTTGATCGCGCATTACCGCAAAAAAGCCACCCCGGCTGGCGCCAAACCCGTCTCGGCGGCGGCGACGGATATATTGAACCAGGGCGGCGTGGCGCTGTATGAGATTGAAGCCACCGGGCATGTGCATATTTTTACTGCCACTGATAACGCCTGGGGCGATCATGCGGTGTACAGCATGGACAGCGCCGTGTTGGTGCTTACTGGCCAGCACCTGAAGCTGACAACGCTGCACGACACCGTCACGGCCCGTGATTCGGTGGAATATTATTCAGTGAAACGCCAAGCCATCGCACGCGGCAATGCGTTGATCGTCGCTGACGATGGCCGCTCGATCAACGCCGATACGCTGATCGGCTACCTGGCTCCGGCGGCGGCCCCTGCCCCGGCCGCTCCTTCCGCCGATGCGCTGGCCCAGGCTGGGCAGCTGCGGAAGGTGGACGCCATCGGCCACGTCGTCATCCACACCACCGAAGACACCGCCACCGGCGATACCGGCGTTTACCTGCCGCAACAGGGCCGTGCGCGGTTGGGAGGCGATGTGCATATTATTCAGGGGCCAAATGAAATGAGCGGAAGCGACGCGCTGGTGGACATGAAGACCGGCATCGCCACGCTGCTGGCTGCCCCCGGCGGGCAGGTTGCCGGCACCATTACCCCCGGCTCGGTGCCCAGCAAATGAACGCATTGGCCATAAACCAGCATCAGGGCGGCCTCGTCGCCACCGGGCTCGGCAAACGCTTTAAAAAACGCCCGGTGGTGCGCAATGTCTCCATTTCGGTGAAACGCGGCGAGGCCGTGGGCCTGCTCGGGCCAAACGGCGCCGGAAAAACCACGACATTCTATATGATCGTCGGACTGATCGCCTCCGATAGCGGCACCATCACCCTCGACGGCGCTGAAATCTCGGCGCTGCCGATGTACCGGCGCGCTCGCCTGGGGATCGGCTACTTACCACAGGAAGCCAGCATTTTCCGCGGCCTGAACGTGGAACAGAACATTCTGGCGGCGCTGGAAGTGGTGGAACCCGACCGCGACCGCCGCGAAGCCATGCTGAACGAGTTGCTGGCGGAATTTGGTATTACCCATTTGCGCCGCACCCCGGCACTTGCCCTTTCCGGTGGTGAACGCCGCCGTGTGGAAATCGCGCGCGCCCTGGCCACCGCGCCCAACTACATCCTGCTCGACGAACCCCTGGCCGGGATCGACCCCATCGCCGTGGGGGAAATCCGTGACCTGGTATCCCACCTGAAGCACCGGGGCCTGGGCGTGCTGATAACCGACCATAACGTGCGCGAGACGCTGGAAATCATCGACCGGGCCTATATTCTCTACGATGGCCAGGTGTTGATGGAAGGGAAACCGGAAGCCGTGGTCGCCCATGAGGACGTGCGCCGCGTTTATCTGGGCGAGAAGTTCAGCCTTTAAGTAAGGCCAAGGGGCGGCGCCCCTTGGCCTTACTTAAAGGCTAAAACCGCCCGGAAATCGCGATTGAGCCGTACTGGAATGCCGGTGCGGAGTGGGGGAATTGCGGGGTTTCGAGGACTTCCGTGGCGGAAATGCGCAAGCCATAGAGGATTATGGCAGCTCCGACTTCGGCATCGCCTTGCAGCGGGATGAGCCCTACATGACGGCTGGACCGGAAGGTGTTGCCCTGGATGAAGATGTCATGCGCGACCACGCGCCCATCCACGCCGGCGAAGACGTACCAGACCATGGGCTGGGTTGGGGTGTAGGCGTCGGTGCCGTTCTGGCCGTTGCCGAGGAGGGAGGGGCCGAAGTCCGAGTCCAGACCCTGGCCAAGGCGCACAAGGCCGCCGGCCTGGGCGTAGACCTCCGTATTGCCGGCCTGGGCGGAGACCTGGGGCAGCAGTTGCACGCCGAGCGCGCCGTTGCCGAGCGTGGCAACATCGTCGCGCCAGATTCGGCTGCCGAAGAAGTCCAGCGTCGGCTCGTTATGCAACTGATAGTGCCAGCCGCGGTTGGGCGTCTGGCCGATCATCTCGTGGAAGCCGTTTTGCACCGACTGGCCGAGCGCATCCGGCCCGACCACGCCGAGACTTAGCCCTGCGACGCTGCGGGTGGTGGTGGTGTCCTGGATCAGGCTGGTGCGCAGTGCCAGTTCCGCGGAATACGGTTGGTCGTTCGGGTTGGGGTTGTAAAGCTGCGTGTCGGTCGGGGTGAAGATGACCTGTTGCAGGCTGAATTCCAGCCGCTGCGTACCGTCTCCGAAAATCTGGTTGCCGAACTGGCTAAGGAAATCCGGCAGCACACCGGTGGGGGTGACGTACCCCAGGCGCTCGCCCGACGTGTAGAGTTCGTCCGTGCCTGGGATCGAGAGCGCGTCGTTCTCGATCTGGACGGTGATGATCTTGCCGGGGTCCGGCAGCGGGCTGTCGGCCCAGGCCAGGCAGGTGGAGGCGAGCAACAAAGCGGCGGAAACCGTGGCATTGCGGGCGTGTTTCATTGGGCGCATGGGCTTTTCATGACTCTCATCGGCTTATGGCCGCTTTATTCGAGGTGTAACCGGCAGATAAATCAAGGAATATCACCGCTCACGGCTGGTGCAAGTGGCAAGGTCGAGCAATCGCTCCAGAACCTCGGTTTCCTGCGCCCCGGCGATGGCGTGCTCACCGTCAATGAGGAAACAGGGCACGCCGTTGATACCTAAGCGATGGGCATGCAGGTTTTCAGAATGCACCGCGTCGGCGCCCTCGGTGGAGGCGAGGAATAGCGTGGTGGCTGTAGGGTCCATGCCCAATTCGGCGGCCAGGGCGGCAAGTGTTGCGTGGCTTCCGATGTCGGCGCCATCGACGAAATGCGCCTGGAAAATGCGCTGCACCAACGCGTCCGCGGCTCCAAAGGGGCCGGCATAACGGACCAGCCGGTGGGCGTCGACGCTGCTGGGGGTGCGGCGGATGGCGGCGAAGTTGAAGGTGATACCCTCGGCGGCCCCAAGTTCGGCGATTGAGGCATACAGCCGCCGCGCGCGATCCTCGGCGCCGAATTTGCGGATCATGTAGTCAGCGCGCGACATGCCGGTGCGCGGCATGTCCGGGTTGAGCAGGAACGGCCGCCAAACCAGCTCGACCGCCAGATCCTGCCGCCGCTCCAGCAGGAAGGACAAGCGCTTGAGGCCCAGATAGCACCAGGGGCAGACGAAATCGAAGATGACTTCAATCATCAGCCGCGCCGGCAGGGGGGCGACGATATTCATGCAAAAAGCTTAGACCGAATTTTGTGTTTCCGCGAGACGCTGTTTGCGGGTACTTAACCGGCTTGACGGCACGCCGCGGGGCGCGATGATACAGTGCCACCGCCGGCACGAATTTTTTGGAGATAATTTTTTGAAAATCAATGTATTATATGTGTTTTTTGCGACGTTGTGCGGCGTTGGAGCGGCGCAGGCCCGCCAGCCGCCCAACCCGCCGCCGTCGGGAGTCGTGGTGCATTTGTTCGGCCCGGGTTCAGTCTCCTCGAATCTATTGCCGTCCGGCGGCGGCGTGCCCGCCCCCGCACCCGGCGGCGCAGCTGCCAACGCTGTTGGGGGCAGCGGTGGGAGCAGCTATGTTGAGCCGAGCACGAGCGACATCCTGCATCAGATGTTTATAACGGGCGATCCGAACCAGCAGCCGGGACAGGCTTTGTCCAAAGGCAGGACCGGAAACTAATCCTGCGCGCGCAGCTGGTCGGCGCGCTGTTCCATCCGCTTGGCGATGTCGTCGAGGCGCCAGGCTTCGATGTCATAGGGCGTTACAAAGCCCTGCTTTTTGATGTCGATCTCGGTAAAATTGTCGGCGACCGGTTTGAGCCCCGCGGCTTTGGCCTGCGCCAGGGTGAGGTGTCCGTCGTGGGTGGTGTTGGCGGCATAGAATTTCATCAGGAAGGCAACCGGGTCTTCGGGGTGGCGGCCGTCATGCTGCCAGCCGGGACCGCCCATCATCCCGGGGCCGTCGACGCCTGGGCCGCCCATCATGCCGGAGCCATCGGTGCCAGGGCCGGGCCCGGGGGGCGGATTTGGGGTTGTCTGAGCCATGGCCAGCAACGGCAGAACCGCAAGACTCGCGGCAGTCAACAAAACAAAACGGCGCATAATCAACTCCTGTTTATAACGAGTGGTGGCTATGCAGGTATGCTGTAACGGCTTGACGACTGATATGTAACGGCAAGGTACCGCGGGTCTTTTACGCACGCCGCAAATAAGCACGCCGCAAACAAAAACGGCACCCGAAGGTGCCGTTTTCCAGAAATGCCCGTGCTGGGAATTAACGCGAGTAGAACTCCACCACCAGGTTCGGGTCCATCTGCACCGGGAAGGGCACATCGGCCAGCTTCGGGGCACGCAGGAACTTGCCCTTCATGGCCCGGTGGTCAACTTCCATGTACTCCGGCACGTCGCGCTCGCTGCTCTGGGCGGCATCCAGCACCACGGCGAGCTGCTTGGATTTCTCGCGCACCTCGATCACGTCGTTGTCCTTAACCATGTAGGACGGGATGTTCACCTTCTGGCCGTTAACGGTCACATGGCCATGGCTGACGAACTGGCGCGAAGCGAACGGGGTGACCGCGAACTTCAGGCGGTAGATCACGGCGTCCAGGCGGCGCTCCAGGATCTCGATGAGGTTTTCGGACGTGTCGCCCTTACGGCGCACGGCTTCCTCATAATATTTGTAGAAGGATTTTTCGGAAATATTGCCGTAGTAGCCCTTCAGCTTCTGCTTCGCCATGAGCTGCACGCCGTAGTCGGACGGCTTCTTGCGGCGCTGGCCATGCTGGCCGGGGCCGTACTCACGCTTGTTGACCGGCGACTTGGCGCGGCCCCACAGGTTTACGCCCAAACGGCGGTTAATCTTATACTTACTCTCAGTGCGCTTGGTCACGGCGCTTACCTTTCTTGTTAAAATTCCGCCAGTAGTCCCTCCCCTGCAAATGCAAGAAAGAGCGGGCGCAAGCGACCACCGCCTGTCCACGTTCCCGGCAACGAGCCCGCCTCCTACGCCGCGCCGCCTTTTGCGTCAACCGGGCGAACCCAGCTTTGCGCGATCGCGGCTAGCGGGAGAGTGAATTCTGCCTCCGGCCGGGGCAGGCGCAACGCGGCAACGCGACCCATCCATATACCGTCATCCTGGACATCACGGGGGTAGAACCCCTGCCCCAGTTGCATGTCACCGGCAATATCCAGGCACACCCCAAGTTCGCGACGGTCCTGCGAGGCGGGGTCGGTATCGGCCGGGGAGGCCACCGCCGACAGCAGCGTGATCTCCCGCACCGGACAGGGAAAGACAAACCGTGCCATACGCCAGCGGCCGTTGGCGACAATGGATGGCACCACGCTCTGCCCCGCCGCCACAGCGCGCAGGCTAGGCCAGTAAGTGAGTGAGAACCCCGCCCCCAGGGCGACGGCGTGCAGGCGCGCGCGCACCGCAGCCAGCCTGGCGCCGCGGGTGACAATGGCGGCGAAGGGTTTGCGGGCGGGGGAGCGTCGCCCCACTTCCTGGTACAGGGCGCCACGGTTGCCGTCGTCGAAATAGGATTCGCAGGGCAGCCCCTCGGCCAGCAAGATGTCGTGGCGGTCCAGTTCAACATGGTAATAAGTCATCGCGGACGCGGACATTTCGCGGATAATAGTGGCGCCGTTGACCAGATGCGTGACCGGGATGAGCACGCCGCCGGTATGCACGCAATGCGAGGGCGAGAGCCGCAGCGGGCGCGCCGGTAGCCCTGGCCCGAAGGCTCCGGGCGTTATGAGCACGGGCAGCGCATCGCGCGCGGCACTTGGGCCAAGGTCGAGCGTGCGCCGCCCGATCCAGCGCACCGGGCGCCTGGCGCCTGAGGCGGTGATGAGTGGGTCACCGGGTTTGAGGTCTTCCACCGCGCGGTAGCCATGCGGGGTGAGCAGCCGGCTGCCGCGCACGAAGCAGGGGAGTTCGCCGCCCAGCGTAATCAGTGAGCCGCCGGCGCCGTCCGAAACGATGCTGAGCGTTGGCTGGTTCGGGGCGATTTCGATCCCCGGCATGGCCAGCACGGTGCCTTGCGCGTTCTCGATATACAAAGCGCCGCCGGTACCCCCGGAATAGGTGACCAGGCTCGGCGCCACGCCCACCAGGTCAATGGCGTCGGTCGCGATCATGTTCTGCACGCCGGTAGCCAAATGCGCCGGATCGTCTACTGTTATCAGCGCGTCCCCGCCCATGAACATCACCGGCGCGCCGCTCAGGCTGCCGGTAATGTCCAGCGCGGCGGAGGCCATGACCGTGATGTTCGAAAAATTATAGATAGTGCCGCCCAGAACCAGCACGCCGCCTTGCGCCACGATGTCGTTACTATTTTCCAGCGTCGTGGTGTTGACCACGCCGTAGCCCTCCAGCGTGCCGCTAACCATGAGATCCGGCGTTTCCAGAGTGCCGCCGGCAAGCGTGATCATCCCGGAATTGAAGATGCTGGCGGACGCTTCCAGAAGGCCGGAGTCCGATATCGCGCCCTGTACCTGCTCGATCGTGCCCGCGATCAAAGTGGCATCCGCGCCGACCTGCAATGTGCTGGCGGCACTCATATATAACCGCCCGGCTACGTCGAGGCTGGCACTCCCTCCCAGCGAGAGTGCGCCGTACAAACCCAGGGTCGGGGTTTGCGCCTGTGCCGCGCTGTCCAGGAGCATGGCCCCGGAGTCCGTAAGCTGGCCAAATTGCGCGGTGGCACTGCCGTAGGCGAACAGGGTTGCGCCACTGCCGAGCGTGGTGGCACCCGCTGTCAGGCTGCCGCCCAAGTCGAACTGTCCTCCCGCGCCAATCGCCAGCGATCCGGCCAGGTTCAACCCGCCCAGCACATAGGCGTCATTGCCCGCGGCATTGGCGTTGCCCGCCAGGGTGAGGTTGCCGCTGCTGGAAAATTCTTGGGTGAGGATGCCTAGTGTGCCGGCACCGTTGGCATCGCCAATGGTGACATCGCCGCCCAAGTACACAGTGGCGCTGGAGTCAAAAATCGCCGCCGCGCCGTCTTCCACCACCAGAGCGGTGCCAGAGATGCCGTTGACCAGGAGTTGATTTGTAAAGGCGATGGAACTGTCAACCAGCAGCGCGCCTGGCGCGGCGGGCGTATTGTAAATGGACAAGCCGCCGTTGGAGCCAAAAGAGGCGGTCTGCGCCTCGCTGAAGGCTGCGCCGCTGTAGCCACTCACGGTGCCCGGCGTGGCGGCGTTGATGAAAATATAGCCCGGCAGCGCGGCGAGAAAGGCGTTGCTGCTCGTCAGGGTTATCTGCGCGTCCACACCGGTGCCGGTGTAGGTGAGACCTTGCAGCGCCGTGTTCAGCGCCGCGATATCGGGCGCTGCAATCGTGATCCGGGCCGCAGCACTGCCGCCGTCGCTGACGACGCCAGCGGTGGCGGCGAGAGTCAGGCTCAGGCTTTGCGTGGTGGCGATGGTGAGCGCCATGGCAACGCCCTGCAGCGGCTGCGCCACGCCGGAACTGGCTTCGTAGCCGGTGAAATCAACTGATTGCAGGCCGGGCGCGAGACGCAGAAACACCGCCGGGTCGCCTTGCGCGTCTAGCCCGGCCGCCAACACGTCGCCGGTGGGGATGGTGGTGTGGATTTCATAAGTATCGGTATTGCCGTAGCCATCCACCCCGGCAATGCCAAACGAACCAGGGGTGACATTGTAGACGTTGAAGCCGGACAGGCCGGGAAAGATCAGCTCGTCGCCGGGAATAAACCCGGTGACGGTGCCCGAGAACGCGTGTGGCCCGCTAATGATAAACGCCCCCCCGCCGCCGCCCAGCGTATCGGCATAGCCGCCGGTAACACCCAGGCCGCTGTTGTTAACAAAACTCAGCGTCACCGAGTTGTCGATGGTCAGCGGCGTGGCATTGAATACGCCATACAGCGGCGAGAGCGGACCCAGCACCATCACACCGCCATCGGCCACCTGTAGCTGCGTGCCGCCGTTTATGCTCCCGGCGGCAAGCAGCAGTGTTTCCCCGCCCAGGGCAGCGATGGTGCCCGGCCCGCTGATAAGTCCGGACTCCGAAAAATTTCCCGCTTGCAGGGTGCCGTTGCCGGTTAGCAGGGCACCCTGGCTCAGCGAAACCTCTTGCTGGAAATTCAGCGCCTCGGCATTGCCCGCCACCAGCAAGCCGTTGAAATCCAGCAGTCCGGCGGTGCCAAGCTGGAGCAGGCCGCCAAGGGTCGCGCCATCGGCCACGAGCAAGGCACCAGACTCACTCAAAGCGGTGGCGCCGAGCACGCCGTAGTCGAAACTCGTGCCGCTTAAAGTAAGCGCGTTATAAGGCAGTTGCAGGCTCGCATCCGGCGCAATGACCACGCCCCCCGGCGCGCTGAGATCACCCAGCGAGGCGGTGATGCCGCTGATGACGCCCGCCAGCGTGCCGCCAACTGGCAGCACGAATTGCGAACCACCGGCCAATGGGGTGCTGGTGCCCGCCTGCCCGTTGAAATGCAGGAAAATATTGCCGTCGGTAATCGCCGTGGGCAGTACGCCGGAGACGTGGCGCAGTGCGTAGCTCAGGTGTTCGCCAGCGGTTACCTGCGGCCCCACAAATGCCAGCCCAGCCAGCAAGCTGTTAAGCGCGCCGAGGTCCGCCGCGGTGAAACTAAGCTCGATGGTGCCGGTGCCCAGCCCGCTGGCGGCAATGCCGCTGGCATTGGTGTAGCTTGGCAGCAGCAGAATGCCGGAGGGGACGGACAAAGTGAGGTTGAGGGCTTCCTCCGCCCCCAGCCCCATCGCCGCCAGGCCGCTGGCAATGGGGTCGCTGAGGAGCAGGCCGGAAATGGTGTCCAGCGCGTTGGATTGAATGGTGACGATGAGCGGAGGCGCCACGAAAGCCGGGCCGGTCTGCGGCACGATAGCGACCACGATGTCGGTTTGCGTGGGCAGAGCCAACGGGTCACTGGCGGTCAGGGTAAGTACATCGTGGCTCAGGCTGGCGGACTCGGTGAGTTCCAGGCCGGCCAGCGCGGAATTAACCTGCAACGCCGTGCCGGTGAGGCTGAGCGTGTTGCCATTGCTGGAAACCGTGGCGCCGCCCAGGCTGCTGGCGGAAAGTGCAGCGGTGCTATTGCCCGCGACGATTTGCACGCTGAGCGTACCGGGACTTGCGGGGTCCGTGACTGCAATGCCGCCGGGCGGCAGGTTGCCCAGAGAGGACAGCACCGCGTTACCGCCCATTACGGTAATTGTTGCGGGCGCAATGATGTTAAGGCTGCTGGTCACAACCTGACGTTATACAACCTTTAGTATTACCACAACTTAACACAAACATCTTTGAGGTTGTCCCGGTATTCGGATTTATACTGCGAATCGTGCGCGGGCTTATGGTGGCGCGCCGGACTAGGTCCCATACTATACCTCATGAAAACCGTTACCAAAAAACCCCGCGTCAAACCCGCAACCGCCTCGGCCCTGCCGAGCCGCGAAACGATTAAGGCTTTCCTGAAGGAAGCGGAGCAGACCGTGGGGCTGCGCGAGGTGGCGCGCGCCTTTGGCGTGAAGGCCGATGACAAAAAAGCCCTGCGCGGCTTAATGCGCTCGCTGGAGGCCGATGGCGTGGTGGAACGCGCCGGGCGGAAGAAATTCGTCGAGGCCGGCCGGCTGCCGGAGACAGCGGTGGTGCAGATCACCGGCATCGACCGCGACGGCGAGGCGCTGGCCCGCCCGGTGGCGTGGGATGGCCCCGGCCGGCCGCCGATTATTTTCATGCATGCCGAGGCGCGCGGTCAGGCGGCACTGGCGCCAGGTGCCCGGGTGCTGGCACGGCTGAAGCAGATCGGCGGGGACAAATACGAGGGCCGCACCTTGAAACGCCTGGCTGAGCAGGCCGGCGGCATTGTCGGCGTGTTCCACCCCACGCCGCAGGGCGGGCGCATTGAACCCACCGACCGGCGGCAGAAATCCGAATGGGTGGTGCCTTTAGGCGAGACTTTAGGTGCGCTGAACGACGAGATCGTGCGTGCCGAGCCCCTGCCCGGCGCCAAGTTCATGGGGCCGAAGCCCGCGCGCATCACCGAGCGGCTGGGACTGGTTACCGACGCGCGTTCGGTCAGCCTCATCGCCATCGCCACGCATGGCATTCCCATGGACTTCCCCGATGACGCGCTGAAGGAAGCCGAAAAAGCCCAGGCGGCGCCGTTGGGCAAACGGACCGACTTACGCGAGGTGCCGCTGATTACCATCGACGGTGCCGATGCGCGCGATTTCGACGATGCCGTGTTCGCCGAGCCGGCATCGCATGGCTACCGGCTGATCGTCGCCATCGCCGATGTCGCGCACTATGTGAAACCCGGTTCAGCGCTTGATAAATCCGCGAAAGAACGTGGTAACTCCTGCTACTTCCCCGACCGCGTGGTACCGATGCTGCCCGAGGCGCTTTCCAATGGCTGGTGCAGCCTCAAACCGCATGAGGAACGCGGTTGCCTGTTCGTGGAAATGCACATCGACGTGCATGGCGCCAAGCTCTCGCACCAGTTCGGGCGCGGCTTGATGCGCTCGGCCGCGCGCAAAACCTACGAGCAAGTGCAGGCGGAGTTCGAGGACGACCCGAAAAATCACGCGCATCTCTATGCCGCGTTCACCGCGCTGAAAGCGGCGCGCGAGGCGCGCGGCACGCTCGATCTCGACCTGCCCGAGCGCAAAGTGGTGCTGGGCGAGGACGGCCAGGTAAAAAGCATCGCCCCGCGTCCGCGACTCGATAGCCACAAGCTCATCGAGGAATTCATGATCCTGGCCAACGTCTGCGCCGCCGAGGAGCTGGAAAAGCGGCACCTGCCCTGCATGTACCGCGTGCATGCGCCGCCGAGTGCCGAGAAACTCGACAATTTACGTTCCTTTTTGGCAACACTGGAGATTTCTTTGGTGGCGGGCGACCAAATCCACCCGCGCGACCTCGATCGCGTGTTGAAACTTGTCGCCGGCACAGACAAATCCTCCCTCGTGAACGAAACCATTTTACGCAGCCAGTCCCAGGCCGAATACTCCCCTGAAAATATCGGCCATTTTGGGCTGGCACTAACCAAATATGCGCATTTTACCTCACCGATTCGGCGTTATGCCGATCTGCTGGTGCATCGCGCGCTCATCACGGGGCTGAAACTCGGTAAAGACGGCCTCGCCCCGGATGATATCTCGCAGTTCGAGGACACCGCGGAGCGGATTACCGCCACCGAGCGCCGCGCCACTTTGGCCGAGCGCGACTCCACGGACCGTTATTTGGCCCTGTACCTACAACATCGCGTGGGAGAGTTGTTCACCGCGCGGGTATCGGGCGTGACCAGGTTCGGTCTATTCGTCACGCTACCCGAGAGTGGCGCGAGTGGATTCCTGAGCATGGCTAGCCTGCCTGACGATTTCTGGATGCATGACGAGGCGACCCAGAGTCTGATCGGCAAGCGGTCCCGCAAGACCTACCAACTTGCCCAGATGCTGGATGTACGCCTGGTGGAAGCACGCCCTGTGACTGGCGGGTTGCTGTTTGCCCCGGCCACCGCCGCCGCCCTGCACGGCCCCCGCCCCGCCCCGCGTGGCAGGACCGAGCATAAATCCAAACCCAAATCGAATCGGCGCAGGTGATCCGCGCCGTTGTCATCTTTTTTGTCTGCGTGATCCTGCCGAGCGGCGCATGGAGCCCCTCGGCCATGGCTGCCACCCCGTTTGGCACCGCCGCGGCGGCCTCCGTCTGGGGCACGGCACTTGCCTATATCGCGCCACGCGCGCTGCAACCGCTGACCATTCCACAGATGACAATTTGGGGCCTGAACGGGCTGGCAGCGCTCGACCCGGATTTGAGCACCACGTTGCAAGGCAATCAGATCGTGCTTTACGGGCCGGAGCAGATGATCCTGGCCGTGCCCGCCCCAGCGCCGGATGACGCGCAAGGCTGGGGCCAAGCGGCGGCGCAACTGGCCAGCGCGGCTTACGCGGCCTCGCCGGCGCTGCAACAGGCAGGCACGCAAGGGGTGATCACCAGCTTTTTCGACGAGTTGTTCAACCATTTTGACCCCTATTCCCGCTACGAGCCGCCAATGCAGGCGGCACAGGAGCAATTGATGGTTACCGGTCTCGCCGGAACGGGAGTGAACTTCGGCCGGCAGGGAAACAACGTGGTGATTGCCAGCGTTACCGCCGGCAGCCCGGCCGAAAACGCCGGGCTTACGGCCGGCAGCGTCGTGCTGCAGGTGGATGGCCGGCCGGTTTATCCAGGCGAAATCTCCCGCCTGAACGACTCCTCGAATGGCATCTACGGCACCACCACCACACTGCAATTGCAGGACCCCGCGGGTGGCGATGCGCCCCAGGATGTACCCCTTACCCGCGCATTTATCCCGCCCGAAACCGTATTCCGTGAAACCGCACCCGCGCCGGGTGTGCTTGCGCTAAAAATTTCCGGCTTCAACAAGGGTACCGGCAACCAGTTCTCCTCCGCGCTGGCCGATGCCATGGCGGCGCAACAGCCGCCCACCGGCCTGCTGCTGGACCTGCGTGGCAACCGTGGCGGCGTTCTGCGCCAGGCAGTGCTGGTCGCCGACTCCCTGCTGCAAACGGGCGCAATCGTACAAGCAGCCGGTCGCGATGTGGATGCCGACCAATCTTTCAATGCCGAGGGCGCGGACCTGACCAGCGGGATCAAAATCGTCGTACTGGTCGACGGCCAGACCGCCAGCGCCGCGGAAATTCTCGCCGCCGCCTTGGCCGATAACCGCCGCGCCGTGGTCGTAGGCTCCGAGACCCTGGGCAAAGGGCTGGTACAGACCGTGACCACCCTGCCCGATGGCGGTGAATTGTTCGTGACCTGGAGCCGCGTGCTGGCCCCGCGCGGCTGGCCCCTGCAAACCCTGGGGGTAATGCCGCAGGTTTGTACCAGCCTTGGCCCCGCCGGCCTGCAAACTGAGCTGAACGCCCTTTCCAAAGGCCAGAACCTGATGGCCCCCACGCTGGCGCAGGCGAGGGCAATCCGCGCTCCTGCCTCAGTGGACACCATTCTGGCGGTGCGCGATGCCTGCCCGGCGGATACCGGCTCGGACGAAGACTTCGCCGCCGCCGGTTACCTGTTCAATGACCAAAATGCGTATCAGGCGGCGCTGCTACAATAGCTTGAGGCCACCACAACCCTTGACCAACCCACGCAAAATGCGCCATACGGCGCGCTTCTGGAGATTCTTAACATGGCCAAATCGAACGTCGTTCAAATTAAACTGATTTCCACCGCCGACACTGGTTACTTCTATGTGACCAAGAAGAACGCGCGGGCGCAGACCACCAAGCTTGAGCTGAACAAATACGACCCCGTCGTGCGCAAGCATGTGAAATTCAAGGAAGCCAAAATCAAGTAATCGCCGGCGCCGGACACCCGGCGCCCGGTACTGCGATTTTGTGTTGGAAGTTTAGTCGACTTTCTTCCACGCCTGCACCATATCACCCCTGACGCAAATTGATGCGCCGGGGGTTTTTATGCGTTTGTTCGGATGCCAGAATTGCGGCCAGACGATTTTTTTTGAGAATAGCACCTGTAATAATTGCGGGTACGCACTGGGCTACCACTCAGAAACCAAACAATTTCTCGCCCTCAACCATGAGGGTGATCCGGTAGCCGCCGCAACGGTGCAGGGCCAGAAGTTCCGGTATTGCGCCAACGCCCCGCATGGTGCCTGCAACTGGCTTTTGCCTCAGGACTCGGCCGAAATTTTCTGCGCCGCCTGCCGCTGCAACCGCACCATCCCCGACCTGACCCAAGGCAATAACCTGCGGCGCTGGCAATGCATGGAAACAGCCAAGCACCGGCTATTTTACACAATCATCGCACTTTGCCTGCCGCTCAAAAATCGCGAAGACGACCCGCAATACGGACTCGCATTCGACTTTCTGGCGGATGCTCCAAGCAACACCAGGAAAATCTTTACCGGGCATGATGCAGGGTTGATCACCATCAACCTAAGTGAAGCTGACGATGTAGAGCGCGAAAAGCAGCGGGCCGAGATGGGCGAACCCTACCGTACCCTGCTCGGCCATTTCCGCCACGAAGCCGGGCATTATTTCTGGAACATACTGGTCCACGGTGGTGGCCGCCTGGAAGACTGCCGGAGCCTGTTCGGCGATGATTCGCAGAATTACACCGCCGCTCTCCAGCGCCATTACAGCAAAGGAGCGCCCGCAGACTGGCAGAACAGTTTTGTCTCCGCCTATGCCACGGCGCACCCGTGGGAAGATTTTGCTGAAACCTGGGCACATTACATGCATATCGTCGACACGCTGGAGACCGCCAGCGCCTTTGGGTTGCGTATTCATCCGGTGACCACCACGAAACGAATGCTCAATGCCGATATCGACTTCGATCCGCATCGTGCCGCCGATATCCGCAAAATCATGGACGCCTGGGTGCCACTTACCTTTGCGATGAATAGTCTGAACCGCAGCATGGGTCAGGCCGACCCTTACCCGTTCACGCTGTCGCCTTCGGTTATCGAAAAACTGCAATTCATTCATGAGATCATTCATGCCAACTCAACGGCACGGCTGCGTTAAAAATGCCGCCAGCCGGGTTGGGTGAAGCGGAGCATCGTACCGGCGTCACTAAGGACATGCACGCCCTCACCCGCCTGGAACATGCCGATTTTCGTCACCGGCAGATCACCGCAGGCAGCGCGCAACGCGTCCCCCTGGCCGGGCGGTATCGCTAGCAGCAATTCATAATCATCGCCGCCGGTCAGGCGGGTTTCCAGCACGGATTCGCCACAGACCACGGCCGCCGGTGAGGCCGGCACCAGCCCGGCGCGGATGACGGCGCTTAACCCAGCGCCTTTGCACATATGCCCCAAATCCTGCACCAGCCCGTCCGAGACATCGATAGCAGCGGAGACCACCCCGGCCAGCGCCAGTCCCACGCGCGGCTCCGGCAGCAAGGAGCGGGCAGTGAGGAAGCCGGACGGGTCATCCAAACGTCCCAGCCGCGCCTGTAGCCCCAGCGCGGCATCCCCGATGGTGCCGGTCACCCAGATACCATCCCCTGCCCTGGCGCCGTTGCGGCTTAACGCCGCGCCTGGAGCGACATGGCCAAGCAACGTCGCGCTCAGCGAGATTTTACCCCGGCTGGAGGACGAGTCGCCGCCGAACAGTTTGATATTAAATATTTTCTGGTCATGCGCCAGCCCAGCCGAAAACTCCGCCAACCAGTCCTCGCCCACGGTATCAGGCAGTGCGATGGTAAGCAGATAGCCAAGCGGCGTGGCACCCATCGCCGCAAGGTCGGAGAGATTGCGGCGCAGCAGCTTGCGCGCGATCAGCCCCGGCGCATCGCCCGGCAGAAAATGCACATCCTCCAGCATCTGGTCGACGGTGAGCACCAATTCCCGCCCCGGCGGTGGCGCCAGCACCGCCGCGTCGTCGGTCAGCCCTCTGCCTTCTTCCCCCGCCAGCGGTGCAAAATACTTTGCAATGCGGGAGAATTCGTCGCTCATCCGGCGGTTTGGAACTCGTTGGGGCGCAGCAGATGCGCCAGACGGTCGAGGATACCATTGGCCATGCGCGGCTCGTCACCTGAAAAGAACCCGTGCGCGACGTCCAGGTACTCGTTGATGACGACTTTCGCCGGCGGGCCGTCGCTCATCCACAGCTCCGCCGCGCCCGCGCGCATCAGCGCCCGCAATACGGGGTCGATCCGGGCCAGCGGCCAGCTTTCCGGCAGCGCCGCGACGAGCATGGCATCAATGGTATCCTGCTGCTGCGTCGCGGTGCGCACGATGCGGGCGAACAGCGGCACGTCGGCCGCACTTAACCGGCCCTCGTTCATGTCACCATGGCCGGGGGCATCGCCGCCGATGCGGTGGCGCACGAACTGGTCGATGACGGTTTCCGGGCTCACTGCGCCCTGCTCGGCCTGATACAGCGCCTGCACGGCGGCCACGCGCGAGACTGTTCTGGGACGCATATTCATGCCACGGATTTATTGGTTTGGCGCACGGCCGCGTCGTGCGAATGCACGCCTTCGCGTGGTCCATCCCCGCGCGCAAGGGTTCTGGCAAGCGCGATCTGCTTGAGGCAGGCGACAGCGGCTTCCGAGCCTTTGTTGGCCCCCGTCTCGTGGCTGCGCGCCACGGCCTGGGCCAGCGTATCCACCGTCAGCACGGCGGTGCCGAGGCAGATGCCGTTGTCCACCGCCACATTCATCAGGCCGTCCATGGCGGCGGCGCAGATGAACTCATAATGGTCGGTCTCGCCGCGCACGACACAGCCAAGCACAATGTAGCCATCGAACGCCCGGCCGCTCTTCACCGCGATGGCAACCGCCTGCGGCAATTCATAAGCGCCCGAGACCTCGACAATGGTCACCTCGGCATGCACCTGGACAAAAATCTCCCGTGCCGCGGCCAGCATACCGTCCACCACATGGTGGTAATACGGTGCGCTGACGATGAGGATTTTGGGCGCCGGACCCGAAAGCTTGGGCGCCTGGGGGGCTGGCGCGTCGGCGGTGCTCATTTCTCTCCGGTTCCTTCAATGGCGCGCTGTTCCACTACGTTCAGCCCGTAGCCTTCCAGGCCGACGATGGTGCGCTTGTGGTTGGAGAGCAGGATCATGTCTTTCACGCCCAAGTCGGTAAGAATCTGCGCGCCGATGCCGTAGTCGCGCAGAGTCGGCGCCGCGGTCCGCCCGGCGACGAGGTCGCGGATACGCTCCGAGACCACGGTGTTGCGGCTTTCGCGGATCAGCACGACGACGCCACGCCCAGCCTCGTCAATTTGCGTCATCGCGCCATGGAGGCTGGCCAGATGCTCGCCGCCAACAACGTCGGTCACGGTATCCACGGCGTGCATGCGCACCAGCACCGGCTCGCCCGTGCTGACATCTCCCTTGACCATTGCCAGATGCTCGACCTGATCGACCTGACTCTGGTACGCGATCATCCGCCAGTTGTAGCCGTTCGGCGCGCGCACAAGCCCCTGTTCCACGGGTTTCACCAGCCGCTCCGTGGTGCGGCGGTAGGCGATAAGGTCGGCGATGGTGCCGAGCTTGAGATTATGGCGCTGCGCGTAGGCCACCAAATCCGGCAGACGGGCCATGGTGCCGTCGTCGTTCATGATTTCGCACAGCACGCCGATGGGCCGGCATTCCGCGAGGCGCACCAGGTCCACCACCGCTTCCGTGTGGCCCGATCGTTGGAGCACGCCGCCCGGCTTGGCGCGCAGCGGAAAAACATGGCCCGGTTGCACCAGGTCATTCGGCACGGCGGTGGGGTCGGCCATGATCTGAATCGTCCGCGCACGATCGGCGGCGCTGATGCCGGTCGTGACGCCGGCGGCGGCATCCACGCTGACTTGGAAATCCGTTTTGAAACTCTCGCGATTCTTCGTCACCATTTGCTCGATGCCAAGTTGCTTCAGCCGCTCCGAGGTCGTGGGCACGCAGATCAACCCGCGCCCGTATTTCGCCATGAAATTGACTGCCGCGGGCGTCGCCCATTCGCCGGCGAGGATGAGGTCGCCCTCATTTTCGCGGTCCTCGTCGTCCACCACGATCGCCATTTTGCCCCGGCGCAAATCCGCAATGACGGACTCGATTGTGTTAAGCCATCTTTTCATAAGTCGCCCAACCTAACCGCAAGCGCGATAAATTACAGCAGCAAAATCGGGCGGGGACTGTGTTGCGTGTTGCGTGAGGAAACAAAATTCGGAACACGCAACACGCAATAAACTGGAACAAGCTAAAGCTTGAACTCCATACCTTCCAAACGAATTGCCTTGCTCCGCGATAAATGTACATTCCGCGCATGGCCAAAATGAAAATTGCGCGAGCGGACGAAATCACGGACGGCAAGACGCTCAAGTTCCCCATCACGCGCAAAGGCCGGCCCGCCGAGGGATTTCTCGCGCGTTTTCAGGGGCAATTGGTCGCTTACGAAAATCAATGCCGGCATCTCCCGCTCAGTTTGGATTTTCCCGCCGGCGGTTTTTTCACGCCCGATGGCAATCATTTTATTTGCCAGAACCACAACGCGATTTACGAACCCTTGACCGGCCTCTGCGCGCGCGGTCCGTGCGAAGGCCAGAGTTTGAAACCGCTGCCCATCGAAGTCATCAACGGCGAAGTGTGGTTGATAACTTAGACCCTGTTGGAAAAACCTGTTCGGTATCCAGCCTTTAGGCTGTCCGCGACGGAACACGCTAAAGCGTGGACACCGGGCAACGCAAGCCGCGCGAGTGGCACAATCGAAATGGCTTTTCAAAAACGCTCTACGAGAACCTCAGCGTTTCCGCAGGCGCGAACGCAATGCGTTCAGGATGAAATAGCGGCGGTCTTCCCTAATGCCGCTGCCGAAGGTCAGCCGGGTATCGCCCTGAAGCACAATCTGCTGTTGGTATCGTCCATTCCGCTGCACGTTGCCGATGCCCTCACTCACTTCCCGGATGCCGGTCCATTTGAATTTTCGCGTCCAACCGATGGGGCCGACGCCGGTGAAGATTTTTCCCTGATCGCCGTTTACGGACAGCACCGTGCGGCCAAAAGTGGTCATCAACGCCAGGCTCCCTAAAATTACGGTACCCAGCACAAACGGAATGCCAAACAAGGATGTCGCGAGGTTGAATTTGTGTTGGTAAATCTGTGTGCCATAAATTCCGCCCAGTGAAAACCCCGACCAGACGCACATGAACGGCACCAGAAAAAGCGCCGTGGCAGACCGGGTGGTGGAACCGACTTCGAACCCCGTCATATCTTCCCGGAACCAGGCTCCCTTCGGCGGCCGGTCGAGGTCCACTGTCACGCCGGAAGCTTGCGCCTGCAATAATTCGGCGAAGCTGAAGGTCTGGTTGCACGCGCGGCAGAGCGCGATGTCCTTTTCCACATTCACATCCTCGGTGGGAATCTCGCGACGGCAACTGGGGCAGTTGATTTTCATAAAACGAGCGGAATAGCTTCATCTACTAGCAGTACGGGAATATTTTCGCAAACAGGATAAAGGTAGCGGCCATCGGCGCGCACCAGGCCGGCGTCTATTTTATCACGTAAAATTCGGCCCGCGCGATTTTGCAACCGTCCCGCGGCGATCAGTTCGTTTAATTTTTCCAGGACTGCCGGCGCGGCAATTTTAAGTTCCTGATGCGTTTCCGGGCAGCAGAGAATCGTCAGCAAGCCGGCGTCAATCGTATCGTGACCAGGCTCCCGTTCGAGAAAAGACCCCATCTTCCGAGACAGAATTTCCAACTCGGACATTCCCCGTATTAGTTCACCCTTTTTCAAATAAAAACAACAATCACCCGGCGGCTCGTGTCGGCCAAGCGTGTCAATTGCGTTATTGACCCATTTCCAGGTGTAAGGATGCGCGTCGGGCTGGAGAAGAAAGCATTCAACGTGAACGCCATTCGGGCGCTGAACCGCACGCTGAAATCTTTGTTCCCAGTCTCGCTCAAATGTCTCCGCCCGCGCGGCACTCTGAAAAGCCACAAACAAAACCGCGCGCTCGGCCTCAAGCATCGCCTCAAAATCAGCGGGTGAATTGATTTGTTTCATTTCCTCTTTGCCCGGCTGAATCCGTGTTTATCCGTGTTCATCCGTGGTTGATTGTTTTTGCGCCGCTTCGTAAATGGCTTTCAACGGCGTCTTGTTCCGCTCCACCAGTTTCTTGCACGACTCATATTCCGGCGTGGCCTGCACTATTTTGCCGTTCAATCTGCCCAGCTTAACCGTGACCTCGCCATAGACTGTTTTGACTGTGACGAACTCCCGATGCAGCTTGCGCCGCTCGGCCACGGAACGGCGCACGCCGAATGCGCTGGTTTCGCGCAGCATCAACTCGCTGAATTTGTCCGCGTCAGCGGCGGCGCATAATACCGTGAGCAGCACGCCGGGGCGATTTTTCTTCATCTGGATGGGCGTGTGAAACACATCCAACGCGCCGGCATACAGCGTTTGCTCCACAAAATGGCCGAGGATTTCGGCGTTGATATCGTCCAGATTGGTTTCGAGGACGGCGATGGTGTCGGTTTCCCAATCGTTCGCGGAAGTTGAAGTTGAGGCAGTGTCGCCGAGGATGGCGCGCAGGACGTTGGGACGGGTTAAGTTGTCGCGGGTGCCGAGGCCGAAACCGATTTTGTCGGCGATCAATCCATGCATGGGGCCGAAACTCTCGGCGAACTCGGCGAGCATCGCCGCGCCGGTGGGGGTGACCAATTCGTGCGGCTCGGCGCATTGCGTCACGCCGACTCCGCGCGCGCCGAGAATGGCCAGCGTGGCTGGCGCGGGAATGGGAAACCGCCCGTGCGCGCAATCAATCCAACCCATGCCCTCGACCACGTTCGCCGCGAGGATGCGCGGTTTGCCCAGCAACTCCAGCGCCACGCATCCGCCCACGATATCAATGATGGAATCCACCGCGCCGACTTCATGAAAATGCACTTCCTCCGCCGGCAGCCCGTGAATCTTTCCCTCAGCCACCGCGATGCGGTGAAAAACGTTCACGGATTTTTCCTTCACCCAATCGGAAAGCGCGCTGCGGAGGATCAATTGTTTGATCTCGGAAAAATTGCGGCCGTGAGCGTGGTGATGTTCTTCATTATGGCTGTGGCCATGGTCCTGTGAATGTTCATGACCGTGCTCATGAGTATGACCATGTTCTTCTTCGTGGCCATGCTCATGCGCATGGGAGTGGGTGTGTTTTGTTCCGTCGGCGTGGGTATGCTCGTGTTCGTGGGGAGCGCGGAGCATTGCTCCGCGCGGTTCTGGGGAATCCTCCGGCGAAGAATGCTCGTGATGAGGCTCGCCATGCTCATGCAGGTGAACATCGAATTTAACGCCCTCGATCTGCGATTTTTGCGCGCGTTTGATGTGCAGGTGATAGCCATCGAGGTGCAACTTTTTCAACTCGCGTTCAAACGCGTGGGCGTCCACGCCCAGGTCCAGCAGCGCGCCGATCAACATATCGCCGCTGAGGCCGCTGAAAATATCCAGATACAATGTTTTCATGTTCATCTCTAGCCCCATGCTTTCACAAAACATAGGCCTATAAAAGCCTTTCTGATAACTGCGAATGCATCCGTCGACCAAATTGGGACTGCCCAGGAAATCGCTAGAAACTCACTTTTGTTTCAAAAACCTTGCCATTTTTCATTTTAATTAGAAGCTTCCAGCGCTCACCACTATAAAATCTCACAGGATTCCATACGGATTTAGCCGGAAATTGCGACTGATACGCCAAGTGATACGACCAAATGGCAATATTATGAGGACTATCCAAAATTTCCTTCTGTGCAGGCGTAGGACCGCTAACGGATAGATTTGATAAACCCGCGAGCGATTTCTTATCGACAAGCCCTGCGTCCGGCCTTCCGAGAGCATTCAGAACTTCGTCCTCACCCATTCCATTTAAGATATTCGATGTCAAAAGTTCATCCACCATCTTGTAGCGTTCACCAAAGGTTGGGCTCTCTTTTCCATTCTTTCCATCGTCCATCAATCCGCTCGCATGCCATAATCCCGAATCGAATTTCTGGTTGAAATGCGGACGGCAGGAACAGACCAGTCTTGCTTCTCCAACGACTTCTGGCGTAATGAGGTAGTTCAAGACGTAAACAAACAAGATGAGCGCAAGCACATCCCGTACTCTCAGCGGGCGCAACGCCCAAGGTGTTTTCATCGTCGTTTTGTCCTGCTTCGTGACCACAAACCCCTTTTACGCACTTTACCGCCCTTTCGACGAATTCGCCAGCGCATTGATTTGACTCGCGGCGTAACCGGCGCCGAAGCCGTTGTCTATGTTCACCACGGTGACGCCGCTGCCGCAACTGTTCAGCATTCCCAGCAGCGCGGCCAACCCGCCGAAACTCGCGCCGTAACCAATGCTCGTCGGCACGGCGATCACCGGCTTGGAAACCAGCCCCGCCACCACGCTGGGCAACGCGCCTTCCATCCCGGCCACGACCACGATTACGTTCGCGCTCTGGATGATTTCCAACTTCGCGAACAGCCGGTGTAATCCGGCGACGCCCACGTCGTGAATGCGCTCGATGCGGTTGCCCATGATTACGGCGGTGACGGCGGCTTCTTCGGCCACGGGCAAATCGCTGGTTCCCGCGCAGACGATGGCGATGGTGCCCGGTCGCGCGGGTGAGGATTGTTTTTCAATCGTGATACAACGGGCCAGTTCGTGATGCACGGCGCGCTTGAATTTTTTGCGGATGAGCCGCGCGTGTTCTTTCGTAATGCGGGTGATGAGAATGCGCTGTTCGGTTTCGAGCAGTTTGGCGGCGATTTTGAGGACTTGTTCCGGCGTCTTGCCCGCGCCGAAGATGACCTCGGGAAAACCCTTGCGCAACGCGCGATGCGTGTCCACCTGCGCGAAGCCCAGGTCGGCCACCGGCGCTGCCTGGAAGGCGCGCAGCACGCGTTCGCGGCTCACGCCGCCGGCGCGAAATTTCTCCAGCAGCTTGACGGCTTCGGTTGTTGTCACGCGTTGAAGATGGCACGGAATGCGGGCATGGTCACGCAGGAAAAAAGGGGCAGATGAGCCGGGCGCATCTCGGTTTTCCGAAAATTCTCAATACCCCACCAGCGAGGCGGAGCGGACGGTGTCCTGGCCCAGCGGGAAGCGGGGGAAGGATTTGAAGGAGAATGTGAAGGCGACGGCGTAATCCTTGCCTTTGGATAAATTGTTCAACTCGCGGAAGGTCAGCGCCGCCGTCCAACTGCGCAGGTCGCGGTAGATGGTGTAATCCTGTTCCTGCAGCGTGCCGGTGCTGGCGTCGAAATAATGCGCCAGGCGCGTGCCCCAATTCTCGTTCAGGCGATAGAAAAAGAGGCTGGTGTAAAGATTGTCGCCCGGCCCGAGGATCGGGCCGGTGCGGACGTAGAGATGGCCGACGGTCCAACTCCAGGTGCTGCCTGGCTGGAAAGAGATGGTATGTTGCGCCAGGTTGAATTGTTCGTTTTCGATGCTGTAACGCGTCGCGGAATTGAACGTCAGCCAACTGCGCGGCTTGAGGCTGAAGTCGGAATAAATGTCGGAGAAGGTGGATTGATCGGTGCGCGGGCGCAGGTTCCAGTCCATGTAAACGCCCCAGTTGACCAGATCGTCGAGTTCGCCATTGCGCTTGGTTTGGAGCCGGTTGTTGAGGCCGTAACGGAGCGCGTTTTCGCTGTTGATGGAATCAATGGAGTTGTAGTCGGGAAAATCAATCGGCAGCATGCGCAGATTGTTCGTCAGTTGATAATCAAATTGCGGCAACTGGGACGGCAGCACATTGGGCCGCGGCACATAGACATAATTGATGGAGGGTTGAAAAATATGGCGGATGCCGTCCACGTCCCAAAAATCGCTTTCGGCGCCCTTCCACAAACGCCAGGTGGTGAACGAGACTTCGGCGCCCGTGTTGAAAACTTCGCGGGATTGGTTCGTGGTAGTCGCGCCCGGGCCGGAAGCCGTCTCGTAATAAGTGTAGCGTCCGCCCACGCGCGGGGTGAAGTTCAGCCAGCCGAAAAAGTTTTCCGGCATGGTGAGTTGATGGTAGGTATCGGCCCGCGAGGCCGCGTAATCGCCGCCGTTGTTCAAGTTGGTGTCCGCGAATTGCCGCCGGAAATAACCAAGCGAACTCTGGCTTTCGTAATAGACCGGCGTGGAGCCGATTTCCTGGCGGAAACCGCTCAGCCTCACATCGGGCAGGCGCTCGACGGTTTCCCAAAAGGGATTGACGCGGGGCTGGGCGAGCGCGTCCACGCTCCAGTTGCGCCAGAATTGGTTGACGTCCAGAAAGGTGCTCGGCTGGATGTCGCGGTTGTATTCCGACTCAAAAAAATCACGCGTGATGTAAGGATCCGATTGGTAAGCCACTTGCGACTGGATGGTCAGGTTGGTGGCCGGATGGGCATCGTAAGAAAAATAAACCCGCTGCCGGTTTTCGGGGAGGGGCAGGTTGATCGGATCCGTTCCCGGTTCGCTGTCGTGCGCGTAATAATAACGGAGCATGCCCTCGCCAAACTCGCCGAAGTTGTAATTAAAATCCGGCCCCGCGCCCGGCCCGCGTTTTTCGCGATAGTCCGCGTGAACCGCGCCGCGAAGCTGGTCATTCAGCAGCCAGTTGTAACTTGAGAGCAGGTACGGCCCGAAGGCGCTGCGATAACCGGGCAGGAAGGTGAATTGATTCTGGTCCTGGTTCAGGTCGTGCCGGTAATACGGCAGATAAAACACCGGCACATCCCCCGCGCAAAGCATGGCGTCGTGCGCTTCCACATACCGGCCGGGCACGATGGTGAAACTCATGGCGCGGACTTTCTGGAGGGGATGGTAATAATCATCTGTGGTGATAACTCCGTTCGTGCCGTGGTAAACACCGTTTGTCCCAAGGCCCGTGCCCTGCAAGTGTTTTCCGGCGACGTAGAACGGGGCCTGCCCCATGCGGAAAGAGTCGCCATCCATCGCCTCGGTTTTGAAATTGTAATGAACCTTGTCGCTGATCCAGGTGGCCTTGTCCTTCTGAATCCGCACCGAGCCTTCGGCATAAACGTCGCCGTTAATTTGGTCAACCGAAGCTTTTTTCGCCGTGAGCACAGTGATGCCGGAGGCATCCGTGTAAGTGACCGTCACTCCATTCGTGAACGTCACCACTTCGTTCGTCGCGTCATATTCCCCGTCGGTGTTGCCTCGAACGTCCAGCTCTCCCGGTTGCGGCGCGGGTTGCGCCGTTGCCTGCCGCATGCCGAGCAAAAGGCAGAACAGCAGCAAAGCCAGCGAGGCGCATAAGTTTCTCATCAAGCGCGCACAGCTAAACAAACCCTCCCGCGAGTGCCAAGCCGGATTTGTTCATTAAGCGTCGTCGTTTGTGAAATGATACGAGATGGAAAGGCTAGCTTTTAAGAGCTCTTTCATCCTGGCCTTCTCCCCCCGGGTGAGAGCGGAAAGCGATCGCACGCTTTTGGATTTTCGGATAAGCGCCGAGAAAGCCAGCCGCACCCTGGCGGCATCGGAAAAAAATTTGCATCCAAAATGCCGCGGATGGCGGATATACTGCCGACGAAGCATGGGATTAAATGTGAGATCCGCCGAAAACCATATGTTGCGGTTCCCCGGGAACTATAAACCTGACGATACGCAGGCGACGGAAGCCCGGGAAGACGCGCGACTCCTGACAAGTATTGCCGGCGGGGACCAGCAGGCGCTCGCGGCATTGTATCAACGCCGGAAAACCCTGCTTTATTCGCTGTTGGCGCGCATTTTAGGCAATGACATGGAAGCCCAGGAAATTTTGCAGGATACGTTCGTCCTGATCTGGCGGCGGGCGCATGAATACGACCCGGTGCGTTCATCGCCATTGGCGTGGATGGTCATGATTGGTCGCGGACGCGCTTTGGACCAGTTCCGTTCACGCTCACGCCGCCAGGCGAATCACGCCGTTTATGAACAGGAAATGGTTTCGTTGGAGGTGGAACTTGATCGCCGACCGCAAGTTGATCGCGAAGAACTGGCGACGGTTTGCAAAACCGCCTTGAATGAATTGCCGGAGGCCCAGTCGCGCGCCTTGCAACTGGCGTTTTTGCGCGGCTGGACTCACGAGGAAATCGCCCGCGCCACGAATGAACCGCTCGGAACGATCAAAGCCCGCGTCCGCCGCGGATTGCTGGCGATGCGCAAAGCGATGAAGGACTACCATGCCTGAACCCTACCAGCCGGAAGATGAAGCGGCGCTCTACGTGCTGGGCGGGATGAACGCCGCTCAATGCCGTGAATTCAAAACGCGATTGGCGGAGTCCGCGGAATTGCGGGGGCTGGTGCGCGAACTGGAGGACGGCGCCGTCGCGATGGCTTTCGCTTCCCCGGTTAAACGGCCACCGCAGAGAATCTGGACTGCCATCGAGAAAGCCGTGGGGCAAGAGGCAAAGCCGGTGTTATTACGTCCCGTTTTTCGGAGCGCCTGGTGGCGCAATGGTTGGGCGGCGGCGGCTTGTCTGGCGGGTTGTTTGTTTTATGCAATCTGGGCGAACCGGTCGCGGACGGACTCGGTCCTGACGGCAATGGCTCCGGCCCCTGCCCCCCAATCAACCGCAGCCCACGTCAATTTCCCGCCGGCAAGAAACGGAGAACTCCGCTCGCCAAATTCCGACAAAACGGAGATCATGCGCGAATTGCTGCGGGCCAGCGAGCATGACGCCGGCGAGTTGCGAACGCAGATTTCAAATTTGCAAAACCGTGTGAACCTCCAGGCGCGATTACTCACCCTGCAACAGTCATGGTTAAGCGAAACCAGCCGGTTGAAATTCATTCAATTGACACCGCCAGCCAACGGCGGCCAATCCGCCGCGCCCGCGCCGTTGTCACCCGATTTGCAATATGCCATCTCGGTGGCCATGGCGCGCGAACTCGGCTGGTTGCCGTCTGCGACGGGAAGCCAAAAAAACGAAATGGTCGGGAGCGCGCTTTCAGCCATGACCTCGTACGCGGGCGTTGATTTCGCGGATTTTCGTCCGGGCACAAACAATGCCGCCAACCCGCCCAAGTCTTTCAGCCCGCCGGAAACCCAGTCGGCCGAAGTCTCCGCCGCACCGGTGCCAACTCCTGCTCCGGCTCCTGATCCTGCCCGTGCCCCTGCCGGCACCATTCCCGCTTTCATTTCCGGCAACAGCCTGATCATGGCCATTGATTCAACCATCGCCGCCAAGGGCAGCCAATTGACTTTTACCACCGGCGCGCCGGGCCAGAACCAGCAGGTGATT
Organism: Acetobacteraceae bacterium; assembly: GCA_003164135.1. GTDB lineage: Bacteria > Pseudomonadota > Alphaproteobacteria > Acetobacterales > Acetobacteraceae > Acidocella. The sequence goes on from PLSD01000112.1 coordinate 40,701, forward strand.
GGTTCGGCCGTTTTGGGTGATAACCCGACCGTAGTAGCCATCCCGATAAACACTACCTCGGGCGACAATTTGATTAACGCGGTCCCCACCGGTTATTTGTCCGATCAATACCCGGTAATCTTCGATGGAATGGATAACGGAACTTGGGGTTTGACGGTGGCCTCCGCGACTGCTTATGGCTCTTCGAATTTGTTCCAGTATTACAATACAAACTCGATCTCGAACACGAACCCGCCACAATAGTAAGATCTTTCGCAACGTAAAGAACTGGAGAACCACCACAAATCCAACTCATAAACACCATGAATAACAAGTTGACTCATAAATCCAATCGCCCCTCACTCGTCCCCTCCACGGAAACAAATCGCGAATGTGAACTCCTTGTCTCCCGGCTATTCAACCACCGGCTGCTTGCCGCGATCATTGGTCATCTTTTGCTGGTCCCGGCCATTTCGGGCCGGGCGCAAAGCACCATTTCGTATTTTAATGGGCCGTCCTTTGGCTTCGCCAGCGACTATGAAGCAGGATCTCCCTTCGACCTTGACCAGAACGGCGTAACGGACTTCACTTTTTCCAGCGGCCCTTTCTTAACCACGGGCGATCCTAATAGCGGCGTCGGGTCCTACACCATTGCATCATTGAATGGCAACAGCATCTTGTGCGCTGGATGGCATGTGGCGGTGGTCGCCCCCGGCGCCTTGATTGACGCCAATCCATCCTCGAATAATGTTTGGACCAACATTCAGGGAGCAACTTTGGACACATTCGGCTTTAATGGCGAACAGGTGTTTTTCACTTCCGCAGGCATGGTGACCAACCCGCCGACAACCGGATGGAGCGGCCCGGCAACACCGCCGGGCGGAGCGTTTCTGGGACTGCGTTTTTATGCGGCGGACGGATTGCACTACGGCTGGGTACACGCGCAATTGCCTGCGCCCTTGATCGTGACCAACGGCATCGGCACCTTGGATGGACCGCCTACTATTCTCGATTGGGCGTTTGAAACCCGGCCCGACACCGCCATCGTCGCCGGAGCCAGGCCCGTAGCCATACCGTTGGCCGCGCCACGGGTCATCCAGCCGGGAACGATGTGGATTGGATGGGAGTCACAGACCAACGTGGCTTACCAGATCCAGTTCAAAGATTCACTGGACGCAATTTTGTGGACAAATCTTGGGTTGCCTATTTCCGCAACCGCAACCATTAGCAATACCAACATCCCCATAACAGGTTCATCGCGATTTTTCCGCGTAGTACTGGCGGATTAAATCCGGGTTCTAATCTTGGGGGTGCGTCGCAAGCCTTCTGCGGCAGTATGAACCACGCCAACCGGCCGTCTCTGGAAGGCGAAATTGATATAACACATTACAAAATCCCAACAGCGGTTAAGCGGGCCGGGGTAAGGCCGGTCCTTAAAACTGTTGGAAAAAATCAATCAACGCACTGTTGAAACTTGAAGCGCGCTCACTGATTCGCCCTTCTCATCAACACCATCATGACTCCTCCCACCGCTCGCCGTGACGCGTTGGATACGGAAACAAAACTCCAACCCTGCTGGTTCAAGGCCAGGATTTTGCTGCGAAGTTCGAAGTCGCTCCCCGCCGTGATTGCAAACGTCCGGTACTGCCATGGCGCGGTTTCGGTCTGGCCGTTTTCGGTTTCGTGTTTTGAATCCGTGGCGCATCCTGCCGCGCCCAACAGACCAGCCATTACCGTCAAGTAAAACATCCTTTTCATTTCGCAACCCCTTTCTTGATCTACTTCCGACCAACAAAAAAGGCGAGGTCAATGACCTCGCCTTCAAATTCTACTGGAACGACTTTTAATTGTTCGCCGGGGGAGTCTCGGCCAGCACGTTGACGCGCTTGCTGCCCTTGTCGAATTGCACTTTGCCATCCACGAGGGCGAACAAAGTCCAATCGCGACCGGTGCCGACATTGTGGCCGGCGGAAAACCGCGTGCCGCGCTGACGCACCAGGATGCTGCCCGCCGTGACAAATTCACCGCCGTAACGCTTTACGCCCAGCCGCTTGCTCGCGCTATCGCGTCCGTTGCGGACGCTGCCCTGACCTTTTTTGTGTGCCATAACTTATGCCTTGATCTCTGTGATTTTTACGACTGTCAGTTCCTGCCGGTGCCCGACCGTGCGATGATACCCCTTGCGGCGCTTCATCTTAAACGCGATTTTCTTCTCGCCGCGTTTGTGCGCGATCACATCGGCGACAACGCTGGCCGCGTTGACCGTGGGCGAACCCACCGTCAGCTTGCCATCGTTGCTTACCAACAGGACTCGGTCGAAAGTGAATGGCTTCCCGGCTTCCACATCCAGGCGCTCAATTTCCAGCGTGTCACCCGCGGTGACACGATATTGCTTGCTTCCAGTTTCTAATACAGCGTACATAATTTCTCTTCCCCACTAAGGGAGCGGATAACTAAGCAAAAGCCCGAAGGCCTGTCAACGTCTCATTTTCGCCATCGTTTCAGTAGCAAATAATATACCCGATTTTGAACTTGCCGCCACCCGCATTCCGCAACACACTTTTCGCGGTGAAAACACGCTTGCTGGCATTCACTTTGGGCCTTGGTCTGGCCGCTTATGGGGCTTTCGGCCAGCCAGTTCAGTTGCAGCTTTCTGATGTGCAAACCGTTATCGCCCAATCGGTAACCCGCGCGGCCCAAATCTCCCCTAATAGCGTGGTTGCCGTCGTGGATCGCGAAGGCTTCGTGCTGGGTGTCTGGAGCGTCAATGGCGCTGCGCCCGCCCCGGCCATCCTGGCCAACGCCATCGCCAAGGCCGGGACTGCCTCATTTTTGAGCAGTGATCAGAATGCTTTTACCTCCCGCACCGCCGGTTTCATTGTTCAGCAAAATTTTCCGCCAGGCGTCCAAAACTCCGGGCCGGGTCCCTTGGTGGGGGTTAATTTCTCCAACTTGCAGTTCTCGGACATCAACCGGCTCAAGCTGCCGGGCGCGGCCAATACCATCGTCACGAACGTCAGCAACCCGGGTTCAACCGCTTACATCAAAACCGCCGTGCCGCAACCCGTCACCGGCGGTCTGGCTGGGACTCCTGGCGGTGTGCCGTTGTATATTAACGGCTATCTGGTTGGCGGAGTGGGCGTGGCGCATATTGACGACGCAACCGCGGTTCAGGTCCAACAGGTGGCGACTCTGGACGAAGATGTGGCTTTGGCGGGACAAACCGGCTACCGGCCGAACCCGGTGATTTTTGGTTCCAACGTGACCATCAACGGATTTCGCGTGCCGTATGTCAACAGCACGACCAGTCTGGGCGCGGTTTCACCGTTTGGCACGATTGGCGCGAATGTCCCGGGTTACCCGCTGACGGCTTCGCCGCCATTGTTTCCGTATCCGACCATTTTCCTGGGTGGCCTGACCAATCAGGTTCGCCAGCCGATCATCAGTGATCCCGGCGCCGACCTCATCAACGGACAGGCGCGTCTCAGTTCGAATGAAGTCCAGAGCATTCTCGCGCTGGCGGCGGATCGGGCGCGAACCACCCGCGCGGGCATCCGCCTGCCGCGCGGCCAGCAAATGGAGGTCTTCATCACCGTCGTGAATAATCCGAACACCAACGGCATTGCGCCCCTGGTGCTCGGCACCATCCGCACGCCCGGCGCGACGATGTTCAGTTGGGATGTCGCCGTGCAAAAGGCGCGCACGGCGGTTTTTTTCTCCAGTTCGGAATATGCGTTTTCCGTCCGCGCGGTCGGATTTTTGGCGCAGGAATTTTATCCGCCGGGCATCAATGGCACGGAACCGGGAATTTTTTGGGGCATGCAGGAACGGTTCTCCATGTTTCCCCAGGGAGCCCTGAATCCACTGGATGGCGTGGTCGTGACGAATGTTCCCGCGATTGATCCGAACCTGCCGAACGGTATCACGATTTTTCCCGGCGGATTTCCGCTTTACCGCAACGGCGTGGTGATTGGCGCGATTGGTGTCAGCGGTGACGGCGTTGACCAGGACGATTTAGTGGCGGCGTCAGGCACGGCGAATTTTCCCGCCCCGGTGCCAATCCGCACCGACCAGTATTTCTACAGTAACGCCCGGCTGCCCTACGCCAAATTCCCACGCAACCCGGCGTTGTAAAAAATCATTCGTGCGGGGCGGGCCGGCTTCAATGACCGCTTTTTCCGTTTTGAGCGTCCTTGTCGGTTGGTTTTGCGTTCCAGACGGACAGAATATCGGGCGAACCTTGAAGTCGGATCCCATTATCAGCGAGGATATCGTCCGTGGCCGCCATTAGCTCGGTGCGGGGAAAAACCAGGGTCTCGCCGCCGCGATTTCCGAACTCGATCGTGATATATTTCTCCTTGGAATCGCGCAGGATTTCCACCAGGTGGCGGAGATTCTTGACGTGGATCGAATTGACTGTCTTCACCACACTCGAAGAGGGATTGCTATATCCCTTGGTTAGTTTATTCGGAAAGAAAGGGGAGGAAACGAGCACCAAACGTTCGCCTTCGAAGGCGGGCTCTTCTCCGTAACGATTCAGCATCGGGGTCCCCGATTCCACGAGGGTGGCCATCATTGTCCCGCCGTAAGTTCCCTTGGCGAAGCCGACCAGATAGTCAGCCGTGGCGCTGGAGAACACCAGGGGGCCGCAAATGAAAAAGTCCGGATAAGCGCTTTCCAGCGCGGGTATCAGCATGTGACGGTCAGAGCGCACCGGGACTTCGACGTGGATTTCCTTGCCTTTGCGCCATACCGTCAGCGGCACCTTCCCGTTTCGGGCGACTTTTTGAACCATATATTTGAAGAAGACGCGCAGGTTCCCCTCGCCTTTCACCAACCCCTGGTCGTCCACCGGTGAATCGCCGATGGCGGTGATCACGTCCCATTGTTTCAGCGGGTACTCCGGTTCGTCACTATAAGGCCGGTGTACCACAATCCCGCGGGTTGCCGGATCCACATTTAGAAAGGAGCGCAGCGCGGCATTTTCCAGGGTCTGGCACTGATCGAGCAGGACGGGTTTGCCGTGGTAATGGCCGTCGGCAATGCTCTGGAGGAACAGTTCAATTTCTTCGCAGGGGATGATATAGCCGATGTTCTGCGTCCCGCCGAGGAAACTGAACGCCAGGCCGATCATTTTGCCTCCCGCGACCGCCGGGCCTCCGCCATTGCCGTGGTTGACGGCCGCGTCAATCTGGATTCTCAATCCGCCGACTGAATAGCTATAAGGCGCAAATTCGATTCGGGAAACAATTCCCTTGGTCACGGAGATGCTCGAGCCGCCGGTTGGGAAACCATACACGAGCACCGGGTCCTGGACATCCGGCATCACCTTGGCGCGTGGCAACGGAGGATGGGAGTCAAAAAATGTTCCGTCATCCAGCTTCAGCACCGCCAGATCAATCCCCGGCGCCATCGCCTCGACCGTTGCCGTCAACTTGTCGCCCGCCTGATCCCCTTGAATCTGCACCTGGCTGGCATAAAGAACCAGATGGGCGTTGGAGAGAATCCGCCGGCCTTCGATTACCACTCCGCTTCCGCTCAGTTCCGTGGGCGCCTGCTTCAGCCACGGTTTGTAAAGGTCGGGATACCGAACGGTGGAAAACACCTTGACCACCGACTTCTCCTCGACGCTGCCGTTCCCTTTGTGAACGGCTGGCGGAAGGTCCGGCGATTCAGTCTTCTGATCATCGGCGCTTGAAAGCTGGGCAAAAACCTTGATTTGCGGTGGGGCGAGAACGCAGGCTAAACACAAAAACACGGCGAGTTGGCGGTTCCGGAGGAGTAAATTCATCTTCCGGCCACAGTAATTAGCGGGAGGGCCAAAGTAAACCAAATTGCAGCCACTAATGGTTTTGCGGGCGAAATTGCAGCCACATTCCCGAACCACCAAACGCTTTACAGGCCGGCCGCAGCGTCCAAATCACCGTCCCCCACTCAAGGAGAAGTCACCTGGTAAAAGCGTGCCGCATTGCTGGCCCCCTGCGGATCCGTGAATTGAAACTGGCCCGGCGAAACCTCCGTGACTCCGCCGAGCCACGTCCAGTTGATAAATGGATCGGTCAGATTCGTGTTGCCAAATACGTTGAAGTTTGCGCCCGGTACATTGGTGAAGGAAAATTGAAACGCGCCGCCCGGCTGCACGGAAAGTTTGCCGAGCGCGAGGTTGGTCACCGTTTGTCCGGGCACACCAAACGCGTAAACTTTATTGTCGTTGGCGAGATAAATGCGTCCGCGCGCCACAATGCCGGTATTGAAACGTCGGGTGCCCGTCATCAATTCGTTTGCGCCGCCGCCGTTAAAGATGACCGCGCCGGTGTCGCCGTTAAAACCGTGAAGCCGCTGGTCGCTTTCGGAACCGATACCCCAAACAACCACGTTATTTGTGCCGTCTGTGGAAGTGACGAAGGGCGAGCCTCGGCCATTCTCAGCGGAGGCCCAGGCATTGGAAATGGTGGGCGGATTGCTGGCCCCGATGCGCAGGGAATAGAGATTATTGGCGTTGGCGAAAACAACATAAGTGCCGTTCGTGGTCCGGTAAGTGGCGGCCGCTTGAATGATTGAGCTGCCGGCAACCGAAGCTTGCGCGAGAGGAAGACTGATGCCGCCAAGGTTGGTGCGATTGAGCAAATAAGCGTTTCCATCCTTGCCGAGCGCGACGACGAGCTTTGACGGAGTGGCTCCTGGCACGTCAACCAGCAACGGACCGGAACCTCCAATGTCCTGGTCTCGGCCATCCAGCGCACTCCAATTGGTCGGGCTCCAATAATTACTGGTGCCGGGAAGCACCAGATTGGGCAGGAGATGAATGATCGCCTCGCCGCCGCCCCAGACCGAGGCGTTAAAGGTATTGCCCGTGGCCACAAAGGGGTCCGTCCCATCGCTGGCAATGCCGCCGACCGACCACGCGCCGCCGCCATGCGCTTGCGTGGCCCACGCGATCATGTGGCTGGGATTATTCAGCGGCACACTTATCACCCATCCGTAATAAGTGCCGCAATCGCCGTAAAGTCCGCCATAGGGCACGTAAAGATTCGTGCCGATGATTGCGAGCGCGCCGCGCTCGCCTTGCGCGGTTGAGGAAAAAACCGCGTTCCCGGACACGGCGTTGCTGTTCACGCTGACCGGCCAACCCGGGTTGAGGCTGCCCGTGTCCACGTTCAGGGAATAAAGGAGATGGCTCACGGTGGTGGTGCCCGGAGTCAGTGTGATGGCGTTGAAGAAAAGCGAACGCGACGGCAAATCAACCACCGGCGTGCCCGAAATGCCATACGGAGAAAGATTGCCGCACGGCAATGACCCGGACGCAACAGGCGGAGCCACATTCGTTTGCCAAACCACATTGCCGGTGGTCGCGTCGAGCGCGAAAACGTAATTTGATTCGGTAACGGCGATGATGACCGCCCGGCCTCTGGGCCCGCCTTCTATATAAAGCGGTTGGGCATAGACGTCGCCGATGATTGCGCCGTTAAAGGACAAATCCCGCGTCAGGCTGGCGGCATTCGAGATGGTGAACGCCGGATCAATATAAAGCCCGTCGCGCGAAAGATGGTTGTGGTGTTGCGTCACATTGACCGCGCCGCGCACCGGACAAATCAAACCGAGCATGGCCAAAACAACAATTGCCAAGCCATGAATAAATGCAGCGCGCTTCGAGATGGAATTCATAAATTTTAGAAGTTGTTTGCTCAATTGACGCCGACGAGAAATTGCAAATTACTTTCGATACTCTGTGGGTCTGGAACGACTGCGGCGCATTTGCCTGGGTCTTTCGGCTTTGCCGGACAGCGCGCGCGCCGCAGAAATCTCGTGCGGGATGAATCGAAAGTCAAATGACGGTAGCTTCCGCGTACCTTGCAAGTTGCAATTAACGCCGGCTAATTTAGGCCGTGCCCGGCCAAATGCAGGTCGGGATCGCGAATTGCCATTTGCGCCGGGGCTCTTTTGATCGGCGCATGATAACCGTGGCAGGTGGAGCAGCCGTTGGCCACGCCGCCTTTTGGACTGTGGCATTCCACGCAAGTTACTTTGGAGGGAAGCAAAACATCCGGGGTCTGCGTGCTCTGCAGCACATCGTGACACTTCGAGCAGGCCATGGTGGGCGGAAGATGTTTCGAATGATCGAAATTTCCGCGAACGAGCCAGCGGTCCATGATTACCGGTTTCGCCACCACTGGCGCGGCGCCGGTGATGCTCTCCGATACGATATGGCAATAAGTGCAGGCCGGAAAACGCGCGCGCCCCTCGCTCGAATCCCCAAAAAACACCCGCCGTTCCAAAGCTTCGCCGCTGCCCGCCTGCTCGCGGATCTGCTTCATCTGTTCGCGCACGAATTTCTCCNNTTTCTCCAAATCCGCCCTGGCGGTGATGCCTTCCCGCCGTGCTTTTTCCGTGTATTGCGCCGGCAGGCTCCGCAGAAAATCCCGTGCGAATTCGGGACTTCCATGCGGAACGCGCAAATCGGGATTGTGGACATCGAACTGGAGCGAATGGCACGGCTGGCAGCTCTGCTCGAAGGAAATTTTCTGGTGATATTTCCCGGCAGCATCGGGTTTGTGGCAATCCGAGCATTCAAGTCTTTTGCCGTTCAATGGCGGCACGGTGGTGGAAGTGAGATGCAATTGATGATTGAACCGCAGGGTGTCGGGGTCTTTCAGTTTTTCGTCCAGCAATTGAAACTCGGGATGGTCCGTCGCAAACGAGTGAATCACTTTCGTGTAGCCGCGCTCGGGCCGCGGCGCGCGGAAGATATTCCGCCCGTTGTCCGGCCGGAAATCAAACGCTGCCGCTTCCAGGTAACTGCCTTTTTCAAATGACGCCTCCATGATATGCGCGTCCGCGTGGCAGGTGAGGCAGTTCGCGTCCGCCGGTTTTTTCATCAACCCGCTGCCCAGGTGTTCCTGGTGGCAGGCCGAGCAGGAATGGCCTTCAACCACGTTCGGCTCGTGAAACGTGTGGCCGAGATGGCAGCGTTCGCAATTCTGGTCAATGCTGGTCATCTGCGCCGTGGTCATCAAGGCGAGCGTGTGGATTTGCAGCGGCCCCGGATCGGCGGCCAGCGCGGTCTTCACCCAGCCTTCGGATTCCGCGCGCGCGGCGGCATGGCACGCGGCGCAACCGGGATCGCCCGCCGTCGCCCCGCTGTGCATCGTCAGCAGGGCGTTGGCAAAACCGGAGCCGGAATGTTGCGAGGAAATCTGGCCGGGGCTGATGAATTTCCAGCGATTCTGCCCACCCAATGCCAGCAGCAAAAGTCCCACCGTCAGCACGACGACCACGTAAGTGAACACCTGCCGCTGCGAACGCAAACTGCGCACCGGCTGGCAGCGGATGATGGCGCGGCTGCAACTGCCGTCGGGCCGCGGGCCATTTTCGCAAGGGCCGCCGTATTCGGCGGGACGGGTGCATTTATAACGGCCCTTGGTCTCGCCTTCCTTGACTTCGAGCGCGGGCGCGCATTCGCAAGTCGCGCGGCAGCGACCGTGCGCATCCGGCCCAATCCGGCAGGTAAAGCCCTCCGCCGCCTTGCCGCAAATCCAGTTCTGCGTGGGCCGCACGTACTGGCTCGGATCCGGCTCGGGTGACGGCAATTGGTCCTTCACCGCGCCCCTCCGGAAAACGCATACACCAGTATGATATGCACCACCGAGAAAATCATCAGGCTGTAGGTGAGCGGAATGTGGATGAACAACCAGCCGCGCAAAAGCAGTTGGAGGGACTGATGATAATCCAGCCCGTCCTTCTGGCGCACAAGCAGCGATATTTTATCCAGCGTCTCGCGCTCGCTCGCGTTCAAGTAACGGTTCAAATCCGCGATGCGATTTTGAATGATATTCAACGGCCGGCGGATTTCGAAGAGATGCAAATATAAATTGCGCGGGCCGTTAAAAAAATCCTGAAGATGGCGTGTGTAAAAATCCGCGATGGTCGTGGAATGAACTTCCGGCACGGATTTCAACGCGAGCGTTTCGGCCTGGTCCTGCAAGCCGCGCCGGATGGCCGGGATGCGCTCGAACAGCACCTCCCCGCCGCGCGTCGTCAGCCGTTTGGGAATCGTCCGCGTCACGAACAACCCCGCGATGCCGCTGCCGGTGACGAGCACATACAGCCACGCCAGGATGGTGTCGAACCAACTGGTCGCCAACCGGAAATGGACATGCGCCAGGAACAAGACCACCGTCAAAAAGCCGGCGTAAATATGAAATTGCAACCAACTCTCGCTCGTTCCCAGCGGCAGGAATGGGAGTTTTTTGCGGCCATTGTACAAGGTCAGAATCACCATCACAAAAAACAGCGCCGCGCCGGAAAAATAGGTCAGCCGCGGATATTGCGGCGTGTATTTGAAGTAAGCCGCCAGCGTTGCCGCTGAAAATACCAGCAGTAAAAAAATTCCCAGCCAGCGTTGTTTGGNNTTCATCTTTTCAACCAGCGGGCGAAGGCATCCAGTTCATTGAGATTCACTCGCACCAGCGCGCCATGCGGGCAGGCGCGCTGGCAGGACGGCCCGGTCATTTGTTCCACGCACAGATCGCACTTGGTGGCCTTGAGGATGGGCTTCATGTCCTTGTCCACCATGAATTCGCCCGACCGGTCGCGGATTTCCACCATGCGAATGGCGTCATAGGGACAGTTGTTGTAACAAGCCTTGCNNGGCAGCCGATCATGCAGACCGGGTCCACGCAGTGCATGCAGGCATTCGCGACCATGATTCTGCCGTTCGACGGTCCATGGCGCAGGAAGCGGGGATTATTATCATGGGCGGTTGCGCAGGCGCGGACGCAATCATCGCAACGCGTGCAGCGGTCCAGATCAATCACCATGGACGCGGTGCCGTTGAAGAAACGGTTTTCCGTCAGAAATTCCAGCGTGTCCGCGCCGATCTTGGCCGCGGCGTCCTCTTCGGTCACGATTTCCACCCCGTCCGCATTCTCGACGATGGGTGGCGGCAATAAGTTCTTGGGCGCCGCGGGCAGGACGATATTTTCCATGACCGACGTGGGCACGACGAGGACGTGCGTGTAGCCGATGACGCGCAGGGAATGTTGCAAAGCCACCGGCGAGCCGGCGTTGCGCCAGTTGTGCGCGATTTCCGGCAACCCGTAAATCTGCCCCGCGCCGAGATAGTTCAGCGTGCGGTTGCCGTTACCAAACTTCTGACTCAAACGGGCGAAGCCCGCGCGGACCATGATCACGCCGTTGGGATAATCGCCTTCCTGCGCGATGGCTGATTCCGGCTTCTGCGCCGCGCCGCCTGATTGCGCGAGCCGCTTGTATTCGCCGGACCAATCGTAATCCCCGTAAGTGGCAAACTCGGTCTGCGCCATCACCTTTTTCAGGTTCTCATCCGAGAGATGGCCAAAAATGGGAATTTCCCGCAAAGCCGAGGCCAGCGCGCGCGCGCGATAAATCTGGTCAATGTGATCGTGAAGTTGGTTGTCATACTTCATCATGTCCCGCAAGCCCTGCCAGCGGATTTCCAGCAGCTCGGTGTTGTCGCCCTGCGCGAAAACCGTCGCCGTGCGCGGCATGCGGCTGAGCGCGGCGATTTCCCCGAAGAATTCCCCCGGCTCCAGCATGGCGGTTTTGTTTTCATCCAGCAGGCGCGGCACATCCTGCAAAAACACCCGCACCTGGTCGTCGCTGTCCTTCCGGGCCGTCACGCGCGAATCCTGCTTGAGTTGCGAGGGCGAGAAACTTTCCGGTTCCTTGCGGCCCGCCCAGATTTGGGCGAGGACTTTGAAAATGCCCTTGCGCGTCGGCTCGCGCCGTCCGAGCACGGAAGCGGGCAGGCTGCCCAGCACCACGCGCACATTGCCGGACATGATCATGAACGCGGAGGTGCCGTAATCGCCTTCGCGCACGACAATCTCGTTCTGGCGAAAACGCCGGATGCGGACATCGTGTTGCAAAATATCCGCGAGCGAAAGGCGTTTGGGAAAGTTCTCCGGCTTCATGTCCCGGAACGGGGCCAGCGTCAAAATGCGCGCCGCCGCCTCCGGCGTCATCTCGGAATCAAAAGCGGCGTCCCAGCGTTGGGGACGGTCCAAAACACTTGAGGTTGCGACAGCCATAGCGCTCAGGCGTCCAGCACAATGTCCCCTTTGGGGCGGCAAATGCAGGTGAGGCACGAGCCGGATTCGGGTTTCTCGCCCGGTTCGCTGACATATTCCACGTCCCCGGATTTGATGGCCACCAGGCAACTGCCGCAGCTTCCCGCGCGGCAACCCGAATCAATCCGCACCCCTTCCGCCAGGGCGAAATCCAGAATCGAACCGTTGCTCGCAACCCATTGCCGTTTCTTGCCGGACTTGCTGAAGGTGACTTCAAAGCCCTTGGTTTTGGCGATGTGCTCGGTGGGATGGCCTTCCGTTTTCTTCTTCACGGTGGCCGGGCCGAAGGCTTCAAAATAAACATTTTTGTCCGGCACCCCCCACGCAGTAAGGCCCTCGGAAATGGAGGTCATGAACGCGCCGTTGCCGCAGAGGAAAAATTCATAATTGTTGGACGGCAGCAATTCCTTGAACAAATCCACCGTGACGCGTCCCTCGTGATGATAATCCACGCCCTTCTTGTCCTTGGAGTCCGGCCGGCTGTAGCAGACATGCACATGGATATTATCATGCTCGGCCGCCAGGCGCAGCATTTCGTCCTTGTGAATGTGCTCGTTGACGTTGCGCGCGCCAAAAAAGAACCAGGCTTCGCGCCGCGAGCCGCTGGCCGCAATCGCGTGGGCCATGCTCAACATCGGCGTCACGCCCACGCCGCCGCCCACGAGCACCACCGGCGTTTCCTTGCCCAGATCGAGGAAGAAATTTCCCGCCGGCGCTTTCACGTCCAGAATATCGCCTTCCTTGATCACGTCATTGAAATAACTCGAGGCCAGTCCGGGTTTCAGCTCTGGACGGTCGGGCGGCGCGGGTTCCTTCTTGATGGTGACGCGATAATAATCACCGCGATGCGGACTGTCGGAAAGCGAATAGCAGCGGACACAGGGTTTGCCCGAGCCGGGGATGTTGAGCTGGAAGGTGACGTATTGGCCGGGCTTGAAGAGCGGCAGCGGCTTGCCGTCATGCGGCTTCAAATAAAAAGAGGAAACGCCATGGCATTCGACAACTTTTTTCGCGACCTGGAATTTGCGGAATCCGTTCCAGACCAGTTTATTTTGCTCCACTTCGCGGCATTGGATCGCCGCCGCCTTGACGAGCAGTTGCAACCGTTGACGTGAAAGCCGTTGTTGTTCGTGTTGAAAATAAATCCTGCGCAGCGTGAGATAAAGCAGCAGCACTCCCTGAATTAATAGGATACCCAACAATACGTACCCGACGAACAAAATCGGATTACTTTCCAAAGCTGCTTGTAACCTGTGGAATAGTGATTGCATTCTGGACGCAGCTTGTTTAACAAACTCGTCGTGCGGAGTAAACGATTTAGTTTATGCCGATGGCCTGGCCGGTCTCCGGGTCGCGAATTATTCCCGATTTTTCGGTACGCGATGCTGCTCGCGATACTCTGCACGATGTCTCTGCCCGTTTGCGCGCAGACCAACGCCAGTGACGCCCAGCTTCTGTCGGGTCCTTTTTCAGGCCAGTCCTCCTGCAGTTCCTCCGGCTGCCATGGCGGCGCCGGCGAAAAGCGCGGCACGGTCATCAGCTTCAACAAGCTGGATTATCACACCCGCTCGGCTGCGACGCTGACACTGGCCCGTTCCGCCGTCATTGCGAGCGTGCTGAAAATCAGCGACCCCTCCGCGAGCGCCCGCTGCACCGTTTGCCACGCGCCGTTCCAAGCCATCGCCACCAACACCGCGCTTGTGAAAGCGCTCGATCCCGCCTCCGGGGTTGGCTGCGAGAACTGCCACGCCCCCGGTGAAAAATGGCTGCTCACCCATACCCGCGATGACCTGACCCACGCGGATCGCGTCCATGCCGGAATGCGGGATTTGGAGAATCTTTACGTCCGCGCCAACACTTGCGTCGCCTGTCATCAAAATGTCAGCGCCGATTTGCTTCAAGCCGGCCATCCCGAACTGATTTTTGAACTCGACGGCCAATCCGTCACCGAACCCAAACATTGGCGCGAAAAACCAGATTGGTCCGGGCCGAAGTCCTGGCTTGTGGGTCAGGCCGTGGCGCTCCGTGAATCAGCCTGGCAGTTGACGCAGGAAAAATCACCTACGGAGAATGCGATAAATCGCGCGGAGGCGCTGCTCTGGTTGGTTAAAGCCGCTTGCAAGAAGAATATTACGCTGTTTGGTTACATTGCATTTGAAAGAAGCGCGGCTGTAACTGTCTCGTTTGAACGTGCCGGCAGCGCGGAACGGATCCAAGAAGGCAGCGACGAATTTGCCCGTGCAGTCGCTGGTGTGCCTTGGTCAGCCGAAGCGACTCGCAACTGCCTCGATGTGCTGGCCGGAACTGCGTCGGATTTCCGTGATACTTCGCTCTCCCGCGCCGCGCAAGCCCGCCGTGCCGAGCGCCTCGTCCTCGCGCTCGACCGCCTCGTCGCCGGTTTGTGCGATGATGCCATCGCCAAGCGGCTCGACGCTCCGCTCAACCAATTATTTAAGGACGCGCAATCCCTGCCGGATTTTGACCCGCAACAATTCGCCGCGCACCTGGAAGAATTTCAAAAGGCATTGGCCTCGACGCCGTGATTATACGCCCACTACGGAGCGCGGAGCATCGCTCCGCGCGAAATAGATTGCCAAGCACTCTAGAATTGCAATTGGTGTGAACCTCTCATGATCTCGCGGAGCAATGCTCCGCGCTCCAGTGCACGCCGAGTGGCTTCTATACCTCCCTTGTCTTGCTCACGCGCAAATTCAGTTCGTCCAAATTTTTAGTGAAGAAAATCCGGGCGCGCGCCGTCTATTCAAGGACATGGGACCCTGGTCCCGGACGGGGAAGCCTGAGTAGCCTGGTTAATAAGTAGGAGACGAGGTGACGAGACTCTGACTTATCCGTTAGAACCGAACATATCAGAGTCTCCTCACGTCGTCTCCGACAGAATAAAGAGATTTATCGGCGGGCTGCCAGACGGTTGCCACAAACAATTTATGCAATCGGACGCAAATAGAAAATCACGGGTCTCCCAACGGCGAGACGCCTTCACGCTTATTGAATTGCTGGTGGTCATTGCCATCATCGCGATTCTGGCGGCGATGCT